>JAFMGZ010000003.1 GCA_017854855.1 Sulfitobacter sp. | reverse complement strand
TGGTGCCCCCACACGGACTCGAACCGCGGACCTACTGATTACAAATCAGTTGCTCTACCAGCTGAGCTATAGGGGCCAACGTTTGGAACGTTGGGTGCTGTGTCGGCGTGTCACTCTCACAGCGTGGGCGTTCTTTAGTAGATGATTTGGACGGATGCAAGCACTCTTGGCAGTGATTTCGAATGATTTTTTCATCTACGCAAATGGGCCCCTTCAAAACTGATTTTGGCGTTTTACACAGAGCGGCAGAGGCTGTATCCAGCGGAACGGCCATTCACCTAAAGGAGGGTCTTTGAATGCGGCTCATTTTGCACACTGGTGCCCATTTCACAGAGCAAGAACGGCTGATCGCGTCGGTTCGGGGGAATGCCGATGTGCTCGCCAGTCAGGGCGTCATTGTGCCTGACCCAGAACTGTATCGGGGCCTTATGCGCGATACCTTGAACGCAATGTCCAAATCGCCCCCCTCCGCACAGGCGCGCGAAGTGCTGCTTGATGTGATGCTTGAGGGGGCAGAGGCGCAGCGTTTGATCCTGTCTGACGCGAATTTCTTTCGCACGGCGGGCACGGCCATTCAAAAAGGTGTGCTGTATCCTGCGGCGGCAGAGCGGATGCAATATGTCGCGGATCTGTTTCCCAATGACGAGATCGAAATTTTTCTGGGCATCCGCAATCCCGCGACATTGATCCCAATTCTCTATGACAATTCGACAGATCAATCGACCCAGGGGTTCTGGAATGGGCGCAGGCCTTACGACATCCGCTGGTCGGATGTGATCCACAGTATTGGCCGTGCTGTGCCGCAGGCCTCCATCACGGTGTGGTGCAACGAAGATGCGCCTTTGATCTGGTCCCAGATCATCCGCGACATGGCCGGGCTGGAGGGGGATGCAAAGATTTCCGGCGGGCTTGATCTTTTGGCGGCCATCATGAGCAAAGAGGGCATGCAGCGTCTGCGCAGCTACATGCACAATCACAAAGCGATGAACGAGACGCAGCGGCGGCGGGTGATCGCGGCCTTTTTGGACAAATTCGTGCTGGAAGACGAGATCGAGGAAGAGCTGGACATGCCTGGCTGGACCGAGGCCTTGGTCGATGAACTGACAGAGCTTTATGACGAGGATATGTCCGTCATCCAACGGTTGCCCGGCGTCACCCTTATCGAACCCTGAGCGGTCTGCATCTGGACGCGGCTGCCGTTTATTGCGGGGCCACATCCGTCAATCACGACTTTAGAGCTGGCGGTGCACGGCACTCAGCCCTGCCAGTGTCATGCGCGCGGGGTCCGCTATCGTCGCGGGTGCCCCCTGGCTGGTCAAGGCGCGGGAATAGGGTGATGCCTGATCCATGTTCGCGATGATGGCGATTTGCGTGCCCAGCCAATAGGGCCGGGCAGCCGCAATCTCAGCCCCGATCAAAAGCCCCAATAACCGCGCCCGGCTTGCGGATGCGCAGGGCGCTGCCAACAGGGTTTCCGCCCTGATCTCAGACAGTCGGGCGGCCAGTTTTTCAGGCCGGCGCAGGGCCTCTTCTAGGGCGGTATCGAAAGCGGTTTCGTCAAAATCGTTGCTTTGCACCGCATGGCGCAGGATCGAATGCTGCGACAGCAACGCAAACAGTTCTCCGGTCATGTAGGTTTGAAAGCTCACCACCTCCTGGGCAGAGACCTGCGCCCAGATGGTGCAACGGGGCGAGGGCAGGCAGATGACGCCGTCCCATTTGGGGTTCAGCGCCAGAAAACCTGCAATCGTTGTTTCAGGGCCTGACATCACATCAGCGGGAGTTTTCTGGCTCAGCCCCTGGATCGCGCGCAGCGCAAATGCTGTGGCGGGAATATCGCGCACCGTTTCGGCGCACGCCGGACAGGGGACGGGGCGGTAGGGCGTTCCGGCCCAGATATAGTCGGCCGGATCCAACCCGCCGGTCAGCACCCGCGTCTGTGCACCCACATCCCAATCCCGCCCAAGCGACAGGACCATTGCTTCAAATGCGGCCTGGTCCTGGCGGATCTGATCCAGACCGCTTGGGTCCAGGGGGCTGTGGGTGTGTGCCAGAACCTGGGTGTCTTGCATGGCCCATGCGGTCATCTGATCCGGGGCAACATGCAGCGCGATCCAGTCGGGTGTTATGCGGTCGGTCATCTTGGTCCTGTTGTCGCAGTTCTGGGGGCAGCCCAATCGTGGGGCTGGCTGAAACCGTCATAGATCAGCGGGGGCGGGGTTTGAACATAAACCTGTGAGCAGATAAATTATCACGGCGCTCTGGCCCTGCGCGGCCCATGATAGATTTGCTGGCGACAAGCCATTTTGCGTGAGATAGGGATATGCGCATGATCGGTCTTTCACTTCCTCTGATGGTGTTCGCATTTGCCGGCCTGTTCTCTCCGGGGCCGAATGTATTGCTGCTGACCGCATCTGGGGCGCGCTTTGGTTTTCGGGCCACTTTGCCGCATTTGCTGGGCGTGCCGGTCGGGACCGGGCTGTTGGCGGTGGCAAGTGCCTTGGGCGTGGGCACAGCGCTTTTGGCGGCTCCCGCGTTCAAGCTCAGCTTTCAGATCGCGGCGGCCCTGTGGATCATCTGGCTGGCCTGGAAAACCGCCAAGGCGGGCCGGGCAGGGCGCGCGGCGGACCCCGGCAAACCCTTTACCTTTGTGCAGGCCATCCTGTTTCAGGCGGTGAACCCCAAACTCTGGGCGGTCACCATTGCGGCCGCTGCGGGCTTTGGCATCGGCCTGTCACCCCAAGCCGAGGCCGTGCGGATGTTCATCGTCTTTACCGGCCTCAATGTGCTGGTCTGCCTGTTCTGGACGGCGGCAGGGCAGGCGCTATCGGTTTTGCTGAAATCCGATACGATGTGGCGCGTCTTTATGACCGCGATGGCCGCCTTGATGGCTGCCAGTTCGGTATTGATTTTTCTCTAGATCGAAAATTGTTTTAGATATAAAATATTTTTGCTTGAAGCATGAAGTCTTTGGGCATAGCTTTGACCTTATCACACCTGATTGGGGGGAAGCGATATGCGTGCAATCTGTTTGGGCGGCGGGCCTGCGGGCCTTTATTTTGGCATCTCACTGAAACTGCGAAACCCGCAGGCCGAGATCACGGTGCTTGAGCGTAACAAGCCCGATGATACCTTCGGCTGGGGCGTGGTGCTGTCAGATGAAACCTTGAATAACCTTCAGGCGAACGACCCGGTGTCTGCTGCGGAAATTCGCAAGCATTTTGCCTATTGGGACGATATGGCCCTGATCTACAAAGGCGAAAAGACGGTCAGTTCTGGTCATGGGTTCTGCGGCATCGGGCGCAAACGGCTGTTGATGATCTTGCAGGCCCGCGCCCGCGAACTGGGCGTTGATTTGCAGTTCGAGACCGAAGTGCAGGATGCGGCCCATTACATGGACGATTACGACATGGTTGTGGCCTGCGACGGGCTGAACTCCAAGACTCGGCTGGAATTCCAGGACACTTTCAAACCCGACATCGACGTGCGCAAATGCCAGTTCATCTGGCTGGGTACCCATCAGAAATTCGATGACGCCTTTACCTTTATCTTTGAAAAGACGGACAAGGGCTGGCTTTGGGTCCATGCCTATCAGTTCGACGAAGATACCGCGACTTTCATCGTGGAATGCAGCCAGCAGACCTTTGACAACTTCGGCTTTGGCCAGATGTCCCAGCAAGAAACCATCGCAATCTGCGAAGAGGTGTTCAAGGATCACCTGGGTGGTCATGCGCTGATGACCAATGCCAACCACATTCGCGGGTCGGCCTGGATCAAATTCCCCCGCGTGCTGTGCGAAACTTGGCACCACCAGAATGTGGTGCTTTTGGGCGATGCGGCCGCCACGGCGCATTTCTCAATCGGGTCGGGAACCAAGCTGGCGCTGGAATCAGCGATTTCGCTGGCCGATCACGTGAATGCCGAAACAGACATCGGAACCGCCTTTGAGAAATACGAGGCTGCACGGCGTCTTGAGGTGCTGCGCCTGCAATCTGCTGCACGTAACTCATTGGAATGGTTCGAGGATGTGGAACGCTATCTGGATCTGAACCCGGTGCAGTTGAACTATTCCATGCTGACCCGGTCCCAGCGGATCAGCCATGAAAACCTGCGCGCCCGCGATCCCAAATGGCTTGAGAGTGCCGAGCGCTGGTTCATGCAGCAGGCCGGTGCGGGCAGCAATGCGCCTGCGCGCGCGCCCATGTTCGCACCCTTCAGGCTGCGCGACATGAAGCTGGAAAACCGCATCGTCGTCTCCCCCATGGCCCAGTACAAGGCGGTCGACGGCTGTCCGACGGACTGGCATCTGATCCACTACGGCGAACGCGCCAAGGGTGGTGCCGCGCTGGTCTATACCGAGATGACCTGCGTGTCGGCCGAGGGTCGGATCACGCCGGGCTGTCCGGGGCTCTATGCGCCCGAACATGAGGCCGCCTGGGCGCGGCTGACAGGTTTTGTGCATGCCGAGACAGAGGCCAAGATTTGCTGCCAGATCGGTCATGCGGGGCGCAAGGGTTCGACCCGCATCGGCTGGGAAGGCATGGATCTGCCGCTGGTCGAGGGCAATTGGCCGATCCTGTCCGCCTCGGCCATCCCGTGGTCAGATGAAAATGCCACACCCCGCGCTGCCACCCGTGCCGATATGGACCGGATTCGCGACGAATTCGTAGCGGCGGCACAAATGGCCGATCGCGCAGGGTTTGACATGATCGAACTGCATGCAGCGCATGGCTATTTCATCTCTTCCTTCATCTCGCCGCTGTCCAACACGCGCGATGACGCCTATGGCGGCAGTCTGGAAAACCGCATGCGGTATCCGCTGGAGGTTTTCGCGGCCATGCGCGCGGTCTGGCCCGAAGCCAAGCCGATGTCGGTGCGTATCTCTGCCTCTGACTGGGCCGGGGATGATGGGGTCACACCAGAGCAAGCCGTTGAAATCGCAAAGATGTTTGAGGCCGCCGGGGCCGATATCATCGACGTCTCAGCCGGTCAGACCTCAACCCAGGGCAAGCCTGTCTACGGGCGTATGTTCCAGACGCCCTTCTCTGACCGCATCCGAAACGAAGGCGGGATCAAGACGATGGCCGTGGGCAATATCTATGAGCCTGATCACGTCAATTCGATCCTGATGGCGGGACGCGCCGATCTGGTTTGCCTTGCGCGCCCCCATCTGTCTGATCCTTACTGGACCCTGCATGCGGGGGCGGAAATTGGTGATCGCCATGCAAAATGGCCTTTGCCTTACGAGGCGGGCAGGGATCAGGCGTGGCGGCTGGCCGACCGCGCCGCAGAGATGGAGCAGGTATGAGACAGGTATTGGTCACGGGCGGCGGGTCGGGCATCGGACGCGCGATTGCGCGGCACTTCGCAGATCAGGGCGACGCGGTCACGATCTCGGGGCGGCGCATGGATGCGCTGTTGGAAACCGACGGCGGGCGCGGGATGACCTGCAAGGCCGTCGATGTCACCGATGAGGCGGCGGTGAAATCGCTGTTTGCCACGCCCTTTGATGTGGTGGTGGCCAATGCAGGTTCGGGCACCGGCATGCGCGTGGTCGACACGCCACTGGAGGTTTGGAACAACACATTGGCGGTAAACCTGACGGGGGTGTTCTTGACGTTTCGCGAGGCGCTCAAGGGCATGCAGCCAGGCGGGCGGCTGATTGCCATCGCCTCAACGGCCAGCCTCAAGGGCGGCGGCAATATCGCGGCCTATTCGGCCGCCAAACACGGGGTGTTGGGGCTTGTGCGGTCCCTGGCAGTAGAAGTGGCGCGCACCGGTGTGACCTGCAATGCGGTTTGCCCCGGTTTTGTTGATACCGACATGGGCCAAGCGGCAGTGGACGGCGTGATGAAACGCATGGATGTTCCCCGCGAAAAGGCCGAGAAACTGGTTGTCGGCGGCAATCCGATGCGCCGCATGATCACGCCGGACGAAGTGGTCGCGGCCGTCGATTTTCTCGCATCCCCCGGCTCGTCCATGGTCAACGGTCATGCGCTGTCTGTGTCGGGGGGAGAGATATGACCACAAGCTCCAAGGACCGTGTGCGCCTTTGGTTGCGCCTGCTGAAAGTGGTGCGCGGGGTAGAGACACAGCTGCGTGACAGATTGCGCCGTGAATACAACACAACGCTGCCGCGCTTTGACGTGATGGCGGCCCTGTCGCGCCATGCCGAAGGGCTGAAGATGAGCCAGCTTAGCGGGGTGCTGCGCGTGTCCAACGGCAATGTCACCGGCATCGCCGATCGCCTGAGCGAAGAGGGGCTGGTCGAACGCATCCCCGTGCCCGGCGACCGCCGCGCCATGGTGCTGCGGCTGACCGCAGCGGGACAGGCGGAATTTGAAAAACAGGCCATGTCCCATGAGGATTGGATCGACGAGATGCTGCACGGCGTGAGCGCGGATGAAGCGCGCACCATGGCCGCGCGGCTGCAGGCTTTTGCCGATGCCGCCGATGCACAGACAAAACAAAAGGAAGACGCCCATGCGCAGTGATGTAAAACATTTTCTTTGTGAGATCGAGGACGGCATTGCAACCGTGCGGCTGGACCGGCCTGATCGCAAGAACCCGCTGACCTTTGACAGCTACGCCGAGCTGCGCGACTGGTTCCGTGATCTGGTCTATGCCGATGACGTGGATGTTGTGGTCTTTGGATCAAATGGCGGCAACTTCAGCTCTGGCGGAGATGTGCATGATATCATCGGCCCTCTGACGCGGATGAACATGAAGGAGCTGCTGCGGTTCACCCGCATGACCGGCGATCTGGTCAAGGCGATTGTCAATTGCGGCAAGCCGGTGATCGCTGCCATCGACGGGATCTGCGTGGGCGCAGGCGCGATCATTGCCATGGCATCCGACTTGCGGCTGGCCACACCGGAGGCCAAGACCGCGTTCCTGTTTACCCGTGTGGGGCTTGCGGGTTGTGACATGGGGGCCTGCGCGATCCTGCCGCGTATCATCGGTCAGACCCGTGCGGCGGAACTGCTGTATACGGGGCGGTCAATGTCTGCGGATGAGGGCGAGCGCTGGGGCTTTTTCAACCGGTTGGCGGCAGCTGCTGATCTGGACGCTGAGGCGCAGGCCCTGGCCAAGCAAATCCAGGCGGGGCCGAACTTTGCCCATATGATGACCAAGACGATGCTGGCGCAGGAATGGTCGATGTCGATCGAACAGGCGATCGAGGCGGAGGCCCAGGCGCAGGCGATCTGTATGCAGACCGGTGATTTTGAGCGGGCCTACAAGGCCTTTGTGGCGAAAGAGCGCCCTGTGTTTGAAGGGGATTGAACACCTGGGTCCGGTTTGGGGCAGGTGTTCGGCATGAGTTTATTGGCAAGATGAAGCCCGGGGGGGATGGATAATGGCAGACCGTAGTTTTTTGACCTGGCCGTTTTTTGAGGCACGGCATCGGGAACTGGCAGATGCGCTGGATCTCTGGGCGGCAGAAAAGCTGTCGGGGGTGGATCATGCGGATACGGATGCCGCATGCAGATCCCTGGTGGCGATGTTGGGGGACGGGGGCTGGTTGCAGCATTCGGGGGCCCCTGCGGGACAAAGCCTGGATGTGCGCAGCCTGTGTCTGATCCGCGAGACTTTGGCGCGATATGATGGGTTGGCTGATTTTGTTTTTGCCATGCAGGGGCTGGGGACGGGGGCGATTTCGCTCTTTGGGACAGCCGAGCAGCAGGCGGACTGGTTGCCTTTGACGCGTTCTGGGCAGGCGATATCGGCCTTTGCCTTGACCGAGCCGCAATCGGGATCGGATGTGGCCAGTTCAACGATGACGGCCGCGACGGATGGCAATGGTTTCGTGCTGGACGGGCGCAAGACCTGGATTTCCAATGGCGGGATCGCCGATGTCTATACGGTTTTTGCGCGCACAGGAGAGGGTCCGGGGGCCAAGGGGTTGTCGGCCTTTGTGGTGCCCGCCGATACGCCGGGATTGATTGTGGAAGAGCGGCTGCAGGTCATGGCACCGCATCCTTTGGCGACATTGCATTTTGACGGGGTGAAAGTGCCGGGGTCTGCCTTGATCGGGGAGCGGGGCAAGGGCTTTGGCATTGCCATGTCGGTTCTGGATGTATTCCGGTCTACGGTTGCCGCCGCCGCTTTGGGGTTTGCGCGCCGCGCCTTGGATGAGGCGATCAGCCGGGTGACCAGCCGCAAGGTCCAGGGGGCCCCATTGAGTGACTTGCAGATGGTGCAGGGCCATATTGCGGATATGGCGGTGGATATTGATGCCAGCGCCCTGCTGATCTACCGCGCGGCCTGGGCCAAGGATTCAGGGGCTGCGCGGGTGACGCGCGAGGCGGCGATGGCCAAGCTTTTTGCCACCGATCATGCGCAGTCGGTCATTGACAAGGCGGTGCAGTTGCATGGCGGGGACGGGGTGCGCCACGGCCAGATGGTTGAAAGCCTCTACCGTGAAATCCGCGCGCTACGGATTTATGAAGGTGCCTCCGATGTTCAGCGCGTTGTCATTGCACGTCAGACACTTGGGGGGAGATAGCACCATGCTCAGACCATCAGCCCATAGCGATACATTCACCCGCGATAATCTGCCTGATCCGGCCTTGTGGCCTGATCTGCTGTTGGCGGGGTTTGACTATCCGGACCGGTTGAACATCGGGGTTGAGCTGACCGACGCCATGGTCGCGCGCGGCTTTGGCGATCATACGGCGCTGATCGGCAATGGCAGGCGGCGGACCTACAAGGAACTGGCCGATTGGACCAACAAGCTGGCCAATGCGTTGGTGGATAATCTGGGGCTGAAACCCGGCAACCGCGTGTTGATCCGTTCGGCCAATAACCCTGCGATGGTGGCCTGCTGGCTGGCCGCCACCAAGGCGGGCGCGGTGGTGGTCAATACCATGCCGATGCTGCGTGCGGGCGAATTGACGGCGATTGTCGACAAGGCACAGATCAGCCATGCGATTTGCGACACGCGCCTGATGGACGAGATGACGGCCTGCGCCAAGACCTCGGCTTACCTCAAGAGCGTGGTCGGCTTTGATGGGACCAGCAATCACGATGCTGAATTGGACCGGCTGGCGCTGGAAAAACCGGTTCAGTTCGACGCGGTGCAAACGGCGCAGGATGATGTGGCGCTGCTTGGCTTTACGTCGGGCACCACGGGTGATCCCAAGGCCACGATGCATTTTCATCGCGATCTGCTGATCATCGCCGATGGCTATGCGCGCGAGGTGCTGCGCGTGACGCCCCAGGATGTCTTTGTGGGCTCGCCGCCCCTGGCCTTTACCTTTGGGTTGGGGGGGCTGGCCATTTTCCCGCTGAGGTTCGGGGCCGCCGCGACGCTGCTTGAGGCGGCAAGCCCGCCAAACATGATTGAAATCATTGAGAAATTCAAAGCGACGGTTTGTTTTACCGCGCCTACGGCCTATCGCGCGATGCTGCAGGCGATGGAGAAGGGCGCGGATCTGTCATCGCTACGGGCCGCTGTCAGCGCCGGAGAAACCCTGCCCGCGCCAGTCTATCATGACTGGCAGGAAAAGACCGGCAAGCCGATGCTGGATGGCATTGGGGCCACCGAGATGTTGCATATCTTCATCTCCAACAGTTTTGACGATCACAAGGCCGCCTGTACCGGCAAGCCCGTGACCGGCTATGAGGCCAAGGTGATTGGCGAGGATGGCCGCGAAGTGCCGCGCGGCGAGGTTGGGCGGCTGGCGGTGCGGGGCCCGACGGGGTGTCGCTATCTGGCTGATGCGCGACAGGCGGTTTATGTTCAGGACGGCTGGAACATCACCGGCGACAGCTTTTCCATGGATGCGGAGGGCTATCTGCATTTTGCCGCGCGCAATGACGATATGATCATCAGCGCCGGCTACAATATCGCGGGACCAGAGGTGGAGGCTGCATTGCTTAGCCATCCTGCGGTCAGTGAATGCGGTGTGGTTGCCGCGCCGGATGCTGCGCGCGGGTCAATCGTGCAGGCCCATATCGTGCTGAGCGAGGGGTTCAGGGGCGATGCGGATCTGGTCAAGGCCCTGCAAGACCATGTGAAGGCCACCATCGCCCCCTATAAATACCCCCGCGACATCCGTTTTATCGAAACGCTGCCGAAAACAGCGACTGGCAAGATCCAGCGCTTTGCCCTGAGAGATCAGAAATGACCCACTTTGACGACGCCTCCAAAGGGGCGAAAATGGATTTCGCCAAGGACATGTCCTATGGTGATTACCTGGGCCTGGACGCGATCCTGAGTGCCCAGCATCCGCTGTCAGAGGCCCATGACGAGATGCTTTTTATCGTGCAGCACCAGACCTCTGAGTTGTGGATGCGGCTGGCCATCCACGAACTGCAAGAAGCCCGCAAGGTCATGCTGTCAGGACAGCTGCAGCCGGCCTTCAAGATGCTCAGCCGGGTGGCGCGTATCTTTGAACAGCTCAATTCGGCCTGGGACGTGTTGCGCACCATGACGCCCAGCGAATACACCGCCTTCCGCCCTTCCTTGGGCAATTCATCCGGCTTTCAGTCGCATCAATACCGTTTGGTGGAATATCTGCTGGGCAACCGCATCGGGGCCTTGATGAAACTGCACGCACACAAGCCATTGGCCTTTGAGGCGTTGAGCGCGGAATTGGCCCAGCCCAGCCTTTACCAGGTGGCAATCGACATTCTGTGCCAGCGTCTGGGGGCAGAGCCGCTTGCGGGGCCGCCCGGCACCACCGACTGGCAGGCGGACAGGGCGGTTCAGGATCTGTGGCAAAAGGTCTATGAAGACCCCGCACCCCATTGGGAACTATATGAATTGGCCGAAAAGCTGGTCGATCTTGAGGATTATTTCCGCCGCTGGCGGTTCAACCATGTCACCACCGTTGAGCGCATCATCGGCTTCAAGCGCGGCACTGGCGGCACCAGCGGTGTTGCCTATCTGCGCAAGATGCTGGAAGTGGAGCTTTTCCCCGAGCTGTGGCATGTCAGAGGAGCACTGTAAGTGTCGAATGTACTGAATAAAGAAGCGTTTATCCTGCCGGAGGGTGTCATCTATCTGGATGGCAATTCATTGGGACCGATGCCCAAATCCGTGCCTGCCCGCGTCGCCCAGGTGATGAACGAAGAATGGGCCCAGATGCTGATCGGCGGCTGGAACAAGGCAGGCTGGATGGCGATGCCCATGGACATCGGCGATTCTGTGGGCCGTCTGATTGGCGCGCCCAAAGGGTCAGTGGTGATGGGCGATACCCTGTCGATCAAAGTCTATCAGGCGCTGGCGGCAGGGGTGAAAATGCGCCCCGAGCGCCGGGTGATCCTGTCTGATACCGGTAATTTCCCCAGCGACCTCTACATGGCCGAAGGTTTGGTGGGCTTGCTGGAACAGGGCTATGAATTGCGCACCGTTGCCCCCGAAGAAGTGGCGGGGGCCATTGGTGATGACATCGCCGTGGTGATGCTGACAGAGGTCGATTACCGCACGGGCCGCATGCATGACATGAAGGCAATCACCAAGCTTGCCCATGCCGCAGGTGCGGTGATGGTCTGGGATCTGGCCCATTCCGCAGGCGCTATTCCCGTCGATCTGGCCGGGTCCAACTGCGAATTCGCGGTCGGCTGTACCTATAAATACCTCAACGGCGGGCCGGGCGCGCCTGCGTTCATCTATGTGCGCCCCGATCTGGCAGATAGCGCGGAACCCGCGCTTAGCGGTTGGCTGGGCCATGCAAACCCGTTTGATTTCGACCTGAATTATACGCCTGCCAAAGGTGTCGAACGCATGCGCTGCGGCACGCCGCCGGTGCTGCAACTGGCCGCCCTCCAAGAGGCGATGAAGGTCTGGGAAGGGGTGGAAATGGCGGATCTGCGCACAGCCTCCATCGCGCTGCAAGAACAGTTCATCGCCGAGGTGGAGCGCGATGTGCCCGAGCTGACCCTGGCCAGTCCGCGTGACGCAAGCCTGCGCGGCTCGCAGGTGTCGTTCCGCTTTGAACAGGGCTATGCGGCGATGCAGGCGGTGATTGATCGCGGTGTGATCGGTGATTTCCGCGCGCCCGATATCATGCGCTTTGGCTTTACGCCGCTTTACGTCGACAGCGCTGATGTCAGTGCTGCGGTCGCGATCATCAAGGACGTGATGAGCAACGCATTGTGGGACAATGATGCCTATAAGGTCCGCAGCCGCGTGACCTGAACGCAAAAGTGCCGGACCCGGGCGGGTCCGGCACATTCATGCTGCATGCCTGTTCAGCAGTCGAAAAAGATCGTCTCTTCCGGGCCTTGCAGGTGGATGTTGAACCGGTAGACGTCATCCCCCTCTGGCTGTGCCATCAGCGTCTTGATCCGCACCTTGTGTTCGATCCGGCCCAGCACGGGATCGCTGTCGTTCTCTGGTGCATCCGCGAAATAGGCCCGCGTGTGCAGGCCCAGGTTGATGCCCCGCGCCACGATCCAAAGGGTGACATGCGGGGCCTGCAGCCCCCCCTTGGGCCAAGCCACGGCACCGGGCATCACCGTCTCGAACCGGAACGATCCGTCTGTCTCGCTGGTGGGGCAGCGGCCAAAGCCGGTGAAATGGGCATCATGACCTTCCTGTCCGGCATAGCGGCCCGCAGCATCGGCCTGCCAGGCTTCTACCATCGCATCGCGCAGGGGGGTGCCGGTGCCGTCAAGGACCTGACCGACCAGGGTGATGCGCCTGCCAGTGACCTCTCCGGTGATCATTCTTGCGCCAAGGTCCTCGGGGTAAACCCCTTCGATACCGGCAAAATTCGGTGTGCAGCCGATGTGCACGTATGGGCCTGCCGTCTGGCTGGCTGATTCTGGGCGATCTGTCATCACAGCCCCTCCATCCGGTTTTCAAACATGGTCTGGCGGCGTCCGCGCAGGGTGATGTCAAAGCGGTAGGCGCGGGCATCCATCGGCACCGTCCGCTCCATGTCCAGGGGTGCAATCAGCCGCTCAACCGCTGATGTGTCAGCAATGGTTCCCACGATCGGACAGCGCCAGATCAGCGGATCGCCCTCAAAATACATCTGGGTGATCAGACGCTGGGCAAAGCCTGCGCCAAAGATGCTGAAATGGATATGGGCCGGGCGCCAGTCATTGGGACCATTGGGCCAGGGATAGGGACCCGGCAGCACCGTGCGAAACTCATAGCTGCCATCCGCACCCGTGATGACCCGCCCGCAGCCGCCAAAATTGGGGTCCAGCGGGGCAATATAGCCCTCTTTCTTGTGACGGTAGCGCCCCCCCGCATTGGCCTGCCAGACCTCGATCAGGGCCCCCGCGACGGGGCGACCAAACTGATCCTGGACACGCCCGTGCACGATGATGCGCGGCCCGATGGCCGATTGATCCTGCGGGCCAAAGTTATGCAGCAGATCACCGTCCAACGCCCCCAGCATGCTATGGCCAAAGACCGGCGCGGTTTCCTCGCTCAGGGTTGTGGGAAATGAAATCGGCGCGGCCTGCGGGCTGCGCTTGACCGAGGTGCGATAGGGCGGATGCAATGCGACGGGATGGTTCTGCGGCTGACGTCCAGCATAGCCGCCTTTGGGTATTTCAGTCATGATCGGATCTTTCTGGCGAGGCATGTCAAAACATATTGTTAACCAGTGTAACGATTATCTTGGACAAAATCCATGCCATTCTGCACAAACTTCGCGCAGCCCCGGCTATTTCCTGCGCAAGACGGGGGCCAGCCCGGTCGATAGCGCAAACAAAACGGCCGCTGCGGCCACAATGCTGGGCCCTGTCGGCGTGTCATAGGCAAAAGAGCCGCCAAGCCCTGCCGCCACGGCAATGGCCCCCATCAGCAAGGCGCAGATCGCCATGGTTTCGGGGGTGCGGGCAAATGGGCGGGCGGCGGCAGCCGGGATGATCAGCATGGCCGCAATCAGCAAAGCCCCCACAACCTTGATTGCCACAGCGACCGTCAGCGCCAGCGCCAGCGTCAGGATCAGTTGTTCGCGGCGCGGATTGCCCCCCGATGCCGTCGCCAGATCAGCGCTCAGCGTAGAGGTCAGCAAGGCCTGCCAGCGCAGCAGCAACAGCAGACCGACCAGCGCGGCACCGCCCCAGATCACCAGCAAATCCAGGCGTGAGACCGCCAGGATATCGCCAAACAGATAGGCCGACAGGTCAACCCTCTGACCGGGCACCAGCGATACCGCGACCAGACCAATGGCCAGTCCCGCATGGGCCAGTACCCCCAACAGGGCATCGCTGCTCACATGCCGTTCCGACAGGCTGCTGAACATCACCGCCATGGCCAGCGCCACCACCAGAACGCCCCCCAGCACCGGCAAATCCGTGGCCAGCGCCAGCGCCACGCCCAACAATGCCGCATGGCTGGTGGCATCGCCAAAATAGGCCATGCGTCGCCAGACCACAAAACATCCCAGCGGTGCCGCGGCCAGAACCACACCCAAACCCGCAAGCGCGGCCCTTACCAGAAAGTCATCCAACATCAGTGCCTATGTCCGTGATCATGTGAATGGTCGTGGGAATGGTCATGCGCATGGTCATGATCATGTCGGTAAAGGGCCAGTGTCCCTTGGGTCCCCGTCCCAAAGAGCGCCCGGTACTCTGGCGCATCGGCCACCACTTCGGGCGATCCTTCGCAGCAGATATGGCCGTTCAGACACAAGACCCGGTCAGAGGCCGCCATCACCACATGCAGGTCATGGCTGACCATCAGCACCGCCAGCCCCATCTCTTGGCGGACCTCTTCGATCTGGCGGTAAAAGGCGGCGGCACCGGGTTGATCAAGCCCCTGTGTGGCCTCGTCCAGAATAAGGATGTCGGGTTTGCTCAGCAATGCGCGGGCCAGCAGGACGCGTTGAAATTGCCCCCCCGACAGGGATGCCATCTGCGCCTTGGCCAGGTCCGATACACCGGCTCGCGACAGGGCTGCCGACACATCTGCCCGGGTCTGCCGGCGGGGCAGGTTCAAAAACCGTTCTGCCGTCAGGGGCAGGGTCGCGTCGATCAACAGCTTTTGCGGCACATAGCCGATCCTGAGGCCCTTTGACCGCGTTACCTTGCCGGATGCGGGCGGCAAAGCGCCGATCAAGGCCCGCAGAAGGCTGGATTTGCCCGACCCGTTGGGCCCGACAATGGTGACGATTTCGCCCCGCTCAATCGCAAAGCTGACGTCGCGCAAGACTGCTGATCCGCCGTAGCCAAGGGTCAGGCGGCGGGCCTCGATCAGGCTCATGCGGCTTGATCCTGACACTGCGGGCAGATGCCTTCGGCCTCGACCACGGTGCGCTCTATCACAAAGCCGGCCGCCTCGGCCGCCTCGCCCAGACGCCCTTGGGCGGGGGCGGTATCGGCCTCGGCGACGGATTTACAGCTGCGGCAGATCAGGAAGGCGGGCGTCTGGCAATTGCCCAGGTGGGCGCAGGCGATATAGGCATTCAGCGCCTCGATCTTATGGGCAAAACCGGCTTTGACCAGAAAGTCGAGGGCCCGGTAGGCAACGGGCGGCTGCGCGCCCAGACCCTCAGCCGCCAGCCCTGCCAGCAGATCATAGGCCCCCACAGCGCGATGCCGCGCCAGCAATATCTCAAGGGCACGGCGGCGCACCGGGGTCAGACGCAGGCCGGTGTCTGCGCAATGGGCCTCCGCCTTGGCAAGCGTATCTGCGACGCAATGCCTGTGGTCATGCGGCTCAAAGCCAATGGTGCTCATCTGGAGGGTCCTCCGTTTTTCTGCTTGATATGTTATAATATACCATCTAGCAAGCGTTATACTATAACATGAGGGATCCCCATGAAACGACTGCTTTGCCTTTTTCTCCTGATTGCCCCTCCCTTGCAGGCCGAGGTGCCAAAGGTTGCCGTGGACATCGTGCCGGTACATTCTATCGTTGCATCTGTGATGCAGGGCATGGGGGAACCCGCGCTGATCATTCCGCCGACCGCCTCCCCGCACAGCTATGCCATGCGCCCGTCAGAGGCCCGCGCGCTAAGCGGTGCTGATCTGGTGGTTTGGGTCGGACCGGCCCTGACCCCTTGGCTGCAAGAGCCGCTGGACACATTGGCGGGCAGTGCCGCGCGGCTGGCGCTGCTGGAGGCAGAGGGTGTTCCGCTGCTGGAGCTGCGCGAAGATGTGGCCTTTGACGCGGATGCGCATGATCATGACCATGGGCACGACCACGACCACGGCCATGCAGATGGTCACGCGGAGGACGAGCATAAACCAGATCCGCATGCCTGGCTTGATCCTGCGGTGGGGGCCATCTGGGCCAGCGCCATTGCAGAACAACTGTCCGCGATGGATCCCGAAAACGCGGCAGGCTACCGCGCGAATGCCGCGGCCCTGGCGGCGGAGACTGCAGCGTTCCAGACCGAATGGCAGGCCCGTCTTGACCCCGTACATGACGTCCAATTCATCGTTTTTCACGATGCGTTTCAATATTTTGAGCGGCGGTTCGACCTGCACGCCACCGCCGCGATCCAGACCGGAGAGGCCGCAGCGCCCGGTGCATCACGCATCCAGGCATTGAAAGAAACCCTGTCGCAATCAAATCTGCGCTGTGCCTTTGCCGAGCCGCAGTTCAACCCCAAACTGATCACCACCGTGACCGAAGGGCTGAACGTCGAGGCGGCCATTCTGGACCCCTTGGGCAGTGATGTGCCAATGGGACCTGGTCACTATCTGGCCACGCTGGATGCGCTGGCGCGGGCGATGGCCGATTGCCTTGGCCGGTAAAGACGCAAAGAGGGCTCTGCGGCAATAACCGCAGAGCCCGGAACGCAGGATCGGGGGCAGGGGCCGTTGTCAGACGGCGATCTTGCCGCCGCCCTGCTTGGTGACCACCACGATGGACGGGCGGGGCGGCATTGCGGGATCAAAGTCAGGCCAGCGCGTCGCGGGATCCTCGAAGGTTGAGTTGCGCTCAAACCCCTTGAGGTCCTTGGTCCCGTCCGTGCCGGGGTGTTGGACCGCCAGGAACAGGGTTTCGCCGTCACCGGTGAAATAGGGCCCGCACATCTCGCCGCCCACGGGGCAGCGGAAGAACAATTTCGATGTCCCGCGCCCATCCCCTTCGGTCTCAACAGCATAAAGCCCGTCCGACTTGCCGGTCTTGCCCCAGTTGGAGCCCTGATCGGTAGAGACCCAAAGCCGCCCATCGGCATCAATGGCGCAATTATCGGGAGAGCCGAACCAACCGTCTGCAGAGGTCTCGGGGTTCCATTGCGCGCCGACCTCGGCGATGGCCGGATCGCCGCATTTCACCAGGATTGACCATGTGCCCGACACGGCTGCGTGGTTGCCGCCGTCTTCCTTGATCTCGATGATATGACCAAAGCTGCTGTCGGCGCGGGGGTTGGCGGCGTTCACATCATCCGCTTTGCGGCGGGTGTTGTTGGTCAGCATGACATAGGCCGTCCCATCGCCGCGCGGCTGCGCATCCTCGGGCCGGTCCATGGGCGTGGCCCCCAACAGGTCCGCAGCCAGGCGGGTGTCGATCAACACGTCGCCTTGATCGTGGAACCCGTTGGCAGCCGTCAGCGGGCCCTCGCCATGCACCAGGGGCAGCCAGGCGATGGTGCCATCCGCATCAAAACGCGCGACATAAAGCGTGCCTTCATCCAGCAAGGAGCCATTGGCGGACTTATCCTCTGACACGGTCCCGGTTGAGACATATTTGTACTGATAGTCAAAGCGGTTGTCGTCGCCCATATAGACCACCAGCCTGCCATCGCTGCTGACGGTCGTCTCGGCCCCCTCGTGGCGGAACCGGCCCAATGCGGTGCGCTTGACCGGGGTTGAGGCGGGGTCCATCGGGTCCACTTCGACAACCCAACCGAACTTGTTGGGCATGTTGGGTTCCTTGTCGATGTTGTAGCGGTCATACCGCGTGCCCCACGCGTACCACATGCCCGGCACGCCATAGCGTTTCATCTGTTTGGCCTCTGGCTGGGCGGTCAGGTCAGGCTTGCCTTCGGCGTCCAGCGTATCGGTCCAGAAATAGCCGTGAAAGTTTTCCTCGGCCATCAGCCAGGTGCCCCAAGGGGTCAGACCGCCAGCACAGTTGTTGATCGTACCGATCACATTCACGCCAGCAGGGTCGTCGTTGGTTTTCAGGCGCGCATGGCCTGCGGCAGGCCCGCTCAGCGTCATGGCGGTGTCCAGCGGGGTGATCCGGCGGTTCATGGACCCGTCACGTACGACGGACCATTTGCCGCTGCTGTCTTGGGCGATCTCGACCACCGATCCGCCATGTGCGGCCATTTCGATGTCGATCAATTCCGGGGTCATGCCGCGAAAGGCATCGCGGTCCTGACGGCCCAGACCGGGGAACATCACCTCTTCGTTGGTGTATTCGTGGTTCACGCATAGCAGGCCGCGCGTGCCATCGGCATTCAGCGGCACAAAGCCTACGTAGTCGTTGTTATAGCCAAACTGCTTGAGCTGGGCGGCGGCCGTCTGGTTCATCACGTCAAATTCAGGCGCATCCGCCATGATCGGATCGCCCCAGCGCAACAGGATTTCGGCATCATAGCCTTGGGCCACGTGATGCGTCTGATCGTTGCCTGCCGCCAACTCGTCAAAAGTATAGCGGCTGGCGGTGGGCGATGCCGCGCGGGCGGTGGCCGGCGCAATCAGTGCCGACGTGCCAAAGAGCGCGGTTGTCGCAGATACGCCCAACATGCCGCGCAGCATCTCGCGGCGGCCGTAGCGGGCGTTGATCACATCACCGATGGTCCGGCCCAGGTTGGGGTTTGTCGGAATGTCGTCAAAGGCCTCATAGGCTTCGGCCTTGTTGCCGAATTCCGGGTCGTTGATAATGTCTTTGCGGGTCATGTCATGTCCTTTGGGCAAACTGTGATGCGACCTGTCTGCACTGAGTCTGTAATGCTTTTGTGACTGTTCAGCCGTCAAAGTTCAAATTTGACATGGGACTGGGAAGGGGCAAACGATAGCTTTGCGCGCCCCAGAATTCACGCTTCGAAGTCGAGAGCCAGCTGATCCCAAGACTGCGCCTGCGCATCGTCATGCACAAAACGTGCGATCAGGTCGGGGATGTTCTTGCGAAAGGGAAAGAACCCTTTGCGCGCCAGCGGCCAGGCGGCAGTATCAAGCGGACGGCGGATCAAATACAGCGGCGGTGCATCGGGCAGGGTCTGGTAGCTGCGCAGCATATCGGCCATCGGGCCCACCGGCGCATAGGGGGCAATGACCTGATCCAGATCATGGCGTGCGGCCCACTGCGCGATGGCCTGCGCGCTCTCAAGCGCGGGCGTCGTAGAAGGCGAGTTTGGCAAGGTCGCCAGCCTGTCCTGTGCTGCCGCCATGCGAAAGGCACCGACATGCGGGGCCATCTGCCACGGACTGTGACCCGCTGTCGCATCGGCATAGGCTGCGGCCTGCGGGGCGGGTGCCTCAGCCAACAGCGGCCCCGTGTCCACATCGTCGCCATGGATCAGCAGCCCATATCGCGCACCAAGCGGCTTTGGCCCGCATTTTGGCAAATCCACCGGGGCGGGCGGCTCTGGTGCGTCCAATGCGGGCGCGTAAGTGGCCAGCCCGCGCAGGTCCTTGAACCGTCCGTTGGTGAATTTGGCGATATTGTCAGGCCGCGCCAGATAGGTTTTACCCTTGGTCTGGATGCCCGCAACCCAGCGCCAGCTCAGCGTATTGACCGCCGCGTCGCCATCCAGCAGATGCCGCAAGAAGAAATCCGCCCCCAACTGCCATGGCAGCTCAAGCGTAAAGAGCCAGATGGAGGCAAACCACATCCGCGCATGATTGTGCATATAGCCGGTCTCGACCAACTCCTTGGCCCAGGCGTCAAAAGCGGTGATGCCTGTCTTGCCCAGGCAGGCTTGTTCCCAGCGGGCGCGCAGGCCCGATTGGGTCTGAACATCGTCTTTCAAGCGGTTGAGATCATTGAGGTATTGCAGCCAAACACCGGGCCGCTGTTCCATCCAGCCTTTCCAATAGGTGCGCCAGAACACCTCTGACAGGAATTTATCTGCCTGTGCCGCTGAATGTTGTGCCAGAACGGCCCGGGTCACGGAAACTTCATCCAGAAGCCTCAGGCGCAAATAGGGCGACAAGGTGGAAACACAATCATGCGCACCGGGGCCAAAGTCAAAGTTTCGCCGCCCCGCATAGGTGCGGCCCGCCTTTGGAACAAAGGCTTGCAGACGTCTGTGCGCGTCAGCGGCTGAGGGCGGGAAATGGTTCAATGCTTGGGTCATGACAGGCAATTAGGGTGCAGCGGCGTTGCGGCAACACCCCAGCCCCCCTTGAAGCTCCCAAAGCCCGCGACTAATCTGATGCTAACGGTTTTGCGGGTATGGTCCGGCAAACGAAATCACAGGCAAGCAACATGAACGATCCTTATGATACCTATATGAACACCCTCGTCCCCATGGTGGTTGAGCAAACCAGCCGGGGCGAGCGTGCCTACGACATCTTTTCCCGCCTGCTGAAAGAGCGGATCATCTTTCTGTCGGGCCCGGTACATGACGGTATGTCATCGCTGATCGTAGCCCAGTTGCTGCACCTTGAGGCGGAAAACCCCTCCAAGGAAATTTCCATGTATATCAACAGCCCCGGCGGCGTTGTGACCTCTGGTCTGTCGATCTATGACACGATGCAATACATCCGCCCCAAGGTATCGACCCTGGTGATCGGACAGGCGGCATCCATGGGGTCGCTGTTGTTGCAGGCCGGCGAAAAAGGCATGCGCTTTTCGCTGCCCAATTCGCGGGTCATGGTCCACCAGCCCTCGGGCGGCTATCAGGGTCAGGCGACGGACATCATGATTCACGCCCAAGAGACCCAGAAGCTGAAAACACGGTTGAATGAAATCTACGTCAAACACACAGGTCAAACCCTGAAAAAAGTAGAGGATGCGCTGGAGCGGGATAACTTCATGTCACCCGAAGAAGCCAAATCCTGGGGCCTGATTGACGAGATCGTCGAAAGCCGTGGCAAGTCCGATGATGCGGACAAGCCAGCCAAAGGCAAAGGCGACAAGTAACCAAGACCTCAGGCGCTGCGATTTTGCGATTGTAGCGCCTGTGGCTCTGCCATAGGGTTAGAGCATGGACCGCACCTTAGCAGTGATTTCGGTGCAAAATTCACGACAGACCTGAAAGGGCTGACATGGCGACTAATTCCGGCGGTGATAGCAAAAACACCCTATATTGCAGCTTCTGCGGCAAAAGCCAGCATGAGGTGCGCAAACTGATAGCGGGACCGACCGTATTCATCTGCGATGAATGCGTCGAGCTTTGCATGGACATCATCCGCGAAGAGACAAAGGCATCCGGCCTGAAGGCAACCGATGGCGTGCCCACGCCAAAGGACATCTGCGCTGTTCTGGACGATTACGTGATCGGACAGGCCACGGCGAAACGTGTGCTTTCGGTCGCGGTGCACAACCACTACAAGCGCCTGAACCACGCCCAGAAGGGCGGGGACATCGAACTGGCAAAATCCAATATCCTGCTGATCGGCCCCACAGGCTGCGGCAAGACGCTGCTGGCACAGACGCTGGCGCGCATTCTGGATGTGCCGTTCACGATGGCGGATGCGACAACGCTGACAGAGGCCGGTTATGTGGGCGAGGATGTGGAAAACATCATCCTCAAACTTCTGCAATCCTCAGAATACAACGTGGAACGGGCGCAGCGCGGCATTGTCTATATCGACGAAGTCGACAAGATCACGCGCAAATCCGAAAACCCGTCCATCACCCGTGACGTGTCGGGCGAAGGCGTGCAGCAGGCCTTGCTGAAGCTGATGGAAGGCACCGTTGCCAGCGTGCCACCCCAAGGGGGCCGCAAACATCCGCAGCAGGAATTCCTGCAGGTGGATACAACGAACATCCTGTTCATCTGCGGCGGCGCTTTTGCGGGTCTGGACAAGATCATCGCGGCGCGCGGCAAAGGCTCTGCCATGGGGTTCGGTGCCGATGTACGTGACGTCGATGCGCGCGGTGTCGGCGAGATCTTTACCGATCTGGAACCGGAGGACCTGCTGAAATTCGGTTTGATCCCGGAATTCGTTGGGCGTTTGCCGGTTCTGGCGACATTGGAAGATCTGGACGAAGATGCGCTGGTGACGATCCTGACCCAGCCCAAGAACGCATTGGTCAAACAGTACCAGCGCCTGTTCGAGCTGGAAGATACGCAGCTGAACTTTACCGAGGACGCGCTGTCTGCGATTGCCAAACGGGCGATTGAGCGCAAGACAGGTGCCCGGGGTTTGCGCTCCATCCTGGAGGACATCTTGCTGGACACGATGTTTGAGCTGCCTGGTCTGGATTCGGTCATTGAGGTCGTGGTCAATGAAGAGGCGGTCAATTCGGATGCCGCACCTTTGATGATCCACAGCGAAGCAGAGAAAGAATCTGCAACCGCTGGCTGATCGCACGGTGGGCAGGATGCCCACCCTACGAGAGTAACACATGGGGCGTGTCGTTGGACGCGCCCTTTGTGCATTTTGAGGGCAGAGCGCTGCGGGGCTCTCCAAAACCAGCATATGGTTTCAGAACCACCCTTGATTGATTCCTGCCTGCCCCACGGCCCTGACAGCATCAAGCAGAATAGCCGAAACCCCAAAGGGGCCCCTCGGCGATTCAGCTTGACGCTGCCATGTCCGCAGGGCTGTCTGGCTCAAGCAAGGGCGGCTCCGAAACCAGCAGAGGGATTTAGATCATGTCGATCAGGCGGATACATTCAGGCGGTGCATTTGAGGCGAAGATTGGCTATTGCCGGGCGGTTGTCGCGGGTGGTTTTGTCCATGTGGCCGGCACCGTGGGGCAGGGGGATGATGTGGTCAGCCAATGTGAGAGCGCGCTGGACATCATCGGGCAGGCGCTGCGTGAGGCGGGAGCGGGGTTCGCGGATGTGGTGCGGGTGACCTATATGCTGCCGGACCGGGCGGAGTTTGAACCCTGCTGGCCTGTTCTGGCCAAGACATTCGGGGCCACCCCACCAGCGGCGACGATGATCGAATGTGGTTTGATTGATCCAAAATACCGCATTGAGATCGAGGTTACGGCACTGTTGCCGGATTGAGGCGCGCGGTTGTTCAGGCGACTTGTTCGAAACGATCGCCCAGCCGGTCCTGAACGGTGGCTGCGTCCAGCGGGGGCCATTGCGGGCCACCGGATGTGACAAACCCGGCTGCGGCAAGCGCTGTCTGGAGGGCAGGCATGTCCAGCTCGCCCATCCAGTTGCGCGGCTTGGCTTTGCCAAGCGGTTTCCAGGATCGTTTCAGCGCCGTGACCGATGTGCAGGCGCTGCCGGAAAAGGCCTCAAGGTGGATTTCGATATTGCGCGTGGCCCCTGAGGGGCGGCGCACGATCATCGCCACATCGCTTGTGCCATCACTGACCATACCGACCAGATGCAGCGCGGAGCCTTCGGCGGCGATGATGCTTTTGGCGGCCTTATAGGTTGCGATTTGGTGGTGAATGTCGTGTTTTTCCGGGTGGTAGATCGTATAGCCTTCGGTTTGCAGATGCGCTTCCAGTTCCGTCTCGCCGATCAATGTGCCGCGCCCTGAGGGCAGCCTGCTGCGGCTGATGTAGATTTTTTCGGGTCCTTGGGCGGGGATTTCCTTGGCAAAGCGGCCCGCGACAGCCGCGCGGAATTCGGGCGTGCCGGTGATCATGGAACCCAGCCCAAAACCCTGTCCGGGCAGGATCAGGCGCTCCACCCGCTCGGGTTCGGTCACAGAAACGATGGGGGCCTGTGTGCCCATGGCCGCGACCAGATGCCGCTGGAAATCAATCACCTCATCCTTGTTGCGGGGGCGTTTGGGGACAAAGAGAATGCCGTCGATGTCATGTTCGAGATGGTCAAGCGCCCAGAGGCGAGCCATGCTCTCGACCAGGAAATGGCCGAAATGCATCCACAATACGCCCCCCCAGAGCCATGTGCCCTTGCGCAGTGGCAGATCGTCCGGCGGGGTCTGTGGCGCGGTGGTCAGGGCCCTGCCATTGCGCCATAATGCGCCGCTGGCCTGATAGGTGCCCGCGGCATCCAGCACACCGGCTTGCTGGACAAAACCGGTTTCAGCGGGCGGCACGACACAGGCATTTTTCAGCACATTCACCTGACGTGACCAGCCGCGATCCGGGACCGGGGCCTGTACCATCGGGGTAAAGGTGCAGGTCCAGACATGGCGGGTGCAATGTTCCGGCACCTTGGTAAAGCCTGCCTTTTCGAGGATGGACTTGCATTCGCGCATTCCTTCCTTGCCATAGGCATCTGGGTGGAACTCAATCACGATGGCCCGGACACCCTTGAGGGAGGCATGGCGCAGAAACTCCAATTCCCCCCCTTCGATGTCGATCAGCAGGACATCCGGTCTGAAGTCCTGGTGCACTTGGGCGTATTGCCGGGTTGGCACGTCGATGGGGGTGGTGGCGCGGGTATCGGTATCAATCAGCGAAGATCCCAGAAACGAACTGCGGACGTGAAACACCAATGATTTGGGGGCCTTGGGGTCGCTGACCAGCAAGGCGTTGTTGACCTCCATCCTGTCTTCAAGGTGGTTGAACCGATAGAGCGCGTTAATATGTTCAATCAGCGCGGGGTTGGCCTCAAAGGACATCACCTTTTCAGGTTTTGCATTATGGGCCACGATCGCCCCGACCAGACCCGTTCCCACACCCAGTTCCAGCACGCGGTCGCCGGGTTGCACGACATTCAGCGCGCCGGCGATTTCCTGCCCCTCATAGCGCGCCGCATTGATCCGGGCGATCCGCGTGGGGTTCAGCAAGGGGCTGTCAGGAAGTTTGACCCCATGGCATTCTGCCACAAATGGGGGGAAATCGTGGGTGTCTGCCATCGGTTGTCTCCGTTTTGGAAACACTACTGGCCAGGGGTTTGCAGGCCAAGCGCTTTGCGGCTGCGTTTTGGCCTCGGCCAAGGGTCGAGTCTTTGCCGCAACACCTGTCAAGGTCGGATGGGTGCTGGACGTGCCGCACCGCTTGGTGCATAACCGGGCCAAGCGAGAGCGGAGAGCATCATGGGCATTCTGAACACAATTTTCCGGGCATTGACATGGTGGGACGGGCAAACCCTGAACACCCAGTTTTTCACCTGGCGCAAGGGCGTCAAGGTCGGCCAGGACGATCAGGGCAATATCTATTACCACAATGCCGATGACAGCAAACGCTGGGTCATCTACAACGGCGACATGGAAGCAAGCCGGGTCAGCCCGGACTGGCATGGCTGGCTGCACCGCACCTGGAATGAGCCGCCGACCGAAAAGCCGCTGGTCCATAAGTCCTGGGAAAAGCCCCATGTCGAAAACCTGACCGGAACCATGCTTGCCTATGCGCCTGCAGGTTCCATCCGTCAGAAATCGCCCAAGGAACGCTCCGATTATGAGGCCTGGACCCCTGAGTAAGCCAAAGGGCAGCTGGGTGCCGTCGATGTGGAAACTTATATCTGTACTTGGTCTGATGGCAGCACCTGTGGCAGCACAGGAGGTCGTGAATGGGCCGGGGGGCATCCTGCGCGCCCTGGACAAGACCTCTGGCCAGGCCTTTGACATAGAAATGCGTGTTGGGCAGGGCGAAACGGTAGGCGCTTTGCAGGTCGTGATGAAGGAATGCCGTTATCCTGCGGGCAATCCTGCTGGTAACGCCTTTGCCAATCTGGAAATTTCCGAGACAGGCAAACCCGGGACGCTTTTCTCGGGATGGATGATTGCGTCTTCCCCGGCGCTCTCATCGCTTGAGCATCGCCGCTATGATGTATGGGTCATTCGCTGCACCACCTCGTAAAGCGGCAGGATGTCAGCTGCGGTAAAGTCTGCGCTTTGGGTTTTTGCCTGATCCAGGCGCCTGTGATAGGTGCGGCGGCTGATTTCAACCGCCCCCAATGACGCCAGATGGTCGGTGAGAAACTGTGTGTCAAACAGGGTAAAGCCCGCGCGGTTCAGGCGTTCTACCAAGGCCGCAAGCGCCATCTTTGAGGCGTTGGTTCTGCGTGAAAACATGCTTTCGCCAAAGAAGGCCGCACCCAGGGTCACGCCGTAAACGCCGCCCACCAGCGCGTCCTCTTCCCATAGTTCAAGCGAATGGGCATGGCCCATATCATGCAAGCCACTGTAAAGTTGGGCTATTTCGGCGTTTATCCAGGTGTCTGTGCGGTCGGCACAGGCGGCGACCACGCCGTTGAAATCGTGGTTTATCGTCACTTCAAACCGGCTTTGGCGCATCGCCCGGGCCAAGGACCGCGAGATGTGAAACCCATCCAAGGGAAAGATGCCCCGGCGTTTCGGGTCGACCCAGAAAATCTCTGGGTCGTCCCGGTTTTCGGCCATTGGGAATATTCCGATGGAATATCCGTGCAACAGCAGTTCCGGTGTCAGCTCTGACATGGGCCGTCAGGCATCCGGGGTCTTGTGTTCCAGCCAATGTTCCAGCCAGTGAATGTTATAGTCACCGGTCTGGATGTGTTCTTCTGCCAACAGCGCGTGGAACAGGGGCAAGGTGGTGTCCACACCATCCACGATCAGCTCGCCCAATGCGCGATTGAGCCTTGCCAGCGCCTCTGGTCGGTCGCGGCCGTGGACAATCAGCTTGCCGATCAGACTGTCGTAATAAGGCGGGATCGAATAGCCATCATACAACGCGCTGTCCATGCGCACACCCAATCCACCGGGGGCATGATACTGCGTGATCCGGCCCGGGCAGGGCGTGAAGTTCGGCAGTTTTTCCGCGTTGATCCGCACCTCGATGGCGTGGCCGTTGATCTTGAGGTCCTCCTGCACAAAGGACATGTCCATGCCACCAGCGACCCGGATCTGTTCGCGCACCAGATCGACGCCAAAGATGGCTTCGGTCACGGGATGTTCCACCTGCAGGCGGGTGTTCATTTCGATGAAATAGAATTCCCCGTTTTCATACAGGAACTCGATCGTGCCCGCGCCGATGTATTTGATGTCAGCCATGGCGTCGGCACAGACTTTGCCAATGCGGGCGCGTTCCTCGGCGGTGATGGCGGGGCCGGGGGCCTCTTCAAAGACCTTCTGATGCCGGCGCTGCAGCGAACAGTCACGTTCGCCCAGATGCACGGCGCGGCCTTTGCCATCGCCAAAGACCTGTATTTCGATGTGGCGCGGCGTGGTCAGATATTTTTCGATATAGACTTCATCATTGCCGAAATTTGATTTGCCTTCGGCGCGGGCGGTCTGAAACGCGCGTTCCATGTCCTTTGCGGTGGCCGCGACCTTCATGCCCTTGCCACCACCACCGGCGGTGGCCTTGATGATCACTGGATAACCGATTTCTTCGCCCAGGGCCTTTGCTTCTTCCAGCGTGGCCACACCACCCTGAGAGCCGGGAACGCAAGGCACGCCCAGCTTTTTCATCGTGTCCTTGGCGGTGATCTTGTCGCCCATCACGCGGATATGTTCGGCTGTGGGGCCGATAAAGGTCAATCCGTGGTCCTGGACCACCTGAACGAACGCGGCATTCTCTGACAGGAAACCATAGCCGGGGTGAATCGCCTCTGCGCCGGTAATCTCGCAGGCGGCAATGATCGCCGGAATCGACAGGTAGGACTGCGTGGAGGAAGGCGGCCCGACGCAGACAGATTCGTCTGCCATACGCACATGCATGGCATCGCTATCAGCGGTCGAATGCACGGCAACGGATTGGATGCCCATTTCGCGTGCGGCACGGATGACTCTCAGGGCAATCTCGCCCCGATTGGCAACAAGAATTTTGTTGAACATTGCCAATCCCTTATTCGATGATGACCAGCGGTGCGCCAAACTCCACGGCGTCGCCGTCGCCGACCAGCACCCGCTTGATCATGCCAGAGCGCGGCGCAGGGATATGGTTCATGGTCTTCATGGCCTCAACGATCAGCAAGGTGTCGCCTTCGCTGACGGTGGCCCCGACGGAAATGAACGGCGGTGAACCGGGTTCGGCCTGCATATAGATCGTGCCCACCATGGGCGATGTAACCGCACCGGGGTGGCTGGCGGGATCTTCGGCAGCGGCTGGTGCCGCAGCGGCGGTGGCTGCGGGGGCCATTGCGGCGGCAGGGGCCTGCATCTGTGGCATTGCCGCCTGCATCTGCGCCGCAGGGGCCATGATTTGCTGTGGCGGCTTGCGGCTGACACGCACGTTCAGGCTGTCATCCTCGGCATAATCGCGCTTGACCTGCAATTCCGTCAGATCATTTTCGTTGAGCAATTCTGCAAGTGCCCGGATGAAGGCTACATCCGCGTCATGGGTATTTTTAGTCATAAAGTCCTCAACATGTCCCTTGGTCCGGCCGATCTATTTGCCGTGACGTCATGGTCGCTTATAGGCCAAGGGTCTTGGCATGAAAAGCCGCCAGTTGTTTCTGGCTGAAGCGGCAGGCATGCTGCCCGTCGGAGGAGACCCAAGATGAACCTTGCCCATTGGTTGATTGCAGCCGCCGCACATCGCCCCCAAGCGCCCGCTTTGTACCACGGACAGACCCTTGTCGCGGATTACGGGGCGTTTGCCGATGGCGCGCGCAGGCTTGCCGCCTGGCTACAGGACCAAGGAATCGCACCCGGCGACCGTGTGGGTATCTATAGCAAGAATGTGCCCGATTACCTTGTCGTGCTCTACGGCATCTGGATCACGGGGGCCGTGGCGGTGCCGATCAATGCCAAGCTGCATGGCCGGGAAGCGGCCTTTATCCTGCATAATGCCGACTGTGCTATGGTTTTCACCCAAGCCGCCTTGGCCGAAGCGCTGGACCAGATGCCGCAGATGCCCGAATTGGTCGTGATGGATGCCGCGGGTTTTGCGGATATCCGGGCCTATCGGCGGTCTTGTCACTGCGTGACCCCGCGCGAGGGCGATGATCTGGCATGGCTCTTTTACACCTCGGGGACCACCGGACAGCCCAAAGGGGTGATGATCACCCATGGTATGATGATCTCCATGGCGCTGTGTTATCAAAGCGATGTGGATCAGGTCAGCGCCGATGATGCCACCATCTATGCCGCCCCAATGAGCCATGGTGCAGGGCTTTATGCCGTGATGCATGTGCGGGCGGGCGCGCGGCATGTCTGTCCGCCCTCAGGTGGGTTCGAGGTGGACGAAATCCTTGGTCTGGCCGCGCATTTCGGCTCTGCCCATATATTCGCGGCACCCACGATGGTCAAACGACTGACTGATGGGGCAAGGGCCGCAGGGGCAAAGGGCGCGGGGTTACGCACGATCGTTTATGCAGGCGGACCGATGTACAACGCTGATATCATTGATGCGGTTGCTTGGTTCGGCCCGATCTTTGTGCAGATCTACGGTCAGGGCGAATGCCCGATGGGGATCACCGCGCTGTCGCGACATGATGTCAGTGACCGCAGCCATCCTGACTGGCGCAGCCGTCTGGGCTCTGTCGGGCGGGCGCAGGCGGCGGTGCAGCTGCAGATCGCGGGGCCAGAGGGCCAACCCTTGCCCCCCGGCCAGGAGGGAGAGATCATGGTGCGCGGCACTACGGTCATGCGCGGCTATTGGCGTCATCCCTCGGCCACCGCCAATGCGCTACAGGATGGCTGGTTGATGACCGGGGATATCGGATCGCTGGATGCGGCGGGCTACCTGACGCTCAAGGACCGCAGCAAGGATGTGATCATCACCGGCGGGTCAAATGTCTATCCCCGTGAGGTAGAGGAAATCCTGCTGATGCACGCGGCGCTGCGCGAGGTGTCGGTTGTGGGGCGCGCGCATCCCGATTGGGGCGAAGAGGTGGTCGCATTCGTGGTGGGTGATGCCCCCGAGGCCGAACTTGACCGGCTTTGCCTCGACAATATCGCCCGGTTCAAACGTCCCAAATCCTATATCCGTCTGCGCGAGCTGCCCAAAAACAACTACGGCAAAGTGCTCAAGACGGAATTGCGAAAATTGTTGTAGCAGCTTTGCGCGGTAGGGGGGCGGCGGGGTTTGTCAGACCCGGCGGGCCGCCTGACGAAAAACAGCGCACCGATAGACGGTGCGCTGTAGATTGGTTGCAAACAAGGGCAGGTGCCGTCAGATCGCGAGGTATTCCGCCCGCAGCTCTGCGTTGTCCAGCACCTCTTGCGCGGTGCCGTCAAACACGACGCCGCCGGTATCCAGGATCACGGCACGGTCTGCCAGTTTCAGTGCACGCACCGCGTTCTGTTCAACCAGAATGGTGGTGATGCCCTGTTCCTTGATGATGCCAAGGGTCTTTTCGATCTCATCCACGATCACCGGTGCCAGACCCTCATAGGGTTCATCCAGCAACAATACCTTAATGTCACGGGCAAGGGCGCGGGCGATGGCAAGCATCTGCTGCTCGCCGCCCGACAGGGTGGTGCCTTCCTGGCTCTTGCGCTCTCCCAGACGGGGGAACAGCGTGTAGAGGCGGTCCAGCGACCAGCCAATCGGCGGGGCGATCTGGGCCAGTTTCAGGTTTTCCTCAACGGTCAGGCCGGGAATGATGCGGCGGTCTTCTGGCACCAGGCCAAGCCCTGCTTGCGACGCCTGGTAAGAGGACATGTTGTGCAGGGGTTGATGGTCCAGCCAGATTTCGCCATGGCGCACCTCTGGCGAAGCAAGCCGCGCGATGGCGCGCAGGGTCGACGTCTTGCCCGCGCCGTTTCGGCCGAGCAGGGCCAGGATTTCGCCCTCATGCACGTTAAAGCTCACGCCCTGGACGATGTAGCTTTCGCCGTAATAAGCCTCAAGATCCCAGACCGACAGAAAAGCCGGGGCGGTTGCCGCATGGTTTGCGTTTTTCTCAAGCGTTTGGGTTGTCATTTTGTTTTCCTCGTAGCGGCGGCGGGGTAAACCCCGCCCTACGGATTGCAGTAGGGTGGGGTGATTTCCACGTTATGCGGCGTCTTGGCTCTCGCCCAGATAGGCTTCGCGGACCTTTGGATGGCCTTTGATGTTCTCGGGCGTGTCCTCCACCAGCGGTGTGCCCTGGGCCAGAACCGTAATCCGCTCTGCCAGGGAAAAGACCACATGCATGTCATGCTCGATGATGGCGATGGTGATGTCGCGCTCTTCCTTGATCTGCTTGAGCAGGTCGATGGTGTTGTTGGTATCGGCCCGCGCCATACCGGCGGTGGGTTCATCCAGCAACAACAACCGGGGGTCCTGTGCCAGACACATCGCAATCTCCAGCCGGCGTTTGTCACCGCGCGACATGGAGGCCGCATTCATGCCCCGCTTGTCGATCAGCTTCATCTCTTCCAGCATGTTTTCCGCCTTGCCGACGATGTCCTTTTCCTGCGCCACGCTTTCGATGGCATGCATGCGAAACGCGCCGTCGCGTTTGGCAAAGCAGGGGATCATCATGTTTTCCATCACCGTCAGATCGCCAAAGATCTCGGGGGTCTGGAAAACGCGGCTGATGCCCATCTGGTTGATCTCATAGGGTTTGCGCCCTAGCACCGACTGGCCGTCAAACATGACGGATCCGGTATCTGGGATCAGCTTGCCCACCAGCACGTTCAGCAGGGTGGATTTGCCCGCGCCATTCGGCCCGATGATCGCGTGAACCGAATTCTCGGCCACGCTGAGGTTCACATTCCCCAGCGCCTGAAGACCGCCGAACCGCTTGCCCACATTTTTAACTTCAAGAATAGCCATGATGTCTTTCCTCATTCTGCGGGTGTTTTTGAGCCGTCAGGCGATGTGTCTTTCGCCTTCTTGCTGCGGAACAGGTTGCCGATACGCTGGCCGCCTTCAACAAGGCCACCGGGCAGGAAGATCACGACCAGCATGAACAGCAGGCCCAGTGTCAGATGCCAGCCCTTGCCCACGAAGGGATAGACCAGCGCGACCATGACGTCTTCGATCCCATCGGGCATGAAGGCGAACCACTGCTCCAGAACCGTCTTGTTGATCTTGGAGACGATGTTTTCCATGTACTTGATGAAACCCGCACCCAGTACCGGCCCAATCAAGGTGCCCGCACCGCCCAGGATCGTCATCAGCACGACCTCGCCGGAGGCGGTCCAGAACATCCGCTCTGCACCCACCTGCGTGTCCATCGCCACCAGCAGACCGCCTGCCAGACCGGCATACATGCCAGAGATGACAAAGGCCGCAAGCGTATAGGGCTTGGTGTTCAGGCCGGTGTAGTTCATCCGCTGCTGGTTGGATTTTACTGCCCGCAGCATCATGCCAAAGGGCGACCGGAAAATGCGGATGGAGATATAGAAGGACAACAGCATGACCACGGCCGCGATGTAGTACCCGGCATTGAATGTGAATACCCAATTGCCCATCACCAATTCAAATCCGTCCTTCATGTCCAGACCAAACAGGTTGGCCCGTGGCATCTGCCCGTCCGGCAATGCGCCATCCAGAATGCGTGGATCGGTGTATTTTGGCTGCAGACCCGTCTCACCGCCGGTGATCGGTGTCAGAACCGAATAGGCCAGCGCATAAGACATCTGGGCAAAGGCCAGCGTCAGGATCGAGAAATAGATGCCGGAACGGCGCAGGCTGATCCAACCCACCAAGAGCGAAAACAGACCCGCGATCATCACGGAAACGATGATCGCGGGGATCACGTTCATGGTCAGCAGCTTCATCATCCAGATCGCGGCATAGGAACCCACACCCAGAAATGCCGCATGGCCAAAGCTGAGGTAGCCGGTCAGGCCGAACAGGATGTTGAAACCGATGGCAAAGATGCCAAAGATCACCAGACGCTGCATCAGGTCAGGATAGCCCGCGTTGAACTGCGCCATGGCAGACCCCTCGGGGAAGGGGTTCAGGATGAAGGGGGCGGCCAACGCCAGGATCGCAACGATCAGCAGCAGCCCTGCGTCTTTTTTATCTAGTCCAAACATATTCTTATTCCTCCATCACGCCTTTGCGCCCCATCAGACCACGCGGACGCGTGAGCAGGATGATGATCGCAACAAGGTAGATGATGATCTGGTTGATACCTGGCAGGAACTCCAGCACGGCGGACATGGAAGCAAAGCTTTCCAAAATGCCCAGCAGGAAACCCGCAAGCACGGCACCGGGCAGGGAGCCCATGCCACCTACAACCACCACAACAAAGCTGAGCACCAGAAAGTCCATGCCCATGTGGTAATTGGGCGAATTGATCGGGGCATACATCACACCCGCCAGTCCGGCCACCGCAGCCGCAATGCCAAACATGATGGTAAAGCGTTTGTCGATGTTGATGCCCAGCAGGCCCACGGTTTCGCGGTCCGCCATACCGGCGCGGACAACCATGCCGAAGGTGGTGAATTGCAAGAAGGCAAAGACGGCACCGATGATCACCGCAGCAAAGGCGAAATAGACCAGACGCCAGTAGGGATAGATGATCGTGTTTTCAGCAAAACCCATCATCGCGCCAAAATCGAAAGACCCGGCAAACACCTCGGGTGCGGGTGTCGGGATCGGGTTCGCGCCGTAGAAATATTTGATCACTTCCTGCAACACGATCGCCAGGCCGAAAGTCACAAGGATCTGGTCCGCATGAGGGCGTTTGTAGAAATGCTTGATCAGCCCACGCTCCATGATAAAGCCGATGGCGATCATGATAGGGATACAAAAGATGATCGACAGGGGCACGGCCCAGTCGATGATCGCGTCCCCGGTGGTTTGCCCGAAAAAGTCATAGATGTATGGAACTTCGACCTTCAGCGGATTGCCGAGGAAGTCCTTTTGCGTATCGTCAATGACGATATGGCTCAGTGTCAGCAATTTGCTGAACGTGACCGCGCAGAAAGCGCCGATCATGAAAAGCGCGCCGTGGGCAAAGTTTACCACACCCAGCGTGCCGAAAATCAATGTCAGACCCAAGGCGATCAGGGCATAGGCAGAGCCTTTGTCCAAACCGTTGAGAATTTGCAGGATAATTGCGTCCATGGGGTCCCCTCCAACCGCGACGAGCCCTGTCGGGCCCAGAGTCAGGGCGGGAAAATCCCGCCCTGAATAGTGTTAAGACGATTATGCGCCTGGGTTACATGTACCCAGCGAACCACCGGCGAACTGTGGGTGATCGGGTGCATATGTCACCTGCTCTGCAGGTGTCACTTCAACGATTTCCACCAGGTCGAAGGAGTTCTCAGGGTTCTCTTTACCCTTCACAACCACAACGTCCTTGAAGCACTGGTGATCGTCGGCACGGTACAATGTCGGACCGTTGCCCAGACCGTCGAACTCAAAGCCCGCAAGCGCTTCGACAACTGCGCATGGGTTGAAGCTGCCGGCGCGTGTGACGGCATCTGCATAGAGCAGTGTCTGGACGTAGCATGTGTGCGCCGCCTGTGACGGTGGGAAGCCGAACTTCGTGCCGAAGGACTGAACGAAGGCGTTTGTGCCGGAGTAGCGCGAACCCAGCTGGTCCTCGAGTTTCCAGTCCCAGTTCTGCGAACCAAGGATGCCCTTGATGTTGGCACCCGCGCCGCGGGCCATCAGCTCTGAGTAGAGCGGAACAACGATCTCGAACTTCTTGCCGTTCACTTCTTTGTCGCGCAGGCCGAACTGGACCGCGTTGGTCAGGGAGTTGACCATGTTTCCGCCGTAGTGGTTGAGAACCAGAACATCGGCACCGGACTGCAGAACGGGCGCGATATAGGCAGAGAAGTCGGTCTGTGTCAGTGGTGTCTTGACCGCGTTTACAGTTTCCCAACCCATGGCTTCCGTGGAAGAGCGTACCGCTTCTTCTGTGGTGTAACCCCAGTTGTAGTCAGCTGTCAGGTGATAGGCCTTGCGGTCCTTGCCGTAGGCATTCGCCAGAACAGGTGCCAGCGCCGCGCCGGACATGTACGAGTTAAAGAAGTGGCGGAAACCATTGGCCCGCTTGTCTTTACCCGTGGTGTCGTTGGCATGGGTCAGACCCGCCATAAAGATGATGCCGGCTTCTTGGCACAGCGCCTGTACAGCCACGGCCACACCGGAGGACGAACCACCAGAGATCATGACAGCGCCGTCTTTTTCGATCATCGACTTGGCAGATGCGCGTGCCGCGTCTGATTTCGTCTGGGTGTCGCCTGTGACAAAGTTGACTTTTTTGCCCAGGATGCCCGTGCCGTCCAGCGCCTTGGAGCTGAAGGTCTGCAGCATGCCGCCGTCGCCACCACCATTCAGGTGCTCTACCGCCAATTCAAAGGCGCGCAGTTCGTCTGCACCTTCGTCGGCATAGGGGCCGGACTGTGGAACGTTGAAGCCCAGAGTTACGGTGTCGCCCGTGGGCGCATTGGTAAAGCCAGTGTGGCCGTCAGCACGCAGATATGTAGGCAATGCCAGACCGGCGCTTGCTGCTGCGCCCGTTTTGATCAGCCCACGACGTGTCAGTTTCGAAAATGACATGAATTCCTCCCGTTAGATAAAAGCGAATGCCGCTGTTTCGCGGTCATACGACACAATTGTGCAAAGGCACTATCGTTTAATAATAGAAAACCATTCAATAAGTGCCTTGATCTTATCATTAATTTTGTAAATATCTTCGCAACCCTTTCGGGAATGATGTAAATAATATGATGTTGCAGCGCAGAAACACGTTGAAATTGCGCGATATTGCGGGGACTGCATACAATGGCACGCGAGACACTGACCGGCAGCCGCATCCGTGAACGTCGGGTGATGGCGGGACTCAAGCAGGCCGATCTGGCCCGCGACATCGGAATATCGGCAAGTTACCTCAATTTGATCGAACACAACCGCCGCAGAATCGGCGGCAAACTGCTGCTCAACATCTCTGCAGCCCTGGGGGTAGAGCCGCAAACCCTGACCGAAGGGGCCGAAGCCGCGTTGATCGCCACCCTGCGCGAGGCGGCAGACGAGGCAGGGCTGACCGGCCCCGAAGCGCTGCGTGCGGATGAATTTGCAGGCCGTTTTCCCGGCTGGGCGGATGTGCTGGCGGGCACCCGAAAAAGGGTCAGCGCGCTTGAGCAAACCGTCGAGGCCCTGACCGACCGTCTGGCCCATGACCCCCATCTTGCCGCCTCCATGCACGAGTTGCTGTCTACGGCCGCGGCGATCCGGTCAACCGCGGCCATTCTGGCCGAGACAAAGACGCTTCAGCCCGAATGGCGCGACCGGTTTCACGCCAATATCAACGAAGACAGCCGCCGCCTGTCCGACAGCGCGCAGGCCCTTGTCAGCTATCTGGACGCCGATGCCGATGCGGCCGACGCGGCCAGTTCCCCGCAAGAAGAGGTTGAAATGTTTCTTTCTGCCCATGACTTTCGCTTTGAAAGCCTTGAGCAGGAAGCGCAGGCACCCGACCGGATTGAACAGCTGGTCGCACAAGCGCCTGAATTGATGTCGCAGGCGGCGAAATACATCGCGGCCATCGTGCTGCGGCAGGTTGCCGAAGATGCCAGCGCCGTCAGCCTGCCTGACCTGCGCGCGGCCATTCAGTCACACGGGCTGAACCCGCTGGCCCTGGCGCGCATCCTGCGCGCACCTGTGCCTTGCGTTCTGCGCCGCATGGCCGCCTTGCCGGAATTGGGCGCGGGGCTGGTGGTCTGCGACCGCTCCGGCACGGTCATTTTTCGCAAATCCGTTGAGGGTTTTACCGTGCCGCGCCATGGATCATGCTGTCCCTTGTGGCCCATTTTCGCGGTCATGGGCCAAACCGGGATGGTCATCTCGGAGCGGATCAATCAACTGGACCGCGCGGGTGCGGAATTTGACAGTTTTGCCGCCAGCGAAGTGAGCCTGCCAGATCATTACAACGCGCCGGCCCTGACGCAGGTCGTGATGCTGCTTGTGCCATCACGGGCGGGGTCAGGGGCGGGCAGGTCGGTGGGCACCACCTGCCGCGTATGCCCGCAACAAAGTTGCGGAGCCAGGCGCGAACCCTCGATCATGAATGCGGGCGTCTAGGGCCCGGGCCCGGACCCGCACAGCGGCGGTATAGGCTGCAGCTGACAAAAGCCGCTTGCAAATGAAAGCTTTCCACCCAACAACAGCTTTTGACAGCTGCTGGCTTAATGTGCATCTTGTCAACGGTGCGCTGCATTTCGCAACAGACGAAAAACGCGCATGTCCAAGAGGGGGAGGACAAGACACGCATGAGCAAACATGTTGTGCTGGTGGAGGACGAAGTGAACATCGCCGAAGCCATCAGATTCTTGCTGTCAAATGAGGGCTGGCGGGTCGAAACGCTGGCCAATGGGGCCAATGCGGTGGATGTCATCCGCAATGCGCGCCCCGATCTGGTGATGCTTGATGTCATGTTGCCCGGCAAGAGCGGCTTTGAAATCCTGCACGACCTGCGGGCCGACCCCGATCTGCAAAACCTGCCCATCCTGATGCTGACTGCGCGGGGCCAAAGCCGCGACCGCGAAATGGCCGAAAAGGCCGGTGTCAGCCGTTTCATGACCAAGCCGTTCTCAAATTCCGAAATGCTGGAAGCCGTGCGCGACCTCACTTGCTGACGAAAGGAACGCACCTTGGCCAAGGGTCCGGTTTTTCTGGAACGACGAACCTACCGGCTGCGCCGGATGATGGACGCGGTCAAACTGTTACCCCTCTTGGGGTTTGCATTGTGGATGGTGCCGCTGATCTGGCCGCTGCCTGATCCCGCGGACCAAACCAGCGCAGACCCGATGCCGATGAGCATGGCCTTGCTCTATCTGTTTGGGGTCTGGGTGTTCCTGGTCTTCATGGGCTGGCTTTTGTGGCGGCGCACAGCGGGCAAGATGGGGGCGTCTGGCACGGCCAGTTCTTTGTCGTCCCGTCCGGACGAGCAGGGCTGATGCTGGCACTGCACCAATTGGTCATAGTCTGTCTGGCCTATGTGATCTTCCTTTTCGTGGTGGCCTTTCTGGCCGACCGGGCCGCGCTTCGGGGCCAAGGAGCGGCGTTGCTGCGTTCTCCGTTGGTCTATACGTTGTCGCTGTCGATCTATTGCACCGGCTGGACCTTTTACGGGGCGGTTGGATATGCGGCGCGGTCGGGGTTGGAATATCTGACGATCTATCTTGGCCCCTCGCTGGTGATGATTGGCTGGTGGTGGGTGCTGCGCCGTCTGGTCAGCATCGGGCGCAGCCAGCGGGTCACCTCAATCGCGGACCTGATTTCATCGCGTTACGGCAAGTCGAACGTGCTGGCGATCGTGGTCACGCTGATGGCGGTCATCGGCGTCACCCCCTATATCGCGCTGCAACTGCAATCTGTTGTGCTGTCCATTTCCATCTTTGCGGTGCCAGAGGCGGGAGGCACACCGAATGGCGCGGGCTTTAACATGACCCAGGCGGCGTTTTGGGTCGCGGCGGGGCTGGCCCTGTTTACGGTGCTCTTTGGCACCCGCAAACTGAACGTCAATGAACGTCACCACGGCATCGTGATTGCTGTCGCCGTAGAGGCGGTGGTGAAATTGGTGGCGCTTCTGGCGGTTGGGGTCTTTGTGGTCTGGGGGCTGGCCGGTGGGGTCGGTGACACGCTGGCCCGCATTGACGCCTCTGCCATTGGGGCCTGGGAAGTGCAGGGCAGCCGCTGGGCCGCGCTGACGATGCTGTCGGCTGCGGCATTCCTGTGCCTGCCGCGCATGTTTCAGGTCATGGTCGTGGAAAACGACGATGAACGCTATCTGCAAATCGCGTCCTGGGCGTTTCCGGCCTATCTGATGCTGATCAGCCTGTTTGTGGTGCCCATCGCGGTGGTGGGCCTGGATCTGCTGCCCGCAGGGTCCAACCCGGACCTTTTTGTGGTCAGCCTGCCGCTGAGCCAGAATCAGAACGGTCTGGCGATGCTGTCCTTTCTGGGGGGCTTTTCCTCGGCGACCTCCATGGTCATCGTGGCCACGCTGGCGCTGAGCACGATGGTCAGTAACCATATTGTCATGCCTGTCTGGCTGGCCCTGTGGCAGGGCGGGGCCACGCAATCGGGTGATGTGCGCAATGTCGTCATCCGCGCAAGGCGTCTGTCGATCCTGATCATCATGACCTTTGGATTTCTATATTATCGCGCCTCGGGCGGGGGCGGGACGCTGGCGGCCATCGGCACGATCAGCTTTGGCGGCGTGGCCCAGTTTCTGCCCGCGCTCATGGGGGGCATTTTCTGGCGCGGTGCGACACGGCTGGGTGCGCTTTGGGGGCTGGGAACGGGATTTGCAATTTGGTTTTTTACCATGCTCCTGCCCAGTTTTGGTGTGGATGCCGCGCTATCAAGGGACATCTTTGAACAAGGTCTGATGGGCCTGGGCTGGCTCAGACCCCAGGCGCTCTTTGGCATCGAGGGGCTGGACCCCACGGTCCATGCCGTGTTCTGGAGCCTGTCGCTCAATGCGCTGGCGTTTCTTGTGGTGTCCCTGCTGACCTTTCCAGATCCGATTGAGCGGCTGCAGGGCGCGCAATTCGTCAACGTGTTGGATCAACCCAGCGCATCGCGGGGCTGGACCGCTTCTGTGGCGGGCAGCGAGGATCTGATGATCATGGCACAGCGCATCCTGGGTGCCCGTGAGGCGCAGGCGTTTTTCGAAGCGCAGGCCCGCGCGCAGAACATCCCCGGTCAATTGCCAGAACCAAGCCCCGCATTCGTCCAGGCGCTGGAGCGCGAACTGGCGGCCTCTGTCGGTGCGGCGACGGCCCATGCGATGGTCTCCCAGATTGTCGGCGGCACGTCCGTTTCGGTGCAGGACCTGCTGGCCGTGGCCGACGAATCCGCGCAGATGCTGGAACATTCCAGCCAGCTTGAACAAAAGTCGCGCGAATTGTCCGAGACGGCAGCACAGCTGCGTCTGGCCAATGAAAAACTGACCCAGCTGTCGCTGCAAAAGGACGCGTTCCTGAGCCAGATCAGCCACGAGCTGCGCACGCCAATGACCTCCATCCGGTCATTTTCGGAAATTCTGCGCGATGCCGCACGGCTGAGCGCTGCTGACAAGACGCGCTATGCCTCTATCATCCACTCGGAGACGATCCGCCTGACGCGGCTGCTGGACGATCTGCTGGACCTGTCCGTTCTTGAGAACGGTCAGGTGTCGCTGCATTTCGGGCAGGGCAACCTGCAAGATGTATTGCAACGCGCGGTCACCACGGCGACGGCGGGCATGGCCGGATCACTAAAGGTTCAGATCGCCCCGATGGCGCAGGATGTGCTGCTGAATACGGATCTGGACCGGTTGGTGCAGGTTTTCATCAACCTGATCACCAATGCGCAGAAATACTGCCTGTCGGAGGCCCCCGAATTGACCATCGCGGCGCGCATGCAGCGCGACGGTCTGGCGATCGAATTCGTGGACAACGGTCAGGGGATCGCGGTGGACGAACAGGCCGTCATCTTTGAGAAATTCTACCGTGTCAGTGGGGCGCAGGGGGATGGCGCGGGGCTGGGACTGGCGATTTGCCAAGAGATCATGCTGCGGCTTGGTGGGCGGATTACCTATTTGCCCAACAGGGCGGGGACCGCCTTTGAGGTGTTTTTGCCCGGCTCCGTACTGGCGCGCCATGACGCGGAGGTGGCGCTGAGCCCGGCATCTTGAAGGATCGGGATAAAGGACCTCGATAAAGGATCTGGTAACCCTCTGTGGGGTAAGACCATCGCTTAGGGCCGTGCAAGCGGAAGCATCTGAGGGGTCAAAGGAACTTATGTCAGCGCCGGATAATTCTGCCCAGCACGATGCTGTGCCCGGTGGGACGGTGATTCACCGAAAAGTACAGGCAGGACTGGCTGAACATCAATCGCGCGCCATGTCGCTGGCCAAGGCACTGCGCGTTACATTGGCAAAAGTCGCGGATGACCTGTTTGACCTGTCCATGGCCGCAATAGGCGTCAGGGTTGAGGCCCGCAGCGGCGATGATCTGCCTGATGCGCTTGCGACACCGGGGTTGTTGATGCTGCTGGAAGGTCCAGGGCGCGGCCGTGCGGCGGCCATCCTGGACGCTGCATTGGTGGGCGGTTTGATCCAGCAGCAAACCATGGGCAAGGTGCTGGCAGCAGCCGATCCGCAGGACCGCCCGCTGACCCCCACGGATGCCGCGATCTGTGCGCCCTTTGTCGATGCGCTGCTGCAACGTGCCGCCCTCTTGCCGGAAAAACCAAAAGACCAGCAGCTGATCGCGGGTTTTGCCTTTGGGGCCTGGGTTGAGGATGCGCGGATATTGACCATGGCGCTGGATGCCCCCGACTATGAGCTGATCCATCTGAACCTCGATATCGCGGGCGGGGTGCGTCAGGGCACGATGCTGCTGTGCATGCCTCGTCCCGAGGCGGGCAGCCTGCGCGCACAGCTGGTGCAATCCTCGCCGGGCGCGGACGGCCTGCCGACCCCGGCGGCACCGGCATCAACCCTGTCGCAGACCGCCGTCAACCTGCCCGCCACCCTGCGCGTCAGCCTTGAGACGGTTCGCATGTCGCTGCGCCAATTGGGAAGCCTGAAGATCGGCAGCCAGATTGATCTGGGCACGCCGCGTTTCGACAATGTGCGCATCCAGACGATCGCGGCCAAGACGGTGACGCGCGGCCAACTGGGGCAGGTGGACGGAAAGCGGGTGGTGCAGGTGCTTCAGCAAGGCAAGACCGCAGCGGACAACCCAGCCAAGCGGGGCCAGGGCGGACATGCAGCCGGGGCTGGCTTGGACCTTGAACACGCGATGAATGGGCTGACTGAAATGGATCTGCCGCTCGATCTTGCTGATGATTTGCCAGCGGCGGGGCTGTCCGATTTGCCTGATTTGCCTGATTTGCCCGATATACCTGATCTGCCCGATTTGCCCGATTTGCCTGACCTGGACGAGACCGCCACAGATACGCTGGCCGACGGACCTTTTGAATTGCCTGATCTGCCCGATATGTCCGATCTGCCCGACTTTGACGAGATGGTGCCATTGCCCAAGGTGGGCACCGGCTGACACTTAGATAAAGGGGGCGTCCAGCGCGGGTCTGATGTTGCTGATGTCATAGCCGCCGTTGCGGGCCGCCGCGACGATCGCATCGCCGTCAACCACCCCGGCCTGGCCCAGGGCCCAGGCGATGGTCGACCGGGTGCCAGAAGCGCAATAGGCCAGCACAACATCTTGGGTATCGGCCCCAAGCGCCCGATTCTGTGCGATCACATCGGGCACCATGCTCTGATGTGTCAGGGGCTGCTCTGCAAAAGTGAGACCGGCAGCTTCAGCGGCGGCGCGGATTGCTGCGGCCTGATGGCTGGGCGGCACTTCGGCGTCCGGGCGATTGCACAAGATGCGGGTGATGCCCGCGCTGCGCAGCGCGTCCATGTCGGCCGGATCAATTTGAGGGCTTACAAAATAGCGGGGCGTGATCTGTCTGATATCCATGGCGCAGGATTACGAAAGCAACGCAGCTCTGTCCAGTAGGCTCAGGCGATGAAAATGCCGACAATGACCATCATCAACCCGATGACCGACAAAAACAGCGCGCCAAGGTTCAGGGGAAGGGCGGATTTCAGCACATCGCGCATGGCGTCATCGCCCAGATTGGCCCGTTTGGCGCGGCTTACCTTGAGAATGCACCAGATCAGCCCGACCAACCCCAAAAGAGAGATGGTGGCCCCTGACCAGATGATCATTGTGGCGATTGATGATGTGTCATTTTCCATGCTGCCACCGCTACGATAATCCGGCTGAGGGGGCAAGGCCCAGAATGAGGCCGGACTGGCCCCGAAAAGGGGGGGCAAATAGGGGCGGGGGCACCTTGCAGGCATGGCCCCGCAAGGGTAGTCAGGGCCGACCCGAAAACCTCTTTTTAACCGCAGGATGACCAGAATGAGCGATCAAGCCACGAACCCAGATGTGATCGAAGCCCAGGGCGATGCGACCTACCGCGTCACCGCCAATGAATTGCGCCAGTTCATCGAACGGATTGAGCGTCTGGACGCCGAGAAAAAGGACCTTGCCGAGCAGCAAAAAGAGGTCATGGCAGAGGCCAAGGCGCGTGGATATGACACCAAGGTGATGCGCAAGGTGATTGCACTGCGCAAGCGCGACAAGGATGATATCGCCGAAGAAGAAGCCGTGCTTGAGATGTATAAAGAAGCATTGGGCATGTAGCCCAGATGAGGGGGGCTTTGACCCCAGGTGACCGGTCCGGTGCGTGATCCCGATTTGCACTGCCGAAAGCCCCCTTGCACCTTGCTCCTCTCCCCAATAGAAGGATGCAAATTTTCACCCGCGCGGACCCTCGCGCGGCTTATTTCTATGGAGCACACATGCAGGTCAATGAGACGCTGAACGAAGGTCTGAAACGCGGCTATGCCATCACCGTGACAGCCGCCGAGCTGGACGCGAAGGTAAACGAAAAGCTGGTCGAGGCGCAGCCTGAGGTCGAAATGAAGGGCTTCCGCAAGGGTAAGGTCCCGATGGCGCTGCTGAAAAAGCAGTTTGGCCAGCGCATCATGGGCGAAGCGATGCAGGAAAGCATCGATGGCGCGATGTCCGAGCATTTTGAAAAGTCCGGTGATCGCCCAGCGATGCAGCCAGACGTGAAAATGACCAACGAAGACTGGAAAGAAGGCGATGATGTTCAGGTCGAAATGACCTACGAAAAACTGCCAGAGATTCCCGAGCTGGACATGTCCAAAATCACGCTGGAGAAACTGGTTGTCAAAGCTGACGACGCAGCCATCGACGAGGCGCTGGCAAACCTGGCCGAGAACGCGCAGGACTTCAAAGCCCGCAAGAAAGGCTCCAAGGCCAAGGACGGCGATCAGGTTGTCATGGACTTCCTGGGCAAAGTCGACGGCGAAGCCTTCGAGGGCGGCGCGGCCGATGATTTCCCACTGGTTCTGGGCTCCGGCAACTTTATCCCCGGTTTCGAAGAGCAGCTGGTTGGCGTAAAAGCCGGCGAAGAAAAAGCTGTTGTCGTAACATTCCCAGAAGAATACCAGGCCGCCCATCTGGCCGGCAAAGAAGCGACATTCGACTGCACGATCAAAGAAGTGAAAGAGCCTGTCGCCGCCGAGATCAACGACGAGCTGGCAACCAAATTCGGTGCCGAGGATCTGGCCTCGCTGAAAACCCAGATCGCAGAGCGTCTGGAAGCGGAATATGCCGGTGCATCGCGCGCGGTCATGAAACGCGGCCTGCTGGACGCGCTGGACAAGATGGTTGATTTCGATCTGCCCCCGTCCCTGGTTGAGGCCGAAGCAGGCCAGATCGCACACCAGCTGTGGCACGAAGATAACCCTGACGTTCAGGGCCACGACCACCCAGAGATCGAGACGACAGAAGAGCACACCACACTGGCGACCCGCCGCGTGCGTCTGGGCCTGCTGCTGGCCGAGATCGGTCAGAAGGCCGAAGTTCAGGTGTCCGACGCGGAAATGACCCAGGCCATCATGAACCAGGCCCGTCAGTACCCGGGCCAAGAGCGTCAGTTCTTTGAATTCGTTCAGCAGAACCAGCAGATGCAGCAGCAGCTGCGCGCGCCACTGTTCGAAGACAAAGTGATTGACCACATTGCAGAGGCTGCAACGGTGAATGAAAAAGAAGTGTCAAAAGAAGACCTTCAGAAAGCTGTCGAAGCTTTGGAAGACGCTGAATAATCAGCCCTTCGTTCTATTGAAAAGGCCGCGCATCTTGCGCGGCCTTTTTTTGTGTCATGGACCCGGCGCTTGTCCGGCGGGTGCGTGCTGCGTCAGCTTTCGCGCAGGCCTGTCTCCACCAGCATGCCGCGCCGTTTGGCTTCGTAATAATAGCCTCTGGCGTACCATTTGATCGCGGTGTTCTGATCCCCATCTGACAGCAACCATGCGCCGCGCAGGTATTTCAGGCCGTATTTCAGGTTGGTGTCAGCATCCAGCAGGTCCGATGGTTGCCCCTTGAACCCCATGGACCGCGCAGTGGCGGGCAAGATCTGCAGCAGGCCGTAATAGGGCCCGTTACGCGCCTGCGGGTTATGTGTGCTTTCGCGGATGGCCAGCCGGTGCACCAGTGAGGTAGGCAACTGGTATTGATCCGCCCAGTGGTTAATTTTGGCCCGAAGTTCGGGCGTTTCATTGGGGTGAAGGGGAAGGGCAGGTGTTTCTGGCATGGCTTGGGCTGCACAACCGCTCAGCGCTGCTGCGGCCCCTGCGATAAAACACCGACGCGTAAAGCTAGGCATGGAATCTGTCCGAAATTATTGCTCGAAGGGCAAGGTAGCGGAGGGTCACGGAACGCTGCAAGCCGCGAAAATCCGGGTGGCAGGCTTCCGCGTATGGGGCAATGGGACGTCCATCATTGCCGCGCCATGCAGGTCACGGCCCTGCCGTACGGGGAATGCGTAACTGGGAATGCCTGACTGGGAATGCCTGACTGGGAATGCCAAACGAAAAACGCCGCGCAAGATGCGCGGCGTTCTATTCGTTTTTCAAAAGCCTGTGACTTAGCTTTCGGTTTTTTCTGCGTCGTCGCCAGTGACGGCTTCGGCCAGATCGTCGTCATCGGATGCTGCTGCACCGATATCGTCGAACAGTTCAGCGATTTCAAAGTCTGCTGCGGCTTCTTCTTCAGCGGCCAGTTCCTGAATGGACTTGCCGGATGCCTGCAGCTCGGCCTCTTCAACGGAACGTGCAACGTTCAGCTGGATGGTGGCCTCAACTTCGGGGTGCAGAACGACCATGACGTCGTGCAGACCCAGCTCTTTGATCGGCGCGGACAGGACAACCTGTTTGCGGTCGACGGTAAAGCCATCCGCAGTCGCGGCCTCTGCTGCGTCACGTGTTGTGACAGAACCGTAAAGCGCACCAGCGTCGGAGGCTGAGCGAATCACGATGAACTGCTGACCGTTCAGCTTTTCAGCCATCGCATCGGCTTCTTTCTTGGTCTCGAGGTTTTGTGCCTCAAGCTGTGCCTTGCGGCCTTCGAAAGCTTCGATGTTGGCTTTGGACGCTGAAAGCGCCTTGCCTTGTGGCAAAAGATAGTTGCGCGCAAAGCCCGGCTTTACGTCAACGACTTCACCCATTTGACCAAGTTTGGCCACACGTTCCAGAAGGATAACTTGCATGTGCTTTCTCCTTACTTAACAGCGTAGGGCAGCAGGGCGAGGAAGCGGGCGCGTTTGATGGCACGGGCCAGTTCACGCTGCTTTTTCGCCGATACGGCAGTGATACGGGAAGGAACGATTTTGCCGCGCTCAGAGATGTAGCGCTGCAGCAGACGTGTGTCTTTGTAATCGATCGCAGGTGCATTGTCGCCCGAGAAGGGGCAGACTTTGCGACGGCGGAAAAATGGTTTCGTAGCCATAGTTTAATGTCCTTTCTTCAAGCTAAAATCAGCGACGTTCGCGGCGTTCGCCACGCTCTGGACGCTCGTCACGTTTCTGCATCTGAACGGATGGCAGTTCTTTGTGCTCATCCACTTTGATGGTCAGAATACGCATGACGTCGTCGTGCAGACGCATCAGGCGTTCCATTTCCTGCACGGCAGGTGCCGGTGCATCGGAACGCATATAGGCATAGTGGCCCTTGCGGTTCTTGTTGATTTTATAGGCCATTGTCTTGACGCCCCAGTACTCGTGATCCACGAGCGTGCCACCGTTGTCGGTCAGCACGGCACCAAAATGTTCGATAAGGCCTTCAGCTTGCGTGTTGGACAGGTCCTGACGCGCAATCATAACATGCTCATATAGCGGCATGTGCACTCCTATTTATATCAAGGCGCATTTCATAGGCGGGGCTTTGCCCTTTGCATCCCCACCACGAGAGACTGCGCGGTTCAACGTCTTTGCAAAGGAACTCGCCGTATACACGGTTTCACGCGCGGGGCAAGGGCCGCTGCTGCTTTCTGGCGGACGGTGTCGGCGGGCATGGCGGGGCTGCAATGGCCTGGTCCGGCACGTTCTGGGGCGCGGACAAGATATCGCCAAGAGAACGCCCATCTGTCGTCGCAGGCCCGCCCTGTTTTGGTCCTTTTTGTGAGTGAACTTTAAACACAGGCAAAAAACGACAGGGAATAGGGCAATGACAACGACTTCTGATTTCATTTACTCCGACGCCGCAAATGGTGAGGGCATGCACCTTGTCGATGGGGGGCGGATGATCATGCGCGGCATCAAGCGTCTGATCGGTGTGGCGCTTGTCATGGCGGCAGTCGGGCTTTGGGCGGCACCGGGCGCATCATGGGAAAGCGATGTCATGCTGTTCAAACTGGGTTTGTCTGTCTCTGCCGCACTGGCCGGATTGTGCATGATGAAAGCCAGCGCCAAGCCAAAGCGCGCGCGTTTTTGAGCTGATTTCTACCCGTCAACGTTGTCAATTGCTGCCAGTGTTCAAAAATGCGCAGACCCTGTGATTACCTGTTGAGTTGAAAAGAACTGGCCAAGCGTCATCTCTGTTCAATCTGAATTCAACAGGAGTATCCTTCATGAAAACCTTGATGTTCGCCGCCGCACTTGCCCTTGGTGCCACCAGCGCCTTTGCCGCTGAGAAATACGTACTTGATTCCAGCCATTCCCAAGTCGTATTCAACTATGACCACATCGGTTATTCCACGACCTTCGGCATGTTCTCCGGCTTTGAAGGCGAGATCATGTTTGACGAAGCGGCACCTGCCAATTCCTCCGTAAGCGTTTCCATGCCTTTGATGTCCATGTTCACCGGTTGGGAACAGCGCGAAGCCCATTTCATGTCCCCCGATTTCTTTGGTGCGGCAGAGGGCGATCTGGTGACCTTCACGTCAACCAGCATCGAAGTGACCGGCGACAACACCGCCCTGATCACGGGCGATCTGAACCATGAACGACGTGACCAAATCGGTTGTTCTAGATGCAAAGCTGAACAAGGCTGACGTTCACCCGATGGCAGGCAAGCCGTGGATGGGTTTTGACGCGACAACCACTTTGCTGCGCTCTGACTTCAACGTTGGCGCATTCGCACCCGCGGTCAGCGACGCTGTTGAGGTCCGCATCTCCGTCGAGGCGATGAAAGCTGATTGATTTACAGACCTGATCTGACGAAAAAGCCCACCAAGAAATTGGTGGGCTTTTTTGTGTCTTAAGGCACTGATCTATGTATTGCCGCAGATCAGTTTGCCCCGCGTTTCGCGGTCAGTTTGCCCCGCGTTTCGCGGTCAGTTTGCCCCGCGTTTCGCGGTCAGTTTGCCCCGCGTTTCGCGGTCAGTTTGCCCCGCGTTTCGCGGTCAGTTTGATAGCGACCTTTACGTCAAAGGCCAGGCTGCCTTCGTCGGTGACTGTGCCGCCAATGCCGAAACTGCGGCGGTCCAGCGTGAAATCGGCGCGCATTTCTGCGTCATCGCCATTCAGCGCCAGGTTGAACGGCATGATCAGCGGCATTGAGACGCCTTTGATCGTCAATGTGCCTGCCGCCTCATAGCCATCGGCACCGTGCTGGATCACCGCGTCATAAACGGCTGTCGCATAGGTGGTGGCATCGAAGAAGTCGGGGCCCATGGCCTGTTGTGTCACTGACCCCAAGGTCAGGGACGGGACCGAGATCGTGGTGGTGACCTTGCCCACTTCGCCCACGGGGATCGTTTCGTCAAAACTGATCGCGGCAGTCCAATCGGCGAAACTGCCGGTCACCGCATTGCCAAACTGCACGACCGTGATGTCGATGCTGCCGTCTTGCACGGCCCAGTCTGATGTCACCTCTGCCAGGGCTTCGGTCTGGACGCTTTCTTCGGCATCGAATGCGGCCAGCGCAGCGGAGAGCGCGAGTGCAACGGCCCAGATCGCGGTTGCGGCGGCAAAGGGCGCTTTGCTGTGGGGCTGCACGGCCAAGGTCGGGATGGCCGGATTGCCGGGCAGCATGCGGCGCAGGGTGGCATCACGGTCAATCAGGTGATGTTTCACCGCGCCGGCAACATGCAAGATCAACGAACCGATCAACACTTTGCCCGAAATTTCGTGCACGGCACCAAAGAAATGTTCGACCCCAACGGATTTTGGCACCAAAGGCAGGCCTTGTCCAAAGGGCCACCAGATCGGCGCAAAACCCGCAGCAGCCGCATGGCCGATCCAGCCCGACAGCGGCACGATGACCAATGAGCCGTAAAGCAGCCAATGCACCAGCTCGGCCAAAAAGCTTTCCATCGGTTTGTCAGCATTCAATAGACCGGGCTTGGGCTGGCTGACCGCCCATAGAATTCGCAGCAAGGCGACAAAAAACGCCAATACGCCAAGGGTCTTATGCAGCGAAAAGAACCACGCCTTGCGCGCCAGTTCAGCGTCCGTCTGATAGGGTAGATCCTCGGCAAAAAGCCCAAGTCCGATCAGGGACAGGATCAAAAGGGCCGTCAGCCAGTGAAAAGTCTTGGTCACGCTGCCGTAGCGCTGGGAAGTATTGGCAAGGGCCATTGGGATGCTCCGTTCTGGAATTTACATCTTAGATAACGTGTTGAGCGCTGGCGGCAATCTTCGTGATTGCACAGGCTGCGTGCAGTCTTGTTCCGCAGCGCCTCTCAGGCTAGACCAGCGGAAATAAATTTGGGGGAGCCATCATGAGCATCGCATTCGTATTTCCCGGTCAGGGCGCACAGACCATCGGCATGGGGCAGGCCCTGGCCGAGGCCTATCCCGCCGCCCGCGCGGTTTTTGAAGAGGTGGATGAGGCGCTGGGAGAGAAGCTTTCTGCGTTGATCTGGACCGGTGAGATCGAGGCCCTGACCCTGACAGAGAATGCCCAGCCCGCGCTGATGGCAACCTCAATGGCCGCGATGGCCGCGCTGAATGCCGAGGGAATCGGGCTGGAACGGGCCGCATTCGTGGCGGGCCATTCGCTGGGGGAATATTCCGCACTTTGCGCGGCGGGCACGCTTTCTCTGGCCGATACCGCCCGGTTGTTGCGGATTCGCGGTCGCGCCATGCAGGCGGCGGTGCCCGTGGGGCAGGGGGCAATGGCCGCTGTTCTGGGGCTGGACGCAGATGCGGCAGACAAGGTGGCGCAGGCCGCAGCCCAGGGCGAAGTCTGCCAATTGGCAAATGAAAACGATCCCACGCAAAACGTGCTGTCGGGCAGCAAGGCGGCGATTGACCGTGCCCTGATACTGGCCAAGGAAGCCGGGGCCAAACGTGCCCTGCCTTTGCCGGTCTCGGCACCTTTTCATTGTGCCCTGATGCAACCCGCCGCCGACGAGATGGCGCGCGCCTTGGCCGAGGTCACGATGAACGCCCCGGCCGTGCCCCTTGTGGCCAATGTCCTGGCCGATAGTGTCACCGACCCCGCCCGCATCCTTGATCTGCTGGTAGAGCAGGTCACCGGCCGCGTGCGCTGGCGGTCATCGGTTGAGTGGATGGCGGCGCAGGGTGTGACAGAATTTTGGGAAATCGGTGCAGGCAAGGCCTTGTCCGGCATGATCCGCCGCATCGCCAAGGACAGCACCTGCCGGGCCGTCGGAACCCCCGACGATGTCGCAGCGATCAAGCAAGCCTGAGGCCACAGGGCTAAGAGCGAATGGATTTTCAACAGTAATCTGACGCTGGGGCCGCCCTGAACCGCCCGCCAAATTTGAAAGACAAAGGAAAAGACATGTTTGACCTTACAGGAAAAAACGCATTGATTACAGGCGCTTCGGGTGGCATTGGTGCCGATATTGCGCGCCAGCTGCACGCGCGAGGGGCCACTGTGGGCCTGTCCGGCACCCGGACAGAGCCGCTGGAGGCGCTGCAGGCGGAACTGGCAGAGCGCGCGCATGTCCTGCCGTGCAACCTGAGCGATATGGAAGCCGTGGATGCGCTGGCCAAGCAAGCGGCCGATGCGATGGGGTCGGTCGATATTCTGGTCAACAACGCCGGCATCACCCGCGACAACCTGTTCATGCGGATGTCGGATGATGAATGGCAGTCGGTTTTGAATGTGAACCTGACCGCGACCTACAAGCTGTGCAAAGGTGTGATCCGCGGCATGATGAAATCCCGCTGGGGCCGGATTGTGAATATCTCAAGCATTGTCGGCGCGACCGGCAATGCGGGACAGGCGAATTATGCAGCCTCCAAGGCGGGCATGATTGGCATGTCCAAATCCCTGGCCTATGAGGTGGCCAGCCGTGGCATTACCGTCAATGCCGTCGCACCGGGCTTTATCGCGACCGCGATGACCGATAAGCTGACGGATGATCAAAAAGCTGGAATCATGGGGCAAATCCCCGCCGGGCGCATGGGCACACCGGCAGAGATCGCCAGTGCCGTGGTATATCTGTCCAGCAATGAAGCAGCCTATATCACGGGGACGACATTGCACGTGAATGGTGGTATGGCGATGCTATAGGCAAAACGCCAAACCGTTTGCGCGTTAGGCATCATGTGCTAAAGGGGGCGCAGATTCGAAATCTGGGGTGGTCATCTTCACCCCATTCCTTGTGACTGCAAGGGTAAGAGCCGTCCCAGACCAGGGGCAATATCCAAAGGCCATGTTTGGCGTGCGGAAAGAAAAAGGGGCCGCTGGCCCGCAAAGTGAGGACTTAATTATGAGCGACGTCGCAGACCGCGTAAAAAAGATCGTTGTGGAGCACCTTGGTGTTGAAGAGGATAAAGTGGCAGAGAATGCGTCGTTCATCGACGATCTGGGCGCGGACAGCCTCGACACTGTCGAATTGGTAATGGCCTTCGAAGAAGAGTTCGGCATCGAGATCCCTGATGACGCGGCCGAGAACATCCAGACGTTTGGCGACGCGGTCAAGTTCATCAAGGAAGCGTCCTGATCACCAGGCCCCGGATCGTATGATCGTGATCATCTGATCCCGATTTTCTGATCCATAGCCGGTATCGGCGAAAAAACTCTACAGACGGCGCAGTTCCTTGCGGAATGGCGCCGTTTTTGATTCTGCGCGGACGTTGTGGGGTTGCTCATTCGTCAAGATATTCGCAGTTTGGGCCAAAGCGCCGCCCCGGCGTGAAGGCCCGTGATTCATGTCCCGTTCCATCCCAATGATTAACACTGCCCGGTTGACGTTGCGCGCGATGCGTGCCGAAGATTTCAACCGCTTTGCCGAGATTTGGGCCACGCCCGCCGTCGTCGCGCATATTGCCGGCCCGCCGCGCAGCAAGGCGCAGTCTTGGGATGCGTTCCTGCGCAATGCGGGGCATTGGCAGATCACCGGTTTTGGCCAATGGGCCATTCAGGCCCGTGGCAAGGTGGAGATGGCCGGACAGGCCGGTTTTTTCTTTGGGTCGCGCAATATGGGAAGCGATTTTGATCCCTATCCCGAAGCAGGCTGGGTTCTGGCCCCCGAGGCGCAGGGCAAGGGGCTGGGCAAGGAGGCGGTCGTGGCCGCGCATGAATGGTTTGACCGGATCATTACGGGCCCCACGGTCTGTATGATCGCGCCGCAGAACATTGCCTCGCTCAGGATTGCCGAAACACTGGGCTATGCGCCGCTGCGACAGGCAAAGATGCAGGGCGATGATGTGCAGCTGATGACCCGAAAAGGTCCGCCCGCCTGACCGGTGGCCGCAGCGGAATATTTCATTCTGCCCATGCTGTTGCTGCGCACTTGAATAGAGGGGGTGGCCCAAGGTATAGGCATTCAAAGCGATAAGAGGGGCTTTATCATGCGCAGAGTGGTAGTTACGGGGCTGGGGCTGGTTACGCCTTTGGCCGATGGTGTCGAGGAAAGCTGGAGCCGTATTCTGGCCGGTCAGTCCGGAGCGGGGCCGATCACGGGATTTGATGCCAGCCAATTGGTCACCCAATATGCCTGTGAAGTGCCCCTTGGGGACGGAACGGACGGCACGTTCAACGCTGCAAAGTACATGGAGCCGAAAGAACAGCGCAAGGTCGATACCTTTATTCTGTTCGGCATGGCCGCCGCCCAGCAGGCGGTTGAGGATTCAGGCTGGATGCCTCAGGACGACGAAAGCCTTGAGCGCACAGGCGTTCTGATTGGGTCGGGCATCGGGGGTTTGAACTCCATCGCCAATACGGCGATCATGATGAAGGAAAAAGGTCCGCGCCGCGTGAGCCCGTTCTTTGTGCCTGGTGCATTGATCAACCTGATCTCTGGTCAGGTGTCGATCCGCTACGGCTTTAAGGGGCCTAACCATTCGGTCGTGACGGCCTGTTCCACCGGCGCGCATGCCATTGGCGATGCATCCCGCTTGATCCAGCACGGGGATGCGGATGTGATGGTGGCAGGCGGTGCCGAGGCTGCGATCTGCGAGATTGGTATTGCGGGTTTCAACGCCTGCAAGGCGCTGTCGACCAAGCGTGGCGATGATCCGCAAAAGGCCTCTAGGCCCTATGATGCGGACCGTGACGGTTTCGTGATGGGCGAAGGCGCGGGCATCGTGGTGCTGGAGGAATATGAGCACGCCAAGGCGCGTGGTGCCAAGATCTATGCAGAAGTCATCGGTTATGGCCTGTCGGGCGACGCCTATCACATCACGGCACCTTCCGAGAACGGCGAGGGCGGTGAGCGCTCCATGCGCAATGCGCTGCGCAATGCGGGCAAGGAACCCAAGGACATTGATTATATCAACGCCCATGGCACCTCAACGATGGCCGATACCATCGAATTGGGTGCGGTCGAGCGGATGATGGGCGAACATGCGGGCAAGGTCACCATGTCCTCTACCAAATCCGCAACGGGCCATCTTTTGGGCGCTGCTGGCGCGATCGAGGCCATCTTTTCGATCTTGGCGATCCGGGATCAGATCGCACCGCCCACGATCAATCTGGACAATCCTGCCGTTGAGACGGCGATTGATCTGGCCCCCAACAAGGCCGTCAAGCGCGAGATCAACGTGGCGCTGTCAAACTCCTTTGGCTTTGGCGGTACAAACGCGAGCGTATTGTTCGGGAAAGTATAAGAATGTGGCGCCATATTGCCTCGAACGCGGTTACGTTTTTGATCGTGGCGCTCTTTTTGCTGGGCGGCGTGGTCCTGTGGGGCCGCGCTGAATACAGCGCGCAAGGGCCGCTGTCGCAGGCGATTTGCCTACAGGTCAAACCCGGCTCAAACATGCGCCGGGTGTCGCGCGATCTGGAAGATCAGGGCGCGGTCAGCTCTGCTGCGATCTTTCGGATGGGAGCGGACTATCAGGAAAAGACCAGCCAGTTGAAGGCCGGCAGTTTTCTGGTGGAGCCGGGCACGTCGATGTCTGAGATCGTCGATCTGGTGACACGCGGGGGGGCCAGCACCTGTGGCACCGAAGTGGTCTACCGCATCGGGGTCAACCGCGTGTCTGTGCAGGTGCGTGAACTGGACCCGGCAACCAGCCGTTTCGTTGAAAAGGCTGAATTCGTACCGGGCAGCGATGAGGTTCCGGCGATCTACCCGGCGGTCAAGGAGCAGGCGGATACAAGGTTCCGCATCGCGCTGGCCGAGGGGGTGACCAGCTGGCAGGTTATTGATTCCTTGAAGGCAATGGATGTGCTGGAAGGTGACGTGGCCGAGGTGCCAGCCGAAGGGATATTGGCACCTGACAGCTATGAGGTGCGGCCCGGCGACACGCGGGCCGATGTGGTGGCACGCATGATATCTGCGCAGGAGGCACGCATTGCCGAGGCCTGGGCGGAGCGGGATGCGGATCTGCCGATCCAGAGCCCGGAAGACTTGCTGATCCTCGCCTCCATCATCGAAAAGGAAACCGGTGTGGCCGAGGAACGCCGCCAGGTGGCCAGCGTATTTGTGAACCGTTTGAACCAAGGCATGCGTCTGCAGACCGACCCTACGGTGATCTACGGCATCACCAAGGGTGAAGGCGTGTTGGGCCGGGGCCTCAGACGGTCTGAGCTGCGCGCGGAGACGCCTTGGAATACTTATGTGATCCCTGCATTGCCGCCCACGCCGATTGCAAATCCGGGGCGTGCCAGTCTGATGGCGGCGGCGCAGCCTGATGCGACGCCCTATATCTTCTTTGTGGCGGATGGCACGGGCGGTCACGCCTTTGCGGTGACCCTGGCCGAGCATAACGAGAATGTCGCCCGATGGCGCGTGATCGAAGCGGAGCGCGGTGCAGCGGCTGCGGGCAATGCCTCAACCGGCGGCGACTGATTTCATTGCACAATTGCCACCTGTCCCCGCGGGGACAGGTGTTGCGCCGAAAAATCCAATGATCGCAAGGTGTTATAGGGTTTTGGTAACTCTCTTTTTCTTGACTTTGCGTACGGTCTGAGGTACATATTCTTGCATGCTAGGGGACGTGGGTAAGCGGCTTTGGGAGTGATCCTGAAGGCGCTTTTTTCATGCCTGGTCGGTTGGGGAACCATACGAAAGGTATGAGCCACAATGACAATTGCGACCCAAGAGCAAGACATCATAAGGGGGGCCGAACTGCTTGGCTCTCTTCATGACGCGATCATCGACCTCAGGCGTGAGATCGAGGGGCTGACACAACAGGCTCAGTCCGCAACAAAAGTTGACGAAACGGCGGCAAAGCAATCTTTGACACGGCTCAAGGATCTGGTGACGCATTGCGCCAAAGCGGAGAATTTTCTGAATGAATGCAGAAGTAAGCAAGCTGGTATTGCCAGAGGAGGATATGCGCTCGATCTGGACAGAGCGCGGGTTGAGATCGGGTGCAAATTGGATCGCCTGCGCCGATGCGGCCGTCCAAGAGCAGTTCCTGAATGAGCTGGATGAGGGAGAGCTGCTGGCTCTCCCTTATTTGTTTGAGTTCTGGGGCATGGATCATCAGTTGCCGCCTGAAGGCGCATGGCGCACCTGGCTGGTCCTGGGGGGGCGCGGTGCGGGCAAGACCCGTGCGGGTGCCGAATGGGTCAGGTCGGTCGTTGAAGGATCAAGGCCGCTGGACCCGGGCAAATGCCGGCGTGTGGCCCTGGTTGGCGAGACGATTGAGCAGGTGCGCGAGGTGATGGTTTTTGGTGACAGTGGGATCTTGGCCTGTTCGCCGCCCGATCGCAGGCCCGAGTGGGAGGCGGGGCGCAAGCGTCTGGTCTGGCCGAACGGGGCGATTGCCACCATTCACACAGCCCATGATCCCGAGGGGCTGCGCGGGCCGCAGTTTGACGCGGCATGGGTGGATGAGCTGGCCAAGTGGAAGCGCGGGCAGGAGACCTGGGACCAGTTGCAGTTCGCGCTGCGTCTGGGGGATGATCCGCGGGTCTGTGTGACCACCACGCCGCGAAACGTGGAGGTGTTGAAACGGTTGATTGCCTCGCCCTCCACGGTGCAGACCCATGCGCCGACACAGGCGAATGCGGCCAATCTGGCCAGCTCCTTCATGGAGGAGGTGATGGCGCGTTATCACGGCACAAGGTTGGGGCGGCAGGAGCTGGAAGGCGTGCTGCTGGCAGATGCCGAGGGGGCGTTATGGACGTCAGATGCGCTTGAGGGTGGGCGCGTGGATGCGGTGCCTGAATTTGACCGTATCGTTGTGGGGCTGGATCCTGCGGCCTCGGCTGGGGCGGGGGCCGATGAATGCGGGATCGTTGTGGTGGGCGCGGTGACGCAGGGCCCGGTGCAGGAGTGGCGGGCCGTGGTCCTGGCCGATTGTACGGTGCAGGGGGCCACGCCCAGTGGTTGGGCCAGAGCCGCAATTGCCGCGATGGAGCGGTATGGCGCGGACAAGCTGGTGGCAGAGATCAATCAGGGCGGTGCCATGGTGGGCGAGGTCCTGCGGCAGGTGGACCCGTTGGTGCCGCTGAAATCTGTCCATGCCTCGCGCGGCAAGGTGGCGCGGGCGGAACCTGTGGCAGCCCTCTATGAACAGGGACGTGTGGGCCATATGCGGGGGCTGGCAGAGTTGGAGGACCAGATGTGCCGCATGACCGCGCGGGGCTATGAGGGGGCGGGCAGTCCGGACCGGGTGGATGCGTTGGTCTGGGCCCTGCATGAGCTGATGATCGAGCCTGCGGCCAAGTGGCGGCGGCCTGCGGTGCGGTCCCTTTAGCCCGCCTGTTGCGCGACCCTGCGCACGGTGGGGTCGCGTGGAATTAAACTCTTTGATGCAAATTAGGTTCAAGACGATTTGGATGGCCTGCAAGAGCGGCGGTCCGGATCGGGCAGAACAGGCAAGAGGAGCTGGACATGGTGTTTGATTTTCTACGGCGCGGAACGGCGGCGGCGAGCGTGCCAGAGCCGAAAGGATTTGAGCACAAAGCCTCGGCGACGGGGCCGGTGGTGGCCTATCAGACCAGCGGACGGGTGGCATGGAGCCCGAGGGACGCGGTGAGCCTGACCAAGGTGGGGTTTTGCGGCAATCCGGTTGGGTTTCGCAGTGTGAAGTTGATCGCGGAGGCGGCCGCCGCATTGCCGCTGGTCGTGCAGGATGCCCAGCGGCGCTATGATGTGCATCCGTTGGTCACGCTGCTGGCGCGGCCCAACGGTGTGCAGGGCAAGGCGGAGCTGCTGGAGGCGCTGTATGCGCAGTTGCTGTTAAGCGGGAACGGCTATGTGGAGGCGGTGGGAGAGGGGATGCCGGCAGAGCTGCATGTGCTGCGGTCTGACCGGATGTCCGTGGTGCCGGGGGCGGATGGCTGGCCTGTGGCCTATGAATATGCGGTAGGCGGGCGCAAGCACCGCTTTGACCTGAGAGGTGCCGCCAAGCCGATTTGCCATATCAAGAGCTTTCATCCGCAAGACGACCATTACGGTTTTGCCCCGATGCAGGCTGCGGCAATGGCGATGGATGTGCATAATGCGGCCTCGCGCTGGTCAAAGGCCTTGCTTGACAATGCGGCACGGCCGTCGGGGGCAATTGTCTATAAGGGGGCCGAGGGGCAGGGACATCTGAGCCCCGATCAATATGACCGTCTGGTCAGCGAGATGGAGAGCCATCACCAGGGGGCCAGAAATGCCGGGCGTCCGATGTTGCTGGAGGGTGGGCTTGATTGGAAACCGATGGGGTTTTCGCCCTCGGACATGGAATTTCAAAAGACCAAGGAAGCGGCGGCGCGTGAGATCGCCTTGGCATACGGGGTTCCGCCGATGCTGTTGGGCATCCAGGGAGATGCGACCTATGCCAATTACCAAGAGGCGCACCGGGCGTTTTACCGCCTGACCGTCTTGCCATTGGCCACGCGGGTGACGGCGGCATTGGCAAGCTGGTTGGCGGGCTTCACGGGAGAGCCTGTCGAGGTGAGGCCCGATCTGGATCAGGTGCCCGCCCTGGCCGCAGAGCGCGATGCGCAATGGGCCCGTGTGGCGCAGGCGGATTTTCTGAGCGAGGCCGAAAAGCGGAGCCTGTTGGGGTTGCCGGCGGTGGCGGATGATGCGTGAGGATCCATTGTACGAAAGATTTGACTGTGCGCCGGGGCTGAGGCTGGAGGCGCATGAGCGGGTCAGTGAAATTCACCATCAGAACATGCTGGAGCGTATGGTGCGGCTGGAAGAGATGATGGAGCGGATGGAACGGCGCTTGTGGTTGACGGTTTACGGGGTGGTTGCGGTGATCCTGGCGCAAGCGGTGCAGGGTTTCTTGGTGGTGGCACCCTAGGGCGCGGGTGGTAGCGGGCTGAAATTCAAGGAGAATGTCATGGGATATGACGTGAGCGACTTCGGCTTTGGGCCGGAGAACGGGAAAGATATGTCCGGGGGCGGCCCGGTTTTGGAACGCAAGTTCATGGCCTTTGACAAGGTCGCGGAGATTGATGGCGGAACCCAGATCAGCGGCTATGCCAGCCTGTTCGGCGCGGTCGATCAGGGCGGTGATGTGGTTGAGGCGGGGGCCTATCGGGCATCCCTGGCGCGGGGTGCAAAGGCCGGGCACCGCATCAAGATGCTGTGGCAGCATGATCCCGCCCAGCCCATCGGCGTATGGGATGAACTGCGCGAGGACGGCAAGGGATTGTGGGTCAAGGGCCGCATTCTGAGCGCTGTCGAGAAGGGGCGTGAGGCTGCCGCCCTGATCGCGGCCGGTGCCATCGACGGGTTGTCGATCGGATACCGCACGGTGAGAGCGAGCAAGAACAGCAAGGGCCAGCGGCTCTTGTCGGAACTGGAGCTTTGGGAGGTGTCCTTGGTGACCTTTCCGATGCTGCCCACTGCGCGGGTGGCGGCCAAGGGGGATTTCATCCCCATGGGTGACATGCTGCGCGAGATGGCCGCGTCGTTTGAGCAGGCGAGAGCGGCAATGGGGCGCGGGGGTGGCGCGCGGAACACAGAAAACTTGAGCAAATTCGGGAGTGACGGATGAGCAGACCAAAAACGGGGGAGATTTCCCCGGCTGAAGAAGTGCGAGCGGCGGTGACGGGATTTGTCACTGACTTCAAGGGCTTTCAGGCTGAAATAGACTCAAAACTTCAACAAACAGAAGAGCGGATGACCATGCTGGATCGAAAAATGACACTGCCTGCACGCACGCCCCTTGGTGGGGCCATGGATGCGGGTGCCCCCCATCAAAAGGCGTTCAACGCCTACCTGCGCAACGGCGATGATGACGGCTTGCGCGGGCTGGAGCTGGAGGGCAAATCGCTGTCCACGGCGGTCAATTCGGATGGTGGCTATCTGGTGGACCCACAGACCAGCGCCACGGTGCAATCGGTGCTGAATGCGACGGCATCAATCCGCGCGATTGCAAGTGTCGTGCAGGTTGAGGCCACGTCTTATGATGTGCTGGTGGATCATACGGATGTCGGTGCCGGCTGGGCGACAGAGGCAGGGCCACAGACCGAGACCTCGACCCCGCAAATCGACCGGATCACCATTGGCTTGCATGAGTTGAGCGCCCTGCCGAAAGCATCCCAGCGTCTGCTGGATGACAGTGCCTTTGACATCGAAGGCTGGCTGGCGGGCCGCATTGCCAACAAGTTTGCCCGCGCGGAGGCTGCTGCCTTTGTGAACGGTGACGGGGTGGATAAGCCCAAGGGTTTCCTGACCCATGCGGCGGTGGACAATGACATCTGGACCTGGGGCAACCTTGGCTATGTGCCCACGGAAGTTGATGGTGATCTTACGCCGGATGCGATCATCGAATTGGTCTATGCGCTGGGTGCGCAGTACCGTGCCAACGGGGCCTTCGTGATGAATTCAAAGACGGCGGGCCGGGTGCGCAAGCTGACGGATGCGGATGGCCGGTTCTTGTGGTCGGATGGTCTGGCGGCCGGAGAGCCTGCGATGTTGATGGGGTATCCGGTGCTGGTGGCCGAGGATATGCCCGATGTGGCCTCTGGCAGCTTCTCCATCGCATTTGGGGATTTCCGCGCGGGCTATACCGTGGCCGAACGCCCCGATCTGCGCATTCTGCGCGATCCCTTTAGCGCCAAGCCGCATGTGCTGTTTTACGCAACCAAGCGTGTGGGCGGTGACGTGAGCGATTTTGCCGCGATCAAATTGCTGAAATTCGGGGTGGCCTAAGCCGCTTTGAATGCCGGGGCCGGGGTGACGTGGCCCCGGTCTGGGCGCGCGACCGTTCAGCTTGCCTTGCCTAGCTGCTCCCCTCCGACCGAGCAGGGCAGGTGGCCGCGCGTCCGGGTTTTTCTGGTCCAGATAGGGGGCCGAAATTTGGAGACTTCCATGATGTTGATTGAACAGACACCCATTGCAGATGCGGACCTGCCGGTTGAGGCCTTCAAGGCCCATTTGCGGCTTGGCAGTGGGTTTGGGACGGGTGAAACGCAGGATGCTGTGCTGGCGTCATTTCTGCGTGCCGCGATCGCGGCGGTTGAGGGGCGCACGGGCAAGGCGCTTTTGATGCGCATGTTCGCATTGACGCTGGGGCATTGGACAACGGATTGCGGGCAGGTCTTGCCGGTGGCACCGGTGAGCGCCGTGACACAGGTCGAGCGGATTGCGGCGGACGGGACCCGCGCGGACGTGGCGACCGGCAGCTTTTGGCTGGAGCGCGATACCCAGACCCCGCGTGTGCGGGCCACGGGCACTGCCTTGCCATCGGTGCCCGCCAAGGGATCGGTGGTGGTTCATTTTGAGGCGGGTTTTGCGGCCGCTTGGGACGGTGTGCCCAGTGATCTGCGCCAGGCGGTGCTGATGCTGGCGGCGCATTACTATGAATACCGGCATGATACGGGATTGAGCAATGGTTGCATGCCCTTTGGCGTCACCAGCCTGATCGAGCGCTACAAGCATGTCCGGCTGGGTGCGGGGGCGGTCAGATGAACCTGCCGCGCCTGAACCAGGCGCTGATCCTTGAGGCACCGGAACGCGTCAGCGACGGGTCGGGCGGATATACGCAGGGCTGGATCGTGGTCGGTTCGGTCTGGGCCGAGATCACCGCACGCACCGGGCGTGAGGCCGCGTCAGGCGGCGTGCCGGTCAGCCGTGTAAACTATAAGATCGTGGTGCGAGGTGCCCCCTTTGGCACGCCCGAGCGCCCCCAACCCGAGCAGAGGTTCCGCCAGGGTGCGCGGGTCTTCACCATTCAGGCGGTGGCAGAGCGTGACCCTGAGGGCCGCTATCTGACCTGCTTTGCCCAAGAGGAGATGGTGGTATGAGCTTTGCCATGTCCGGGCCGTTGCAAGCGGCTGTTTATGATGCGTTGCGACAGGATGCGGCCCTTGGGGCGATAGTGGGCACAGCGATTTACGATGCGCTGCCTGCGGGGGCGTTGCCGATGATCTATGTACGCCTTGGCAGTGAAAGCGTCACCGATGCCTCTGACGGGACCGGCGCGGGCGCGCTGCATCGTTTCACGATATCGGTCATCACCGCCGCCCCCGGTTTTGCGCAGGCCAAACAGGCGGCAGGCGCGATCAGTGATGTCCTGCACGAAGGCGATCTGACCCTGAGCCGGGGGCGTGTGATCAGCCTGCGCTTTGAGCAGGCCAAGGCCGCGCGCATCGAAAGCGCGGCGACACGCCAGATTGATCTGCGCTTTGCCGCGCGGGTGCAGGACGACGAGATTTAGATTTAATTCAGGAGAGACATGATGGCTGTTCAGGCAGGCAAGGACCTTTTGGTCAAGGTGGATATGACAAGTGATGGGCAGTTCGAGACCATCGCGGGCCTGCGGGCCACGCGGGTGAGTTTCAATGCCGAGACCGTCGATGTGACCTCATTGGATAGTGACGGCGGCTGGCGCGAGTTGCTGGCGGGGGCCGGTGTGCGGTCGTGCAATATTTCAGGCTCGGGCGTGTTTCGCGATGAGGGGACGGACGAAAGGGCGCGGCAATTGTTTTTTGACGGGCTGACGCCGGGCTTTCAGATCATCATCCCTGCCTTTGGTGTGGTGGAGGGCCCGTTTCAGGTGACGGCGTTGGAATATGCGGGGCAGCTGAATGGCGAGGCGACCTATGAGTTGAGCCTGCAGTCGGCTGGCATTTTGACGTTCACGCCCGATCTGGTGGTGGTTTGAGCATGGCGAACCGGTGGCGGGGGGATGTGGCGCTGACCCTTGATGGCAAGCGCTGCGTGGCGCGGCTGACGCTGGGTGCGCTGGCCGAGCTTGAGGATGGTCTGGGCGAGGCATCGCTGATGGGGCTGGTCGAGAGGTTCGAGGCGGCGCGGTTTTCGAGCCGTGATGTGGTGGCGTTGCTGGGGGCGGCTTTGCGCGGCGGCGGGTCTGAGATGAGCGACACACAGGTGGCCGCAGCCCGCATCGACGGCGGCCCGGTGGCGGCGGCCAAGGCGGCAGCGGAGCTGTTGGCGCGGGCATTTGTGGTGCCGCAGTGACGGGATTGGACTGGCCGGCGCTGATGCGGGTGGGGTTGCATGGGCTGGGCTTGCAGCCGGCGCAGTTCTGGGCGCTGACGCCGATGGAGTTGCAGATGATGCTGGGCAGCAGGGGCAGCGACGCACCGCTGCTGAGCGACGGGCTGGCCGCCCTGATGGCGGCCTATCCGGACCGGAAAAAGGGAACCGAAAATGGCTGATTTCGATGATTATGGCGGGCTTGAGAGCCATGCCGAAGACCTGAATGCCACATTGGCGAACACCGGCACGCTGGTATCGGGGTTTGACGCTGAATTGCGCCGGATGTCGGCATCGCTGGCCGCCACAGGCAAGGATGTGCAGACGCTGGAAAAGGGTCTGAGCCGTGGATTGCGGCGGGCCTTTGACGGGGTTGTATTTGACGGGATGAAGATGTCGGAGGCCCTGCGCGGCGTGGCGCAATCGCTGGCGAGTACCACCTACAACGCTGCGATGAAGCCGGTGACGGATCATTTGGGTGGGTTGATCAGCCAAGGCGTGGGATCCCTGGTGCAGGGCATTCTGCCCTTTGCCAATGGTGCGCCGTTTTCCCAAGGCAAGGTGATGCCCTTTGCACAAGGAGGGGTGGTCAGCAGTGCCACGACCTTTCCCATGCGCGGTGGCACCGGTTTGATGGGCGAAGCCGGGCCGGAGGCGATCATGCCCCTGGCCCGCGGCCCTGACGGCAAGCTGGGCGTGCGCAGTGGCGGCGGCGGTGGCGCGCCTCAGGTGGTGATGCATATCAGCACGCCCGATGTGCAGGGGTTCCAGCGCTCGCAAAGCCAGATTGCCGCCCAGATGAGCCGGGCTTTGTCCTCTGGCAATCGCAACCGTTAATTTTTACAGGGTCAGGAGCTGCAGATGGCTTTCCATGAAGTAAGATTTCCCGCCACTTTGAGTTTTGGCTCTGTCGGGGGGCCGCATAGGCGCACTGACGTGGTGACCTTGGCCAATGGTTTTGAGGAGCGCAACACGCCCTGGGCCCATTCGCGGCGCAGCTATGATGCGGGGCTGGGGATGCGGTCCATCGACGATCTGCAAATCCTGATCGGGTTTTTCGAGGCGCGGATGGGGCAGATGCACGGGTTCCGTTGGAAGGATTGGTCAGACTACAGATCTGGCCGTGCCACGGCCGAGCCGGTCTTTGATGACCAGAGCATCGGCTATGGAGACGGGGTCACCGCGCAGTTTCAGATCATGAAGACCTATTGGTCCGGTGAGCAATACTATCGCCGCCCGATCAAGAAGCCGGTTGCGGGGTCGGTCAAGGTCGGGGTGGAGCAGGACGAACTGCAAGAGGGGCTGGACTATGAGGTGGATGCCAACAGCGGGATCATCACCTTTGCGCATCCGCCAGACCCCGAGATGGAGATTTATGCGGGCTATGAGTTCGATGTGCCCGTGCGCTTTGACACCGACCGGATCTTGACCAGCGTCGAGAGCTTTCAGGCCGGACAGGTGCCATCGGTGCCGGTGATCGAGGTGCGGATCTGATGGCGGGTTTGACAGCAGCGCTCCAGGCGCATCTGGAGGGTGGGCTGACGACGGTCTGCCATGCCTGGAAAATCACGCGCACAGATGGGGTGAGTTTTGCCTTCACCGATCATGACATGCCCCTGACCTTTGAGGGTGTGGCGTTTCGCGCGGATGCGGGGCTGAGCGCCAAGGCGATTGCCCAGACCACGGGTCTGTCGGTGGACAACACCGAGGCAATCGGGGCGCTGAGCGATGCATCAATCCGCGAGGACGAGATCGAGCAGGGGCGTTTTGACGGTGCGGAAGTACAGGCATGGTTGGTGAACTGGCAGGATGTCAGCCAACGTTGGTTGCAATTTCGCGGCACCATCGGTGAGATGCGGCGGGTTGACGGTTCCTTTCGCGCAGAGTTGCGGGGGCTGACAGAGGCGTTGAACCGGACCCTGGGCCGGGTTTATCAAAAGCCATGCACAGCGGTTCTGGGTGACAGCGCCTGCCGGTTTGATACCAGATTGCTGGGCTATTCCACCACATTGGCAGTGCAACTGGAGGAAGGGGGGCGCAAGTTCACCTGGGACAGCCTGCCTGGCTTTGACGAGGGGTTTTTCATCCGGGGCCGTTTGGATGTGATGGACGGGCCTGCGGCTGGTTTGTTCGGGTTGATCAAACATGACCGGATCAAGGACGGCCAGAGGATTGTCGAGCTGTGGGAACCGATCAAGGGCGATGTGGCCAAGGGCCGGCAGATCAAACTGCTGGCGGGATGCAATAAGCAGCTGGAAACCTGCCGGCTCAAGTTTAACAATATCGTGAATTTTCAAGGCTTTCCTGACTTGCCGGGAGAGGATTGGGTGCTGGCAGTGCCCAAGACCTCAGGCCCCAATACCGGGGGATCGCTGCGATGAGCGGTGCGCAGATTGTTGCGGCAGCAAGAGCCTGGATCGGCACGCCCTATGTGCATCAAAGTTCGGCCCTGGGCGCGGGCTGTGATTGTCTGGGGCTGCTGCGCGGTATTTGGCGTGAGGTGAAGGGTACCGAACCCGAGATGGTACCGGCCTATTCGATGGATTGGTCCGAACCGCAGGGTGAAGAACGGCTTTGGGCCGCAGCCTTGCGGCATTTGGACGCCAAGAACCGCAGTGATGCCGCGCCGGGGGATGTGTTGTTGTTCCGCATGCGCGATGGCGGAGTGGCCAAACATCTGGGCGTCCAGGGGCGCATCGGTGGCGAGGCCAGCTTTATCCACGCCTACAGCGGACACGGGGTGGTGGAGAGCCCCCTGAGCCATCCCTGGCAGCGGCGCATCGTCGCAAGATTTGAATTTCCCAAAGGAGAGTAGCAGATGGCAACGGTCCTGTTTTCAGTCGCGGGTGCGGCAATTGGTGGCTCTGTCGGGGGCACGCTGGCGGGGCTGTCTTCGGTCGCAATCGGGCGTGCAGTGGGCGCGACGCTGGGGCGGATCGTGGATCAGCGTCTCTTGGGTCAGGGTGGTCAGGCGATCGAGACGGGCAAGGTCGATCGTTTTCGACTGACCTCGGCCGGTGAGGGCGATCCGATTGCACAGGTCTATGGCCGGATGCGGCTGGGGGGACATGTGATCTGGGCCTCGGATTTCAGCGAGAGTTCGACCACCTCTGGTGGCGGTAAGGGAAGCAGGTCGCGGCCTGAAACAACCCAATTCAGCTATTCGGTCAGCCTTGCCATCGGGATCTGCGAGGGAGAGATCACGCGCATCGGTCGGGTTTGGGCAGACGGCAATGAAGTGGCGCGGGATGACTTGAACATGCGCGTCTACCCGGGCAGTGCCACGCAACTGCCCGATCCCTTGATCGAGGCAATCGAAGGGACGGGCAGGGTACCCGCCTATCGCGGCACGGCCTATGTGGTAATGGAGGACATCAGCCTCGCACCTTTTGGCAACCGCGTGCCGCAGTTTTCCTTTGAGGTGCTGCGCCCGGAACAATCGACTGCGCCGGGATATGACCATGCGCTTGCCTTTGGTACCCAAGGCGTGTCGCTGATCCCCGGTACGGGCGAATATGCCCTTGCCACCACAGCCGTGAACTTTGAAATGGGAACAGGGGCCTTTAGCAGTGCCAATGTGTCTACCCCAGCGGGCAAGCCGGATTTCGCAGTCGCGGTCGAGGCGATGACAGAGGAGATGCCCAATCTCAGGGCGGCGGCATTGGTTGTATCCTGGTTCGGCGATGATCTGCGGTGTGCAGACTGCAAGATCCGCCCGAAGGTGGAGAATGCGGCCTTTGAGGCCGAAAATATGCCTTGGGTCGTCTCTGGTTTGCACAGGCAACATGCGCAGACCATCGTGCAGGATGAGGGCCGCCCGATCTATGGTGGAACGCCCTGTGACCAATCGGTCAAAGAGGCCATTCAGGCCCTCAATGCCAGCGGAACAGCTGTGATGTTCTACCCTTTCATCCTGATGGATCAGCACGAAAACAACGGTCTACCTGATCCCTATAGCGAGGCTGAAAACCAGCCGAACCTGCCGTGGCGGGGTCGCATCACGCTGTCCAAGGCACCAGGACGGCCCGGCAGCCCCGATGGCACGGCACAGGCCGACGCACAGGTTGAGGCGTTCTTTGGGACTGCGACGGCGGATCGTTTTGAGATTGTGGACGGTCACATTCGTTTTCTGGGGGAATGGGTGCCACAGGAGACAGGCGCGCCGACCGATCCGCTGGACGGCAGTCCGCGTCTGCGCGAAGGGGACATTCAATCACAGAGCGGGACGGCACCCGAAGATTATGAAGACCAGCCCGAGAATTGGACATTCAACCGTTTCATTCTGCATTACGCGCATCTGTGCGCGCAGGCCGGTGGGGTTGAGGCATTCTGCATCGGCTCTGAGATGCGGGGGCTGACGCAAATCAGGGGCGGTTCGGCGCAGTTCCTAGCCGTAACCAAGCTGCGCGCTTTGGCGGCCGAGGTCAGAAGCATTCTGGGCCCCCAGACCAAGATCAGCTATGCGGCGGATTGGTCAGAGTATTTTGGCTATCAGCCGCAGGACGGCACCGGCGATCGCTATTTCCATCTCGATCCCCTCTGGGCGGATGACAACATCGATTTCATCGGCATCGACAACTACATGCCGCTTGCCGATTGGCGGGACACCGAAGGTCATCTGGACGGCCAGGCCTGGGATGCGATCTATAACATCGACTATCTCAAGAGCAATATTGAGGGGGGTGAGGGTTTTGACTGGTACTATCATTCCCCAGAGGCGCGCGCGGCCCAGATCAGGACGCAGATCACTGATGGTGCACATTCTGAACCTTGGGTGTACCGCTACAAGGATCTGCGTGGCTGGTGGGAAAATTTTCACCATGACCGCGTAAACGGGGTGCGCGCACAGCTGCCCACAGGCTGGGAGCCGATGAAAAAACCCATCTGGTTTACCGAATACGGCTGTGCTGCGATCAACAAGGGGGCGAACCAGCCCAACAAGTTCCTGGATGCGAAAAGTTCTGAAAGCCGTTTGCCCCATTTTTCTACGGGCGCGCGGGACGAGTTGATGCAGATGCACTATTTGCAGGCGATTTCAGAGTATTGGAAGGACCCGCAGCACAACCCGCCCTCAACAGAATACGAAGGGCGGATGCTGGACATGAGCCGCGCCTTTGTCTGGGCGTTTGACACAAGGCCCTATCCGTTTTTCCCAAACAATGTCGCCAAATGGAGCGATGGTGAAAATTACACAAGGGGGCATTGGATCAACGGGCGCACAGCGGCGCGATCCCTGGCATCTGTTGTGGGTGAGATTTGCAGACGCGCCGGGCTGGAGGCGTTCAGCACAGACGGGCTTTATGGCTATGTTCGGGGCTTTGCCGTTGAACAGGTGGGGGATGCGCGTGCCGCCTTGCAGCCCTTGATGATCCGCCACGGATTTGATGCGATAGAGCGCGACGGTGTGTTGAGTTTCCGGATGCGCGACGGGGTAAAGGCGGTGACGCTTGATCCTGCGCGGCTTGCGGTGACGTCGGAACTGGAAGGCACTGCCGAACAGGTGCGCGAGGCGGAGGCCGAAGTTTCGGGCCGGATGCGTTTGCGTTTCGTGCAGGCAGATGCGGATTTCGAGGTGATTGCGGAAGAGGCTGTGCTTGCCGATGAGGCGACTCATGCGGTTGCCGGGTCCGAGGTCAATATCGCGCTGACCCGTGGCGAAGGGCGTCAGATCGCGGAACGTTGGCTGACTGAGGCCCGAGTGGCACGCGATACCGTCCGTCTGGCCCTGCCGCCTTCGCAGATGGCCTTGGGGGCGGGCGATGTGTTTGAATTGCCCGGCGATCAGCAAGAGCGGCCTGCACTTTACCGTATCGACCGGGTGGAGCAATCTGATGTCCAGTTGATTGAGGGCGTGCGGATCGAGCCGCAGGTCTATGATCTGGCAGATATCTATGACGAGCTGGTCGCGCCAAACCAGTTTGTGGCTCCGGTGCCGGTCTTGGCCCATTTCATGGACCTGCCGTTGTTGCGCGGGGATGAGGTGCCGCATGCGCCACATATTGCAGTCACGGCGCAGCCCTGGCCGGGGCCGGTGGCCCTGTTCCAATCCAGCACAGACGAGGGGTACAGCCTGAACAAGGTGATTGCCCAACCTGCCACCATCGGTGTGACAACAACCGGGCTGGCGGCGGCGCGGCCCGGGGTTCTGGACAGGGGAGATGTGCTTGAGGTGAAATTGGTCGGCGGTACGTTGTCCTCTGTCAGCGAAGATGGGTTGTTGAGTGGGGCCAATATGGCGGCGATTGGCGATGGCAGCTTTGACACATGGGAGATCTTTCAATTCGCCCAGGCGCAATTGGTGGGGCCCCGCACCTACTGGCTGAAAACGAGACTGCGGGGGCAGGCGGGATCGGATGCGCTGATGCCGGGGAATTGGCCTGCGGGATCCAGATTTGTCTTGCTGGACGGGGTGCCCGAGCAGATTGCGCTAAGCCCGAGTTTGCGGCGTGTGGCGCAGAATTTTCGAATTGGGCCTGCGCTGCGTGGCTACGATGATCCGTCTTACCGTCATAGCGTTCAGGCATTCAATGGGAATGGGATGCGGCCCTATGCGCCTGGTCACTTGCGTGCGCAAAAAGCCGGTGATGGTGCCTATCAGGTGAGTTGGATCAGGCGCACGCGGTTGGATGGCGACAGCTGGGACACGCCAGAGGTGCCTTTGGCCGAAGAAAGCGAAAGCTATCTGGTCCGGGTGCGCCAAGGCAGTGCTGTTCTGCGCGAGGTGGTCCTAGGCACGCCATATTGGCATTATAGCGCTGCGATGCAGATTGCAGACGGATTGACGCTGCCCTTTGACGTCTCTGTCGCCCAGATATCTGCAGTTTACGGGCCTGGACTGGAGCGCAAGCTGCGCGTGGTTGTCTGATGCGCAGCGTGCATTATTCTGATGTATCCGCCGCCGCGCGTGCGTTGCTGCGCCTGCCAGAAGAGGCGCGGGAGGCACAATGCGCGCAGATGATGACGCAGGCGGATTGGGCGGATCGGTTTGTTGGCCGCTTGGGAAAAATTCATCCGCTCTGGGGCAATGGCACGCTTGGCGATGTGGCCTGCAGCAAGGGGCTGGCGGCGGAGCCGAGTTTTGGCAATCGGGACTATTGCTGCTGCTTTGAAATTGTCTTGCGCCAGCTGCGGCAAAGACTTTGGAGCGCGCCTGGGACGGGAAACTTGACAGATCAACAGGAAAAATGACCTGCATCACAGCTTTGCGTTTGTCACATTCGTCTTACATGAGGTATGTCTTAGCCAGCAAGAAGGATGTATCCCATGGCCGAAGCGCGCAGAAAACTATCCGCAGTCGATCCCGTTTGGGACCGAATTCAGCGTGAGGCAGAGAAAGCCGTGCGCGATGAGCCGCTGATTGGTGGCTTTGTCCATGCCTGCATTTTGCACCATAAATCCATCGAAAAGGCGCTTTCCTACCGGGTGGCGGCCAAGCTGGCCTCAAATGAGATGTCCATGGTCGTGGTGCGCGAGATGGTCGAGGATGCCTATGCAGAAGACCCGCGTTTGGTGGAGGCGGCCCGTGCTGATCTGGTCGCGATCTATGAACGCGACCCCGCGTGCCACAGGTTCTTGCAGCCGATCCTCTATTTCAAGGGCTATCAGGCGGTTCAGGCCTATCGGGTCGCGCATCACCTTTGGATGCATGGCCGGACGGATCTGGCCTATTTCGTCCAGATGCGGGTGAGCGAGATTTTCGGTGTCGATATTCATCCCGGTGCGAAAATCGGGAAGGGGATCATGATCGACCACGCGCATTCCATCGTGATCGGAGAGACGGCAGTTGTTGGTGATAACGTGTCGATGTTGCATTCTGTGACCTTGGGCGGAACCGGCAAAGAGGAAGAGGACAGGCACCCGAAAATCGGCGACGGTGTTCTGATTGGTGCCGGTGCCAAAGTGCTGGGCAACATCAAGGTGGGTCATTGCAGTCGGATCGCGGCCGGCTCCGTGGTCTTGGAGGATGTGCCGCCGTGCAAGACAGTGGCCGGTATCCCGGCGCGGATCGTCGGCGAGGCAGGATGCGAGCAGCCTGCCATTTCCATGAACCATATGTTTGGGCCGCAGGATTAACCGCCAAGGATAAATCCAAAAATCACAACAGAAATGAAAAAAGCCAGCTGAAGAGCTGGCTTTTTGCGTGATGTCTGTCGCCCCATGGGGGCGCCGATGAGGGGCACTGGCCCCTCAAACTCCCCCAAGGTATTTAGGGCCAAAAAGAGAATGGCCCTGGGATGAGGCCGGATCAGGCCAGCATGGTCATTGGCGCTTCGAGGTTGTCCTTGATTGCATTGAGCAGCTGCGCACCCAGTGCACCGTCGATGACCCGGTGATCAACGGAAAGGGTCACGGACATGACCGTGGCCGTTGTCAGATCGCCATCGGGGCCCACCACCGGTTTTTTGACACCAGCACCCACTGCAAGGATCGCGCCATGGGGCGGGTTGATCACGGCGTCGAAGTTGTCGATGCCGAACATCCCCAAGTTCGAGATCGCAAAGCTGCCGCCCTGGTATTCATGGGGGGCAAGTTTGCGGTCGCGGGCGCGGGCTGCAAGGTCTTTCATCTCAGCTGAGAGGGCGGAGAGGGATTTCATCTCGGCGTCTTTGAGCACCGGTGTGAAGAGGCCGCCTTCGATGGCGACGGCGACCGCCACATCGGAGGGTTTGAGCTTCAACGTCCGGTCACCGGCCCAAACCGAATTGGCATCAGGCACCTGTTGCAAGGCCAAAGCGCAGGCCTTGATGATAAAGTCATTGACCGACAGTTTGATGCCGCGGGGTTCGAGCTGTTTGTTCAACTGGGCGCGGAAGGCCATCAGGGCATCCAGTTGAATGTCGCGGCGCAGGTAGAAATGCGGCACGGTTTGCTTGGCCTCGGTCAGCCGTGCGGCGATGGTTTTGCGCATGCCATCAAGTTTGACTTCCTCATAGGTGCGATCGGCATACATCTTGAGGATCGTGTCGGTCGCAGGCCCTGTGGCAGTGGCCGCAGGCGTGGAAGCCGCGACAGGTGCGGCGGCCTTTGGCGCTTGTGACTGGGACAAACCTTCTACATCCGCCTTGACGATACGGCCATGGGGGCCGGAGCCTGCGATTGCAGACAGATCAAGGCCCTTTTGCGCGGCGATGCGCCGGGCGAGGGGAGAGGCAAAGATACGCGTGCCCCCTGCGGGTTTGGGGGCTGCGGGGGCTGGCGCTGCTGCTGTGGGGGCCGCTTCTGCTGCTGCTGCGGGAGCCGCCGCTGGGGTCGCGGCCTTGGCGGCGGCAGGTGCGCCGATGTCGTCCGCGCTTTCGCCGTCTTCCAAGAGCACCGCGATGGCTGTGTTGACCTTGACCCCTTCGGTTCCTTCGGCAATCAGAATCTTGCCGACCACACCTTCGTCAACGGCTTCGAATTCCATCGTCGCCTTGTCGGTTTCGATTTCACACATCACGTCACCGGAGGCGACGCTGTCGCCTTCCTTGATCAGCCATTTGGCCAATGTGCCTTCTTCCATGGTGGGCGACAGGGCGGGCATGAGGATTTCTATTGGCATCTGTCCGCTCCTTATTTGTATGTGACTTTTTTCACGGCAGCGATGACTTCATCTGTTGTCACCAGCGCGTGTTTTTCCAGATTGGCGGCATAGGGCATCGGCACGTCCTTGCCTGTGCAATTGATGACCGGCGCATCCAGATAGTCGAATGCCTCCTGCATCACCACGCTTGAGATGTAATTGCCGACAGAGCCTTGTGGCCAGCCTTCTTCGACGGTGACCAAACGGTTGGTCTTCATCACGGATTTGATGATCGCGGGCGTATCCATCGGGCGCAGGGTGCGCAAGTCGATGACTTCGACGCTGATCCCTTCTTCGGCCAGTTTGTCGGCGGCAGCCAGCGCATAGGTCATCCCGATGCCAAAGCTGACGATGGTCGCATCCGTGCCTTCGCGCCAGATCCGGGCCTTGCCGAAGGGCACTGTATAATCATCCATCTCAGGCACATCAAAACTGCGGCCATAGAGAATTTCATTCTCAAGAAAGATAACCGGGTTGGGATCGCGGATCGCGGTTTTCATCAGGCCTTTGTAGTCAGAGGCCGAGTAGGGCATCGCCACCTTGAGACCAGGAATTTGCATGTACCATGCGGCATAATCCTGCGAGTGTTGGGCACCGACGCGGGCAGCCGCACCATTGGGGCCACGGAACACCATGGGCGCGCCCATCTGACCACCCGACATATAGAGCGTCTTGGCCGCTGAGTTGATGATGTGGTCAATCGCCTGCATCGCGAAGTTGAAGGTCATGAATTCCACAATTGGGCGCAGACCGCCAAAGGCAGCGCCTGTGGCGATACCGGCAAAACCATGTTCGGTGATCGGCGTGTCGATGACGCGCTTTTTGCCGAATTCATCCAGCATCCCTTGCGAGATCTTGTAAGCCCCCTGATATTCGGCGACTTCCTCGCCCATCAGGAACACGGTGTCGTCGCGGCGCATCTCTTCGGACATGCCGTCGCGCAGGGCCTCGCGGACCGTTTGCTGCTTCAGCTTGGTGCCCTCGGGCCAGTCGGGTGTGCTGTCCACTTGTGGTGCTGCCGGTGCAGGCTCTGCTGCGGCAGGTGCCGCTGCGGGGGCCGCAGCGGCCGCCGCCGGGGCGGGGGCGCTGGCAGCACTGTCTGCAGCAGAGGCGTCTTCGCCGTCTTCCAGCAGGATCGCGATGGCGGTGTTCACTTTGACGCCTTCAGTGCCTTCGGCGATCAGGATCTTGCCAACCACACCTTCATCGGTGGCCTCAAATTCCATCGTTGCCTTGTCGGTTTCGATTTCGGCCATGATATCGCCGGAGGATACGGTATCGCCTTCCTTGACCAGCCATTTGGCCAGCGTGCCTTCTTCCATTGTCGGGCTCAGGGCGGGCATGAGAATTTCAATAGCCATGGATCAAGCCTCCTGCACTTCAGCGTAAATATCGGTCCAAAGCTCATCCAAGCTCGGCTCGGGGCTCTCTTTTGCAAAATCAGCGGATGCGTTCACGATTTTCTTGATGTCCTTGTCGATGGCCTTGAGGTCATCCTCTGTCGCGTGTTTGCCGGTCAGCAGCAGGCTGCGGACGGCTTCGATCGGGTCACGCTCGTCGCGCATTTTCTGCACTTCCTCGCGGGTCCGGTACTTGGCCGGGTCCGACATGGAGTGTCCCCGGTAGCGATAGGTCTTGATCTCAAGAATATAGGGGCCTTCACCGGAGCGACAGTGTTTGACGGCTGTCTCACCCGCGGCCTTGACGGCCAGAACATCCATACCGTCGACCGCTTCGCCGGGAATGCCAAAGGCCTTGCCGCGTTCGTAAATTTCGGCCGAGGAGGTGGAGCGTTGCTGCGATGTGCCCATGGCGTATTGGTTGTTCTCGATCACAAAGATACAGGGCAGTTTCCACAGCGCGGCCATGTTAAAGGCCTCGTAGACCTGCCCCTGGTTGGCCGCACCATCCCCGAAATAGGTAAAGGTCACGCGCCCGTTCTCTTTGTATTTGTCGGCAAAGGCCAATCCGGCACCCAGCGGCACCTGTGCCGCCACGATACCGTGGCCGCCATAGAAATGCTTCTCCTTGGAGAACATATGCATGGAGCCGCCCTTGCCCTTGGAATAGCCGCCCTCGCGGCCCGTCAATTCGGCCATCACGCCGTTAGGGTCCATGCCACAGGCCAGCATATGACCGTGATCGCGGTAAGAGGTGATGCGCTTGTCGCCTTCTTCTGCGGCGGCCTCAAGGCCTACGACAACTGCTTCTTGACCAATGTAGAGGTGGCAAAAGCCGCCAATCAGTCCCATTCCGTACAGTTGACCTGCCTTTTCCTCGAACCGCCGGATCAGCAGCATGTCCTTGTAATAGGCTTTCAGCTCATCTGCTGAGACATTCGTTGTATTGGTGGTTTTCTTCGCCGCCATAGGGTTCCCCTTCGTGAGCGCAAAGACCATTGCGCAGAATAGTTTAGCGTTAAACTATCTCTTACCGGATTCGGGAAGTAAAGGGTAGTGGCAATTGCGGTGCCGCGGATGCCGCCGCATGATCAGCTCAAAATAACGGCAAAAGTCAACTGAAACGGTGTCTGGCGCGTTTTCGAAAAGCCCCATATTCGGACTGCGCAAGATGCGTTATTGGATCACGATCTCATCCGTGCGCACCATGCCCAGGACGCGGCGGGCCTGTTCGTCCAGCAGGTCCAGATCAAGATAATCGTCTGACATTCGTTTGGTAAGGTTTTCCATCCGCGCCACTTCCGCGCTCACATCCGCAAGCTGGCTGCGCAGTTGCTGGCTTTCGGCCAGGATCTCGGCGCGGCGGAACAGGCCAAAGTCACCCTGCACAGCGGCGAATGTGAAATAGAGGCTCAGCGCAAAAGCGATTGCGAAAAACAGCAATGTGCCAAATGCAGGACGGGCGGTGCGGGTCATCAAATCTGCCTCAGATCGTCTCTTGGTGGACGTGACACAAGTATGACACAGGTGATTCGCACTGTGAATCCCTTTCCCGCATCAAAAATAGTTTCTCTACTATTCCCGATGTTTACGCGACATCTGCGCAACAAGTCGCGGATTTAGGCGGCACTTGCCTCCAATGCGGCAACGCCGGGCAGGGTCTTGCCCTCCATCCACTCAAGAAAGGCCCCTCCGGCAGTCGAGATATAGGTGAAATCATCCGCCACACCCGCCTTGTTCAGTGCGGCAACCGTATCTCCGCCACCGGCGACCGAAATCAGCGCGCCTGCCTTGGTCCGTTGCGCGGCAAGCCGTGCAGCAGCAACCGTGGCCGTATCAAAGGGGGCGATTTCAAAGGCCCCCATCGGGCCGTTCCAGATCAATGTCTTGAGCCCCTCAAACGCAGCACTCAGGGTCTCAATGCTTTGCGGTCCGGCATCCAGCACCATCTCATCCGCACCAAGGATTGTATCCGGGCCCAGCATCTTGACCTCATAGGGCGCACCAGCGGCAAAGGCGCAGGCCACCAAACCGTCCTGGGGCAGGATCACGCGGCATCCGGCCTTTTGGGCTTGCGCCATGATGTCACGGGCGGTGTCGAAAAAGTCAGGCTCGCTCAGCGAGGCACCCAGTTGGGCACCGGCCGCACCCAAAAAGGTATTGGCCATGCCGCCGCCGATCACCAGAACATCCAGCCGGTTCACCAGGTTTTCCAGCAGCGCAATCTTTGTCGATACTTTCGCCCCGCCCACGACGGCCCCCACGGGGCGCTCTGGCTTGGACAACGCGGCCTCCAGCGCGTGCAGCTCTGCCTGCATCAGACGACCGGCACAGGCGGGCAGCAGTTCAGCGATCCCCGTGGTCGACGCATGCGCCCGGTGCGCCGCCGAAAAGGCATCATTGCAATAGACATCGCCAAGGGCGGCCAGACGCTGGGACAATGCCGGGTCATTGGTCGTCTCACCGGGATGAAAGCGGATGTTTTCCAGCAACAGCACATCGGCCTGCTTGGCCTCTTCGGGCAGGTTCTCTGCCGCCTCCAATGTCTCCAGCAGAACAACAGAAAGCCCAAGTGCCGCTTTGAGCGCGGGCAAAACCTGTCCAAGGCTGAGATCAAGGTTGACCTTGCCCTTGGGCCTGCCGAAATGCGCCAACAAGATCGGCTTGCCCCCCTTGGCCAGAATATCCCTGACCGTGGGTACGATACGTTCGATCCGGGTGGTGTCGGTCACTTTGCCTTTTTCCATCGGCACGTTGATGTCCACGCGCAGCAGCACACGTTTGCCGCTCAAATCCATGTCATCCAGCGTTTTCCAGCCCATATTTCCGTTCCTGTTGCCTTTGGTCACGCAGTGTTTTGCCTTTCTGGGCCAAATGGTCAATGCACTCGCTTGGCAATTGGGCGGATCGGCCCTAGGTAAGGGCCAGATTGAATAAAGGAGCGCGGCATGGCCGAGATCAAAGATCCAGAAAACACCATCCTGTTGGAACTCAAGGGCGGTACTGTCACTATCGAGCTGTTTGCCGAAGTGGCCCCAAAGCACACAGCCCGCATGAAAGAGCTGGCCCGTGCCGGTAAATACGACAACGTCTGCTTTCACCGCGTGATCGAGGGCTTTATGGCTCAGACCGGCGATGTGGAACATGGCAACATGGAAGACGGCTTTAACCTGCGCATGGCGGGCACCGGTGGCTCCGATCTGGACAATGTACCAGCGGAATTCTCCAAGCTGCCCCATGCGCGCGGTTCAATCGGTGCGGCGCGGTCTGCCAACCCCGATTCTGCGAACAGCCAGTTCTTTATCAACTTCAAGGACAATGATTTCCTGAACGGTCAGTACACCGTTTACGGTCAGGTCATTTCCGGTATGGAACATGTCGATGCCATCGCGCGTGGCGAGCCACCTGCCGAGCCTGACCGCATGATCAGCATGAAGGTTGCCGCAGATGCGTAAGGCCGGGGTCACAACAGCGCTGATCGCAGCTTTGCTGGGCAGTGCGGCGGCCGCAACCGGGATCTCCATTGATGTTGCGGGCGAGGCCAACGGCACGATCCAGATCGACCTGTTCGAAGACGTGGCACCCCAGCATGTTGAACGGATCAAGACGCTGGCAGAGCAGGGGGCCTATGACGGCGTCGTGTTCCACCGTGTCATCGAAGGCTTTATGGCGCAGACCGGTGATGTGGAATTCGGCAAAGACCCTTCCAACCTGCGCCGTGCGGGCATGGGCGGATCTGAAATGCCCGATGTACCGGCTGAATTCTCCGACATTCCTTTTGACAAGGGTGTGGTGGGCATGGCGCGGTCGCAAAACCCCGACTCCGCGAACAGCCAGTTCTTTATCATGTTTGACGAGGGCTATTTCCTGAACGGTCAATACACGGTTGTTGGCCGTGTGACCGAAGGTCAGGATGTCGTTGATGCAATCAAACTGGGCACCGGCGGCAATGGTGCAATCGTCGGCGCGCCTGACGTGATGCAAAAGGTCACCGTCACCGAGTGATGGTTGACCTTTGGTCTTAAACAGGGCGTGCCGAAAGGTGCGCCCTTTTTCGTGGCAGTGGCCATGCCCGGTCATCCGGTCATCATATCATCAGGCCGGGCGCAGTCAGCACCGCCCCACATCATCGGTCACCCCAAAGAAAAAGGCACCGACAGAAACCTGCGGTGCCTTTTGCAATTATGACTGTTCACCGCCTCATTCAGAGGCAGGGTTCGCCTTGGCAGATGCCGAAGATGATTTGGAGCCGGGGTTCAGAGGATCATCCTGACGCTGGACAGACCCTTCAAAATGCGCACCCGATTCAATCGCGATGGTCTTGTGGATGATGTCACCCTCAACCCGTGCAGTTGATGTCAGACGTACTTTCAAGCCACGCACGCGGCCCACGATGCGACCGTTGATCACGACATCATCGGCAATCACTTCGCCCTTGATGGTCGCCGTCTCGCCGATGGTCAGTAAATGCGCGCGAATGTCGCCCTCAACTGTCCCTTCAACCTGGATGTCGCCGGTTGTCTTCATGTTGCCTGTGACATGCAAGTCAGCAGAAAGCAAAGAGGCCGGTGGCTTTGGCTTTGGGGCGCTTGCCTTGAATTCGCCTGGCTTGCCCATGGCAGAACCCTGAGGTGCCGCAGTGGGGGGAATTGCCTGCTTGGACGCTGCGTCTGCGTCTTTGCTTGGCGCGGGATCGTTGATTTTGCTCTTAGAAAACATCGTTTGCTGCCTTGATATAGATCATCGGATTTACTGCTTTGCCACCCACACGCACTTCGTAGTGAAGATGAACACCGGTTACTCGTCCAGACGCCCCCATATCACCAATTCGCTGCCCGCGCGAGACCCTTTGTCCCACTTTTACCGTTAGGCGCGAAAGATGGGCATAGCGGGTCTCAATTCCGAACTCATGCTGGATCTTGACCAGACGGCCATAACCGGATTGCCAGCCAGCGTGGGTCACAACCCCGTCAGCAGTGGCATATAGTGGTGTGCCCATTCCGGCGGCGAAATCAACGCCAGAGTGCATGCGCCGCCCCCCCGTCTTGGGGTCACGGCGATAGCCGAACTGGCTGGTAAAGCGGAACGCGTTTTTCAGCGGGTTCGCAAAAGGGGCCTTTTCGGCGGCAATTCTGTAAAGGTTCAACCGGTCCATCTGGTTCAACAGTCGGTTGGCGCGCATCGTATCTGCAGACGGCTCTTCGCCACGGGTGCTAAAGCTCAGGGGTGTCATGGGGCCACCTTGGCCCGAATAGCCACGGCGGACCGTCTCCAATATGCGGTCGGTCGGCATGCCCGCGTTGCGGAACATCTTGTCCAGCGGGGCGACGGAAACGCTCATCGCTTCTTCAAGCTGGCGAAAGATCGCATCGTTCTGGTCGCGCATCAGCGCGATTTCCTGTTGCATCCTGTCGGCCTCCAGCAGGGCCTCCTGGGCGTCGGCAACGACCTGATCGCGCTCCTTGGCGGTTCGTTCCAGCGCCTCTGCCAGAAATCCGATGGGGGCGCTGCTGGTCGCGGCCTGAACCACGTTGCTGGTTTCTCCGTCTGTGGTGCCTTCAAGTGCAGCCAGCTGCTGGCGCGCGGCCTCGCGTTCTTTCATCGTGCCGCGCAGGGTGTTCTGGATCACGTCAATGCCTGTCTCCAGCTCGCGGCGGCGCGTCTCTGACTGCAGAAGATCGGATTGCATGATTGAAATCTGTTTCAGCGCGCTGTTGAACCGCTCTTGCGCGGCCAGCGCTTCTTCGGCGCGGTTGTCGCGCTGTGCGGACAGGTCGTTCAACCGTGCCTGATAGGTGCGTTGATCGCGTTTTGCCTGTTCGCGAAAATTGCCCGACCCGATGCTGTCCATCAAGATAACTGCCGTGGCGATGATCGCCCAGGCGACCAAAAGGGCACTGCCCGCAAAGGCTAGGATCTGGGTGCCGGGACGCAGGCGGATAAAGCGGGTATCATTGTCAGACTTGAGAAAGACGCGGCGTTCGGGAAAGTAATGTTCCAAAACTGAATGGATCTTGATGGCGAGCCTGGTGCGCACGTCTTCTTCCCTCTTCCCGTCTTTTCCCTCGATCCGGTCGACTGATCTTTCGATCTACCGGATCTAACCCCGTTTCATTAACCAAGCCTAACCTGACGGGCAAGCCTCTTGGCCCTCCGCCGGCGTGAAAACAACCACAGGGGCACTGATGGGCAAAAAACCGCCCAGTCCAGTCACTTGCCTTGCGGTGTTCACCTGATCCTAGGCCGTGAGGGGCCAATAAAAGTCCGGCGGTATCCCTGCTTCGGCACGTTTTTCTTCGTTAAAGGGTGGTTTCAGATCGCCGTGGAAATATTTGCGCACCAGGGCGTGAAACCGTTCCTTGGGGTCTTCGTCATGGCGGCCACACAGGAAATGGAACCATTTGCTGCCATAGGCCACATGCGCCACTTCCTCGGCATAGATCGTCTCAAGGGCGGCAACGGCGCTGTCAGCTTTGGCTTGTTTGAACAGCTTGATCATGCCGGGGGTGACATCCAGCCCGCGTGCCTCAAGGACCATGGGCACGACTGCCAGACGGCCCATCAGATCATCCACGGTATCTTCGGCTGCACGCCACATGCCTGCATGGGCAGGCAAGGCCCCGTAATGACTGCCCAGTTCTTCCAGGCAATCGCACATCAGATTGAAATGCTTGGATTCCTCATCCGCCGCCTTGACCCAGTCGTCATAAAAACCCATGGGCATCTTGGTCGCTGTATAGCGCGCAATCACATCCCAATGCAGATCGACTGCGTTCAGCTCGATATGGGCGACCGCATGCAGCAGCGCGATCCGCCCTGCGGGCGAGCCGGGCTTGCGGCGCGGCACGTCACGCGGGCTTAGCAATTCAGGTGCGGCGGGTCGGGCCGGATGCAGCGGGGGGGTGGCATGGCCAATCTCGGGCGTCTGCCCTGCAGCCCGGGCCGCTTGCCATTCGGCGGCGTATTGGTGTGACAGCGCCGTCTTTTCCCGGCCATCCGCACAGCGCAGAACCGCCTCGGCCATTTCCGCCAGCGCCATCACAGCGCGCGCGCAGCCTCAAGTACCGCTTCGACATGGCCTGGCACTTTCACCTTGCGCCAGACCTGTGCAATCTTGCCGTCTGCCCCGATCAGATAGGTCGCGCGTTCAATCCCCATCGACTTCTTGCCGTACATGTTCTTTTCCACCCAGACGCCATAGCTCTCTGTCACGCCGCCTTCTTCGTCAGACAGCAAAGGAACGGTCAGCTCGTGCTTTGCGGTGAATTTGTCGTGTTTTGCCATCGTGTCGCGCGAGATGCCAAAGACCTTGACGCCCGCCGCCTCAAAGTCACTCAGGCTTTGGGAAAATCCGATGCTTTCTTTGGTACACCCCGGCGTGTCGTCGCGGGGATAAAAGAACAGCACAACGGGGCTGCCCTGCAGCGCGCTCAGCGTAATTTCGCCGCCGCCCGTGCTTGGCAGGGTAAAGTCTGGTGCAGGATCAAGGATGTCAGGCATAATTCAGGCGTCTTTCACTTGGAAGGTCATTGCTGGGGTGACATAGTAGAACGATATTGGCGAGTGCCAAGCCCGCAACGCCAAACAGGATGATGATGCGCGACGCTGCAAGCCCTTTTCCGCTAAACCCAAAGACCAAAAAGCACCGCAGGTTTTTGGGCATGGGCGTGATGTGGTTTCTCAATGCCGCACTTGCACTGACAACCGTCTGCGTCCTCATGGGCGGGGCGGCGGTTCTTTATCTTAAATCCTATCCTGTTACCGCACCCGACTGGGTCCAGCAGATGATCGAAGACCGCCTGGCCGAGGTGCTGCCCCGGACGCGGGTCCGTTTTGGCGAGATGGCTTTCGTCATGGACGAGGGCTGGCAGCCCCGCTTACGGCTGCGCGATGTGGCGTTGAACGCCCCCAATGGCGCTGAAATTGCGCGCTTCAATGAGGCCAGCGCTGTCTTTGCCACCGCCCCCTTGCTGGAGGGGCAGGTGCAGCCCAGCGAGGTCACCCTGTCGGGGATTGTCGTGCGGTTGCGGCGCAATGAAAACGGATCGGTGACATTGCGCTCAGGAGCCTCTGAGGCGGGCAGCACCAGCGCTGCGGGCGATCAGGCCACAGAGGCGTCCAGCCTGCCTGCCCTGATCGGGCAGGTCGATGAATTGCTGGGCCGCCCCACCTTGGCGGGATTGCGCAATGTGGATGTGCGCGCGGTGACGCTGCGCTACGAAGACAGCCGGGCAGACCGGGCCTGGACCGTCGATGGCGGTCGCTTTTTGCTGACGCGGCAGGATGACATGCTGACCATCGCGGCGGATCTGGCGCTGCTCAGTGGCGGGGCGGGTGTCGCAACACTCTCGGCCAATTACACCAGCCAGATTGGCCAGACCGCCGCGACCTTTGGCGTCAATTTCCAGGATGTGCCCGCCGAAGACATCGCCATCCAGGGTGCCGCCTTTGCCTGGCTGGGGGTCCTGCGGGCACCGATTTCGGGTGCCGTGCGTTCGGGCCTGTCCCAAGAGGGCCGCTTTGCGCCGATTGCCGCCACTTTGCAGATCGGCAAGGGGGTCTTGCAGCCCAATTCGGGCACCAAGCCGATCCCCTTTGACGGTGCGCGCAGCTATTTCAGCTATATCCCCCAAGAGAAACTGCTGCGCTTTGACGAACTTTCTGTCCGCAGCCCGTGGATCACCGCGCAGGCCAGCGGCGCGGCGGTCCTGGGGGTGGATGAGGACAGCGGCAAACTGCGTGATCTGGTGGGGCAGATCAGCCTGCAGGATATGGTTGCAAACCCCGATGACCTTTATGAAAGCGCGGTTCGGATTGCGGGCGCAGAGGCGGATTTCAGGCTTGAACTGGATCCCTTCAGGGTCACGCTGGGTCGGCTTCAGGTGTCGGACCAGGGCAAGACGCTGCTGGTGGACGGCCAGCTGCGTGCCGACCCTGCGGGCTGGCAAGTGGCGCTGGATGGCCGCATGGATGAATTTTCATCAGACCGGCTGCTGGCGCTTTGGCCTGAACGGCTGCTGGGTCACACCCGCAACTGGCTGCAGACCAACCTTTTGGCAGGTGAGGTCAGCAATCTGGATCTGGCCATCCGGCTGGCCCCCGAAACACCGCCCCAGACCTATGTGGCCTTTGACTACCAAAAGGCCGATCTGCGCTTTGCCAAGACGCTGCCAGCGGTGGATCAGGGGCGGGGCCATTTCAGTCTGGCGGACAACCGTCTGGTGGTCACCGTTGACGGCGGTCAGGTCACGCCGCCGCAAGGCGGGCCGGTCGGGATCGCGGGATCATCCTTTATCATCCCCGATGTGCGCGCCAAGGAAGGCACGCCAGCCGTGGTCCGCCTTGAGACCCGCTCCACCATCGCGGCCACCCTGTCGCTGCTGAACATGCCGCCGATGTCCTTCATGGACAAAGCCAAATTGCCCGTGGCCCTGGCCGATGGCAATGCAGCCCTCGCCGCGACATTGGCCCTGACGTTAAAGCCGGGCACCAGGCCAACCGTGATCTATCACGCGACCGGGGATCTTTTGTCGCTGTCCAGCGATGTGTTGGTCCCCGGACGGCGCATCAGGGCGGACAGGCTGCGGATCGCGGCACAAAACGATGCGTTGCGCATTGACGGGACAGGAACAATAGACGGTGTGGCCTTTGACGCCAGTTACCGCCAGCCGCTGGGGCCGGGGGCCGGGCCGGGATTGTTGAGCGCCGATACCACATTGGATCAGGCTGCATTGCAGACCTTTGGCGTGGCGCTGCCGCAGGGCTCTGTCGCGGGGCAGGGGCGGGCCAATGTCGATATTGTGCTGCAGCGCGGTGCGGCCCCGCAATTTGATCTGCGGTCTGATTTGCGCGGGCTGCGAATTGCCGTGCCGCAAGTCAGCTGGGTAAAGGCCCCCCGTGAGGCCGGGCGCTTGCGCGTCAGGGGCGTGCTTGGCCCGGTGCCCGAGATTGAACAGCTTGACGTGTCGGGTCCGGGCCTTTCGGCCTCGGGCAACATCAGCTTCAACGCGGATAAGTCGCTGAACCGGATCCGCTTTGACAAGGTGGAGGTGGGCAATTGGCTTGATGTTCCGCTGGACCTGATCGGTCAGGGGGCGGGCAATCCGGTCCAGGTGGTGCTGCGCGGCGGCAGTCTGGATCTGCGACGGGCAGAATTCGGGGCCAGCAGCAATGCTCAGGCCTCGGCACCGATGCAGGTCGCATTGGACCGGCTGCAGATCTCAGACACCATTGCGCTGACCAACATGACAGGGCGCTTTGCCACCGCGGGCGGTTTGGATGGTAATTTCAACGCACAATTGAATGGTGCCGCTGCGGTTCAGGGGCGGGTCTCGCCGCAGGATGGCCGCAGCGCGGTGCGGCTGACCTCTGCGGATGCGGGCGATGTGCTGCGTGCGGCGGGTTTGCTCAAACAGGTGGTGGGCGGGCAGCTGTCGCTGCTCTTGCTGCCGGTGGGAAAGGGCGGTGCATTTGACGGGCGTTTGACCATCGGCGGCGTGACCGTGCGCGACGCGCCGGGCATTGCCGCTTTGCTGAATGCTGTCTCCGTGGTGGGGCTGATCAATGAACTCAACGGGGATGGTATTTTCTTTAATGATGTAGAGGCGACATTCCGTCTGACCCCCAACCTGCTGACCCTGACCGAGGCCAGCGCCGTGGGTGCCTCCATGGGCATCTCGATGGATGGGACCTATGCGCTCGATACAGGGGTGATCGGGATGCAGGGGGTGGTCAGCCCGGTCTATCTGCTCAACGGAATCGGATCGCTGTTTACCCGCAAGGGCGAAGGGGTGATCGGGTTCAACTATACCTTGAAAGGGCAGGCCAGAACGCCGGATGTTTCGGTCAATCCGCTGTCAGCCCTGGCACCTGCCATGTTCCGGGAATTGTTCCGCGCGCGCCCGCCCGAATTGCCAGAGGTTGACGGCATCACCAAAAGCATTCTGCCTCAGCCAGAGGCAATTCCCAAAAGACCCGTTGCCGGGACCCACGAGGGGCGCTAAAGCGCGGCCATGAAACTTTCAGATTTTGATTTCGACCTGCCAGAGCAGCTGATTGCCACCCGTCCTGCGGTGCCGCGCTCTTCGGCGCGGTTGCTGGTGGCGCAGGGTGATGCGATCCATGACCAGCATGTCACGGACCTGACCCATTGGCTGCGGCCGGGCGACCGGTTGGTACTGAATGACACCCGTGTGATCCCGGCCCGGTTGTTCGGCACCCGCCTGCGTGACAGCGCCCAGGGCAGGGTAGAGGCCAAGATCGAAGTTACCCTGCTGGAGCCGCGCAGCGATGGCACCTGGGCCGCGCTGATCAAACCCCTGCGCAAGCTCAAGACCGGGGAGACGGTCACCTTCAGCACAGATCTATCCGCCACGCTGGAAGGGGTTGCCGACGGGCAGGGCCATCTGCGGTTCAACTGCACGGGCGATGATTTTGACGCCGCGCTGAATGCCGCAGGGGCGATGCCCCTTCCGCCCTATATCGCGGCCAAACGCCCTGCCGATGCGCAGGACAAGACCGACTACCAGACCGTCTGGGCCAAAACATCGGGGGCGGTGGCGGCACCCACGGCCTCGTTGCATTTTGATGAACCATTGCTGGCGGCCCTCACCGCGCGCGGGGTCAGCTTTAGCTATGTCACCCTGCATGTCGGCGCGGGCACCTTTCTGCCGGTCAAGGTCGATGATATCTCGCAGCACAAGATGCACGCGGAATGGGGCCTTGTCAGCGCGCAGGCCGCGTCCGAGATCGCGGCCACCAAAGCCGCCGGTGGCCGCGTGATCCCGGTGGGCACCACCGCCCTGCGCCTGATAGAGACCGCCGGACGTGACGGGCAGATCGCCGCCTGGGAAGGCGATACCGACATCTTTATTACGCCGGGTTTCACCTTTCACGTAGCTGACGCGCTGATGACCAATTTCCACCTGCCGAAATCCACGCTGATGATGCTGGTCTCGGCCTTGATGGGGGCTGATCGGATCAAATCGATCTATGCCCATGCCATCGCTGAGAAATACCGTTTCTTTTCCTACGGTGATGCCTCTCTATTAATACCTATGCCGCAAAAGACCGCTTGAAGCCTGTGAAGTGTCGCTAAATCAGGTGACGCCCCCGGTTTGCAGGTTCAATGAGAGCACAACGCCCTAAAGGAGCAGCCACATGATTCAGGTTCTATCAAGCGCATGGGCGCTCCTATTTGGGATGTGCCTGTTGATGGTGGGCAACGGGATGCAGGGCACCTTGCTGGGCATCCGTGGCGCATTGGAGGATTTTTCGACATTTGAGATGTCGATCGTCATGTCTTGCTACTTTGTCGGCTTCCTTGGCGGGTCGCGCATGGCACCGGGCATGATCCGCCGTGTGGGGCATGTGCGGGTCTTTGCGGCACTTGCCTCCATGATCTCGGCGGTGATGATCCTCTATCCGACCTTTCCGAATGTGGCGATCTGGTCCATTGGCCGCGTGCTGATCGGGTTTTGTTTTTCGGCCGTCTACGTGACGGCGGAAAGCTGGCTGAACAATGCTGCCACCAATGCCAACCGGGGGCAGGCGCTGTCGCTTTACATGATCGTGCAAACCCTCGGCATTGTTGCCTCACAGGCGCTGCTGCTGACGGCGGACCCGTCGGGCTATGTGCTGTTTGTCATTCCATCGGTGCTGGTCAGCCTGGCGATCACGCCGATCTTGCTGTCTATCAGCCCGACACCGGCCTTTGACACCACCAAACCCATGAGCCTGCGGGAGTTGCTGAATTTTTCACCACTGGGGTGCGTGGGCATGTTTTTGCTGGGCGGCGTGTTCTCTGCGCAATTTGGCATGGCATCGGTTTATGGTGCCGAGGCGGGGCTGAGTGTCGCGCAGATTTCGCTATTCGTAGCGACCTTCTTTGTGGGCTCGGTGGTGCTGCAATATCCAATCGGGTGGATTTCAGACCGCATGGACCGCCGCGCCTTGATCGTCATCATCTCTGTCATCGGGGCCGGTGGTTCGGTGCTGGGCATGATGCTGGGCCATATTTTCCCGATCTTGCTGGTCGCGTCCTTCGTGGTGGGGGGCATGTCTAACCCTCTGTATTCGTTGCTGATTGCCCATACGAACGATTTCCTCAACCCTGAGGATATGGCCTCCGCTTCCGGCGGATTGGTGTTCATCAACGGTTTGGGCGCGATCCTGGGCCCCATCATCACGGGCTGGATGATGGGCACTGCCTTGGGGCCGGGGGCGTTTTATCTGTTCACCGCCGCATTGTTTGTCGCGCTGGCCTTTTACGCCTCTTACCGCGCCACGCAGCGCAAGGGCGTGCCGGTTGAGGAAACCGGCGACTATGTCCCGCTGACCGCATCTGCCACCGCGACGGCCGTCGAATATGCTCAAGAAATCGCAAGCGAGGCAAGCCAAGAGGACGCCGACAGGGCCGAAGGGCGCTAACATGTCGATTATGATACAAATTGTTACTCGAATTCCGTTACAAAAATCCCCTACTCTCAACCCGTAAGGTCACGAGTCCCAAGGAGCGCGAAATGCTAGGCCCACAAGAGATACTGGAATTCTGGCTCGACGAGGTCGGACCGAAAGGCTGGTATGAAGCCAGCGATGCGCTGGATGCCACCATCACAGAGCGTTTCGAAAGCACATGGCAGGCCGCGACCGAAGGCAAGTTTTCGCTTTGGCTGACATATCCATCGGGGGTATTGGCCTATATCATCCTGAATGATCAATTTTCGCGGAACATGTTTCGCGGTCAGGCCAAGGCATTTTCCACAGACCGCGCCGCATTGGCCGCAGCCAAATCCGCGATTGAGCGGGGCTGGGATATGACCATTGATGAACCCGCGCGGCAGTTCTTCTACATGCCGCTTATGCATTCCGAAAACCTGTGCGACCAGGACCGATGCGTGCGGCTGATGTCCGAACGGATGCCGCTGTCGCGCGCAAACAGCATGCTGCATGCGCAGGCCCATCGCGAAGTGATACGCCGCTATGGCCGCTTTCCGTTTCGCAACGCCGCCCTGGAACGCAAGGACCGGTCCAATGAAACCGCCTTTCTTGCGGACGGCGGTTATGGCGATATTGTCCGGCAATTGCAGCAAGAACAGGCAGCCTGATCCCTTTTACCGTTTCAGCAGGCCGCAGATTGCCCTCTGCGGCAATGTCGCTGTTGTGAGCGCTGAAAATATAGTTTAACGGTAAACTAAATTTTTCACCGCAACACTGCGAGGTTCTGACCATGGCTGCAAAATCCTTTGATCTGATTGTAATCGGGGCAGGGCCGGGTGGCTATGTTGCGGCCATTCGTGGCGCGCAGCTGGGCATGAATGTAGCAATCATCGAACGCGAACATCTGGGCGGCATCTGCCTGAACTGGGGCTGTATCCCGACCAAGGCGATGCTGCGCTCTTCAGAGGTGTTTCACCTCATGCACCGCGCCAAGGAATTTGGCCTGAAGGCCGATGGCATCAGCTATGACCTGGATGCGGTGGTCAAACGGTCGCGCAAGGTTGCGGGCCAGCTGTCAGGCGGCATCGGCCATCTGATGAAAAAGAACAAGGTGACGGTCGTGATGGGGGCCGCCCGGATCACCGCCAAGGGCAAGGTCAGCGTCAAGACCGACAAGGGCACCGAAGAGCTGACGGCCAAGAACATCGTGCTGGCGACCGGCGCGCGCGCCCGCGAACTGCCCGGCCTTGAGGCCGATGGCAAAATGGTCTGGACCTACAAACACGCGCTGCAGCCGCCCCATATGCCGAAAAAGCTGCTGGTCATCGGATCCGGCGCGATCGGAATCGAATTTGCCAGCTTTTACAACACTTTGGGCGCAGACACGACAGTGGTCGAAGTCATGGACCGCGTGCTGCCGGTTGAGGACGCCGAGATTTCTGCCTTTGCCAAGAAATCCTTTGAGAAACAGGGCATGAAAATCATGCAAAAGGCCATGGTCAAACAGCTTGACCGCGGCAAGGACAAGGTCACGGCCCATATCGAAGTGGGCGGCAAGGTTGAAAAGCACGAGTTCGACACCGTCATCAGCGCCGTGGGCATCGTCGGCAATGTCGAAAACCTCGGGCTTGAGGAATTGGGCGTCAAGATCGACCGCACCCATGTCGTGACAGATGAATATTGCCGCACCGGCGTTGAGGGGCTGTATGCCATCGGCGACATCGCGGGCGCACCCTGGCTTGCTCACAAGGCCAGCCACGAAGGCGTCATGGTCGCTGATCTGATCGGCGGGAAACACGCCCATCCGGTCAAGCCAGAAACCATCGCCGGCTGCACCTATTGCCATCCCCAGGTCGCCTCCGTCGGCTACACCGAGGCCAAGGCAAAGGAACTGGGCTATGAGATCAAGGTGGGCCGCTTCCCCTTCATCGGCAATGGCAAGGCGATTGCCCTGGGCGAAGAGAACGGCATGATCAAGACGATCTTTGACGCCAAGACAGGCGAATTGCTGGGCGCGCATATGATCGGTGCCGAAGTGACCGAACTGATCCAGGGATATGTCATCGGCCGTCAGTTGGAGACGACTGAAGAGGATCTGATGAACACCGTCTTCCCGCATCCGACCTTGTCGGAAATGATGCATGAATCGGTTCTGGATGCCTACGGACGCGTGATCCACATGTAAGATTTCAGGGGCCCGGCATCACCTGCGCTGCGGGGCCCCGCAGTATCTGAGGGGCGACAATCCTGTCCGCGCATTGTGGGGCTGGACGCGCCAGCCCGGCGCTGCCATACATCCTTCATGGTCAGTCTCAACCGCGTCGTCATGCAGCCCTCAAGCCGCCGAATGATCAATGCCCTTGGCCCCCAAGGCCTTGATGTGGCAGAGATTTCGGGAAAATGGGGCGAACGTTTCTCCTTCAAAAGCTACGCCAAGTTTCGCTATCCTGCCTATGACATCTGTGCAGGCCCCTTTGGGGACCCGTCCACGGGCAGGGTGCTGCAGGTCGATCTGATCCTTGCCAATCAGGTCTGGGAACATCTTGACCGGCCCTATGCCGCGACCCGTCATGTCCACGCGATGCTGCGTCCGGGGGGGTATTTCTGGCTTGCCGTGCCGTTCCTTGCACCGCTGCATGCCGCGCCGCAGGATTGTTCGCGCTGGAACGCACGGGGCCTCAAGAACCTGCTGATCGAGGGCGGCTTTGACGAGGATGCCATCCACGCAGAGCAATGGGGCAACCGCCATGTCGCCCGGCGCAACCTCGAAGAGGTCTGGCCGCCCGTGCATGACCCCGAAACCGATGATATCAAGAACGACCCGGACATGCCGATTTGCGCATGGGCCCTGGCACAGAAGGTCTGAATGGCACAGAAAACTCCCTTTGGCCTCATTCTGCTGCTGTGGGGCGCAGGGCTGGGGGCGGCTGCGCAATATGGCAAGGTCTCTGTCATCTTTGACCTTTTGCCACAGGCCTATCCGCAGGCCGGAGCCGCCGTCGGTTGGATCGTGTCGCTGGTGGGGTTTGTGGGCATTCTGTTTGGCGTGGTCGCAGGTCTGGTCGTGGCGCGCATCAGGTACCGGCGCGCCTTGCTGGCCGCGCTTTGGGCGGGGGCGGCTGTGTCGCTTGTGCAGGCCAGCGTGCCGGCGTTGCCCTGGATGTTGCTCAGCCGGGTGATCGAGGGGGCATCGCATCTGGCCATCGTCGTCGCCGCGCCGACCTTGATCGCGCAACTGAGCGCGGACAAGGACCGTGGCCTGACGCTGACGCTGTGGGGGACCTTCTTTGGCGTGGCCTTTGCGATTTTGGCCTTTGCGGGCCGCCCCCTTGCCCTAAGCTACGGTCTGCCCGCGCTCTTTGTCGCCCATGCTGCCTTTATGGCAGTCTTTGCCGTGATCCTGGGCGCGCGCCTGCGCGCCTTGCCCGCCGAAGGGCCGCAGCCTGCCATATCGCTGCCCCAGATCCTGCGGGATCATGCGATGATCTACCGGTCGCCGCATATTTCGGCCCCGGCGGCGGGCTGGCTGTTTTATACCTTCAGTTTCGTGTCGATCCTGACGGTGCTGCCACCCTATCTGGACCCGGATATCCGGGCCGGGGTGATGACCGCGATGCCGCTGACCAGCATCGTCGTTTCCATGACCCTTGGCGTGGCGTTGCTGCGGGTGCTGAGTGGTGTTCGGGTTGTTGAGCTGGGCTTTACCCTGTCGGCGCTGTGTATGATCTGGCTGTGGCTGTCACCGGGTGCGCCGCTGGCCTGTCTGGCGCTGGCCGGGGCGATGGGGCTGGTCCAGGGGGCCAGCTTTGCATCCGTGCCGCAGCTGAACGCGCGGCCTGCCGCACAGGCGCAGGCCAATGGCGCGATGGCGCAGATGGGCAATATCGGCAATACGCTGGGCACGCCGGTGATGGCCTTTGCGCTGATCGGCGGCGGCTATGCGGCCCTGCCGGTTTTGGCGGGCGGGGCCTTTGTGCTGGGGCTGCTGCTGCATCTTATGCTTGGCAAAATGCGCGACCTCTAGCGCGTTCATCTTTCGTTCTGCTTTTTCCATTGGAGAATCCGCAACGACCGCCTATGTCAGAAGGGTGATAAGGGGTGTGTCATGGCAGAGCTGAAAAATATCGAAGTGCGCGGCGCGCGCGAACATAATCTCAAGAACATCGACGTGGATATTCCGCGCGACCAACTGGTTGTGATTACAGGGCTTTCGGGCTCTGGCAAGTCGTCGTTGGCCTTTGACACGATCTATGCCGAAGGGCAGCGCCGCTATGTCGAATCGCTGTCGGCCTATGCGCGCCAGTTCCTCGACATGATGCAAAAGCCTGATGTGGATCACATCTCGGGCCTCAGCCCCGCCATTTCCATTGAACAAAAGACGACGTCAAAGAACCCGCGTTCGACCGTTGGGACGGTGACAGAGATTTACGACTACATGCGTCTGCTCTTTGCCCGCGTGGGCACGCCCTACAGCCCCGCCACCGGCAAGCCGATCGAGGCCCAGCAGGTGCAGGATATGGTCGACCGCATCATGACCATGGAGGAGGGCACACGCGCCTATTTGCTGGCCCCCATCATCCGCGACCGCAAAGGGGAATACCGCAAGGAATTCATCGAACTGCGCAAACAGGGCTTTCAGCGGGTCAAGGTCAACGGTGAGTTTTACGAGCTGGATGAGCCGCCGACGCTGGACAAGAAGTTCCGCCATGACATCGACGTGGTCGTAGACCGTATTGTCGTGCGAGAGGGGCTTGAGACGCGGCTGGCCGACAGCCTGCGCACCGCCCTTGATCTGGCCGACGGCATCGCGATCCTTGAGACAGCGCCCAGCGAGGGCGATCCAGAGCGGCACACGTTCTCAGAGAAATTTGCCTGCCCCGTCAGTGGCTTCACCATCCCCGAGATCGAACCGCGCCTGTTCTCTTTCAACGCGCCCTTTGGAGCCTGCCCCGATTGCGACGGTCTGGGAATGGAGCTGTTCTTTGACGAACGCCTGGTCGTGCCGGATCAGAATCTGAAAATCTACGACGGTGCGCTGGCCCCCTGGCGCAAGGGCAAAAGCCCCTATTTCAAACAGACGATCGAGGCGATTGCCAAACATTACCAGTTCAACCAGAACACAAAATGGAAAGACCTAGACAAGAAGGTGCAGCAGGTTTTCCTGTTCGGCTCAGGCAAGGAAGAGATCAAGTTCCGCTATGACGAAGGCGGGCGCGTCTATGAGGTCAGCCGCGTCTTTGAGGGGGTGATCCCCAACATGGAACGCCGCTACCGCGAAACGGACAGCAACTGGATCCGTGAAGAGTTTGAGCGCTATCAAAACAACCGCCCCTGCGGCACCTGCGAAGGGTATCGCCTGCGCCCCGAAGCGCTGGCCGTCAAGATCGCGGGGCTGCATGCAGGTCAGGTTGTGCAGATGTCGATCCGCGATGCATTTGACTGGTGTGAATCGGTTCCGGGCCAGTTGACGGTCCAAAAGAACGAGATCGCGCGGGCCATCCTCAAGGAGATCCGCGAGCGGCTTGGCTTCCTGAATAACGTGGGATTGGAATACCTTACGCTGGCACGTTCAAGTGGCACGCTGAGCGGTGGCGAAAGCCAGCGTATCCGCCTGGCCTCGCAGATCGGGTCGGGCCTGACGGGGGTGCTTTACGTGTTGGACGAACCCTCCATCGGCTTGCATCAGCGCGACAATGACCGGCTGTTGCTGACGCTGAAAAACCTGCGCGATCAGGGCAATACGGTGATCGTGGTGGAACATGACGAAGAAGCGATCCGCGAGGCGGATTACGTCTTTGACATCGGGCCGGGGGCGGGGGTGCATGGCGGTCAGGTGGTCAGTCATGGCAAGCCTGAACAAATCGCCGCTGATCCCAATTCGATCACCGGCCAATATCTGACCGGCGCGCGCGAGATTGCCATTCCGGCCACCCGGCGCAAGGGAAACAAGAAAAAGATCCAAGTGGTCAAGGCCACGGGCAACAACCTGCAGAATGTCACCGTTGATTTCCCGCTGGCGAAATTCGTCTGCGTGACCGGCGTATCGGGCGGCGGCAAGTCGACGCTGACCATCGAGACCTTGTTCAAGACCGCGTCGATGAACCTGAACGGAGCCAAGCAGACGCCGGCCCCCTGCGAGACGATCAAGGGGTTGGAACATCTGGACAAGGTCATCGACATTGACCAACGCCCCATCGGCCGCACGCCGCGATCCAACCCGGCTACCTACACCGGGGCCTTTACGCCGATACGCGACTGGTTTGCAGGACTTCCCGAAGCAAAAGCAAGGGGTTACAAGCCGGGCCGCTTCAGCTTTAACGTCAAGGGCGGGCGCTGTGAGGCCTGTCAGGGCGATGGTGTGATCAAGATTGAGATGCATTTTCTGCCCGACGTCTACGTGGAATGCGAGACCTGCAAAGGCGCGCGCTACAACCGTGAAACGCTGGAGATCAAGTTCAAGGGCAAGTCGATTGCCGACGTTTTGGACATGACCGTTGAGGATGCGCAGACCTTCTTTCAGGCGGTGCCGTCGATCCGCGAGAAAATGGATGCGCTGATGCGCGTGGGGCTTGGCTATATCAAGGTGGGCCAGCAGGCCACGACCCTGTCCGGAGGCGAGGCGCAGCGGGTCAAACTGTCCAAGGAGCTGAGCAAACGTTCAACCGGGCGGACGCTGTATATCCTTGATGAACCAACCACGGGCCTGCATTTCGAGGATGTGCGCAAGCTGCTGGAGGTCCTGCATGAATTGGTGGATCAGGGCAATTCCGTGATCGTCATCGAACATAATCTGGACGTGATCAAAACCGCCGACTACCTGATCGACATCGGCCCCGAAGGCGGGGACGGCGGGGGGCAGGTGGTGGCCACCGGCACGCCCGAACAGGTGGCCGAAGTCGCGGCGAGCTACACGGGAAAATACCTCAAACCGATGCTGGAAAAACGCGCCAGGGTCGCCGCCGAATAGTCGATAAGTTAACGCGCGGTTAAATGTCACAAACTGTACACCGCGCGTACACCACAGGTACATACAGCCGCCCCTGATGCGTTTTGCGAAAAACGTCTCAGGGGGCTGAGAGGCACAGATCCAGCAGACGGTCAAATTGGGCGGCGTCAAGGCTGTCGAAGACCGTGCTGAGCTGCTCAATCTCAGTGGCGCGGGTTTGGCCCAGGACCGGATCGGCAAAGAGGTGAAACTTTTCCGAAATCTCCGCGTCAGAGAGCGGCAGGTCGTTGTCGCCCTTGGGCGTGCGCGGCGCATCCTCAAAGCTGCGCCCGTCTTTGGTGTGCAGCGTCACCTGCGCCCAGCGTTTGCCTTGGGATATTTTGGTGAAATGCGGATCGTCGATCAGGCGGATGGTGTCGCTGATGCGCCGGATCTCTGGATCGGTCAGCGTGTCCGCGGCCAGTTCCGGCACACCGATCTGGCCGCGCACGATCATGGTGGCCACGGGAAAGGCGATGCCATAGGCGAATTCATCCGGGGTGGCGGGGCGATGTCCTGCAAGACGGGTGGCATTGTGAAATGTCTTGATGTCCACGCCCGCGATTTCATGATGCGACAGCCCGTGGGTCTGCATCAGATGGGCCACCGCGTCGATGCTGGGATGGGCCCAGCGGCAGCAGGGATAGGCCTTGTAACTGGTATCTTCGACGGTGCGCCAATTGCGGCCCAGATCGGTCCAGAAATCGGGGGCCTGTTCGCAGGTCAGGGCGGGTGCGCCGGTGAACCCTTCATGCGCCAGATAGGCAGCTACCACGCCAGAGGGCGCACCCCAGCCCACGCCGTCCCGGACCATGGTGGGGTAATCAATGCAGCGCATCATCTGGCTGCGCGGCCCGTGGTATTCGCCGATGCCCGCCGCATGGCGGATCTGGTCGCGGTCGCAGCCCAGCATCCGTGCGCAGGCCGTGGCCACGCCGACAGCGGTCCAGGCCCCCGAGGTGTGGTAGTCGGCGCAGGTGGCATGCTGGGCCAGCCCTGCGCGGCAAGAGACCTCATAGGCGACGGCCAGATCGGCTGCAAAAGCAGCCCCGGTCAGCGGCTTTTTGACCACCTCTGCCATGGCCATGAGCGCGGGAAAGACGGCTGAGCCTACATGCCCCTTGCAGGGCGATGTGGTGTCATGGGCATCCACCGCATCCACGGTAAAGCCGCCCGCCATGGCCGCCCCCGCAGGCGACAGCATCGTGCCCGCCATCAAGACCCGTGCGCCGCCCGCCGTGCCGACCCCGAACATGGCCCGCGCCCCGCGCCGGGCGGCATCGGCCATGTCGGTGGTAGAGGCCACGGCAGCCACCCCCATCGTATCGAGAAAGGACCGCCTGAGCACCGCAAGAAGCGGTTCTGGCAGGTCGGCATAGGTCAGGTCGGCGGCAAATTGATCAAAGGGCAGGGACATGGGCGCGCTCCGGCAGGTGTGATGCCCCAAGCCTAACCGCTCAGCGCGCGGCAGAATGCCTGAATGCGACCCTAACCGTCGCGGCTGCGCGATGCGAAACGGGGCAGCATCGCCGAGAAATCCTTGCCGCGCCCGTCTTCTTCTTCGACAAACTGCCGGTAAAGCGCCAGCGCGCGGGCCCCCATGGGGGTATCTGCATCGACCATTTCGGCGGCCTGCTGGCTGAGGCCCAAGTCCTTGAGCATCAGTTCGGCGGCAAAGCCGGGCTGGTAATCATTGTCGGCAGGTGAGGTCGGGCCGACACCCGGGGCCGGGCAATAGGCGTTCATCGACCAGCTGTACCCCGAGGAGGTGCTGACCACATCGAACATCTTTTGACGGTCAAGGCCCAGTTTGTCGGCCAGCGCGAAAGCCTCGCAGGTGGCGATCATCGTGGCCCCGAGGATCATGTTGTTGCAAATCTTGGCCGCCTGTCCGGCACCTGCGTCACCGCAATGCACAGCCTTTTGGCCCATGATGTCAAAGAGCGGTGCCGCCTTGGCAAAAGCCGCCTGCGTGCCGCCAGCCATGAAGGTCAGCGTGCCGCCAGCCGCCCCGCCAATACCGCCGGAGACAGGTGCATCAACCGACAAAAGAGACGCGTTTTCAGCCTCTTGCGCGACGATCCTCGCGCTCTCTACATCGACGGTTGAACAATCGATCAGAAGCGCGCCGGGCTTCATATGTGCAATCGCCTCATGCGCCACCTTTTGCAGGATCGCGCCATTGGGCAACATGGTGATGACCGCATCGGCATCCTTGACGGCGGCGGCGATATCGGGAGCCGTGGCCACGCCGGGGGCGGTGGTGCCAGCAACGTCAAAGCCTGTGACGCGGTGGCCTGCCTTGGCCAGATTGGCGGCCATGGGGGCCCCCATGTTGCCCAGTCCGATGAAACCGATTGTAAGGCTGCTCATGGTGTTTCTCCTAGAGTTTGAGGGCGCTGGCACCCAAAGGTTGCAGCATTTTCGAGACCGCGGCGAGGGGCACGTTCATATCGGCGAACTGCCATTTCGGGCTGCGGTCCTTGTCGATGATCGCGGCGCGGATGCCTTCGATGAAATCGGCATGTTCACTGGCCCGGAACGTGAAACGGTATTCAAGATCAAGCGCCTTTTCCATGGTCAGGGAGGGGCCGCGCAGACGGTGCATCATCTCTATGGTGCAGGCCATCGAGAGGGGGGAATTGCGGGCGATTTTCTGCGCCGCGTCCCGGGCAAAGTCACTGTCAGCGGTGTCAAGAAGGGTCAGGATATCGCCCAGACGCTCGCCCGCGAAGAGCGTGTTGATCTGGTCCACAAGCCCCTCAAGCGTGCCGCCCGAGGGCGGTTGGGCTGCCGCCTCAAGCGCTGCTGTGCTGCCTGTCTGTTCCAGGTCGTCGATCAAAGATATCCACATTAGCTCTGGGATGTAATGATCTGCAAAGCCTGCATAAATTGCGTCTGCAGATTTCATTCTTCTGCCAGTTATCCCCAGGTATTCCCCAAGCCGCCCAGGGGCCAAAGCCAGCATCAGGGAGCCGCCCACATCAGGGACCAGCCCGATGCCGCATTCGGGCATGGCGATCTGGCTGCTGTCGCCCACCACACGGTGCGAGCCGTGGCAGCCGATGCCCACGCCACCGCCCATGGTGAACCCTTGCAAGAAGGAGACGACAGGCTTGGGATAGCAGAAGATCTTGTGGTTCAGGCGGTATTCGTCGGCCCAGAAGGTCTGGCCATAGGCATAATCGCCCGCCTTGCCCCGCGCATAGAGATCCGCGATATCGCCGCCCGAACAAAAGGCGCGGTCGCCCTGGGCGTCCAGCACAATCAGGTCTACCGCATCATTGTCGCGCCAATCGTCAAAGGCGGCCTCAATCGCGGTGCACATTGCATAGGTCATCGCGTTGAGCGCCTGGGGACGGGTCAGGGTGATGCGGCCTGCACGGCCGGTGATGCGGATATCAATGTCGCTCATCGGTTTTTCAACATGTCGCGGGAGACAATCACGCGCATCACCTCGTTGGTGCCCTCAAGGATCTGGTGCACGCGCAGGTCGCGGACCAACTTTTCGATGCCGTAATCGGCCAGATAACCATAGCCACCGTGCAATTGCAGGCATTGATCGACGACCTTGCTGCCGGTTTCGGTGACGAATTTCTTGGCCATGGCGCAGAATTTGGTTGCATCCGCAGCCCCATTGTCAAGCTTCCACGCGGCCTGCCGCAGGAAGGTCCGGGCCGCCTGCATTTCGATTTCCATGTCGGCCAGACGGAATTGCAGGCCCTGGAACTGGTCGATGGATTGGCCGAAGGCCTTGCGCTCGCCCATATATTGCAATGTGGCGTTCAGCGCGGTCTGGGCGGCACCCAGCGAACAGGCAGCGATGTTAAGACGGCCGCCATCAAGGCCAATCATCGCATATTTGAAACCTTTTCCCTCTTCACCCACAAGATTGGCAGCAGAAATGTTGCAATTGTCAAACTGCACCTGCGCCGTTGGCTGGCTGCGCCAGCCCATTTTGTCCTCCAGCCCACCAAAGGAAAGCCCCGAAGTTCCATCCTCGACATAGACGGTAGAGATACCGGCAGCACCTGCGTCGGAGGTGCGGACCATGCAGACATAGGCGTCGGAATATCCTCCACCCGAGATAAAGGCCTTGGTGCCGTTAAGGGTATATCCCTCATTGGTGCGTTCGCATCTGGTCTTGAGGGCGGCGGCGTCAGAGCCGGAACCGGGTTCGGTCAGGCAATAGCTGAGCACGGTGTTCATCGCGATCACATCATCCAGCACGCGGGACTTCAGCTCATCGCTGGCAAAATTGTCGATCATCTTGGCGCACATGTTGTGGATCGACAGGAAGGCAGCAACAGAGGGGCAGGCCATCGAGAGGGCCTCGAATACCAGCGTCGCGTCAAGACGCGACAGACCGGTGCCGCCTGCATCCTCCGAGACATAGAGCCCGCCAAACCCCAACTCACCCACTTTGGGCCAGAGGTCCTTGGGGATGGTGCCCGCCTTCTCCCACTCGCGGGCAAAGGGCGCGATATGTTCCTGGCCAAAGGCCCGGGCCATATCGAAAATCGCGACCTGTTCGTCGCTCAAGGCAAAATCCATCTCATGCTCTCCCAATGCAGTTAATGAACACCCGTTAAATTCGAATCTTTGCGAGAGTTTTGCAAGGGCGAAGAGGAACACGCTTGCCGCCACATCGGCTGCTCTTTCTGGCCGGACGCAAGTTGTCGGGGGCGTTTATGAGTATTTGGGCAAAAAGGAGCGGGGGTTTGCTCCTTTTTGCCCAAATACTCCAGAACGACCACCAGCAACAGGCAAGCCGTCACCGGTGGAACGCTGGAGTAAGGTGGGCAACTTGCCCACCTTCGCAGTTATTATTCCATCACGGGAATGGAGAATTCCCCGCCCTCTTTGATGCCCGAGGGCCAGCGCGCGGTCACGGTCTTGGTGCGTGTGTAGAATTTGAACGCATCCGGTCCGTGCTGGTTCAGGTCGCCAAAGACGGATTTCTTCCAGCCGCCAAAGGTGTGATAGGCCAGTGGCACGGGGATGGGCACATTGATGCCGACCATACCGACGTTGATGCGGTTGGCGAAATCACGTGCGGCATCGCCGTCGCGTGTAAAGATCGCGGTGCCGTTGCCATATTCATGGTCCATGGCAAGGCCGATCGCCTCTTCGTAGGTTTGGGCGCGCACGCAGGTCAGGACGGGGCCGAAGATCTCTTGTTTGTAGATGTCCATGTCCTTGGTCGCGCGGTCAAACAGGTGGGGGCCTACGAAATAGCCGTTTTCATAGCCTTGCAGTTTGAAATCGCGGCCATCGACCACCAGTTCAGCGCCTTGGTCGATCCCGGTTTGTACAAGGCGTTCGATGTTGGCTTTGGCGGCGGCGGTCACCACGGGGCCGTAGTCGACGTCATTGCCGGAGGTATAGGGGCCGACTTTGAGTTTTTCGATGCGCGGGACCAGTTCTTTGATCAGGCGGTCTGCGGTTTCATCACCCACGGGGACCGCGACAGAGATTGCCATGCAGCGTTCGCCGGCAGCGCCATAGCCTGCGCCGATCAGCGCATCTGCGGCCTGGGCCATATCGGCATCGGGCATGATGATCATGTGGTTTTTCGCACCACCGAAACACTGGACGCGTTTGCCCTGGGCGCAGCCGGTGCCGTAGATATATTCGGCGATCGGGGTCGAGCCGACAAAGCCCACAGACTGGATCACATCGTTGTAGAGGATCGCGTCAACCGCTTCCTTGTCGCCGTTGACGACCTGGAGGATGCCTTTGGGCAGGCCAGCCTCTTCGGCCAGTTCGGCCAGCATCAGCGGCACGGAGGGGTCACGTTCGGAGGGTTTGAGGATGAAGGCGTTGCCGCAGGCGATGGCCGGGGCGAACATCCACATCGGGATCATGGCGGGGAAGTTGAATGGGGTGATGCCGGCGGTGACGCCGAGGGCCTGGCGCATGGAATACATGTCGATGCCGGGGCCGGCGCTGTCGGTATATTCGCCTTTGAGCAATTCGGGCGCGCCGATGCAGTATTCCACCACTTCAAGGCCGCGCTGCACGTCGCCTGCCGCATCGGGCAGGGTCTTGCCATGTTCGCGGCTGAGCGCTTCGGCCAGTTTGTCCATGTCGCGGTTCAGCAGGGAGACCAGTTTCATCAGCACGCGGGCGCGGCGCTGGGGGTTGGTGGCGGCCCATGCAGGCTGGGCGGCGGCGGCATAGGCCACGGCCTGTTCCAGTTCGGCCTTGCTGGCCAGCGGGCATTTGGCCTGCACCTCGCCGGTGGCGGGGTTCATCACATCGGCAAAACGGCCTGAGGTGCCTTTGACATGGGCACCGTTCATATAGTGGGTGAGTTCTTGCATGGGGTCCTCCAAATGCTGCTTTGGCGCAGTCTAGTCTTGCAAAAAGGTTAGGGACAGGGGCAGTTTGGCAAAATGGTTTTGCATTTTTGCAATATGGGCGGATTGAGGATGGGAACGCGGGGCATGGTGGCCGGGGGGCGGTTGGATGAGTTTAGGGGCAAGATGAAGGTGGGGCATGGCGCATAATTGGGATGATCTGCGTTTGTTTCTGGCGGTGGCCAGGGAGCAGAGCCTGTCGGGGGCGGGCAAGATCGTGCGGCTGGATCCTGCCACGCTGGGTCGGCGGATGGCGCGGCTGGAGCAGGAGTTGGAGGCGGTCTTGTTCGTCAAGTCACCGCAGGGCTATGCTTTGACCGATGCGGGGGCGCAATTGCTGGAGCGTGCCCTGGCCGCCGAACAAGCGATGCGGCTGGCCACGGCCGGGGTGGCGCTGCCCAGTGACCGGCTGACCGGGCAGATCAGGATCGGGGCACCGGACGGGGTGGCGAATTTCCTGTTGCCGCAGGTCTGTGCGGGGATCGTGGCAGAGCATCCGGGGCTGGATATCCAGATTGTCGCCTTGCCACGCGTGTTCAACCTGTCGCGGCGCGAGGCGGATATGGCGATTGCGGTCAGTGCGCCCGACACGGGGCGGTTGATGGTGCAAAAGGTGACCGAGTATCACCTGCATCTGGCGGCGGCGGAGCGCTATCTGGCGCGGCATCCCGCGATCGGGCGGGTCAGTGATCTGCGCGATCACCGGATTGTGGGCTATATTCCGGATATGATTTTTGACCGGGAGCTGGATTATCTGGCGGATCTTGGGGTGTCGCGGGTGGGGTTGGCCTCCAATTCGGTATCGGTGCAGGCGCATATCATTCAGCAAGGGGGCGGGGTGGGGGTGGTGCATGATTTTGCCCTGCCGTTCCTGCCCGGTGTGCGGCGGATCCTGACGGACGATCTGCGGTTGCAGCGGGCCTTTTACCTGATCCGTCACGCGGATGACCGGGGCAATCAGAGGTTGCGGCAGTTTAGCGAGCTGCTGACCGTGGCGCTGCGCCGGGAGGTGGGGGTGCTTGAGGCAAAGGCTTGACACAAATGCCCTTTGTGGTCGACGCTGCTGGGATCAGGGGTCTCAACAGGGAGGGGATACATGCTGGTCTCGCAAATCATGAAGTCGAAATCCGATGACGGGGTGGTGACATCGCCGCCATCTTTGCTGATCTCGGAGGCGGCGGCGATCCTGTCGGAGAAAAGGATCGGGACCTTGGTGATCTCTTTGGATGGCAAGGCACCTTTGGGGATTTTGTCAGAGCGCGATATCGTGCGGCAATTGGGCAAGGAGGGGGCAGGATGTCTGACAATGAGCGTGGACAAGCTGATGACCACCAAATTGGTCACCTGTCGGCGCGATGACCTGGCCGAGAAGATCCTGGAACAGATGACCGAAGGGCGGTTTCGGCACATGCCGGTTGTGGAGGATGGTGTGCTGGTTGGGCTGATCTCTTTGGGGGATGTGGTCAAGGCGCGGTTGACGGAGCTGTCGATGGAGAAGAATGCCCTGGAGGGGATGATCATGGGTCACTAGGGGGTTTCGGGAAAACCCGGCACCCTTTGATTCTGATTTAAATAAGATATTTCAAGGGGTTAAGGGAAGGGTGATGCCCGAGCTGTTCCGAAAACCCCTTAACTGGCTTGCACCCTGTCGCGCAGCGTGGTTGCTTGGGCGAAACTGAACACCACGTCTGGAAGATTTATGCGTATTGGCCTCTACCCTGGCACCTTTGATCCGATCACCCTTGGCCATATGGATATCATCCGTCGTGCCGCCACATTGGTGGACAAGCTGGTGATTGGCGTTGCCATCAACCGCGACAAGGGGCCGTTGTTCACGCTTGAAGAGCGGGTGGAGCTGATTGAGGCGGAATGTGCGGGACTTGCCAAATCCACTGGCGTTGAGATTGTGGCGCATCCGTTCGAGAACCTGTTGATTGACTGTGCGCGCGATGTGGGCGCGCAGATCATTGTGCGCGGATTGCGGGCGGTTGCCGATTTTGAGTATGAATATCAGATGGTTGGCATGAACCGGCAGTTGGACAATTCAATCGAGACGGTGTTCTTGATGGCCGAGGCGCAGCATCAGGCGATTGCCAGCAAGCTGGTCAAGGAAATCGCGCGCCTGAATGGGGATGTCAGCAAATTTGTCACGCCACGGGTCAATACCGCCCTTTTGGACAAGCTGGCAAAGCGCTGACAGTGCGGCGTCCTTAAGACCGGGCGGCCATGACGCCTGCGGTGTCCAGCATCCGGTTGGCAAAGGCCCATTCATTATTATACCACGCCAGCACGCGCATCAGGTTGCCCTGTTGCACCGAAGTCTGGTCGCTGGCGAAAATCGCCGAGCGGGCGTCGTGGTTGAAATCCATCGACACCAATTTGCGCGATGTCACGCCCAGCACCCTTGCCAATGGGCCATCGGCGGCGGCCTGCATGGCGGCATTGATGATCTCGGCGCTTGCGGATTGTGCTGTCTCGACCACCAGATCGACACATGAGACATTCGGCGTGGGCACGCGGATGGCAGTGCCGGTGATGCGGCCTGCAAGTTCGGGCAGCACCAGGCCCAGGGTTTCGGCCGCACCGGTGCTTGTGGGGATCATCGACAGGGCCGCAGCCCGGGCGCGGTAGAGGTCGTCATGCGCGGTGTCATGGACCGGCTGGTTGCCGGTATAGCTGTGCACGGTGGTCATATGGCCGCGCAGAATGCCAAAGTGCTGGTGCAGCACATGGGCCACCGGAACAAGGCAATTGGTGGTGCAGGAGGCATTGCTGATGATCTTGTCCTGTGCCGTGATCTGGTTGTGGTTCACGCCGTAGACCACTGTTTTCATGTCCCCTTTGGCGGGGGCGGAGAGCAGGACGCGTTTGGCACCACTGGCCAGATGCAGGGCGGCGTCCTTTGGGTGTCGAAAAAATCCGGTGCATTCCAGCACGATGTCGATGTCGCCCCATGGCAGCCGGTCGGGGGCGCGTTCGCGGGTGACGCGGATCGGGCCGCGGCCCAGATCAATACTGTCGTGGCCAAGGGTCACGGGACGGCCATAGCGGCCATGGACAGAATCGAATTCAAACAAATGTGCGTTGGTTTCAAGCGGGGCCAGATCATTGATCGCCACGATTTCAAGGTCGCCGGGCGCGCGGTCCATAAAGGCCCGCAACACAGTGCGCCCGATGCGGCCAAAGCCGTTAATCGCAAGCTTTACAGTCATCTCAGCACCTTTTGATCAAATTCCAGATAGCAGAAATTGGTCAGCCAACGCCAAGTGTCAACGGCAGCGGGGGCAGAATTTAGTACCGATACAATTTCGGCAAATGCAGGGGGGGCGGGCAGCGATAAAGCCAGATTCGGTGCTCTTGAACGCTTGCCCAAAGAGGCAAGGCACCTGAGCGCTGCCTGAAACCAGATAATTGGCCCGAAGATGTCAGCGCCAGAAGGCCATCCATTCGATCATCTCGAACATCTTCTTGCCAAGGAAAATCATGTGTTCCTTACCGAACCACATGATGTCAGCCACAAAGGCAATGGTGATCATAAAGGCCAGAATGAGGGCGAGGCGGTTTGTCACTGGGTCGGGGCTCCGGTTGCTCCGCCCCGATATGACAGGGGCGGTGCAGCCGTGCAAGCCTTGTGGCGGGATAGAGGGGTGGGTGTCGTGACGACGCCCTAGCCCAATTTGCCCATGGCGACGGCCACATCGGCCATCCGTACCGAGAAGGCCCATTCGTTGTCATACCAGCCCAGCACACGCACGGTGCGGCCGGCCACGACGATGGTCTGGTCGGGGGCAAAGATGCAGCTTTCTTCGGTGTGGTTAAAGTCGATGCTGACCTTTTGTTCCGGATCATAGCCCAGAACGCCCTTCATTGAGCCATGTGCCGCTGCCTTGGCGGCTGCGTTCACCTCTTCGACGGTGACATCGCGCGAGGCGGTGAATGTCAGGTCGACGGCGCTGACGTTTGGCGTGGGCACGCGCATGGCGGTGCCGTCCAACCGGCCCTTGAGCGCTGGCAGCACTTCGCCCAGAGCCTTGGCAGCACCGGTGGATGTGGGGATCAGCGCCATGGCGGCGGCGCGGGCGCGGTAAAGATCGCTGTGGCGGCGGTCCAGTGTCGGCTGGTCGCCTGTGTAGCTGTGGATCGTGGTCATCAGGCCGCTTTCGATGCCGATCGCCTCATGCATCACCTTGGCCAGGGGGGCCAGGCAATTGGTGGTGCAGGACCCGTTCGAGATCATCTTGTCGGATTTGACCATCGTGTCATGGTTGACGCCGTAAACCACTGTGCGGTCTACGTTTTTGCCCGGTGCAGACAGCAGGACACGCTTGGCCCCTTGTTCCAGATGCACATTGGCCTTGTTGCCGTCGTTGAATTTGCCGGTGCATTCCAGCACCACGTCACAGCCGCTCCAGTCCAGTTCTTCGAGGTGGTAGGTGGACATGACCTCAATGTCGTTCTGGCCCAGGTTCAGATAACCGTCCTCAATCCTGACCTCACCGGGAAAGCGGCCATGGACGCTGTCGTATTTCAGCAGATGGGCTGCGGTTTCGATCGGGCCGGTGGCGTTCAGTTTGACCACCTGGATGTCATCGCGACCAGAGGCTGCGATGTGGCTGAGCGTGCATCGGCCAATGCGGCCAAATCCGTTAATACCGACTTTGATGGTCATGGGGTGTCCTTCCGAGGGCTACTTGGGCGCTCTATAGCGGGGAGGGACCGGGGGTTTAAGGGGTAAAGGAGCGATCTAAGGCTTTGTTAGCGCTAAATATTTATGTTAGCGGTAAAGTTCTGGCGTAGGCCATTTGCACGGGTCTGTGAACCAGCTAGGACAGCTTGAGGCGCGGAAGGAAGTTTTATGAGTGGTTTGATTGCCCTGTTGGATGATGTGGCAGCGATTGCCAAGGTGGCGGCATCGTCGATTGATGATGTGATCGCGCAGGCGACCAAGGCCGGGACCAAGGCGGCGGGGGCTGTCATCGACGATGCGGCGGTGACGCCGAAATATGTCCAAGGCTTTGATGCCAGTCGTGAATTGCCGGTGATCTGGCGGATCACCAAAGGGTCGTTGCGCAACAAGCTGGTGTTCTTGCTGCCTGCGGGGCTGGCCCTGTCGGCCTTTGCGCCCTGGGCCATTCCGCCCTTGTTGATGCTGGGCGGTGCCTATCTGTGTTTTGAGGGTGCCGAGAAGATCGCCCATGCCTTGGGGTTGAGCCATGGGCATGAGGATTATCCCGGTCATGATCAGGTCATCGAAGACCCCGCACATCTGGAAGAGCAAAAGGCCGCAGGGGCGATCAAGACGGATTTCATCCTGTCGGCCGAGATCATGACCATTGCGCTGGCGGCGATTCCCCCCAGTGGTTTCTGGATGGAGGCGGCGACGCTGGCGGCGGTGGCGGTGATGATCACGGTCGTGGTCTATGGTGCGGTGGCGGTGATCGTAAAGATGGACGACCTGGGCCTGGCGATGGCCAGCAAGGGGCGTTTTGGGCTGACCCGGATGGCGGGCCGCGCCCTGGTGCGCGGGATGCCGGGGTTCTTGAAGTTTCTGACCGTGGTGGGCACGGCGGCGATGCTGTGGGTCGGCGGGTCGATCATCGTGCACGGGCTGGAGCAGATGGGTTTTGCCAGCCTTGGCCATTGGATCCATGATGCGGCTTACGGGTTGGGCCATATGCTGCCCGATGCGCTGGTGGGGGCCGGGGAATGGGTGTCCAAGGCGGTGATGGACGGCATCCTGGGGCTCGCCCTTGGTCTGGCGCTGATCCCTGTGGGCGAAAAGCTGGTGACGCCGGTCTGGCGGGCGATCTTTTCAAAATAGGGGTTTGGATTATCGGGCTGCCGGTGCAGACTTCCCCACAGCAGACCAGGGGGAAGACAGCATGACGATGATCGAGGGGCACAGGGCCATTGCGCCACCCAAAGGGGCAGCGGTTTGGGATATTGACCCCTATGCCCCCGAAATCCTCAGCAATCCCGAGCCCTATTACACGCAGTTGCGCGCCATGGGGCCGGTGGTGTTCATCCCCAAATACGCGATCCTTGCGGTGGGACGCTATGATGAGACCAAGGAGGTCTTCTCGGATTGCAGCCGTTTCGTATCGTCGCGCGGGGTGGGGTTGGATGATTTCAAACACACCCGCGCCTGGCGGCCGCCCTCGATCATTCTGGAGGTTGATCCCCCCGAACACACGCGCACCCGCAAGGTGATGATCAAGGCGATGTCGCCCAAGGTGGCGGCATCCCAGCGCGATATGTTCGTGCAAACGGCCGAAGAGATGATCGACGATCTGCTGAACCGCGACAGTTTCGATGCGGTGTCGGAATTTGCCGAACGTTTCCCCACAACCGTCTTTCCCAAGGCGGTCGGCATGAAGGACGGCAATCCGCGTCATCTGGTGGATTACGGGGCGATGGTGTTCAACAGCCTTGGGCCGGACAACCCGATCCGGCAGGCGTCACTGGAACGCGCGCCCGAAATCATAGCCTGGATCGGCCAGGCCTGCGCCCGCGAGCGGCTGCTGCCCGGCGGTATGGGAGAGATGCTTTATGCTGCCGCTGACGCCGGAGAGATCACGGCAGAGGAGGCGGGCTTTCTGGTGCGATCCTTCTTGTCGGCGGGGGTGGATACGACGGTGACGGGGATTGGAAATGCCCTGTTCTGTCTGGGCCGTAATCATGATGAATATGACCAGTTGCGGGCCGATCCGACGCTGTCGCGGCAATGTTTTGAAGAGGTGCTGCGCTATACCTCGCCGGTGCATTCGTTTTGCCGCACCGCCAATGCCGATACCGAAGTTGCGGGCATCCCCATTGCCGAAAGCAGCAAGATGCTGTGTGTTCTGGGATCGGCCAATATGGACCCTGACAAATGGGGTGATCCGGAGAATTTCAGAGTGACGCGCAAGCCGATGGGGCATCTGGCCTTTGGCGTGGGCGTGCATGGCTGCGTGGGGCAGAACGTGGCCCGCGCGGAAATGGACGCGGTGCTACGCGTTCTGGCGCGCAAAGTGTCACGGATTGAGATTATCGGTGATCCGGTCTGGCGGCCCAATAACGCGATGCATGCGCTGGACCGGATGCAGATCAGATTGCACAGGGCCTAGCGCCAAGCCGTGACCGTATCGGTTCTGCGGCGACTGTTCGGCTGTCTGTGTCTATGGGTCGTGAATGTTTCGACGGCCCATGGCACGTAGGCCCATGGCGTTTCCAACAGATGCCTTAGCGGATGAAGCGCCGCAGATGCGGTGCCAGAACCGCCGTCATGGCAATGTTCCCGCCCAGGACATAGACGGCAAGTGACCCGATCATTGAGCCGCCGACAATCGCCCACCCCAATGCCATTGTCAGGCCGACGCAAAATGCGGTCATCAATAGAAGCAATGGCATCGTTTTCCCCTTTCAACAGATAATTAGCAGGCAGGATATTTGTGTTCTACTAGCAAGTTGTTAATATCCTTGGTTTTTTCATATCAAATTTTTATGAAATTTGCCAGAGGGTTTTTAAAAGGAATTGCACACTGCGCATTCCCGCCGTTGTTTGCCGGGGACAGTCGCCAAATAGCTGACAGGGGTGGCCTGCCCATCCGCGCAAAAAGCCCTGACCCGAAAAGGGGCAGGGCTTTGCTGGCAATCATATGCTGATTGGATTTACAGCAGCGCCTTGGCCGCCTGTGCCACACCTGCGGCGGTGATGCCGAATTTCTCAAAGAGTTCTTCCGCCGGGGCAGAGGCACCGAAACGGTCCATGCCGACAAAATCCGCCTTGCCGAATTTGCCGCGCTCGCCCAGCAGCCAGCGGTCCCAGCCTTGACGGACGCCCGCTTCGACACCGACACGCACGGCACCGCCTGGCAGGATACGCTTGCGGTAGGCATCATCCTGCGCCGCAAAGAGTTCCATACAGGGCATGGACACGACACGGGTGCCGATGCCTTCGGCCTGCAGCAGATCGCGGGCCTGCATCGCGATGCTGACCTCAGAACCGGTGGCGATCAGGATCACCTCGCGTTTGCCTTCGGCGTCGGCCAGCACATAGGCCCCTTTTTCCACCATGTTGTTGTTCTTGTGCTCTGTGCGCAGGGTCGGCAGGCCCTGACGGGTCAGCGACAGCACGGACGGCGTGTTTTTCACCGTAAGGGCGATTTCCCAGCATTCTGCTGTTTCGACTGTATCGGCGGGGCGGAACACATAGGTGTTCGGTGTGGCCCGGCTGATGGCCAGATGTTCGACCGGCTGGTGGGTGGGGCCGTCTTCGCCCAGACCGATGGAATCATGGGTCATCACAAAAACCGTAGGGATTTTCATCAATGCCGCCAGACGCATGGAGGGGCGGGCATAGTCGGTGAAACACATGAATGTCCCGCCATAGGGGCGCACGCCGCCGTGCAGCGCCATGCCATTCATCGCCGCCGCCATCCCATGTTCGCGGATGCCCCAATAGACATAGCGCCCGCCACGGTTGTCAGTGTCAAAGACGCCCAGATCGCCGGTCTTGGTGTTGTTCGATCCGGTCAGGTCGGCAGAGCCGCCGACGGTTTCTGGCAGGATCGGGTTCACCACCTCCAGCACTTTTTCAGAGCTGGCGCGGGTTGCCAGTTTGGGTGCTGTTTCGGACATCTGCTTTTTGAAGGCCTTGATGGTCGCGCTCAGCTTTTTCGGCGCATCCATCGCGATGGCGCGGATGAACTGGTCACGCTTGCCGCGTGGCATCTGGTCAAACCGCTTTTTCCAGTCGGCATGGGCCGCAGCACCGCGTGAACCGATGGCCTCCCAGGCGGCCTTGACGTCTGCGGGCACCTCGAAGGGGCCGGTTGTCCAGCCATAGGCCGCCTTGGCCGCTGCCATCTGGTCGGGGTCGGTCAATGCGCCGTGCCCTTTGGATGTGTCCTGTGCGGCATGACCCAGAGCGATATGGGTCTTGCAGGCGATCATGGTGGGTTTGTCGGATGCGCGCGCCTGGGTCAGGGCTGCGTCAATCTCGACGGGGGAATGGCCGTCGATCTCAATCGTGTGCCAGCCTGCGGCCTGAAAGCGCATGACCTGATCGGTGCGGTCAGACAGGGTGACGGGACCGTCGATGGTGATGTTGTTGTTGTCCCACATCACGATCATCTTGGACAGTTGGTGGCGGCCCGCAAGGGTGATCGCCTCTTGGCTCACGCCTTCCATCAAGCAGCCGTCGCCGGCGATCACATAGGTATAGTGATCGACGAATTTGGCCCCGTAGGTGGCGCGCTGGATTTCTTCGGCCATGGCAAAGCCCACGGCATTGGCGATGCCCTGACCCAGCGGCCCTGTCGTCGTCTCGATGGCGTCGGCAAGGAAATTCTCGGGGTGGCCTGCGGTGCGGGCACCCATCTGGCGGAAATTCTTGATCTGTTCGATGGGGAATTGCGCGTCACCGATCAGGTGCAGCAGCGAATAGATCAGCATGGAGCCATGGCCCGCCGACAGGATAAAGCGGTCGCGGTCTGGCCAAAGCGGGCTGGAGGCGTCGAACTTGAGATGCTTTTCGAACAAGACGGTGGCGACATCTGCCATGCCCATCGGCATGCCGGAATGGCCTGAGTTTGCCGCGGCAACCGCATCCAGCGTCAGGGCGCGAATGGCGGTGGCTTTGGACCAATGGTCGGGATGGGCGGTGCGGAGGGCTGTCAGATCCAAGGGATGGTTCCTTATCGAGAGGGGGTGCGGTTTGGCTTGTGCATATCAGCAGACCGGCAAAGTTCAAGCCAAAGGCGGTCTGTGTCTTGCGACCCATGGCGTGATCGGATCAACTTTGTCGTTCAAGTGGCTGATCTCAAACGGGGGGCGCATTCATTTGTTTCTTTGGGTAGGATCAGGAAAGTGCGCAGCTTGGGCGATTCGTTTTGGGAAACCGGGAATGTCGCGGCGCGCATGGAAAGAAGATGATGAGCGGGGATCAACTGTGCCATGAGTAATATCGAAGAATTGCAACGCCGCATCACGGCTGCCATGGACCGGGTGGCAGCAGGTCTGGACAAGATCGGCACAGCGCCCAGCGGGCCTGACCCCGACATGGTTCAGGCCCTTGAGGAAGAGCGCACCGCCAATGCCCAGCTGCGAGAGCGGGTGAATGCGCTGCGCACCAAGGCCAATAACCAGCAGCAGGCCCTGCGCGCCGAAGTAGAAGACGGCGAGGCCCGGATGGCGCATCTGGACATCGAGATGCAGCGCCTGCGGCGTGCCAATGAGCAATTGCTGGCCGCCTGCAATGCCCTGCGTGATGCCAATGCCGAAGGGGTGGGTGATCCGCATTTGATCAACAAGGCGCTGTTGGCCGAACTGGAGGGGCTGCGCGCCGCGCGGGCCTCTGACGTGGCCGAGGCCAATGCGATCCTGTCGGCCCTTGGCCCCTTGCTGGAAAACCCCAAAGAGCCCGCGACACAGAATGAGGAGAACGCCTGATGCCCGAGGTACGGATCACAATCGGTGGCCGCCAGTTCGATGTGGCCTGTCAGGACGGCGAAGAGGCCTATCTGCATTCCGCAGCCAAGATGCTGGACGACGAAGCGCAGGTGCTGAGCGATCAGGTGGGCCGCATGCCCGAAGCCCGGATGCTGCTGATGGCGGGCCTGCTGCTGGCCGACAAGACCGCCAGCGTCGAGGACCGCATTTCCGAAGTGCGCGCCGAACTGGCAGAGCGCGAGGCAGAGCTGGCCGGATTGCGCAACGTCAAGCTGGAGCCTGAGCGCATCGAGATCCCGGTGGTGCCCCGGCAGGTCACCGATACGCTGGCCGAACTGGCCGCACAGGCCGAAGCGCTGGCAGCGGCGGTCGAGGAAAAAGCGGGCTGACGTCTGAGCGGGGGAGACAGCTGCTAGGCTTGGGCAATGGCCCTTGCCGCGCGCCGCCCTGACAGCAAGGCACCATGGGTGGTGCCGTGATGATCAAACAGCGTATGTTCGCCCGCCATGAACAGGCGGCCCGCGACCGGCTGGGCAAAGCGGTCGAACTGCGCAATCGTGCCCCCGGTCTGGGGAAAGGAATAGGCCCCTTTGAAATGCGGATCCTGTGACCAATGGGTGGTCAGCACCTGTGTGGGGTGCGCGACCGCAGTGCCCCAAACCGATCTGAGCACCTTGAGCGCATCGTGGGTCATCTCGGAGGGGCGCATCCGGTCGGCCTGCGCGGCATAGCTGCCAAAGCTGAAGCCCAGCAGAATATTGTGATCACTGAAACGGCGGTAGTTCAGCCAATAGTTCCAGCGCCCCTGCGGCTGGGTCATCATGCCGAAATACTGGGTGTCGGTGGGCCAGAACGGCTTGTCGAACTTCAGGGCTATCTTGGTGACCGTGCCAAAGCCGATCTGCGCCACCGCATCGCGCAGCGGCGCGGGCAGGGGGGGATCAAAGGTGATCGCACCCGATTTCATCACGCCCAGCGGCACGGCGCAGACCACGAAATCGGCCGCCATTCCGTCGACGTTTGCCCCTGATGGCGCATATGAGATGCGCCGCACCGGGGTGTTAAGCCGGATATCAAGCCCGGCCATAAAAGGGGCCAGCAGCCGGTCATAGCCTGCGGGCAAGATCACGTCATTGCCCGCAAAACCATTCCCCTCAAAGGCATTGGCCGCAGAGACCTGCCTGAGGTCCGCGCCAAGGTCGAATTCGAAATAGGCCGATAGCATCCAGCGCCCCAAGGGGGTATCGACCAGATCGGGGTCAAGATCGGCCATGGCCCTGTGCAGGCTGCGGGGATCATTGGCGGCTGTCGTCGTTTCGATGCCATATGCCAATCCGTCATACATCCGCTCAAGCCGGGCATAGGCCGCATCGCCAAGTTCATTGCCTGCGGCATCAAAGACCTGCAGGCTGTTGTCATCGGTTTCAAAGCGCGGCGCACCCTGGCTGCGTGCCAGTTCGGAGATGGGATTGCCCCCGCCCGGCCCGTGGATCCACGCCGCGCCATGTTCAACGGGCACCCCCATGGAGCGGTCCGTGCGGATGCGGCCGCCGACACGGCTGCCTGCTTCAAACACCACCACCTCAGCACCGCTGGCGCGCAGGTCTTGGGCTGCGGCCAATCCGGCCAAACCGGCCCCGACGACAATGACCCTGCGCCCCGAGAGGTCCCGGCCCGCTGTCTGAGCGGTGCCCGAGGCTGTACCTGTCACAAGGCTGCCCAGAAAACTGGCGATGCCAAGGCCGAGCAACTGGCGTCTGGTCCGGGTCATGGCATCAGGTCACATTCATCGGCAGGGCCTTGGGCCTTGTGGGAAAGCTGACGGCAAGTTTGCGCGCGATGTCCTTGCTCAGCAGCACGGTGATGGCATTGGACATATGGGGGGCATCCTCCATCATCTGTTGCAGGACCTGTGTCGGCCAGCGGACATATTTGCTGCCCGGTGTCGCGACGACCGTCGCCGTGGCACCGCCCCCCAGCAGAAAGGACACCTCGCCCAGAAAATTCCCCGGGCCGATTTCCGCTGTCGCGCCATCCTTTTCGATGTTGAACCCGTCGCTGACGGTGAGAAACAGGTATTCGGGTGCCACCCCTTGTTCCAGCAGGGTCGTGGCCTGTGCCTGTTCGATGATGTCTGCCCGCGCCATCATCTTGCGAAATTGGCCGGGATTGAAGTTCGGGAATGACCGGTAGAGCATCAGCATTTCCTCCGACATGCCTGAGGTCGATCTTTCGCGCAGAATGCGAAAGATGACGGGCAGGTTGGCGGAGCCAATAATCAGGCTGGCGATGATTGCCTCCCATAAAGGGGTGTCGGCGATGAAAAAGTAGTACAGAATATAGCAAAGGGTGCCGGCAAGAATGAAACCGCGCAGCCGCAGTTCATGCCGTGTCAGAAGCCCCAGGACATAGCAAAGCGTCGCCAGGTGGACAAAGGTCGCGGGGCCCGAAAAATAGTCGTATAGATCAGACATGAAAATACCGTTCCGTTAAACTACCGGAACGGTACTTGGTCGATCAATTTATGCAAGCAAAACGCGAAGATGGCAGGCCTTTGGGTGACTTATCCGTTGGCTTCGCGGATTTTGTCCGCCGCGTCCTTGTCATAGGTGACGCCGCTTTGTTCAAACAAGGTGTCCAGCTCACCCGACAGGGTCATTTCGGTGATGATATCACAGCCCCCCACGAATTCGCCCTTGACGTAGAGCTGCGGGATGGTGGGCCAGTCGGAAAAATCCTTGATGCCCTGGCGGATTTCCTCGTCGGCCAGCACATTCACGTCGGAATAATCGACGCCCATGTAATTCAGCACGCCCGCCACGCGCGAGGAAAAACCGCATTGCGGCATTTCCTTGGTGCCTTTCATGAAAAGCACGACGGCATTATTGGTGATCGTGTCCTGGATACGGGTTGAAGCATCGCTCATTGTGGTTTCCTTGTCATTTGTCTTTGTGGAAGGCGTCATAATAACGCGCAGCATAGGTTTCATCATCGGACAGGGCGGGGACATCCGTGTCAGAACGGCCAAAATAGCCCGAGCGCCGCAGCCAGTTGGTCTGGCCCCGCTCAAGGCTTTCGTTGCGCCTTGTGGTGCGTGCCACCCCTTCGAGGTCCAGCGCCTCCATGCCCAGGGGCACCTTGCGCGCGGTCCGGGGCGGTTGGCGGCGGGTGAGCGGGGTATAGACCCCGCGTCCGGCACGGTATTGCGCGGCACCGATCAGCACCACCACACCGCCCACAACTGCCAATACCCAAGGCCACATCAGCTTAATCCGGGGCCTTGGTGGTCAGGGCAAGCGCGTGCAGCTCACCATTGGAGCCGTCCATCTTGCCTTTAAGTGCGGCATAGACCGCACGCTGTTGCTGGACGCGGTTCATGCCCTTGAAGGAGGCATCAACCACCATCGCCGACATATGAACACCGTCATTGCCTTGGACGGTGATTTCGGCGTCTGGAAACGAAGCGCGGATCAGCTCTTCGATTTCATGGGCTTGCATGGGCATAAAGGGGTGCTCCGGTAACTTTGATGTCGTGGTTAGATGTAGTGGGGGGGCGGGCGCTGTGCAAGCAATCGCTGTGTATTCTTTGGCGCGGGCGTTATCTGATTGAGCGCGGGTGCCCCGCGCATTACATATATGAACAGAAGGGCCGCTTCTGGCCCACCGTCCCACAAGGTCCGCAGCCGCCTTTGCGAGACCCTGTCGTGCCAGAGTGCTGTCCGGCGCTCAAGGCAAATAGCCGTATCCCCTTTGCAAGGGGCCCCTCGGCGATTTGTCTTGACCTCCGGCCATCGCCCCGGCCCGGCAGGCCCACGCAAAGGCGGCTCCGGACCACAGGACGGCAAGGGAGGGCGATATGCAGCACGAGAACGCACCAGAACAGGCTTTGGCCTGGGTCGAGGCCGGACAGGGGGCGGTATTGGCCACCGTCATCGAGACCTGGGGGTCGGCACCGCGCCGGGTCGGGGCGCAATTGGTGGTGTCGGGCACGGGGGCCATGGAGGGGTCGGTGTCGGGCGGCTGTGTGGAAGGGGCCGTGGTGCTGGAGGCGCTGGAGGTGCTGGAGACGGGCGGCACGCGGATCCTGGAATACGGGGTCAGTGATGGCGATGCCTTTGCGGTCGGTCTGGCCTGTGGCGGCACCATAAGAATAATGGTGGAGCCTGTGGGGGCGGGGGGCATGCCGGTCGAGATGCTGCGCGAGTTGGTGCAGGCGCGGGCCGGGCGGATCGCCGTGGCCTATGAGGTGGCACTGGACGGCTCAAGCCGCCGGTTGGTGCGCGAGGGCCATGTGGAGCGGTTTCGCAAGGACCGGTCGGGGTTGAGTGAGGATGGCGCGCGCTTTGTGGCGGTGCATAATCCGCCGCTGCGGCTGATCGTGGTGGGCGGTGTGCATATTGCCCAGACGCTGGTGGGCATGGCCGCAGCTGTGGGCTTTGACCCGGTTGTGGTGGACCCGCGCGAGGCCTTTGGCGCGCAGGCGCGGTTTCCCGGTGCCAAAGTGGTCAATGAATTTCCCGATGAGGCATTGGAGGGGATCGGGCTGGATGCCCGCTGTGCCGTTGTCTTGCTGACCCATGATCCCAAGCTGGATGATCCTGCCTTGCATATCGCGCTGCGCTCTGCTGCCTTTTATATCGGCGCGCTGGGAAGTTCGCGGACACATGCGTCGCGGGTGGCACGGCTGCAGGAGGCCGGCTTCACTGCGGCCGATATCGCGCGGATCCACGGACCTGTCGGGCTGAACATCGGCGCGTCGGGCCCGGCAGAGATTGCCGTGTCGATCCTGGGCGAGATGATCCAGACCCTGAGGCAGCCGTGAAATTCGGGCCCTGCCGTCTGGCGCAGGCGACCGGTGCGGTTCTGGCCCATTCGGTGGCTGTGCCCGGCGGACGGCTGCGCAAGGGCCGTGTGCTGAGCGCGCAGGACATTGACGCATTGGCGCAGGCCGGGCTGGAGGAGGTCATCGTGGCACGGCTGGATGCCGGTGATGTGGGCGAGGATGCAGCCGCGGCGGATTTGGCACAGGCGGTGCTGGGGTCTGCGGCGGGCGTGCGGCTGACCGAGCCCTTTACCGGGCGCGTGAACCTTTTGGCGCAGGGGCCGGGTGTGGTGCGTCTGGATGTGGCGGCGCTGGAGGCGATCAATGCGGTTGATCCGATGATCACCATCGCCACCGTCCCGCCCTGGCAGCAGATGGCCGCAGGCGGCATGATCGCGACGATCAAGATCATTTCCTACGGGGTGTCGGGCGCAGCGCTGGCGCGCGCGGTGCAGGCGGCAGGCGGGGGGGCGGTTGATTTTTGCCCACCAAGGATGGCCACCGCGCGGCTGATCGTGACGCAGATACCGGGCGGCGTGGGTGACAAGGGCAAAGAGGCCATTGCGGACCGTCTGGCGGCATTGGATGTGACGCTGTCTGCGGTGGTGATGGTGCCGCACCGTACGGCAGAGCTGCGTTCGGCGCTGCTGGCGGCCACCGAGGATCTGGTCTTGATCCTGACGGGCTCTGCCACCTCTGATCCTGAGGATGTGGCCCCGTCGGCGGTGCGGGCGGCAGGCGGCACCGTGGCGCGGTTTGGCATGCCGGTCGATCCCGGCAACCTGTTGTTTCTGGGCGATATTGCAGGCCGCCCGGTGATCGGCCTGCCGGGATGCGCGCGCGCACCGGCGCTGAATGGGGCAGATTGGGTGCTGTCGCGGGTGATCTGCGGCATCGATGTCAGTTCGGCCGATATTGCGGGGATGGGTGTGGGCGGATTGCTCAAGGAGATCCCGACACGGCCCCAGCCCCGGCGCGGGCGCAGGCCATCATGATCCGGAGCGGCAAAATCGCGATGTGTATTATAGTGCCTATGGCGCGATGGAAAAACCGCGCACCGGCAATGGCGTATTTAAGCACTGTATAACAAATGCTTAGTCCGCATTTGACGCCTGATCCATGTCAAGAAGTGGCTTATTTCCGGGGCCGTTGAATTTTTCAGTTCTCAACTGGGCTTGCGCATGTTTAACTCAACCCAATTGATAACCCCCGGGAGGAAAATATGACACAGGTCAAAATGACCGTGAATGGCAAGACCGCGTCTGGCGAGGTCGAAGGCCGCACGTTACTGGCGCAATTCTTGCGTGACGATCAAGGGCTTACAGGAACGCATGTCGGTTGTGATACCAGCCAGTGTGGGGCTTGCGTCGTGCATGTGAATGGCAAGGCGGTCAAATCCTGCACCATGCTGGCGATCGAGGCGGACGGGGCCGAGGTCGCGACCATCGAGGGGCAGGCCAATGCCGATGGGTCGCTCAATGTGATCCAGCAGGCGTTTCAGGACCATCACGGTCTGCAGTGCGGTTTTTGCACGCCCGGCATGGTGATGTCCGCGGCGGCGCTTTTGAAAGAGAACCCAAAGCCGACTGAATCAGAGGTGCGCCATTATCTGGACGGCAATATCTGCCGCTGCACCGGCTATCACAACATCGTCAAGGCGATCATGGCCGCATCCGGTCAGGATGTCAGTGCGATTGCCGCTGAGTAAACCGATTAACCAATACCATGCGGGCGGGGCACACGGGAGGTGTGTTTTCCCGAAAAGCCGCAGGTGAATGGTGCAGCATCACTGTACCAGCTAGGGAGGAAATAACATGCCAAAAGATGGCGGAATTGGTGCCAGCAGCAAGCGGCGCGAAGACGTCCGGTTCTTGACCGGAAACGGAAAATACACCGATGATATCAATTTGCGCGGACAGGCCTATGTGCATTTCCTGCGCTCTGATATCGCGCATGGCATTCTGAAATCAGTGGATACATCGGCTGCCGAAGGCATGCCGGGGGTGGTGAAAATCTTTACCGGGGCTGATTTCGAAGCGGTGGGCGGCATGCCCTGCGGCTGGCAGGTCACCGACAAACACGGCCAACCCATGCAAGAGCCGGGCCACCCGGTGCTGGCGCGCGGCAAGGTCCGTCACGTAGGCGAGCCGATTGCCGCTGTTGTTGCGGAAACGCTGGCAGAGGCGCGGGATGCGGCCGAGGCGATCGTGCTGGACATTGAGCATCTGCCGGCTGTTGTCGACATGAAAGAAGCCGTCAAGGATGGCGCGCCCAAGGTGCATGACGATCTGACCTCCAACCTGTGCTATGATTGGGGTTTCGTTGAGGAAAACAAGGGGGCTGTCGATGAGGCCTTCAAGAATGCGGCCCATGTTACCACGCTTGAGCTGACCAACAACCGTCTGGTCGCCAACCCGATGGAGCCACGCGTGGCGGTGGGTGATTATGACCGTTCCGGCGGGGATCACACGCTTTATACCACGTCGCAAAACCCCCATGTGATCCGCCTGTTGATGGGCGCATTCGTTCTGGGCATTCCAGAGCACAAGCTGCGGGTTGTGGCCCCTGATGTGGGGGGCGGTTTTGGCACGAAGATCTTCCACTACCAGGAAGAGGCGTTCTGCACCTTTGCCGCCAAGGCCTGTAACCGTCCGGTCAAATGGACCTCGACCCGCTCTGAGGCGTTCATCTCGGATGCTCATGGCCGGGACCATGTGACCAAGATCGAACTGGCGCTGGATGCGGATAACAACTTTACCGCGCTGCGCACGGATACCTATGCCAATATGGGGGCCTATCTGTCGACATTCGCGCCCTCGGTTCCCACATGGCTGCATGGCACGCTGATGGCGGGCAATTATAAGACTCCGCTGATCTATGTGAACGTCAAGGCGGTGTTTACCAATACGGTGCCGGTTGATGCCTATCGCGGCGCGGGCCGCCCCGAGGCGACCTATCAGCTGGAGCGGTTGATTGATATGGCCGCCCATGAGCTGGGTGTTGATCCGATTGCCCTGCGGCGTCAGAACTTTATCACCGAATTCCCCTATGCCACGCCTGTGGCGGTGGAATATGACACCGGTGATTACATCGCGACCATGGACAAGCTGGAAGAGATGGCCGACATCGCGGGTTTCGCAGCGCGGCGCAAGGCATCTGAGGCCAAGGGCAAGCTGCGCGGCTTTGGGGTGAACTGCTATATCGAGGCCTGCGGCATCGCGCCGTCGAACCTGGTGGGGCAGTTGGGTGCGCGTGCGGGCCTGTACGAATCCGCGACCGTACGGGTGAACGCCACCGGTGGTCTGGTGGTGATGACCGGATCGCACAGCCACGGGCAGGGGCATGAGACCTCATTCGCGCAAGTGGTGGCCGAGATGATCGGCATTGACGAAAACATGATCGAGATCGTCCATGGGGACACCGCCCGGACGCCGATGGGCATGGGGACCTATGGGTCGCGTTCCATCGCGGTGGGCGGATCTGCCATGGTGCGGGCCACCGAGAAGATCATCGCCAAGGCCAAGAAGATCGCCAGCCACCTGCTGGAAGCGTCAGAGGGTGACATCGAGCTCAAGGATGGTGCCTTTAGCGTGGCAGGTACGGATAAATCCGTGGCCTGGGGCGAGGTGACCCTGGCGGCCTATGTGCCGCATAACTATCCGCTGGAAGACATCGAGCCGGGTCTGGAAGAGACGGCCTTTTATGATCCGTCCAACTTTACCTATCCCTCCGGGGCCTATGCCTGCGAAGTCGAACTGGACCCCGAGACAGGTCAGGTCACGATCGAGCGTTTCTCGGCGGCGGATGACTTTGGCAATATCATCAACCCGATGATTGTCACCGGTCAGGTTCATGGTGGTCTGGCACAGGGGATCGGGCAGGCGCTGCTTGAGAATTGTGCCTATGACAGCGATGGCCAGCTGTTGAGCGCGTCCTATATGGATTACGCGATGCCGCGGGCTGTGGATCTGCCTTTCTATGATGTGGACCATTCGTGCCAGACGCCCTGTACGCACAACCCTCTGGGTGTGAAGGGCTGTGGCGAGGCGGGGGCGATCGGATCGCCGCCGGCGGTGGTGAATGCGGTGATCGATGCGATGCGGTCGGGCGGCAAGGATGTGAAGCATATTGATATGCCCGTATCGCCGTCGCGTGTCTGGGCTGCGATGAACGGATGATCTGAGAGGTCCGGGGATTTCGGGGCGCTGCCCCGGACCCCGGAGTTTATTGGCAAGATGAAGGAGGGGGTGCACCTGGATCTGGGTCGCCGCACTTCGGGAAGGAAAGAAAATGTATAATTTCGACGTGGAACGTCCCAGCACGATTGCAGATGCGGTCAAGGCCTTGGGGCGTGAGGAAGCGCAGCCGATGAGTGGGGGACAGACATTGATCCCGACTTTGAAGGCACGTCTGGCTGCACCTTCGGTTCTGGTGTCGCTGGGTGGCATTGACGAGATGAAGGGTGTTTGTCTGGATGATGCCGGGCGTCTGTGCATCGGCGGGGCCACAACCCATGCGACCGTCGCGGCAGAGGCTGCGGCGCATTATCCGGCGCTGGCCTCTTTGGCGGCGCGGATTGGTGATCCGGCGGTGCGCAACCGTGGGACCATTGGCGGGTCACTGGCCAATAATGATCCTTCGGCCTGCTATCCGGCAGGTGCGCTTGGCAGTGGGGCGACGATTGTCACCAACACCCGCGAGATTGCGGCGGATGATTATTTCCAGGGCATGTTCGATACCGCGCTGGAAGAGGGTGAGATCGTGACGGAAGTGAAATTCCCGATCCCGACAGCCGCGCATTACGAGAAGATCCTGCAGCCGGCATCGCGGTTCCCGCTGGTCGCGGCCTTTGTGGCCCGGACGGCGGATGGGGTGCGCGTGGCGATCACGGGGGCATCCAATAACGGTGTGTTCCGCTGGTCCGAGGCGGAAGCCGCATTGGGGGCGAATTTCGCGGCTGATGCGCTGGCGGGAATGAGCCTGGATGACACGGATATGATCAGCGATCTGCATGGGACGGGTGCCTACCGGGCGCATCTATGTGCCGTGATGACCAAGCGCGCGGTTGCCGCCATCGCCTGAGCCTGATCCGGCCAGACAGTTTTGAAAGCCGCGCCTGGCAAAGGCGCGGCTTTTGTCGTCTGGGGGATGCTTTGGTGGTGGGAGCGAGGTCAGCCAAGGGCGCGGTGAGTCGGACGCGCAGATCTGTGCGTTGGTTTGCCCCTAAGCCCTAAAGGGCCGCAGGGCACGCGCCACATCGACGTGTTGTGATATTTGGCGGGCTGACATGCAAAAGCCCCCGCGATGGCGGGGGCTTGGCAATCACACAGCAAAGCTGGATTTACTTGTTTGGCAGCGGGCCGATCAGCATGACCATCTGGCGGCCTTCCATCTTGGGGAAGTTTTCGACGCGGCCATGTTCCTTGGTGTCCTCGGCCACCCGTTCCAGCAATTCGCGGCCCAGGTTTTGGTGGGCCATTTCGCGACCCCGAAAACGCAAGGTAACCTTGACCTTGTCGCCATTCTCCAAGAATTTGAAAACATTGCGCATTTTGACGTCATAATCGTTCGTATCCGTATTGGGACGAAACTTGACCTCTTTGATCTCAATGATTTTCTGTTTCTTGCGGGCCTCGGCCTCGCGTTTTTGTGTCTCGTATTTGAACTTGCCGAAATCCATGATCTTGCAGACAGGTGGATTGGCATTGGGCGAGATTTCAACCAGATCGAGCCCTGCTTCTTCGGCCATTTCCATGGCGCGCGCGGGCGTCACAACGCCGACGTTTTCGCCGTCGGCACCAATCAGGCGGATTTCATTTGAGCGGATGTTTTCATTGATACGCGGGCCGGTGTCTCTTTGGGGCGGCGCATTATGTGGTCTGCGAGCGATGGTGGTCGTCCTTTGATTGTTCACTATGTTCGAGGTCACAAACTAGACGCGGCGGTGATCTTCTTCAAGCGGCTAATTCAGGCCGAGGGCTGCAGAGATAATTTTATTCCCCCTTGAACCTTTGCGCCGCTTTGCGCATTTGCCCAGTGTAGAGGGCTTTTGCGTCACATGATGCGAAAAGCCTGTCATCAGAGGGAAAAGAGATGAAAAATCTAATTTGGATTGTCGTGGCCGCGATTGTCGCTGTGGGGGGCTATATGCTTTTTACCGGCAAGACGCCGACCGAAATCGCAACTGAAGCGACCCAGAACGTGACCGCACCAGAGGCGCTGGAAGCGGCGACTGAAGCTGCGGGCGATGCGACCGAGACGGCACAGGGTGCTGTGACCGAGGCGGTCAAGGCCGCAGAGCAGGCCGCGAGCGATGCGGCGCAGGCCGTGAAGGATGCAGCGGAAGAGGCTGCGGCAGAGGCGGCTACAGCGGCGCAGAACCTGGTTGATACAACAGCTGAAGCGGCAAGTGATGCGGCAGATGCGGCGACTGAAGCGGCCGGTGATGCGGTTCAGGCTGTGACAGAGACCGCCGGTGATGCGGCGGCAGCAGCGACACAGGCCACCGAAACAGCAGCCGAGGCGGTTGAGGCCACGGTTGATACGGCGACGCAAGCGGCGTCAGAGGCCACGGAAGCGGCGAGTGAAGCGGCAACTGAAACGGCGACGGCAGTGACTGAAACCACCAGCGAGGCAGCGACAGCGGCCACCGAGGCGGCGACCGACACTGCGGCAACAGCCACACAGGCGGCAACCGACACAGCGACAGCCGTGACAGAGACCGCAACCGAGGCTGCAACAGATACAGCCACGGCAGTGACAGAAACAGCGACGCAGACGGCAACCGAAGCTGCGACAGACGCCGTTACGACAGCGACAGAGGCTGCGACAGACAGCTCCGTTGCGGCAGAGCCTTTGGCGACAGAGGCGGTCGAAGGGGCCACACCTTCGATGATCGAAGAGCTGCTGACGGTGGATGGTTTCAACCTTGATAAGGTCAGCGAGATGATTGACGGATCTGATCTGGGCATGCTGCAAAAGACCACGCTGACACAGGCGTTGAAAGCAGCCCAGGACAATCCTGATCTGCTCAAAGAGGTGCTGACGCGCATTCGTGAGGCGATGAACCTCTGATCAGCCCCAAGGCTGCAAGACAAAGAACCGCGCCTGAGCGATCAGGCGCGGTTTTTTATTTCTACAAATGGAAGGTTGGATCGTCCTGTGCGACAGGTCTCAGCCGACAAAGGCCTTTTCGATCACGAAATGCTTGGGGTCTGAATTGGCCCCTTCCTCCAGACCGAAACCTTCGAGCAGCGCCAGGATGTCCTTGTTGAAGGCAAGGCTGCCGCAGACCATTGCGCGGTCGGTGTCCACATGGATGCCGTCGATGCCAAGGTCCGCAAAGACCGTCCCATCCTCCAGCAGCGTCGTGATGCGGCCCATCTTGGGGCTCTGTTCGCGGGTGGTGGTGGGGTAGTAACAGATCTTGGCCAGATTGTCGGGGCCGATCAGTTCTTGCATCATCTCGTCGGCCTTGAGTTCCTCAATCAGGGTGCGGCCATAGTCCAGTTCTGCGACATCGCGGCAGGTATGGGTGATGATGACCTGATCGTAATTCTCATAGGTTTCCGGTTCGCGCAGCAGCGAGGCAAAAGGCGCAAAGCCGGTGCCGGTGGCAAAGAACCACAGCCGTTTGCCCGGCAGCAGCGCGTCATGCACCAGCGTGCCCACAGGTTTGGGCCGCAGGATGATCTCGTCCCCCGGTTGGATGTGCTGCAACCTGGATGTCAGTGGGCCGTCGGGTACCTTGATCGAATAGAACTCCAGCTCGTCGTCCCATGCTGGTGAGGCGATGGAATAGGCCCGCAGCAGCGGCTTTTGCTTGCCGGTTTTGGGGTCGGGGTCGCCCATCAGGCCGATCATCACAAACTCGCCCGACCGGAACCGCAAGGTGGCAGGACGGGTGACGCGGAAGGAAAACAACCTGTCTGTCCAATGCTTTACGGAGGTGACGGTCTGTGCGTCGGGCAGGGTCGGGACGGGCTTGGCGGCTGATACGTTCACTTTGGTCTGCTCTGTCATTTCATTTGTGTGCAAACGATTGCTTGCTTCCTATACTAAGTCAAGGGAAATTGGAGGGCAATTGGCTGTTACGCCGCAGGCGTGGCACGCAGACGGGCCTGATAGTCATGGGCCTGCCAGTCGCTGCGGAACTGCCATTGCGCGGCGGGCTGGCGGGCGGCGATCTCATCTGTGACCTCCACTTCGTCAAAGCCCGCGCGGCGTGCCATGGCGTATTGGTCGGCGATGATATGGCCCTTTGCGCGCAAACGGCCCTGATATCCGCGCAGCCGCAGCGCGCGCGCGATGGTTAAGCCGCGCCCATCTGCGGCGGAGGGGAAATCGATGCGGATCATCTCAAGCGTTTCGGTGAGGCGGATATCCTCGGGCTGCACATCTGAGGGCAGATCCAGCGCAAGGGTGTCATTGGCCGCATCGGGCTTGCAATAGCCGAGGGTCCAGTCATCGGCGACAAAGCCGGTATCGTTGATCAATTGTGTCATGGTCTCTCTCCTGTGCGGACCATCTTGCCATCTACAAAATGGATGCCGCATTCGTCTTTGGGTTGGTCACGCCAGCGGCCTGAACGGTGGTCTTCGCCCGGGGCCACGCGCGAGGTGCAGGGCGCACATCCGATGGAGGGATATCCCTGTGCCACCAAAGGATGGCGCGGCAGGCGGTTTTCGGTGATATAGTCCGTGACGTCCTGCGCGGCCCAGAAGGCCAGCGGGTTGACCTTGATCCGGGGTTGGATGTCACCACCGGGGGCTTCGACTTCGAAATGGGGCAGGGCGGCACGGGTGCCGGATTGAAAGCGTTTGCGGCCCGTGATCCAGCCGTCATATCCGGCCAGAGCCTTCTGCAAGGGCGCAGTCTTGCGCAGATGGCAGCAGGCGTCCGTGTCGCGCTGGTGCAGCCTGCCGTCTGGGTCGTGCATTGCCGTATCTGCCGCGCGGATCACCCTGATCCGGGTGAGACCCAGTTTGATCGCGACCGCACGCTGATAGGCCAGCGTTTCGGCAAACAACATCTGCGTGTCGATGAACAGGATGCTGAGGTCTTTTTTCACCTGTGAGGCCACATGCAGCAGCGCCACGGATTCCGCGCCAAAGCTGGAGACCAGCGCGAGTGACGGCACCGCCTCCACGGCGGCGCGCAACACGTCATGGGCCGAATGGTGGCGCATCTGGACGTTCAGGCGCGCCACTTTGGCCGCAAGGTCCACAGGCGGGCTGTCAGCCCCGACAAGGGGTGTATCAAGCAGCATTGGCCTGCGCCTCGGGGTAAAGGGCCGCCTTGAACGGGGCCAGACCCAGACGGCGGTAGGCGGTCAGAAAGGTCTCGGAGGGGTCTGTGCGCAGCGCCAGATAGGCCGCCACGATCCGTTCTATGGCTGGCACGATCTGGTCGGCCGAAAACCCCGGACCCGCGCGCTCGCCGATTTGGGCGTCTTCGGTGCCGTCCCCCCCCAGTGTGATCTGGTAGTTTTCCACGCCTGCACGGTCCAGACCCAGGATGCCGATATGGCCCACATGGTGGTGGCCACAGGCGTTGATGCAGCCTGAAATCTTGATCTTGAGCGGACCAATGTCATGCTCCAGCTTGAGCGCCTCAAACCGCGTGGCGATCTCCTGAGCGATCGGGATGGAGCGGGCCGTGGCCAGCGCGCAGTAGTCCATGCCAGGGCAGGCGATGATATCCGAGATCAGGCCAATATTGGCCGTGCCCAGACCTTCGGCCTTGAGCGCGTAATAGACCGAGGGCACATCGCCCTTGTGCACATGGGGCAGGATCACGTTCTGTTCATGGCTGATGCGCAGCTCATCATGGCCATAGCGTTTGGCCAGCGCCGCCATCAGGCGCATCTGGCGTGAGGTGGCATCACCCGGCGTCTTGCCATGGGCCTTGAGCGAGATTGAGACGATGGCGTAATCGGGATTGCGATGTGCGCTCAGGTTGGTATCGGCCCAGCTGCGAAACACCGGGTCCTGCGCATAGGCATTGTGGTAGGGTTCAAGATAGCCCTTGAGGAAAGTGGGGGCTGCGAAATCCGCCTCGATCCGCGCCAGCATCTGCTGGTCAATGCCACCGAACTGGGGGCGGATCAGTTTCAGGCGGTCTTCGACCCGGGCGCGGATGTCTTGGATGCCGTTTTCATGGACGGTGATCTTGATCCGGGCTTTGTATTTATTATCGCGCCGTCCCAGCAGGTTATAGACACTGACAATGGCCTCAAGCGTGGGCAGCAGATCGGCCTGGGGGACGAAATCATAGAGCACTTTGCCGATCATGGGCGTGCGGCCCAGACCGCCGCCGATGATGACCTCATAGCCGATTTCATCGCCCTGTTTGACGATGCGCAGCCCGATGTCATGGGCTTTGATCACCGCGCGGTCGGCGGCCGAACCGGTCACGGCGACCTTGAACTTGCGCGGCAGGAACTGGAATTCGGGATGGTCGGTGGACCATTGGCGGATCAGCTCGGCCACGGGGCGGGGATCGGCGACCTCATCGGCGGCGGCACCGGCGAAATGGTCGGCGGTCACATTGCGGATCGTGTTGCCCGAGGTCTGGATGGCATGCATGTTCACCTCGGCCAGCGCATCCAGCATATCGGGCACATCGCGCAGTTCAGGCCAGTTGTACTGGATGTTCTGACGGGTGGTGAAATGGCCATAGCCCTTGTCATATTTATCGGCAATCATCGCCAGCTGGTCCATCTGGCGGCTGTTGAGCGTGCCATAGGGGATGGCCACGCGCAGCATATAGGCATGCAGTTGCAGATAGAGCCCGTTCATCAGGCGCAATGGCTTGAACTCATCCTCGGTCAGAGAGCCGTCAATGCGGCGTTCGACCTGGGCGCGGAACTGGGCGTTGCGTTCCTTGAGAAAGGCGGCGTCGAAATCGGTGTAGTGATACATCAGAATTGCTCCTGTTTGCCGTGGGCGTAGTTGGAGGGGCCTTTGGCGCGAAACGCCTCGCGGAAATGGACCGGCACGGGCGTGGTGCCCTCAAGCGCCACATCGGCCAGATAGACGCCCACCACATGCGAGGTCTGGGCGGCGGCTTCGATTTCGCGCAGGTCGGCATGGGCCGGGTCCGTCAGGACTTCGGCCTGGGCCAGATCGCGGGTCCAGCCGGTGGTGGATTGATAGATCACATCGCCTTCCAGCAGGGCATTGGCGGTGACGACTTTGGGGGTGAAGGGCTTGGGCATTATGCCATCTCCTCAAGTGGGAATTCTGTTGCGGCAAGGGCGGCGGCGCGGGGCGCAAGGCCGTAAAAGGTAAGGGCCGGACCGGACATTCGGGCGGCGGCCAGATCATCGGGCAGCCGGTCAAGCGTGGTTTCCAGCACGCGCTGATCAGGGCGCGAGGCGTTTTCGATCAATGTCATCGGCGTGTTGCGCTCAGCACCATGCATCAACAGGCGGCCCTGTACGAAACGGGCAGATTTCTTGCCCATATAGATCGCCGCGACCTCATTTGGCCGGGCAAGGGCGGCCCAGTCGTGATCGGCAAAGCCCTGCATGTCATGTCCCGTCAGGAACCGGACCGAGGCATTGCGGCCCCGTCGTGTCAGGCTTTGGCCAATGGCGGCCACGGCGGCAGAGGCCGAGGTGATGCCGGGCACGATATGCCAGCCGATGTCATGGGCGTCGATGGCGTCAATCTCTTCGTCCAGCCGGCCAAAGATCGTGGCATCGCCGGATTTCAGCCGCACGACCTGCGCGCCGTTCTGGGCATGTTCGATCAGCAGCGCATTGATCGTCTCTTGCGGGGTCGAGGGGCCAAAGCCCTCTTTGCCCACGTCGATCATCGTGGCTTCGCGGCGCGCCAATTCCAGGATCTCGGGCGATATCAGGCGGTCGTAGATGACCACATCGGCCTCATCCAGCGCGCGGCGGGCCTTGAGCGTCAGCAGCTCAGGATCCCCGGGGCCGCCACCGACAAAGGCCACATGGCCGGGGCGGGCGGTCTTGCGCAGATGGCTGTCGAGCAGGGTTTCAAGGGCCGGGCGCAGGTTCTCTTCGCCCTCAGACATCGCCTTGGGACCGGTTGTGAAATAATAATCGCGCCAGAAATCGCGGCGGGCGCGGCCAAAGGGCAGGGCATCGGCCATCTTGCGAAAGCCTTTGCCGATGCGCGCCAATGTGCCGAGTGTGGCGGGCAGGCGTTCTTCCAGATCGGCCTTGATGGCGCGGGCCAGCACGGGGGCCGCCCCTTCGGTGCCGATGGCGATGGTGACCGGATCGCGGTCGACGATGGCGGGGGTGATAAAGGCGCTGTCGGCCAGGTTGTCGACGATATTGACCAGCGCGCCTTCGCCGCGTGCGATGGCGGCGGTGCGCTTGTCCTCGACGTCATCCTCATCAGCGGCATAGAACAGCGCGGCACAAAGCACATCGCCGTGCGACAGCGCGCGGCGGTTCAGGGTCAGTTCGCCTGCCTCGGCCCAGGCGACGATCTGGGGTGCGGGATCGGCCGCAAAGACGCTGATGCGGGCAGTTGTCTTGAGCAGAAGGCGCAGTTTGGCCAGCGCGGCATCCCCGCCGCCAGAAAGCACGATGCGTTGACCCGTGGTGGCCAGAAAGATGGGAAAATGGTTCATGGTGCTGCCTGCTCCTGTGGTGACTTGGCCTGAATATAGGAAAATATTCCTGCATTGCGCCAGATACCCGTAGATATAAGGACATTTGTTCTGTAAGGCTGCGGTTCAGGAACGCACAGACCACCACAGAGGAATTATCGACAATGACCGTCCGAATAGATGAGACAGACCGGAAAATTTTGGCAGAGCTGCAACGCGATGCCAGCCAGTCTCTGGATGAGATTGCCAAGAATGTGGGCTCTTCCAAGACGCCCGTCTGGAACCGGATTCGCAAATTGCGCGATGCGGGGGTGATCGGTCAGCAGACCGTGATGCTGGATGCCGAAGCCCTAGGCTTCGAGGCCTGTTTCTTTGTGCTGATCCGCACCTCAGAGCATGAGGCCGCCTGGCAGGCGCGTTTTCTCAAGGCGCTGAACGATCGCCCCGAAGTGCAGGAGGCGCATCGGCTGGCGGGGGATATCGACTATATCCTGAAGGTCAGGGTGGCCAATGCGCGGGCCTATGATGTGTTCTATCAGGCGCTGATTTCAGAGGTCCGGGTGCATAACGTCACAGCGCTTTTGTCGATGGAAGAGATAAAGTCGACGGTAGCGCTGCCTTTGTAGGGATAGGGCTGCCTCAACCCAGCCAATCCGCGCAGGACTGACCAATCAAGGAATGGTCGCAGGCGTTATCCTTGGGCCCTATCCAAGCCGCGGATTGATCATCAGGCGGTCGAGTTTGTGGAAATGATAGGACATCGCATAGGTTGGCGGTTCGGCCAGTTGCATCTGGGGCAGATGCGCAAAAAGGGCGGGCAGGGCGATTTGCAGCTCAAGGCGGGCCAAGGGTGCGCCGACGCAGAAATGTAATCCGCCCCCGAATGCGGCATGGGGTTTGGCCAGCCGGTCGGGGATGAACCGGTCTGCATCCGCAAAAAGGGCCGGGTCGCGCCCGGCCGCGCCCAAGATCAGGGCGATTTCATGGTCCTTCTTGAGGGTGATGCCGCCCAGATCAATATCCTCATAGGCAAAGCGGGTAAACATATGCAGCGGCGGATCATAGCGCAGCAGTTCTTCGGTGGTGGCTGCGATCTGGTCCGGGGCAAGGGCGCTGTGCGGGGTCTGATGCTCCAGCAGGCATTTCACCGCATTGCCGATGCTATGCACGGTCGCCTCATGGCCCGCGTTCAGCAGCAAGATACAGGTGCCGATCAGCTCATCGGTGCTGAGCTTTTCGCCGTCCTTTTCGGCGGCAATCAATTGGGTGATCAGATCGTCGCGCGGGTCATTGCGGCGTTGGGTGATGTAATCTGTCAGAAAGGCGGTGAAGTCCTGACTGGCCTGATTGGCGGCATCTTCGATCATGCGGGTTCGGCCTGCCTGATACATGGCCACCATGGCGTTGGACCAGCGCAACAGGTCCGGCGACATCTCTTCGGGCACGCCAAGCAGACGGGCAATGATGCGCACGGGCAATTGGGTGCAAAAGTGGGGGATCAGATCAAAGGGGGTTTCGGGCAGATCGGCCAGCAGCTCTGCGGTGATCGTCTCGATATCCGGGCGCAGTCCGGCGATGCGGCGCGAGGTGAAGGCCCGCAGCACAAGTGCGCGCAGGCGGGTGTGGTTGGGTGGCTCCATGTCCAGCATGGACGTGTCCTCGACCTTGCCCCAAGCGGTAAGATGGTCGGGATAGGGGCTGCGCAGATGCGCAGGCTTTTGCCGGCCCAGGCGGCGGTCGCGCAACAGCGCCTGCACCGTGGCCGCGTCAAAGGCCGCCAGCATGCCGTAGTCCTGCCAGAACAGCACCGGGCCAGCCGCGCGGGCGCGGTCATAGGCCAGATAGGGATCTTGGACAAAGTCGGGATCAAGCGGGGACAGATTCAGGTCTTTCATCTGTCCAAGCAAACCGCTCGGGGCTGGTCTTTGCAAGGGCGGATATGCAATCTGGCGCAATGAGAGATGGGTTGCGCCAAAGAGCCGGATTTGTGCTGGCATTTCTGGGGATCGTTTTGATCCTGACAGGTGTCGTATGGCGCTATGCCTTTGAGCAGGGGCTGGACCAGCTGGACCAGCGTGGCCGCGCCGATCTGGCGCTGGCCGGGGACCGGCTGGTCGGGCAATTGCAGCGCTACCGGGATCTGGCGGTTCTGATGGCGGATCATCCCGACATTGGCGATGCCTTGGAAAATGGCCCCCGGCCTGACATCAAGAGCCTGCTGCAGCAAGTGGCCGACAAGACCGCCGCACTTGACCTGCTGGTTCTGAACCGATCAGGGCGGGTGACCGCATCCGCCTCTGGCACGGCACCGGTTGATCTGGGCAAATACGCCCATATCAAGCGCGCACTTGGCGGGGCCTTGGGCTGGGGTCATGGCCCCGCAGAGCCGCTGACCCCGCGCGCCTTTTTCCACGCTGCACCGGTTTTTGATGACAATGGCAAGGTTTTTGGCGCGGTGGTGGTCATCACTGATCTGAACGGCATCGACTATAACTGGCGCGGCACCAATCCGGCGGCCTTTTTCACGGATGAGGGGGGGCAGGTCTATATCTCCAACCGCTCAGAGCTGTTGTTCTGGACCCGGCCTCGGGGCAGTGCAGGGCTGATCCCGCCCGCCGGAGAGGCCCCTGAATTCTCAGCCGAGATGCGCAACGGCCATGAAATCTGGACCCTTGGCTGGGGTCCCTATCTGCCCCGCGAGGCGCTGCATCTGACGCAGGATCTGCCGGTGATCGGGATGAGAGGCGAGGTCTTGCTCGAGATATCCCAGATCCGGCAGCTGGCTTTTGCGCAGGCCTCGGCGCTGGCGGCACTTTGCATTGCCTTTGGGTCCTTGTTGTTCCTGACCGCAGAGCGGAGGCGCGCGCTGTTTGCAGCGAATGTCCAGCTTGAGGCGCGGGTGACGCAGCGTACGCAGGACCTGCGCGAGACGAATGCAAAACTGCTGGCCGAGGCGGCAGAGCGCGAAGAGGCACAGGCCGCATTGCGGCGCGCGCAGAATGATCTGGTGCAGGCCGGCAAGCTGAGCGCGCTGGGGCAGATGTCTGCGGGCATCAGTCACGAGCTGAACCAGCCCTTGATGGCGATCCGGTCCTTTGCCGATAATGCCGTGAAATTCATGGACCGGGGTTCACCCGAACGCGCGGGCGAAAACCTGAGCCGGATTTCGGATCTGACCCAGCGGATGGGGCGGATCATCCAGAACCTGCGCGCCTTTGCCCGGCAAGAAAACATGCCGCAAGGGCGCGTTGATCTGGGCGCGGCGCTGAATACCGCGCTGGAACTGACCGCCAGCTATAGCGAAGCGGCGGGCGTGACCGTCATCCATAGGCCCACCGACCCGCCAATCTGGGTGCGCGGCGGTGAGGTGCGGCTGGGGCAGGTCTTTGTCAACCTGATCACCAATGCCGTTGATGCCATGGAAGGCCAGTCAGAAAAGGTCTTGTGCATCACCATCACCGCCGACAGCGATGTGACAGTGGAATTTCAAGACAGCGGACCGGGCATCGAAATGCCCGACAAGGTCTTTGATCCGTTTTATACCACCAAACAGGTCGGCGACACGGGGGGGATGGGCCTGGGTCTGTCCATCAGCTATGGCATCGTCCAAAGCTTTGGCGGCCAGATCAAGGGGCGCAACCACGCCCAGGGCGGTGCCGTCTTTGCCGTCACATTGGAACGGGCAGCCGAGCAGGGAGAGCAGCAATGAGCGGTCAGGTGCTATTGGTCGATGATGACGCGGCTGTGCGCGAAGCCCTGGCACAGACGCTGGAGCTGTCGGATATGACCCCGATTACCGCAAATTCATTCGTTGCGGCCAAGGATCGGATCACGGCCAAGTTTGAAGGGGTGATCCTGTCGGACATGCGGATGCCGGGGCGGGACGGCTTTCATCTGTTGGACTATGCCCGCAAGCAGGACCCGGATCTGCCGGTGATCTTGTTGACCGGCGAAGGCGATATTCCGATGGCCGTGGCGGCCATGGGGCAGGGGGCCTTTGGCTTTCTTGAAAAACCCTGTGCGCCTGCCGCGCTGATCAGCATCCTGGAACGCGCGCTCAAGACGCGGGCGCTGGTGCTGGAAAACCGCAAGCTGCGGTTGTTGGTCGAAACCGGCGATCCGGCTGCAAGGATGATCTTTGGCTCTTCCGGGCTGGCCGATGACCTGCGCCGTCAGGTGCGGCTGGTGGGTCAGGCCGAAGGCGATGCGCTGGTCACCGGTGCGCCGGGATCGGGCATTTCCAAGGTCGCAGAGGTCATTCACCTGAGCTCTGCCCGCTCCAAGGCACCCTTCGTCAAACGTGCGGCCTCGGGGCTGTCCCCGGATGGTCTGGCGGCCGCGCTGAAAGAGGCCGAAGGCGGCAGCCTGTTCATCGACGAGATTTCGCAACTGCCCGCGCAGGTGCAGCTGGCATTGGGCGAGGCCGATGGCCGGCAGATGGGGGTGTGCCTGATTGCTGGCAATACCCGCGATCTGGCGGGGGATGTTCAGGCCGGTCGGTTCAACGCCGATCTGTTTTACCGGCTGGAAGCGCTGAGTGTGCGCATCCCGTCCCTGGCGGAACGGCGCGAGGACATTCCGGTGATGTTTCGCCGCTATGTGGCGCAGGCCGCAGAGCAGGGCGGGCTGGCCGCCCCCGAGGTCACGCCCGAGGTGATTGCCGGTCTCATGGCGCGGGACTGGCCGGGCAATGCCCGTTCGCTGATGTCTGCGGCCATGCGCTTTGTCATGGGGATGCCCGAAGAGGTGACGGCGGATGCCTCGCTGGGGCTGGTCGAACAGATGTCGATGATTGAACGCTCGCTGCTGGAGACGGCCTTGCGCCGGGCGGCGGGGCAGGCTTCGGCGGCGGCAGAGGCGCTCAAGCTGCCGCGCAAGACCTTTTACGACAAACTGGCACGCTACAGCATCCGCCCCGAGGACTTTCGCGCATAAAGTTTGTGCGGAATTCCGCACAGGCAAGGGGCGGGCCGTGCGGATATTCGCACAAGCTGCTTTCAAAGAGTGCTGAACTGAGTTGGGATTTTCACCCAAATACCTGAAATATATTGTAAAAGTATTATTTTCGGCGCGATCCGGTCAGATCCTTGTGAGCCGACATCCGCCGATGTCTAGTCTGACCAGCGAGGGAAATTCCCTGCGTGACCATGATTCTATATCTCTGGGAGGAGACACCATGAAATTTTTGACTATGGCCGTTTTGGCTATGACCGTATCCGCCGGTGCCGTTGCAGCAGCCTGCGACGATGGCGAAATCGTAATCAAGTTCAGCCATGTGACCAACACTGACAAACACCCAAAAGGTATTGCGGCCACGCTGCTGATGGAGCGCGTGAACGAAGAAATGAACGGCAAGGCCTGCATGGAAGTTTTCCCGAACTCCACGCTGTATGATGATGACAAAGTGCTTGAAGCGATGCTGCAGGGCGACGTTCAGATGGCAGCCCCTTCGCTGTCCAAGTTTGAGCAGTTCACCAAAGTATTCCGCATTTTCGATCTGCCTTTCATGTTCAAGAACATCAACGCGGTAGATGATTTCCAGACGTCCGAAACAGGCGAAGCGATGAAGTCCAGCATGACCCGTCGTGGTCTGCAAGGTCTGCAGTTCTGGCACAACGGAATGAAGCAGATGTCGGCCAACAAGCCACTGAACCTGCCTTCTGATGCCAATGGCCTGAAATTCCGCGTGCAGCCTTCTGACGTGATCAAGGCGCAGATGGAAGCCATCGGTGTCAGCCCACAGCCAATGGCCTTCTCCGAAGTTTACGGCGCGCTGCAAACCGGCGTTGTGGATGGACAAGAGAACACATGGTCCAACATCTATGGTCAGAAGTTCTTTGAGGTGCAGGACGGTATCACCGAAACCAACCACGGCATCATCGACTATATGGTTGTGACATCCACCGATTGGTGGGAAAGCCTGCCAGATGACGTGCGCACACAACTGGCGACCATTCTCGAAGAAGTAACAATCGAGCGTAACGCGGCTGTTGGTCAGGTTGACGCTGATGCCCGTCAGGCGGTCCTGGATGCAGGTTCCCCCATCATCGAGCTGACAGCAGAGCAGCGCCAGGTCTGGGTTGACGCAATGATGCCGGTTTGGGCGCAGTTCGTCGGCGATGTCGGTCAAGAAAACATCGACGCGGCACAAGCGATCAACGCCAAGCATTGATCTGCGCGTAATCGCGATCTGCCCGGTTCGCACCAAGGTGCGGACCGGGTTTTTGAACATACTGCTTTGAAGGGGGAGCGGCGATGTCTTCGCATTTCGAACCACGCGGTGCTTTGGGCCGCTTTGTACACAGCTTTGAGGAGACCGCGATTGCGTTGATCCTTGGCTTGATGACAATCATTACATTCATAAACGTTGTTTTACGCTACGGGTTCAACACCGGTCTGATCTGGGGACTTGAAGCGGTGACGTTCCTGTTTGCATGGCTGGTCCTGTTCGGCGTGAGTTATGCCGTCAAGGTCACAGCCCACCTTGGTGTAGACGCTGTGGTGAACCTTTTCGACAAGGGACCGCGCCGGGTTCTGGCCATCGTGTCAGGGGTGATCTGCGTGATCTATGCGGTCATGTTGATGAAGGGGGCGTGGGATTACTGGGCACCGTTTGCTGGGCTGGATGCGACGACCGGCCGCTGGTTCCCCACCGGGTTTGCCGACAGCCGCGACCAGGCGTGGTACGAAGTTGTCGATATGCCATTTCCGGAATGGTTGCGCTGGATTGAACCCATCATGAATGAGGGCGAGGCCTATGAAAAGCTGCCGCGCTTCATTCCCTATGCAATCTTGCCGATTGGCATGGCATTGCTTGTGTTTCGATTTGTGCAGGCAACCTTGCGTGTGGTGCGGGGTCAACAAGACAGCTTGATCGTCAGCCACGAGGTTGAAGATGCGATTGAAGACGTCAAACATATGAATGCGGGAGACTGAGCGCATGGAAGTTTTTGTTCTCTTTTCCATGGTCGTAGGCTTGATGCTGATTGGTGTGCCAATTGCCGTTTCGCTCGGCCTTTCCTCCATCATGTTCCTGTTGGTTCTGTCTGACACCTCCATGGCGTCAATTGCACAGACACTGTTTCAGGCGATGGCGGGCCATTATACATTGCTGGCCATTCCGTTCTTTGTGCTGGCTTCCAGTTTCATGTCCACGGGCGGTGTGGCGCGGCGGATCATCCGGTTCTCCATTGCGCTGGTGGGGCATCTGCCCGGCGGTCTGGCGATTGCGGGCGTGTTTGCCTGTATGCTGTTCGCGGCGCTGAGTGGCTCTTCGCCAGCGACCGTGGTTGCGATCGGGTCGATCGTGATCGTAGGCATGCGCGAAGTCGGATATACGAAGGACTTCGCAGCTGGTGTGATCGCAGTTGCGGGCACCTTGGGCATCCTGATCCCGCCGTCGATCGTGATGGTGGTCTATGCCTCTGCCACGGATGTGTCGGTGGGTCGGATGTTCCTGGCCGGGGTTATCCCGGGGCTGCTGGCCGGTTTCATGCTGATGCTGACGATTTATATCATCGCAAAGGTGCGCAATCTGCCCAAGGGCGAATGGCAGGGCTGGGGCGAAGTGCGCCGGTCCGGGTTTGAGGCGGGCTGGGGTCTGTTCCTGATCGTGATCATTCTGGGCGGCATCTATGGCGGTATCTTTACCCCCACGGAAGCGGCAGCGGTCGCGGCGGTCTATGCCTTTTTCATCGCCTCCTTTGTATATCGCGACATGGGTCCGCTGCATGTGTCGGGCGACGGGCAGAATATCTCGCTGTTGAAAAAGCCTATGGCGCTGATCAGCGTGTTCTTTCACCGTGACACCCGCAATACGCTGTTTGAGGCGGGCAAGCTGACCGTGACCTTGATGTTCATCATCGCCAATGCGCTGATCCTCAAGCACGTGCTGACCGACGAGCAGATCCCGCAGCAGATTTCTGCGGCGATGTTGGATGCGGGCTTTGGTCCGATCATGTTCCTGGTGATCGTGAACGTGATCTTGCTGATTGGGGGGCAATTCATGGAGCCTTCGGGTCTGTTGGTGATCGTTGCACCGCTGGTGTTTCCGATTGCGATTGAGCTGGGCATCGATCCCATTCACCTGGGCATCATCATGGTGGTGAACATGGAGATCGGGATGATCACGCCGCCTGTGGGTCTGAACCTCTTTGTGACCTCTGGGGTGGCGAATATGCCGATGATGAATGTTGTACGGGCGGCGCTGCCCTTCCTGGCGGTGCTTTTCGTCTTCCTCATCATGGTGACCTATATCCCGATCCTGAGCACCTGGTTGCCGACGATGATGATGGGCCCGGAGATCATCACCAGGTAGATCCTTCTGGTTTGAAACTGAAAAGGCGGCGCATCAGATTTGATGTGCCGCCTTTTGCATGTGGGGCCCTTAGGTATTTAAGGCCAAAAAGAGGAGGGCCTTCAAGTGAGGGCTGAGATGATCGGCAGGAAGTCGCGCGCTGTGAGGGAGGCACCGCCGACGAGAAAGCCGTCGACGTTTCCGGCTGCAAAGATGTGGGCAGCATTGTCGGGTTTGACAGAGCCGCCGTAGAGCAGGGGGAGGGCATTGCCGATTTGCGCGCCGAAGCGTTTGGTCAATTGGGCGCGGATGAAATCATGGACTTCGATGATCTGGTCGAGACTGGGCACCTTGCCGGTGCCGATGGCCCAGATCGGTTCATAGGCGATGACGGTATTGGTTGCGGTCACGGCATCGGGCACGGAGCCTGCAAGCTGGCCGCCGATGATGTCGAGCGTGTTGTTGGCCTCGCGTTCGTCAAGTTCCTCGCCGATGCAGATGATCGGGGTGAGGTCCGCAGCCCAGGCGGCCTTGGCCTTGGCGCGGACATCGCTGTCGGATTCGGCATGGGCCTCACGGCGTTCGGAATGGCCGACGATGACAAAGGTGGCACCTGTATCGGCGATCATCTGGGCGGAGATGTCGCCGGTGAAGGCCCCCGAGGTTTGCATGTGGCAATCTTGTGCGCCGATCGACAGGCCGGCAGCTGCCGCCACTTTGGCGGCGCGAAAGAGCAGCGGGGCTGGCGGGCAGATCACCACCTCTGGAGGTGCAGTCGGCAGGCCTGCGGCGATGGCATCCAGTTCGGCCAGGGCAGCGCCTGTGCCGTTCATTTTCCAGTTTCCGGCGGCAATCTTGCGGCGCATGGCTGTCCTCTTGTTGCTGTGATCAATCTGTGCCCGTTGATGCCCGGGTCCCGCGCAATAGGTGCGCCTGGGCCAGACCCGGCAGGCTTACGCGATGTGCCGTGCTAAAGCAACGCGGCCAGCGCTTGCGATGCAAGTTGGCCGGCCAGTTCCGGATCATCCAGGGCGGCATCGGGCAGGGTCCAATAGGGCATCGCGGCCTGCGCACCCGTCTTGCGGGTATAGGTCCATTGGGTGGACCCCATGGTGGCCAATGTCGCGGTAAAGGGGACGGATTGGGCCTTGAGCAACAGCTGGCCGTCAGAGCGCATGAGCGCAAAGATCACACCGTTTGAATAGATGCCCAAGCCGCCAAACATCTTGCGGGTGGTCAGGGCGGGGATGGATGCGAAGAGTTCCCGCGCAAAGGCGGTATCCGCAGCGCTCAGGCTCATTTGGCGGTGAGGGACTCGTCGAATTTGATCGATTCACCGCAGCCGCAAGCCTCTGTCACATTGGGGTTGTTGAATTTGAAGCCGGATTCCAGCAGCGTCGTCTCATAGTCGATTTCGGTGCCAAAGAGGAACATCTGCGCCATGGGGGCGATCATCACACAGGCGCCGTCTTGCTGGACGACCTCGTCATTGGGATCTGCCTGATCGACATATTCCATGGTATATTCCATACCCGCACATCCGCCCTTCTTGATGCCGATGCGCAGCCCTGCGTGGCCTGCCGAGGCCATCAGCTTTGCGATCTGCGCCGAGGCCTTGGGGGTGATGGTGACGGCTTGTTTTCCGGGGATGCCGAACATGTTCTGTCTCCTATTGGGTCCAAGATAGCCAAGGACCGATGCGGTCTCAAGCGGTCTTACATAAAGCCCAGTTCAAGCCGGGCCTCATCTGACATCATGTCCATGCCCCATGGCGGTTCCCAGACCAGTTCCACGTTAACATGTTTGACGCCGGGCAGGGGTTCGACCGCATCGGCGACCCAGCCGGGCATTTCGCCCGCGACCGGGCAGCCCGGCGCTGTCAGGGACATCTTGATGTCGACCGCATTTTCGGTGTCGATGTCGATGGTGTAAATGAGGCCAAGTTCGTAGATATTCACTGGAATTTCAGGGTCATAGACCGTGCGGCAGGCCTCTACGATCTGCTCGTAGAGCGGGTGATCGGTGCTTGAAGGCGCGATCAGGGGCGTGCCTTCCATGGGCTGGGATTGGTCTGTCATGAGGGCCTCATTGCTTTTCTGAGTGTTTATATAGGGTTTGAACCGGGCGGCGTCCAGTGGGGGGAGGACGGGGACCAGCCGAGACCGGGTGAACATCGGGTTTTGCGGTGCTTGCGCAGGCGTATGACACGTCAAAGGGCGGCGCAGATTTGCAGGCAAAACCATCGCAGGGTTTTTCAAACCGCCCATGGGTTAGGCATAAATATTCAGAAATTGTTTGATTTTGCGCTGTTTTTGGTCAGGTTGGTGGCAGTCACCCTCAATAAAGAGCCAATGAGGGTGCAAATTTCAACGGGCTGTGAACGTTGACACCGCCCAATGGGGGACAAAAAATGCCAGTCAAGCCACCAGTCACACATCTACCGATCAAAGTCGCCGCATCGGGGTTTTATCGTGGGTTTACCAAGGACGTCGCGATCACGGCGAAAATACTTGTCGGGGCCTTGATCCTTTGGGCGATCGCCTTTCCGGATCAGGCGGCATCGGTTTTGGGCGCGCTGAACAATATCATCCTTGCGACTTTCAGCTATTGGTACGTCTATGTCATGGCGTTCTTTGTGATCCTTTGTTTTGCGCTGGCGTTATGGCCTGCGGCGGGAAAGATGCGGTTGGGCCATGATGAAGACAGGCCCGAGTTTTCCAATTTCTCGTGGTTTTCGATGATGTTCGGGGCGGGGATCGGCATCGGCATGCTGACATTTGCAACCGCCGAGCCGATGTACCACTTTGCCAAGAACCCAAGTACGATCATGGGGCTTACCGAAGGCAGCACTGCTGGAAATGTGCGCGATGCCTATATCTGGTCTTTCACCCACTGGGGGCTGGCGGCATGGGCCTCTTATGCGATTGTCGGTCTGGCCCTTGGGTATTTTTCATACCGTCGCGGGCTGCCTTTGACGATCAGGTCGGCACTGACCCCGATTTTCGGCAAGGCGCTTTCGGGGCCTTTGGGACATGCGATTGATGTGGTTGCGGTCGTCGCCACCGTTCTGGGGGTGGCGCAGACCCTGGGGTTCGGGGTTGAGCAGTTCATCTCTGGCTTGTCGCGCATTGGCGTTGGCGATTGGCTGTATTCCACCGCCGAGGATGGCACAAAGTCGTCTTCCACGATGGGGATCGTCGTGGCCTTGGTCGTGATCATGGGGGCCTCGACGATGTCGGCGCTGTCTGGTGTGGGCAAGGGCATCAAATGGCTGTCCAACATCAACATGGGGCTGAGTTTTTTCGTGCTGGCCTTCTTTTTGGTTTTCGGATCGACCGTTTTCGGGCTGACCACGTTGGTTGTGGGTATTTGGGATTATCTGTTGTCCATCCCCGGCAACATTCTAACGGTCTGGTCCAAGGACGGCACCGAGATGGGCGATGCGCTGGCCGGTTGGCAGGGCGGTTGGACGATTTTTTACTGGGCCTGGTGGATCGCATTCGCGCCCTTTGTCGGTGTGTTTCTTGCCCGCATTTCAAAGGGACGAACCATTCGCGAATATGTGCTGGGGGCAATGATCATTCCCGCCGTCATGTGTTTTGTCTGGTTCGCCCTGGTGGGTGGCACCGCGATTGACCTTGAGCTGTCGGGCACAGCCAAAGGTGAGATTGTGGGGGCCGGACAGTCCGACCAATTGTTTGCGATGCTGGCGGTCATTCTCAGCGATACGATGGCCTATGTGATGTCGGTGATCGTTGTGATCTTGCTGCTGACCTATCTGGTGACATCGGCAGACAGTGCGGTGCTGATAATCAATACGATTAATGCCGCAGGGGATGAGGGCCCCAAGGCGCGCCCGCATATCCTGTTCTGGGGCGCTGCATTGGCCCTCGTCGTAGGCGGCTTGATCGTGGCGGGCGGTCTGGGGGCGATCCAGACGGCGATGGTGATCGGGGCGCTGCCTTTCAGCGTCGTGATGGTCTTGATGGGCATTTCGCTGGTGAAAGCCATCTACCGTGATGGCCAGCGGACCAAGCACGGGCTGCCTACCACCCATGTGGAGGCCGCACCGGCCGAATAAGGCATTTGCTAAAAATCAAACGGCCCCGGCGCTGATGCGCGGGGGCCGTTTTGCCGTTTCGGGTCAGATAAAGCCGCGCTGATCCTGCGTCAGGCCCCTTTGCGCTTGCGCACGGGCTGCGGTTTGACGCGCGCTTCGATTTCATCATAGAGCTTGCCGACGATGTCCTTCCCGCTGGCCTTTTCGATGCCTTCGAAACCGGGAGAGGAATTTACCTCAAGCACCTTTGGTCCCGTCTCAGAGCGCAGCAGGTCAACACCGGCCTTGCCCAGCCCAAAGGCGCGGGCCGCACGCAGGGCGGTGTCGCGTTCTTCCTTGGTGATGCGCACCACCTTGGCCGATCCGCCCCGGTGCAGGTTGGAGCGGAAGTCGCCTTCGGCACCGGTACGCTTCATGGCGGCAACAACCTTGCCCGCGATCACCAGACAGCGGATATCCTCGCCCGCGGCCTCTTTTACAAAGTCCTGAACAAGGAAGTTCGCCTTGAGACCGCGAAAGGCGTCGATCACGGATTCGGCGGCCTTTTTGGTCTCGGCCAGCACCACGCCCTTGCCCTGGGTGGATTCCAGCAGTTTCACGATCAGCGGTGCCGTCCCGACCAGGGCCATCAGGTTTGACGTATCCTTGGGGGAGGCGGCAAAGGCGGTTGTGGGCATGCCGATCTTCTTGGAGGCCAGCACCTGATGCGCATGCAGCTTGTCACGGCTGGCGGTGATGCCGGCAGAGCCGTTGACGCAATAGGTGCCGATTGTCTCAAACTGGCGGATCACGGCGGTACCATAGGGCGTGATGGAGGCCCCGATGCGCGGGATCACCGCATCATAGCGGGGCAGGCGTTTGCCGTCGTAATGCACCTCTGGCGACATGGTGTTGATCGCCATGTAGCACCGGGTCGTGTCGATCACTTCGACCGTGTGGCCGCGCGCTTCGCCCACTTCGACCAGACGGCGGGTGGAATAATTGTCCTCGCGGCTGAGCACGGCAATGCGCAGGGCGCGTTTGGGTGCTGTCGTGCGGACCGCTGAGGTGTGGTAGACGTCATAGCTGAGTTCGGGCTGCAAGCGCCGCTCTGTCGCGGAGATGGTGATGTGATCGTTCAGCGCCTGACGGCCCAGCAGCATGCGGCTGGACATGCCCGCGCGATTGGTCAGCGTCATCTCAATTGGCCAGATCTGGCCGCCGACTTCCAGATTTGTCTCTATCACATAGCGCTGTTCGGATTCGCCGTTGGAAGAGGTCACTTCGCGGCGGTCAATCAGCGGGGCCGAGCAGGTGATCACGATGTCGTCACGCGCAGGGATCGGGTGCACGTTGAACCGCACCTTGGGTTTCGCGGCAGGGCCGAAAACCTCAATATCACTGGCATGAAGCGCCGAGGTGCGCGCACCTGTATCGACCTTTGCCTTGATCGCGGGCATGCCGAGATCGGGCAGTGCGATCCATTCTTCCCAACCGAATACCAACTCGTCCATGATCGCCCCTCAACCGCTGAAAGGAGCCGACTATCAGGCTGCGAAAGGAAGCTCAACAGCGTTGGGGGGCGTTAATTTTCGTTGACGTCGCGGGTGATGATCCGCGCACCGCTGGATTGATTGCGAAACACCGCCCTGAGCACAATCCACCCCGCCAGAGACAAGATCGCAAAGAGCGCAAGCAGGGCAGCAACATGCGTGATCGAGAACAGGCTCACGATGCCTGCCATCACCAGCGCACCGATGGCAAAGCCCAGAAAGATGAAACCGGGGGCCAGAAGTTCGATCACGCCCAAGGCCAGCGCGATGCAGATCCAGACCCACCAGAATGTCAGATAATCTGCCATTATCCGCGCCCTTTCAACAGTTTGAAGGCATCACCGAAGGCTGCCAAAGCCTCGGCCGGGACAATCACCGTCTGATTGCCCGCGCCGCTGCTCATGGCACCGACCGCCTCGACCTGTTTCAAAGCGATCTGATATTGCGCGGCTTCCAACCCGTTTTCATTGATGGCCTTGGCCACAACCTGTGTCGCATAGGCTTCGGCATCGGCCAGCACGCGGCGGGCTTTGGCGGTCTGTTCAGAGGCATAAAGTTCGGCGTCGGCGGCCAGTTCAACGGCGCGTTTGGACCCTTCGGCCTCTGTCACCTGTGCGCGGCGGGCGCGCTCGGCGTTCAGCTGCTGCATCATCGCGGCGCGGGTCGCGGCATCAAGGTTCACGTCCAGAATTTCGGCGCGGGTGACTTCGATGCCCCAATTGTCCACCGCGTCCTCTACGGTGGCCTTGATGGTCTGGATCAAGGCAGAGCGGTTTGCCTGCACCTCGTCCAGATCCATCTTGCCGATTTCAGCGCGCACAATCCCCGCCACGGTTGTTGAGATGGCACTGTCCACATCGCGGATTCGGTAAACCGTCTTTTCGGGTTCGGTGATGCGGTAGAACACCGACGTATCGACCTGCGTCAGCACGTTGTCGCGGGTAATCGCGTCCTGGCTGGCGGTGGGCAGCTGGCGTTCAAGGATAGAGATCTTGTGGGCAATCCGGTCGATGAAGGGCACGATCATGTTGATCCCCGGCCCAAGCACCGCGCGCAGACGGCCAAAGCGTTCGACCACATGCTGTTCCGACTGGGGCACGATCTTGACCGCCTTGACGATCAAGATCACCACAAGGGCGGCCAGAAGCAGCCAGGCAAGGTTGTTTTCCAGAATGCCAAAAATCAACTGTTCAATGTCCACGCGCACCGTCCTTTGGTTCATGATTACAACTATGATCTGAGGGTAAATGGCACCGATTGCAAGTCATACCGCCGTGGTTTAGGCAGCAAGAACCCCTGTATCGAGGAAGCCCAAATGTCCCAGATCACCTTTGAAAAGCACGCCCAGGATGGCAAAGCCCGCAGCGGTGTGATCCGCACCACGCGTGGCGACATCCGCACGCCGGCCTTCATGCCGGTGGGCACGGCCGCGACGGTCAAGGCGATGATGCCCGAAAGCGTGAAGGCAACGGGTGCCGATATCTTGCTGGGCAATACCTATCACCTGATGCTGCGCCCCACTGCAGAGCGGATTGCCGCCTTGGGGGGCTTGCACAAGTTCATGAACTGGAGCGGGCCAATCCTGACGGATTCAGGTGGGTTTCAGGTGATGAGCCTGGCCGATCTGCGCAAACTGACCGAGCGCGGCGTGACCTTCAAAAGCCACATCGACGGCTCCAAACACGAGATCACACCAGAGCGGTCGATGGAGATACAGGCGCTTTTGGGATCCGATATCGTCATGTGCTTTGACGAATGCCCCGCATTGCCCGCCGACCGCGACCGGATCGCCAGCAGCATGGAGCTGTCGATGCGATGGGCCGCGCGCTCAAAGGCGGCCTTTGGCGATCGTCCGGGCCATGCGCTGTTTGGCATCCAGCAGGGCGGGCTGGAGCAGGACCTGCGCCAGCAGTCTGCCGAGGCCCTGCGCGAGATCGGTTTTGACGGATATGCGGTGGGCGGTCTGGCCGTGGGGGAAGGGCAGGAGGCGATGTTTGGCTGTCTGGATTACGCGGCCGATCAATTGCCCGTGGACAAGCCGCGCTATCTGATGGGCGTGGGCAAGCCCGATGATATTGTCGGTGCCGTGGCGCGGGGCATTGATATGATGGATTGCGTGCTGCCGTCGCGGTCCGGGCGCACGGGTCAGGTCTTTACCCGGCTTGGCGTGCTCAACATCAAGAACGCCCGCCACCAGGATGATCCGCGCCCCCTGGACGAGGCCTGCAGCTGTCCCGCCTGCAGCCATTACAGCCGCGCCTATTTGCACCATGTGTTCCGCAGCCAAGAGATCATCAGCTCCATGTTGCTGACCTGGCATAACCTGCATTATTTCCAGCAGATCATGGACGGTATGCGCGGCGCGATTGCTGCAGGAACATTTGCAGCCTGGCAGGCAGATTTCCACGCCACACGCGCGCAGGGTGATATCGACCCGCTTTGACGCAAAAGCGCGGGGTGGCGTCGGCGTCTGGCCATGCCTGGCTGGCTGACCTTGCGCCAAGCGGCCTTGCCCTCCGGGCCAAGCGGGTTAACTCAAGGTCATCAATGCAGGCCGGAATGGCCTGGCCTGACTGGAAAATCATTTGAACAAAGCGCGCTGTCCTTTGCTTGGATAGCAGATCGGATACAAAGGAGCGTTTTTGGCTCCAAATCCGCACGCTTTTCATTCAAAGAAGAACAAAAGGCCGGTTGCCTCTGCGCCAAGGTCAGGCGATGATAGCGGCAATTCCCGGTTAAAAGGGATTGAAACGAATGGGGCGGGTGCACATATCTGCCCCAGAACAGGAGACGGCATTGGTTGCCTAATAGGGACCGGAACTGTCTTGCTTATACAAGGAAAAGAGCATGTTAGAGCCTTTGAATGCGTCCTACCCGGTTTTGCCGTTGCGCGATATCGTGGTGTTCCCGCATATGATCGTACCGCTTTTTGTGGGACGCGAAAAATCTGTCCGCGCCCTCGAAGAGGTGATGTCGGACGATAAACAAATTCTTTTGTCCAGCCAGATTGATCCCGGTGAAGATGATCCTTCTGCCGAAGGGATCTTCAAGACAGGCGTGTTGGCCAATGTTCTGCAGCTGCTGAAACTGCCCGATGGCACCGTCAAGGTGCTGGTCGAGGGTCAGGCGCGTGTGCGGATCACCGACTACATCGAGAACGATAGTTTCTTTGAGGCGCGGGCAGAGTATTTGACCGAAATCCCCGGCGATGTGGCCACCACCGAGGCGCTGTTGCGCAGCGTGGGCGACGAGTTTGAGCGCTACGCCAAGGTCAAGAAGAACGTCCCCGACGAGGCATTGGCCGCCGTGGGCGAAACCGTTGAACCTGCGCGTCTGGCTGATCTTGTCGCGGGGCATCTGGGCATCGAAGTGCAGCAAAAGCAGGACCTGCTTGAAACCCTCAGCGTGTCTGAGCGGCTGGAGAAGGTTTACGGCCTGATGCAGGGCGAAATGTCGGTCTTGCAGGTCGAGAAAAAGATCAAGACCCGCGTGAAATCCCAGATGGAGCGGACCCAGCGCGAATATTATCTGAACGAACAGATGAAAGCGATCCAGCAGGAGCTGGGCGATGGTGAGGAAGGCAAGAACGAAGTTGCCGAACTGGAAGCCAAGATCGCTGCCACCAAGCTGAGCAAAGAGGCCAAGGAAAAGGCCGAAGCCGAGATCAAGAAGCTCAAGAACATGAGCCCGATGTCTGCCGAAGCCACGGTTGTGCGCAACTACCTGGACTGGATGCTGTCGATCCCGTGGGGCACCAAATCCCGCGTGAAAAAGAACCTGGCCAAGGCGCAAGAGGTGCTGGACAACGACCACTACGGTCTGGACAAGGTCAAGGAGCGCATCGTCGAATATCTGGCGGTGCAGCAGCGGTCTTCCAAGCTGAAAGGCCCGATCATGTGTCTGGTCGGCCCTCCGGGCGTGGGCAAGACATCGCTGGGCAAATCCGTGGCCAAGGCGACGGGACGCGAGTTCATCCGCATTTCGCTGGGCGGCGTGCGTGACGAATCCGAGATCCGTGGCCACCGCCGGACCTATATCGGTTCTATGCCCGGCAAGATCATCCAGGCGCTGAAAAAGGCGAAAACCACGAACCCGCTGATCTTGCTCGATGAAATCGACAAGATGGGGCAGGATTTCCGTGGTGACCCTGCGTCTGCGATGCTTGAGGTACTGGATCCTGAACAGAACTCCACTTTCGTGGATCACTATCTGGAGGTCGAATATGATCTTTCGAACGTGATGTTCCTGACCACGTCCAACAGCTATAACATGCCGGGGCCATTGCTGGACCGGATGGAGATCATTCCGCTGTCCGGCTATACCGAAGACGAAAAGCTGGAGATTGCCAAACAGCACCTGGTGACCAAGCAGATCAAGAACCACGGCCTGAAGGCCAAGGAATTCGCGATCGAGGATTCAGCGATCGTGGACATGATCCGCTATTACACCCGTGAGGCGGGCGTGCGGAACCTTGAGCGGGAAATCGCAAAGGTGGCGCGCAAGGCGCTGACCAAGATCATCAAGAAACAGGCGGAAAACGTCACGGTTTCGGATGCAAATCTGGATGAATTCCTAGGCGTGCGCAAACATCGCTACGGTCTGGCAGAACAGGAAAACCAGATCGGTGTGGTGACAGGTCTGGCCTATACGTCGGTGGGCGGTGAATTGCTTCATATTGAAGCGTTGCGGTTGCCGGGCAAGGGCCGGATGAAAACCACCGGCAAGCTGGGCGATGTCATGAAGGAAAGCATCGACGCGGCCAGTTCCTATGTCCGCTCCATCAGCCCGCAGATCGGGGTGAAACCGCCCAAGTTTGACACGTTGGACATTCACGTTCACGTGCCGGATGGGGCGACACCAAAGGACGGGCCATCAGCCGGTCTGGCGATGGTCACCTCTATCGTATCGGTGCTGGCGCAAATTCCGGTGCGCAAGGATATTGCCATGACGGGCGAAGTGTCCCTGCGCGGCAATGCGATGCCGATTGGCGGTTTGAAAGAGAAACTGCTGGCGGCCCTGCGCGGCGGGATCAAGACCGTTTTGATCCCTGAGGAAAACGTCAAGGATCTGGCGGATATCCCCGACAACGTCAAACAGGGGCTGACCATCATTCCGGTAACCCATGTGTCAGAAGTGTTGGAACATGCGTTGGTGTCAAAGCCTGTACCGATCGAATGGGACCAGGAAGCCGAGGATGCAGCAGCCGCTGCGGCCGTGGCGGCCCGTTCGTCAGGTTCGGATGCGGCAACAGCGCATTAACGCCTCTCTGGGGTGACATGGTATATTTCGTTTCCCTTAACGCTTAGGAATCCTGGATTTCAAAAAGCGTTAAGGGCGCGAGCACCTCATATCCCGTTCTGCGCGCTACTTTGTACTGATCATCGGGGACGTCCCCCGAAAGCGCCCTGTCACATCGACGGGGCGTCTTGTTTTGCGGTGAAATGACATCCGCACGTTGATTGTCTGGAAACAGCTCTCTTTTGAGCAGAATGCGCTGTTGCCCGTCAAAAAATAAATGCGCTTTGTCCTGCCGCCCTGGTTTTGCTTTCTGACTGCCAGTTTTTGCGTAAATATATGAAATATAATAAATTAAGCTCCGGCCCTGGCCGGATTTATCGCTGTGCCTGAAAAGTTACGCAGGGAATTTTTATGCAAAAGGGGGTATATTTATCCAAAAACCCGTATATCTATTCCTTGAGGCAGCAGGTCAAATAA
>JAFMGZ010000069.1 GCA_017854855.1 Sulfitobacter sp. | reverse complement strand
ATCTGTCGGGCAAGCGCGCGGTGGCGGCCTTTGACAGTTGTACGGCAGATCAGGTCGTCGTGGCGACGGCAGTTGCGGCGCAGCTGGTGGGGCAGGGATGTTTGCTGTTCGATCCGCCACGGCTGAAGGAAACCGGGGCGGTCGCCCTGCGCAAGGCGGGCACCGGTTGGCAGATCACAACGGCGCGCCAAACTTCGGGAGAGCGGCTTTGGACCGCATGGCCCAAAGCGCAAAAGCGGTAGCCATCGCTTAGTAAGTACGAATCAGCCCGACCAGACGGCCCTGCACCTTGACCTGATGTGCAGGCAGGACGCGGGTTTCATAGGCGGGGTTGGCCGCCTCCAGCGCGATGGACTGGCCCTTGCGGCGGAAGGTCTTCAACGTGGCCTCGCTGTCATCGACCAATGCCACGACGATATCGCCATCATCCGCGACGGAGGTTTCGCGGATCACCACCACATCGCCGTCGTTGATGCCTGCGTCGATCATCGAATCGCCTTGCACTTCAAGGGCATAGTGATCGCCGCTGCCTGCGATCATGCCGCCGGGCACGCTGACAGAGCGGGTTTGGTGATTGATCGCTTCGATTGGGACACCTGCCGCGATCTTGCCCATGACGGGCACGTCAAACGCATTGGCGGGCGTGACGTCCATCGCTGCCGCAGGTGGGGGGGCATCAGGCCTGTCACCGTCGATCACGCGGGGCGCAAAGCCGGGATTAGGCAGACCACCAAGGCTTTCGGGCAGTTTGACGACTTCGATCGCGCGGGCGCGGTGGGCCAGTCGGCGGATAAACCCGCGTTCCTCCAAGGCAGTGATCAGGCGGTGAATGCCCGACTTTGACCGCAGATCCAGCGCCAGCTTCATCTCGTCAAAGCTGGGCGGCACCCCGTCGCGCTGCACACGCTTGTGGATGAACGCCAATAGATCGAGTTGTTTTTTGGTCAGCACTGCAAAAGCCTCCAGACAAATGGTTTTCATTTGTTCTAGTGATGTTCTTGTTTTGTGTCAACTCTGATCAGATGTGCAGGAAATCGACAGGCTCGCCCGCCTGTCGTGCCGGGTCGTCGACCGGACGGACCAAAAGCGCATCGGCCTGCGCCAACACGGACAACAGCGACGAATCCTGCCGGGTGTCGGGGTGCAATGCCCCTTCGATCAGCCGGGCACGCATGTAATGCGCGCGCGGGCCGTTAGCGGGCAATGGCACTGCAAGGGGCGCTTGGCCTAGGGCGGGGGCAGCTTCACCCAAACCCAGCATCTTACGCAGAACTGGGACCACGAAAACCGTGCCGCAGACCATGGCGGACACGGGGTTGCCGGGCAGGCCGATCATGGCCGCAGCGCCCATGCGGCCCGCCATTAGCGGTTTGCCAGGGCGCATGGCAACTTTGTAAAAGCTCTGTTCCAGACCCAATTGTGCGGCCACGGGGGCCACGATGTCATGGTCCCCGACCGATGCCCCACCGATGGTCAGGATCAGATCCGCGCCCTTTGACAGGGCAAAGGCCTGTTTCAAGGACGCCTCATTATCCCGCGCGATGGGCAGGATGCGCACCTCTGCCCCGTGTTCCTCCAGCATGGCGGCGATGCCAAAGCTGTTGGATGCCACGATCTGGTCCGGTCCGGGCTGTTCGCCTGGGTGGACCAGTTCATCGCCGGTGGCCAGGATCGCCACGACAGGTTTGCGTGTGACCGGAACGCTAGCCAGGTTCTTCGCCGCCAGCAGGGCGATGTCAGAGGGGCGCAGCCGCAGCGGGGCCTTGACCTGTTGACCAACTTTGAAATCCCCGCCAGCGGGGCGGATATTGTCCTTGTCGCCGATGTTATGACCCAGCGTGATCAGATCGCCCCGCCGTGTGGTGTCTTCCTGGATCACGACAAAATCTGCCCCATCGGGGATCGGGGCACCGGTAAAGATGCGCACGGCCTGACCGGCACGCAGGCTGCCGGCAAAACCATGGCCGGCGGCGGCTTCGCCCACGACCTTGAACATCGCATCCGGCTCTACCTCGGCGCGGCGCAGCGCGTAGCCATCCATAGAGGAGGCGGCAAAAGGCGGCTGAGTCCGGGTGGCAGCAACATCCTGCGCCAGAACCCGCCCCGCAGCCTGCCGCAGCGGCACATGTTCAACCGCCAGCGGTGCCACGAGGTTCAAAAGTGCCGCGCGGGCCTGTTCAACAGATATCATGTGGCGTCATAGCGGCCTGATTTTCCGCCGTCTTTTAAAACGACCCGCAAGCCGCTGATTTCCATTGATTTATCCACCGCTTTGCTCATGTCATAGACCGTCAGCGCGGCGACGGAGGCTGCTGTCAGCGCTTCCATCTCAACCCCGGTCTGGCCTGTTGTCTTGACCGTGGCGGTGATGCGGATGCCGGGCAGATCGGCGTCTGGTTCCAGATCAATACTGACCTTGGTGATCGGAAGCGGGTGGCACAGGGGAATCAGATCAGAGGTCCGTTTCGCAGCCATGATGCCAGCCAGCCGCGCAACCCCCAGAACATCACCCTTCTTTGCACGACCTTCAGTAATGATATCAAAGGTTTCGCGCTGCATCTTGATGTGGTTCTCAGCGATGGCAATGCGCGCTGTGACGGGTTTGTCAGAGACATCCACCATATGGGCATCGCCCTTGGCGTCAAAATGTGTCAGCGCCATTACATGCCCCCTGCGGTCAGTGGATTGGCCAGCAGGCTGCGCGTGGCCTGTGCCACATCCTGCTGCCGCATCAGGCTTTCTCCGATCAGAAAGGTGCGGGCCCCGAAAACGGCCATATCCGATAGATCCTTGGGGCTGTTCAGCCCGGATTCAGAGACGATGATACGGTCAGCCGGGACCAGTTTCGACAGGTGCCGCGTGGTATCAAGAGAGGTCTCGAAGGTCTTGAGATTGCGGTTGTTTATGCCCAAAAGACGGCTTTTGAGATGGGTGGCGCGCTCCAGCTCTTCGGCGTCATGCACTTCGATCAGCGCATCCATACCCCATTGGGTTGCGGCATCCTCCAGCTCTGCGGCCTGGGCGTCTGATACGGAGGCCATGATGATCAAGATGCAATCGGCCCCCAATGCGCGGGCTTCGGCCACCTGATAGGTGTCATACATGAAATCCTTGCGCAGGACGGGCAGGTCGCAGGCGGCGCGGGCCTCGACCAAGAAACTCTTGTCGCCCTGAAAGCTGGGCCTGTCCGTCAAGACCGAAAGGCAGGTTGCACCGCCCTCGGCATAGGCCTGTGCCAGTGCTGCGGGTTCAAAGTCGGCGCGGATCAGCCCCTTGGACGGGCTGGCCTTCTTGATCTCGGCAATCAGCGCATAGCCTTCGCGGGCCGCGTCATGCAGGGCATCGGCAAAAGGGCGCACGGGTGATGCGTTGCGGGCGGCAGCCTCAACCTCCGCGAGGGGGGTTGCGGCTTTGTCTGCGGCGACTTCTTCAAGCTTGTAGGCTTTGATCTTGTCCAGGATTGTATCGGTCATTTTTCCTCCGGGTTGGCCCAGTTTATGGTCTGGAAGCCCTGTGCCTGCAACCACGCATTGGTCCGACTGAAGGGGCGAGAGCCGAAAAAACCGCGATGCGCCGACAGGGGCGAGGGATGGGCGCTTTCGATCTTGAGGTTTTTCTGGGTCGGGACCCGATTGGCCGCCTTTTGCGCCGGTCCCCCCCACAGCAGGTAGGCACGCGGTTGATCTGCCAGACGCTCCAGCACCTGGTGCACCAGCACATCCCAGCCCAGTTTGGCATGGGCCTTGGCGGCCCCCTGCGGCACGCTGAGCGCGGTATTGAGCAGCAAGACACCCTGATCGGCCCAATCGCGCAGGTCCGTGCGGCTGCGGGTCAGACCAAGATCGGTCTCTATCTCTTTGAAAATATTACCAAGACTGTCCAGCCTTCCGCCAAAATCCTGCGGGATCGAAAAGGCCAGCCCATCGGCCTTGCCGGGCGTGTGATAGGGGTCCTGACCCAGTATCACCACGCGGGTGTCCTGCGGTTGGCTGCGTTCCAGCGCGTGAAACACCGCGTTTGACGGTGGAAAGACCGGCCGCATCTCCTGTGCCAGCGTGGCCTCGATCTGCGGCAAGTTCCGGGTGAAAAAGGGCAAATCGGCCCAGCCCCCCAGCCGGGACAGATCAAAAACCGTCATTTTTGATGCGAGACTTCCGCGACGCGGGCAATCTTTTGCTTGGCGGCACCGGAATCGATACTGGCGCGGGCCATGTCGACACCTGTTTCAAGGTCAGGTGCGGCATCAGCGACCAGCAATGCGGCGGCTGCATTCAGCAATACGGCATCGCGGTAGGCAGAGGGCTGACCTGCCAGCAAGGCGTTGAAATCACGTGCGTTCTCTTCGGGGGTGCCGCCGACGATGGCCTCAAAGGGATGCACGGGCAGGCCTGCATCTTCTGGATGGATCTCAAAGTCGGTGACGCTGCCATCGGCCAGGCCTGAAACCCAGCTGACGCCGGTGATGGTCAGCTCATCCGTGCCATCAGAGCCATGGACCAGCCATGCCTTTTCAGATCCCAGCGCCTGCAGTGTTTCCGCCATCGGGCGGATCAGATCGCGGCGGTAGGCACCGGTCAGCTGGCGTTTGACGCCTGCGGGGTTGGTCAAAGGGCCAAGGATGTTGAAAATGGTGCGCGTGCCCAGTTCGGACCGCGTTGGCATCACATGGGCAATCGCCGGGTGGTGCATGGGGGCCATCATGAAACCGATGCCGGCCTCTGCCAGTTCACGTTCGACGACCTTGGGGCCGACCATGACGTTCAGGCCCATCTGTGTCAGCGCATCCGCCGCCCCGGATTTGGAACTGAGGTTGCGGTTGCCGTGTTTGGCCACGATCACGCCTGCGCCTGCCACCACAAAGGCGGTGGCGGTCGAGATATTGAGCGTGCCCTTGCCATCGCCGCCGGTGCCCACGATGTCCATCGCCCCTGCGGGTGCATTGACCGCGTGGCATTTGGCGCGCATCACCGATGCGGCAGCGGCATATTCGTCGACGGTTTCGCCCCGCGTGCGCAGCGCCATCAGGAAGCCGCCGATCTGGCTGGGCGTCGCTTCGCCTTCAAACAGGATCTCAAAGGCGGCGGCGGCCTGTTCACGGGTCAGCGGCCCGTTGGCGGCGGCATCAATCAGGGGTTTCAGCGCGTCACTCATGCGGGCACCTTCATTTCATTCAGGAAATTTTGCAGCAGGGCATGGCCATGCTCTGAGCGGATCGATTCCGGGTGAAATTGTACGCCATGCAGCGGCAGGTCGCGGTGCTGCAGGCCCATGATCGTGCCATCCTCAAGCTGTGCTGTGACATGCAGGCAATCGGGCAGGCTTGCGCGCTCCACCACCAGCGAATGATAGCGGGTTGCGGCAAAGGGCGTGGGCAGCCCTGCAAAGACACCGCTGCCATCATGGTGCATCTGGCCCATTTTCCCATGAACGATTTCGCCCGCACGCACCACTTTGCCGCCAAAGGCCTGACCCAGGGTCTGGTGACCCAGGCAAACCCCCAGCAGCGGGATTGCGTTTTCAGCGGCAGCCTGTGTCAGCGCCAGGCAGATGCCGGCCTGATCGGGGTCACAAGGCCCCGGCGACAGCAAGATGCCCGCAGGCTGCATCGCCAGCGCGTCAGCGACGCTCAGCTTGTCATTGCGGTGCACCTGGACATCCGCGCCAAGGGTGCCCAGATAATGAACCAGGTTATAGGTAAAGCTGTCGTAGTTATCGATAAGCAGCAACAATGGTCAATTCTTTGCATCAGAGGAAGGCTTAAGGCTGGAGACATCGCCATGGGCCGGGGTATATAAGGTGCATAGATGTTCAGGCTTGCCGCGCGCCGTCAAGAGCGTGGGCCAGTCAAATCGACCAAGATCGCCCAAGGCAAGGTGATCAAAAGAGCAGGAGAGCAAGATGGCACGGGGATTTCTGGCTGGTGCCCTTTGGGGTGGCGTACTCAGCATTGGTGTGGCAGGGGTTGCCTCTGTCATGTCGCCATTGCCGCAGTCACCGCTGGTGGGTGCTTTGGCCCCCGGCGAAACACTGGCACCTGATGCAGTGGCACCTGACGGCCAGACCGCAGAATTGTCCGATACCGTTGGCGCATCCAACCCGGCACAGGACATGGCACCTGCGGTGGCCGATGCCCCTCAGGCGACAGCCCCGGTGCGGGACACGCTCAGCAGTCTTGATAGCGATACCCTGTCATCGGCCGCAGCACCGCAAACGGGAAAGGCGGATAATCTGGCCGCCCCGGCTGCTGTCTTGGACAATGGCAGCGCCGCCCCGCAAAGCGAAGATCCGGTTTTCCCCAATCCGCAGGCTCTTGCACCGATGGAGCCGCAAGCGGCCGACAGCCTGTCCATCAGCACCGAACCTGCCCAGCCCCCGCAACCGGCCGCCGACCCGGTGCAAAGCGCCTTTGAGGCTGCCCCAGCCCCTGAGCCCGAAAGCGGGCAGGCCATGGCGCAAGAGGGCGCAGCCGTCGCAACTGAGCAAACCGACGCCGGTGCCGATGCAGACAGGGCCGCAACACAACCCGCGCCAGACAATGCGGCAGCACAGGACACCGAACTTGCTGCCTTGCCGTCGCCCGTGACGCCACCCGCTGCCGCAACCCCAGAGGTTGCCGATGCAGAGCGCACAGAAGATGATGGCAATAGAGCGGATGACGGTATTCTGGCCATGCCAGCCCCTGCAGAGGGGCCGCAGATCGGCACCCCCGCGGTGCCATTGACCGACCGTGATACAGGCGTGGCGGTCAACCGCCTGGCCCCCAGTGCGGCCCCCGCCGCCGCAGAACAGCAAAGCAGCGGCGAGGCGGCGCAGGGGGACACCCGGCCCATCGCCGTTTTTGCCGAACCTTTTGAAAATTCTGAAAACAAACCCTTGATGAGCATTGTGTTGATCGACAATGGGTCCAGCCCGACCTCTGGCGCGGCAGGTCTTGCCGCCTTGCGCAGCTTTCCCTATCCGATCAGTTTTGCGGTGGACAGCAGCATGCCTGATGCCGCCGAAAGGATGACGCTGTTTCGCGAAAAGGGATTTGAGGTGCTGGCAATGATTGATCTGCCGGAAGGGGCAGAGCCCAGCGATGCAGAGACGACACTGGGGGCCATCCTGCCACAGCTAAGCGACGTGGTCGGGGTGCTGGAAGGGGCCGGGGGCGGCCTGCAAGGTTCGCGCGAGGTTGGTGATCAGGTCACGGCGATCCTTGCGCAGACCGGCCACGGTCTGGTGACACAAGACAAGGGGCTGAACACGATGCCCAAACTGGCCCGCAAAGAAGGCGTGCCCGCCACGCCGATCTTTCGCGATTTTGACAGCAAGGGCCAAAATGCCGTGGTGATCCGCCGGTTCCTCGATCAGGCCGCGTTCAAGGCCGGACAGGAGGGGGCTGTGATCATGCTGGGCAGGCTGCGGCCCGATACCATCTCTGCGTTGTTGCTGTGGGGATTGCAGGACCGCGCGGGGCAGGTGGCGCTTGCCCCGGTTTCAGCCGTGCTGAAACGCGACCCAGAGTAGGGTTTCGCGCGCTTTCGTAGCAGGACGGTTTCCCCGCAGATCACTGCAGCCGTGATCAGGTGCAGGGTGCCTGCGGGATTACCGCCTGTGCCCGCTCATCAAAAATTCCCGTGATCACCTGCGTGCCAAATGCCGCACGCAGGCTGGCCCCTGATATTTCCGACCCGTTTACCGTGATCTCCCGGCCACCGCCGGTGTCATCCACATCTATGGTAAAGATCAGCTGCTGCCCCTTGCCAAGGCCGGTCAGGTCAAACGCGATGGCACTGTCGCCGTCCTGCACCTCTGGCAGGGTGCGCAGATGCTCGGCTCCGGCGACCAGTTCAAAGGGTTGGAACACCTGCACACCCGCGCCGCTGCCGGAAACGTCAAAGATCAGACCGGCAGGTGCGGTGCCCAGATCAAGGGTGACTTTGATCGCGGGCACAGGGCAATCCCCTGTATTGGTCAGGGTAAACCTGTCCTTGGGGGCACCTTCGCGAAAGGTCATGGTCAGATCGGCCAGCGCCGGGGATGCACCGAGGATCATGGCGGCAAGGACATATTTCAACATGGCTGGACCTATGATTGGATGGGTCAGAGATAGTGCCACGCCCCGGTCCGGCAATGATCAGATGATTTCGTCCTCATCGAACAGCGGGTCAGTCTCAAGCTGGGTTGCCAGATCGTCCACCGTATCTCCGTCTGCCTTGGGGCTCAGCCGTGCCAGGTGAAAGACGGCGTCGCCCTCATTGACGACCGGCAGGATGGCGCGGCCGATCAGGATGCCGGGGCTTGGGGCCACCAGATCCGTCTCAACGGCACCGAAAGGGTCCGAGACGGTGGCCAGCACATCACCGCGCGCCACGGTTTCTCCTTCGCCCCGGAAGGTGCGCAGCAGCCCGCCGGCAGGGGCGCGCAACCAGGTGGAACTGGTGCACATATGTGGGCTGGTCTTTGCATGGGCGATCCCCTTGGCGGGTAACATGTCCTGGCCGCGCATCACGCGCAGGATACCCGCCAGCCCGGCACGCACTGCCATTTCATCAAATCGCAGACCTTCGCCCGCCTCGTACAGCACAACGGAGGTCCCGTGTTTGGCGGCAACCGCGCGCAGCGAGCCATCGCGCAGCGGCGAGGTCAGCACCACGGGGGCCCCGAAATCAACGGCCATCTTGCGGGTCACGCTGTCGCCCGGAGAAATGCGGACCTGCGGCAGGTTGGTGCGGTGGATGGCGGCAGAATGCAGATCGATGCCAAAATGACAGCGCAGCACGACGTCTTGCAAAAAGATATGCGCCAGCCGCGATCCCAGCGACCCCGAGGGGTGACCGGGGAAACATCTGTTCAGGTCGCGCCTGTCCGGCAGATACCGCGACCGGGACAGAAACCCATAGGAATTGACGACCGGCACAATCAACAGCGTGCCGCGCAGGGATTTGAGCTGGGGTGCGCGGATCAGGCGGCGGACGATCTCGACGCCGATGACCTCATCCCCATGCACGGCGGCACTGACAAACATGGTCGGGCCCGCCCGCTTGCCGTGATGGATTTGCAGCTGCAGGCCGACGGGGGTGTGATCGGGCAGAATTGACACCGGCAGGGTGATTGTATGGGACGTCCCGGCCGCGATGCTGCGTCCGGCAATTTCAAATGCGGGGCGCGCATTGGGCATGTTCAGTTCCGTCCCGTGCCATCAAATCGGGAAGCATCCGCAGCTGCCCGCCGGATCGCGCCCGACTTATGGACGGTCTCCATATATTCGGCCTCGGCATCGCTGTCGTAGACCACGCCGCCACCTGCCTGAATATAAAGGGTCTCATCCTTGATCACGGCTGTCCGCAGCGCGATGCACATATCCATGTCCCCCCCGGCGCTGAAATAGCCGACACCGCCGCCATAAAGGCCACGCTTTTCGGGTTCCAGTTCGTCGATGATTTCCATGGCCCGCACTTTTGGTGCCCCTGAAACGGTGCCTGCGGGCATGCCGGCAAAAAAGGCGTCCAATGCGTCAGCGCCTTCCTTCAGCTCACCCACCACATTGGAGACGATATGCATCACGTGGCTATACCGCTCAACGATGAATTCTTCGGTGGGGCGCACGCTGCCGATCTTGGCCACGCGGCCGACGTCGTTGCGCCCCAGATCCAGCAGCATCAAATGTTCTGCCAGTTCCTTTTCATCCAACATCAGGTCAATTTCCAATGCGCGGTCCTCTTCGGGGGTGGCCCCGCGCGGCCGGGTACCGGCAATGGGTCGTATCGTGATTTCATTGCCAAAGACACGTACCAGGATTTCGGGGCTGGCCCCGACGACATGGAAACCGCCAAAGTTGAAATAAAACATGAAAGGCGAGGGGTTCGTCCGCCGCAGGCTGCGGTAAAGCGCAAAGGGCGGCTGGGTGAATTCCTGTGCCCAGCGTTGGCTGGGGACCACCTGAAAGATATCACCCGCCACGATATAGTCGCGGGCCTTTTCGACGGCGGCCTTATAGGCGTCGCGGGTGAAGTTGCTGACGGGGGGCGGGGCCTCGGCGGCATCGCCCAGATTGCGGCTGGTGCCGGGCATGGCGCGTTCCAGATCGCGCACCGCATCCATCACCCTTTCGGCGGCCTGTGCATAGGCGGCACGGGCGGTCTGTCCATCAGATACCCAAGCGGGCGAGACGATCGTCACCTCACCTTTGACACCGTCCAGCACCGCGATGACCGACGGGCGCAGCATCAGCGCATCGGGCAGGCCCAGAGGGTCGGGGTTCACATTGGGCAGATGTTCCACCAGACGGATCATGTCATACCCCAAATAGCCAAACAGACCGGCCGCGGCCTGGGGCAGGTCTTCGGGCAGGTCGATTTTGGATTCCGCGATGATCGCGCGCAGGACGTCCAGAGGATTGCCCGGGACATCCTCAAAGGCTTCGGCGTCATAACGCGCAGCGCGGTTGATGGCAGAGGTTTCGCCCCGGCAACGCCAGATCAGATCCGGCTTCATCCCGATGATCGAATAGCGCCCGCGCACTTCCCCCCCGGTCACGGATTCCAGCACAAAGCCATTTTCTGCCGCCCCGGTCAGCTTGAGCATGAGCGAGACGGGCGTGTCCAGATCTGCCGCCAGCCGGGTATAGACGATCTGGTTCCTGCCCGCCGCATAGCCTTGGGCGAAATGGTCAAACTCGGGGATCAGGGCCATGGGATGCCTTTGGTCTGGTTAGGGAAAGTTCACATGGACGGCCTGCAGGGCGCGCTGGTCCACCTGGGGGCCGGCGCGGCGCAGGACGTCATCGGCGTAGATGTTGAACAGATCCTGCGCCAGGGTCTGGTTCATCTGCGCCCCGAGCTGGCTCAGCAAGGCTGTGCTGTCTGCATCTGCAGAGGCCGGTGTAATGGCATCCAGGCGCACGATCACGACATCGTCCTCACCGGGCAGGACGGTCACGCCGCCGACCTGCATGTCAAAGACCTGCGCCATGAAACCTTGTGGCGTGTCATTGATAAAGGCAGAGCGGGTTTGATCGGTCTCGACAAAGGCCGTCAGACCTGCGGTCTCGAAGGTTGTTTCCTCGTCAAGGCTGGCGACCAAGGTGGCCGCCTGCGTGGTCAGGGCGGCCACGGTGCGCTCTGCCTCGAGAGCGGCGCGGACTGCTTCGGCCGCCTCCTCAAAGGGCATGGGGCGTTCGGGCAGTTCCTCGTCCAGGCGCATCGCATAGATGCTGCCATCCTCAAGCTGCTCGATTTTTGGGAAATCGCCCGGCTTCAGTGCTGCTGCGGCTTGGCGGAAATCGCCATAGGCGGCGATGCCTTCGCTGGTTTCAGGGTCCCAAGCAATCGTGCCAAGTTCCATTTTGGTCTCGGTGGCCAGTTGTTCCAGCGTGGCCCCACCGGCCAGTTGGTCATCCAGATCCTGTGCGCGGACCTCAACGGCGCGCAGCGCGCGGGTCAGGGCCAGCTCATCGCGCAATTCCGCGCTGGCCTCTTCAAAGGTGGTGTTCTGGGCGGGCAGGATGCCGTTCACCCGGAACAGGGCTGGCCCCAGGGAGCTGGGCAGGGGGCCTTTGACCTCGCCAACCTCGGCGGCAAAGACGGCCTCACCGGCGGCATCAAGTTCCAGCCGGTCCACATCGCCCAGATCGACATCCGCCAAGGTCAGGCCACGGTCTTCGACCAGGGCGCGGAAGGTGGTGCCGCCGACTTCCAATGCGGCCGCCGCCTGATTGGCGGCTTCTTCATCGGCAAAGACCAGACGTTCGACCAGGCGGCGTTCGGGCTGGCTGTAGTCGTTTGAACGCGCATCATATTCGGCGCGGATTTCTTCGAGGGGGACGTCCACCTCGCCCAACAGCGCGTCCGGCGTGAGCAGGGCATAGGTGATCATCTTGGTGGCGGGCAGCATGAAACGGTCTGTGTTGGCATCGTAAAAGCTGCGCAAGTCGGCGTCAGTCACGGTTGATATGGGGGAGGCCAGGTCTTCTGCGGCCAGTCTGGTCCAGGTAAAGCTGCGCTGCTCACCCACATAGTTCACCAGCGTTTCGGCATAGGCGGGTGGCATGCGGACACCGCCGACGATGGCCCCTTGCAGCAAGGTCCGGGCGGCTTCTTCGCGTAGCGATGTCTCAAACTCGGCCTCTGTCAGCCCGCCTTGTTGGAGGGCAAAGCGGTATCCTTCGCGGTCAAATTCACCGTTCACGCCCTGAAAGGCCCCAATCTGAAGGATTTCCTCGCGCAGGGAGGTGTCGCCGATGGACAGGCCGAGCAGGTCTGTTTCATGGTCCAATGCCCGGTTGCGGACCAGACGCTGCAGCACGGCACGGTCAAGTCCGATTTCCTGCGCGCGGGCAAAGGGCAGGGGTTGGCCGGTTTGCTGTTCGATGGCGCGGATTTCGTTTTGCAACTGGCGCGCATAGGTATCGACTGGAATGGCCTTGCTGCCCACGGTGCCAAGACTGCGGATGTTACCTGATAGGTTCACCGCACCAAAACCACCCAGACCGAGGATCAGCAGACCCATCAAGATCCACATTGCGGTCTTTCCGATACCAGAGCTTTTTGCCATCTGAGCCGTCCCTTTCTAGCGCGTCAGATGCGTGTCTAAGCGGTGCTGGGAGGCGGGGCAAGGGGGCTATGATGGTGGCAGGGCCGCCAACCGGTCAAACAGCGTGCCGATCCCTTGCGCATCAAGGTTTGCAAAGGCGATGCGCAGCTGGCGGGCCCCGTTGGGATCGCTGTCGGGATAGAACATCGTGCCCGGCAGGCAAAGGATGCCTGCGTCCTTGACAAGCCTGGGGGCGAGTTCGGCGGAACTGATCGCGAAAGGGTGCTGCATATAGGCGAAATAGCCGCCCAGACCCAAGAGCTGCCAGCCCTTGTCGGCCAGTTTGGGCATATGCGCCGTGATCGCGGCACGCCGGGCCAGGATTTCGTCCCGCTCGGCCGCCAGCCACTGGCGCAGGTTCTGCATGCCCCACAGCGCTGCATATTGTCCCAGCTGACTGGGGCAAATGGCGACCGTGTCGAGAAATTTCTCGACCTCGGCCAGCCGCGCCTGACTTGTGATCATCGCGCCGACCCGGTGGCCTGTCAGCCGGTATGCCTTGGAGAAGGAATAGAGGTGGATCAACGTGTCTTGCCAATTGTCCTGCTGGAACAGGTGATGCGGCGGGCCGCTGCGACTGTCAAAGTCGCGATAGGTTTCATCGGTGATCAGGGCAATGCCGCGCACCTTTGCCAGATCATAGAAGGCCTGCATCAGATCGGCGGGGTATTCAACACCTGCCGGGTTGTTCGGGCTGACCAATGCAATGGCGCGGGTCTTGGCGGTGATCAGCCCCGCGGCATCATAGGGGTCGGGCAAAAGATTGCTGTCGGTGCGCAGCGCCACGCTGGTGACGCCTGCCATGTCGAGCCACATTTTATGATTGAAATACCAGGGGGTTGGCAAGATCACCTCGTCGCCTTCACCGCAGAGCGTGGCAATCGCGGCAGCGAAGGCCTGGTTACAGCCAGAGGTGATGCAGACCTGATCCGCGCTGACCTGTGCGTTGTAATGCGCGCTGGTTTGGGATGCCAGTTCGCGGCGCAAGTCCGGCATGCCCAGCACCGGACCATACAGATGGGCCTCATCGCGGGTGAGGGCGGCATCGGCGATGGCTTGGCGCAGGCCCTGGGGCGGGGGTTCCACCGGGGCGGCTTGGCTGACGTTGATCAGGGGGCGGTCTGCGGGTTGGGTCACGCCGTCAAGCCAGCGGCGGGCCTCCATCACGGGAGGCGGGAAGGTGGCGGCGGTGCGGGGTTTGTTCATCAGTGGGCGTCCTGTTGAGAGGGCGGAGCGAGGGGCGCTGCCCCTCACACTCCCCGAGGTATTTACGGCCAAAAAGAGGGGGCTGCAGGCCTAGTCCTTGCCGCGGTAGGGTTCGACATATTGCAGCGCCATGTCCCAGGGGAAGAAAATCCAGGTATCCTGGCTGACTTCGGTGATAAAAGTGTCGACCTGTGGCCGGCCCTTTGGCTTGGCGTAGACTGTGGCGAAATGGGCCTTGGGGTATTTCGCGCGCACGATTTCAAGGGTTTTTCCGGAATCGACCAGATCATCGATGATGAGAATCCCGGTGCCGTCGCCCATCAGCGTATCGTCGGGTGATTTCAGGATCTGCGCCTGTGCCTGTTGTTGGTGGTCATAGGATTTGATCGAGATCGTATCGACCGTGCGGATGTCCAGCTCACGTGCTGCGATCATGGCCGGGGCCATGCCGCCGCGGGTGATTGCGACCACGGCGCGCCATGCGCCGCCATCCGGTCCCATGCCATCCAAGCGCCAGGCCAGCGCGCGGCTGTCGCGGTGGATCTGATCCCATGAGATGTGGAAACCCTTTTCATGCGGCAGGCGGGTGTCGGTCATGCTTTACCTTTCAAACAGGGCCGCTGAGCGGTCGAGACTTCAAACTGCAGCGGTACCTGTGGTAGGGGCCGCCGCCAGGGTTATTCCTTGGACATATCGGGGGCGTCGACGGCCTTCATGCCGACCACGTGATAGCCTGCGTCCACATGCAGGTTTTCACCTGTGGTGCCGCTGCCCAGATCGCTGAGCAGGAACAAGGCGGCCTTGCCGACGTCCTCAATGGTGACATTGCGGCGCAGGGGCGAATTATATTCGTTCCATTTCATGATATAACGGAAGTCCCCGATGCCGGAGGCCGCGAGTGTCTTGATCGGACCGGCGGAGATGGCGTTGACGCGGATGCCGTCCTTGCCAAGGTCTTCGGCCAGATATTTGACGGAGGCCTCAAGGGCGGCCTTGGCCACGCCCATCACATTATAATGTGGCATTACTTTTTCGGCCCCGTAATAGGTCAGCGTGACCGCGCTGCCGCCGCTGTTCATCATCTTTTCCGCCCGCTGCATCACGGCGGTGAAAGAATAGACCGAGATGTCCATCGACATCGCAAAATTGTCCCGGCTGGTATCCACATAGCGGCCGCGCAATTCGTTCTTGTCGGAAAAGCCGATGGCGTGGACCACAAAATCCAGCGTGCCCCAGCGGTCCTTGAGTGCAGCAAAAAGCGCGTCGATCGAGGCTTCGTCGCCCACATCGCAGGGCAGGACGATGTCGCTGCCCAATTGTGCGGCCAAGGGATCCACGCGTTTTTTCAAGGCATCACCCTGATAGGAAAAGGCAAGCTCAGCACCTGCATCGGCCAGCGACCGGGCCACGCCCCATGCGATGGATTTGTCATTGGCAAGGCCCATGATCAGACCTCTTTTGCCCTGCATCAGATCATTTCCCATGGGATTGCCCACTCCGTTAAGGTTCGTTGCCATTTCGTTTAGGCCATTGCGGGCAGGCCATCAAGGCTGCTGCGCCTGCTATCTGTGCAGGCGGCGGCCCGGATCGGGGCTGAGATGCAACTTTCTTGGGAAACCGGGCTTTTTGTTGTTGCGTGCTGTCAATTCTTGTATCCTTCTGCGCACATAAGGTGCGTCAGTGCCCCATCTATTGTGCAGGAAAGAGTTTATCATGTCCGGTCGTTCAGGCAAATTTGCGGGAGAAGACCCTTTCGAGATCGCCAAGGCGTGGCTGCAAGAGGCTGAAGCTGCCGAATTGAATGATCCCAATGCCATTGCTCTTTCGACTGTGGATGCGGATGGGATGCCAAATGCCCGGATGGTTCTTTTGAAGGATATCGAGCCTGCGGCGTTCGTGTTCTATACCAATTACGAAAGCCAGAAGGCGCAGGAATTGGACGGGGCTGGCAAAGCAGCCTTTGTCATGCATTGGAAATCCTTGCGGCGGCAAATTCGGGCGCGGGGTTTGATCACCAAGGAAGACGGGCCTCAGGCAGACGAATATTTCAAGTCGCGTTCGCTGAAAAGCAGGCTGGGGGCCTGGGCATCGCGCCAGTCGCAGCCGCTGTCGAGCCGGGCGGCGCTGATTGCGGAAGTCGCCAAGGTGACCGCGACCAAGGGGACCAATCCGCCGCGCCCGCCGTTTTGGGGGGGCTATCGTTTGACACCGGTTGAAATCGAATTCTGGGCCGATGGGGATCACCG
>JAFMGZ010000002.1:117464-147721 GCA_017854855.1 Sulfitobacter sp. | reverse complement strand
AACATGGGCGCACAGATGGTCAAGGAAGTTGCTTCCCGGACCAATGACGAAGCAGGCGACGGTACAACAACCGCAACTGTTCTGGCCCAGGCCATCGTCAAGGAAGGCATGAAATCTGTCGCCGCTGGCATGAACCCAATGGACCTCAAGCGCGGCATCGACATGGCGACCATCAAGGTTGTCGAGGCGATCAAAGCAGCAGCGCGCCCTGTATCTGACAGCGATGAAGTTGCTCAGGTCGGTACGATCTCTGCAAACGGCGAAAAAGAAATCGGCCGTCAAATCGCAGATGCGATGCAGAAAGTCGGCAACGAGGGTGTGATCACCGTCGAAGAAAACAAAGGTCTGGAAACAGAGACAGACGTGGTCGAGGGCATGCAGTTCGACCGTGGCTATCTGTCCCCATATTTTGTCACCAACTCTGATAAGATGACTGTTGAGCTGGAAGATGTGATCATCCTGCTTCACGAGAAGAAACTGTCATCGCTGCAGCCAATGGTGCCCCTGCTTGAGCAGGTCATCCAGTCCCAGAAGCCATTGCTGATCATCGCAGAAGATGTTGAAGGCGAAGCCCTGGCAACGCTGGTTGTCAACAAACTGCGCGGCGGTCTGAAAATCGCAGCAGTCAAGGCACCTGGTTTCGGTGATCGTCGCAAGGCGATGCTGCAGGACCTCGCGATCCTCACAGGCGGTCAGGTGATCTCCGAAGATCTGGGCATGAAGCTTGAGTCCGTCACAATGGACATGCTGGGTTCAGCCAAGAAAGTGTCTATCACCAAGGACGAAACCACTGTTGTGGACGGCGCTGGCGAGAAAGCAGAGATCGAGGCACGCGTGGCCCAGATCCGCAACCAGATCGAAGAAACGACATCCGACTACGACCGTGAGAAGCTGCAAGAGCGCGTCGCGAAACTGGCCGGTGGTGTTGCTGTGATCCGCGTCGGCGGCATGACAGAAGTTGAAGTCAAAGAGCGCAAAGACCGCGTTGACGATGCCCTGAACGCGACACGTGCCGCGGTTCAGGAAGGTATCGTTGTCGGTGGTGGTGTTGCACTGATCCAGGCGGGCAAATCGCTTGATGGTCTGACAGGTGACAACAATGACCAGAACGTCGGTATTTCCATCGTCCGCAAGGCACTGGAAGCACCGCTGCGCCAAATCGCAGAGAACGCAGGCGTCGACGGTTCCGTCGTGGCCGGCAAGATCCGCGAAAGCGACGACCTGAAGTTCGGCTTTAACGCGCAGACCGAAGAATATGGCGACATGTTCAAGTTCGGCGTGATCGACCCTGCGAAAGTTGTCCGTACTGCTCTGCAGGACGCGGCCTCTATCGCTGGTCTGCTGATCACAACCGAAGCCATGGTTGCGGACAAACCATCCAAGGATGGTGGTGCCGGCATGGGCGGCGGCATGCCAGACATGGGCGGCATGGGCGGCATGATGTAAGCGATCTTTTGATCGCTGTCGCTACAGCATATGTGCAAAGGGCCCTTCGGGGCCCTTTGTCGTTTCAGCCTCTGGCCCGCTGAACAGGGATCGGAACGGCATGTCATTATCTGCCCCATTCCGTGGGCGCGTTAAGGCTACTTAAATCTCTGGACCTTAGGCTTTGGGCATTCCCGCGCCGAGGCACTTTATGCACCCAGAAACCTCCCCTCTTGATGATCTTCCGTCAGCACCGGCTGATGCGGGAAACTCTCAGGACATCGAAGATTTCATTTACTTGATCAGCCATGATGTGCGCAGCTCTGTCCGGGCGCTGCTGGAACTGCCCCAATGGATCGCAGAGGATCTGCAAGAGGCGGGATTTCCCATTGAGGGGTCTGTTGCGACCTCCATTGAGATGATGAACCGGCATATGGGCAGGTTGGACCGGATGCTGGTGGATTTGCTGACATTCTCGCGCATCGGCCGTATGCAGAACCTGTGTGACAACGATCTGGGGCAAGCACTGGACCAGGTGCTGGATGAGGGGCAGATCCCCAGCGGTTTTGACGTGATCCGCAATATCGACGTATCCACGATCCGTTTAGGCGATCGCGATTTGCTGACCATGCTGGACGCGTTGATCCAGAATGCGGTCAAACACCATCACAAACCCGCAGGGCGCATCGTTGTGCACGCCCGCCAAGAGGGGCGTGAAATCGTGATCGGGGTTGCCGACGACGGCCCGGGGGTTGCCCCGGAATTCCGTGAACGCATCTTTGGGGCCATGACCACCCTGCGTCCGCGCGATGAAGTGGAAGGCAGCGGCATGGGCCTTGCCAATGTGCGCAAGATTTCCCGCCTTTATGGCGGCGCTGTGACGATCACTGATTCCCCCTATGGGCAGGGAAGCCTGTTTGAAACTCGCCTGCCAGTGACGGGTGTCGGGGCGGGCCGTCAGGAAATGCCATAAATTCTCCAAAACTGAATCCTTAGCATTAAGTTTTGGACAACCCTTTGAACAGAAGCTGTGTTCACAAGCAGCTTCAGAGGACCAGATCCATGTTAAATGCGAACACCCTTTCAGCTTCCTTTCCGGTGCCGATGCCGATGTCCCGTGACATTCGTGTCCTGCTTTTGGATGACAGCAAGTTTGACCGCGCGCGCATTCGACGGATGTCTGACAAAACCAATCTCTCCATTCAGATGGACGAGGTGGACAGCATCGCCACCATGAACGCGGCTGTAGCCCGGGAAAATTACGATCTGATCATGATCGACTACCGACTGCCGGTCGGCAACGGGTTGGATGCCCTGGATCATGTGCTGCAGAACGATCTGAACCGTGAGGCCGGGAAAATAATGATCACCGGCGATGGCGCGCGCGAAACCGCGGTTCAGGCCATGCGGCACGGCTGCCATGATTTCCTGACGAAAGAGGAAATGAATGCTGATGCGCTGCGCAGCGCCATGCTGAATGCCCTGCAGACCGCACAACAACGCCAAATGTTGCTGCAGCAGACGGAACATCAAAAGGAAATCATCCGCCTGGGTCTGGTCGCGGCCATGCAGGACGGTGATGTCCAGAGCAATGTCATTTCGCTGATCCGCCAGCATCTTGGGGCCGGTGGGGCGTTGAACAGGGGCGCGAACGGCCGGCTTGATGACGCGGACATGGACGCATTGATCGCCTCATTTGGCGATACGGATGATTTCATCTTTCATTGACGCACCCCAGCGACATAACCCGGCGATGTGACCCAGCGGCAGATTTGACCGGCTTTGCTTCTTTCTTGGCTGTTGCCTTGGCACAGGATAAGCCGATGGCATGCGTCTTGTTCTTGCCACTGCTCTTACGATGATCGCCTTTGCCTCGAATTCAATCCTGACACGGATGGCGATAGAGGGCGGCCATATCGATCCGTCAGGTTTTGCCCTGGTCAGGGTCGCCTCTGGCGCTTTGGTTCTGGGGGCCCTGGTGGCTGCGCGCGGCGGTGCGTTGCCCTTGCTGCGCGGCAACCGGATTGTCGGTGCCCTTAGTCTCAGTGCCTATCTCATCGGGTTTTCGCTGGCCTATCTGACGCTTGATGCGGGGCTGGGGGCGTTGATCTTGTTTGGCGTGGTGCAGATCACGATGTTTACCCATGCTGCATTGACCGCAGCGCGGCCCACGTTCAGGCAAATCACCGGGGGCGGATTGGCCTTTTTGGGGCTGTTGGTGGCCCTGTGGCCCGGCACGGGCGGTGGCGCTGATCCAGCTGGGGCTGCATTGATGGTGATCGCGGGTCTTGGATGGGCGGTCTACAGCATCATCGGGCGCAAGGCGGTGGACCCTTTGGCCGCGACGTCGGCGAATTTCATTTTATGCGTCCCGGTTTTGCTGGTTCTTTTGGCAGGCACGGGAATGCAGTTCAGCATGACCGGCATTGCGCTGGGCGTGGTCTGCGGCGGGCTGACCTCTGGGTTGGGCTATTCGCTTTGGTATGCCGTCTTGCCCCGGCTTGAGGGGGCCCTTGCCCCGATTGTACAACTAAGTGTGCCGGTCATCGCGCTTTTTGCAGGCGTGCTGATATTGGGCGAACAGATCGGGCTGCCCTTGATCCTTGCCACCGCGCTGGTCGTGGGCGGTATCGGCTGGGCCGTTACTTCACGATCGGTTCCAGCGGATCATAAGTAGCCTGGCCCGCCGGCGCAAAGGCCACCTGGCCAAGACTGTCAGGTTTATGGGGCAGGCGGGCCAGCTCCGCTTGGGTCACCCAATGCCATTGTGACACGATATTCTCGCTGTCCTGCCATGCGGGGTCAATCTGGGGGCTTCCGATCAGCTGGCAGTGAAAATAGATATCTACCTGATGAAAACTGCCGTCGGGGTCGTGAAATTCATTCACCAGACAGGGGGCTCCCACCTCAATATGCAGGCCGGTTTCCTCGTACATTTCGCGGCGCAGGTTGTCGGGCAGGGATGCGCCGGTTTCTACACCGCCACCGGGGGCGCATAGCAGATCACTTTGCCCATCGGCATAGGCATTGACCAGCAACAGCCGCCCCTCATGCAGCACAACGGCGCGGACGGCCAGTCTGGGGGATTTGAGGCGCATGAAAAGACTTTCGTAAGGTTACTGCGATGCAGCATTTCACATCCGTGGTTTTCAGTCTATCTCAAGCTGTATGAATGCACGTTTGATTTTTCTTGCGGCCTTTATTGGCCTGACCGCCTGCCAGAGCCAGGCACAGGGCCGCTGTGCGATCCTGCTGCACGGGCTGGCGCGGACAGAGACGTCATTTGCGCTGATGGAAGCCGCACTTGAGACCGAAGGCTACCGTATCGTGCGACCGGGATATCCCTCAACAGAGGCACCTGTCGAAGAATTGACACGCCAGACCTTGCCCGATGCTGTTGCGGCCTGTGGCACGCCCAAGGTTGACTTTGTGACCCATTCCATGGGCGGCATCCTGGTGCGCCAATGGGTGTCAGAAGTCGGGGCAGACCGGATCGGTCGCGTGGTCATGTTGGGGCCGCCCAATCAGGGCAGCGAAGTGGTTGATCAGCTTGATGATATCGCAGCCTTTGACTGGATCAACGGTCCCGCAGGCCAGCAGATGGGCACGGGGCCGGATTCCATCCCGCGCAGCTTGCCGCCGGTGACCTTTGAATTGGGGGTCATCGCAGGTTCGCAATCGCTGAACCCGTATTTTTCGACCATTCTGCCCGGACCGGACGATGGCAAGGTATCGGTCGCCTCAACGCGGGTGGAGGGGATGAAGGACCATATCGTCCTGCCTGTTACCCATACTTTCATGATGAACAATCCCCGCGTGATCGCCCAGACAATGGCCTTTTTGAAAACCGGCTCTTTTGACCACAGCATGAGCTGGCTCGAAGGCGTGTTCGATTCTATCGGCTGCCCCCAGGGGGAATGCCTCCCCGGGGTGGAGGCCCTGAATGACAAACCTTGATCTGACCGGTGCGCAGGTGCTGCACCCGCAGGGGCTTTGTGATGCTCCGCTGTCTTTTGCCGAGGGCAGGATTGTCGATGGACCCGTGGGGCGCGCGGTTGACCTGACCGGTTTCATGGTCTTGCCCGGTATTGTCGATCTGCATGGCGACGGGTTTGAGCGGCATTTGGCCCAACGGCGCGGCGCGATGAAACAGATGGATGCGGGCCTTGTCGCCTGCGAGGCGGAACTGGCGGCCAACGGAATAACCACAGCGGTGCTGGCCCAATTCGTCAGCTGGGAAGGCGGCATGCGCGGGCTTGAATTTGCCGAGAAGGTCTTTGCCGCGATCCGCGATACCAATGACAGCGTCGTAACCGATCTGCATGCGCAACTGCGGTTTGAAACGCATCTGCTGGAACTATACGATGCATTGCCGGGCAAGCTGCGCGATTGGGGCGTGAATTATGTCGTGTTCAACGATCATCTGCCGCATTACCGTCTGAGTGCGGGAAAAATGCCGCGCCGTCTGAACGGTCAGGCGCTCAAGGCGGGGCGCAGTCCGCAGAAACATCACGATTACATGCTGGAACTGCATGGGCTGCGCGACCGGGTTCCTGCCGCGCTGGATGCCCTATGTCCGCAGTTGGCGCAGGCCGGGGTGCGCATGGGCAGTCACGATGATGCCACTGGGGCGGCACGACAAATTTGGCGCGCGCGTGGTGTGCAGGTTGCCGAATTCCCTGAGACGCTGGAGGCCGCCGAAGCGGCGCATCACGCGGGCGACGCGGTGCTGATGGGTTCTCCAAATGTGGTGCGGGGCGGATCGCATAATGGCAATCTTTCGGCGATTGACCTGATTGCCATGGGCTATTGCGATGCGCTGGCATCGGATTATCACTATCCTTCGCCGCGCCGGGCGGCCTTGATGCTGGCCGACACAGGTCTTTGTGATCTGAACCGCGCCTGGGGGCTGGTCTCTGCCGGGCCAGCGGCAGTTCTGGGGCTGTCAGACCGTGGGGATTTCACGGCAGGAAAGCGCGCTGATCTGGTCGTGCTGGATGCGCACAGCCGGCGCGTTGCCGCAACCTTCGTCGCGGGGCGCGTTTCCTATATGTCGGGTGCCGTCGCTGACCGGTTCATGACATGAGGTGCGGCTACCGCGTGATGCGGTTGACATGGCCCATCTTGCGACCCGGTTTGGTTTCTGCCTTGCCGTATAGATGCAGCGCGGTGTCGGGCTGTTTGGCCAGTGCGGGCACCCGGTCCATATCGTCGCCGATCAGGTTTTCCATCACCACATCCGCATAGCGCGTACCATCGCCCAAGGGCCAACCGGCGACTGCGCGAATGTGCTGTTCAAACTGATCCACCATGCAGCCATTCTGCGTCCAATGGCCCGAATTATGCACCCGTGGCGCGATCTCATTCACGATCAGCCCCTTGGGTGTCACAAACAACTCAACCCCCAGAACACCGACATAATCGAGTGCATTCAATATCTTGGCGGCCATCAAAACGGCGTCTGTACGCTGTGCCGCCGTCAAACGGGCAGGGACGGTGGTGGTGTGCAAAATGCCATCGCGGTGGATGTTTTCGCCCGGATCGAAACAGGCGACTTCGCCGGTAGTGCTGCGGGCTGCGATGACGGATACTTCGTGCGAAAAGTCGACAAAGCCTTCCAGAATGGCGGGGGCATCGCCCATCTGTGCGAATGCGGCGGCTGCATCCTGGGCAGTGCGCAGCCGGGCCTGGCCCTTGCCGTCATAGCCAAAGCGGCGTGTTTTCAGGATTGCAGGTGCCCCGATGCGGGCCACTGCGGCCTCCATCGCGGCGATGTCGGGCACATCGGCAAAGGGGGCGACGGTCAGGCCCAGACTTTCCAGAAATTCCTTTTCGGTCAGCCGGTCCTGCGAGATGCGCAGCGCCTCGCGGCCCGGACGGATCGGCACCTGTGCCTCGATCAGGTCAAGTGCCGCGGTCGGCACGTTCTCGAACTCAAAGGTGACAACATCGCAGGCGGCGGCAAATGCGGCCAAGGCTGCCGCGTCCTCATAGGGGGCTGTTGTGACCGCATGGGCCACATCCCCCGCAGGCGGGTTGGCACCGGGTTCAAAGATATGCGTCTTGAACCCCAGTCGCGCGGCCGCAACCGACAGCATGCGGCCCAACTGTCCGCCGCCAAGAATACCGATTGTGCTGCCAAGGGCTATGGGGTCAGTCATCGACAGGCTCCTGTGGAATAGAGGCGCTGAGCGCTGTGCGCCATGCGTCCAGACGCGTGGCGATCCCTGCGTCCTGCAGCGCCAGAATGCCGGCTGCCATCAGGGCTGCATTGGCCGCACCCGGTGCGCCGATGGCCATGGTTGCCACGGGAAACCCCTTTGGCATCTGCAAAATGGAATACAGCGAATCGACCCCGGACAGCGCCTTTGTCAGGACCGGCACGCCAATCACGGGCACGCGGGTCTTGGACGCCATCATGCCGGGCAAATGCGCAGCACCGCCTGCCCCCGCGATGATCACCTGCAGGCCCCGGTCCACTGCGGTCTTACCATACTCCCACAGCCTGTCCGGCGTCCGATGCGCCGAGACGATCCTTGTCTCATAGGCAATGCCCAATTCATCCAGCAGCACTGCCGCTTCGCGCATGGTGGCCCAGTCAGATTGGGAACCCATGATGATACCAACGGGGGGGGTGGTCATATCGCTTACGCCTTTGGCTGAGGATCAGAGCGCGCACTATACTCAGACTGAGCCGCAGGGCAACGCGGGAGTGTCAGGCGGTGATGTCGGGGGTCAAACGGTCTTCGATCAGCGCGATCATGTCTTTCAGTCGCAGCTTGCGTTTCTTCAGGCGCTGCAGGGTCAATTGATCCGCGGTGCCGCGATCCACCAGCGCATGAATGGCCTCGTCCAGATCACGATGCTCGCGGCGAAAAACCTCAAGCTCAACGCGCAGCACCTCTTCGGTTTTCATCGAAAGATCTGAGGGTGCGTTCATAACCTAATGATTCCATTCGTGCTTGTGGCTTTCAATATAGGCGTTCACCCTCTTGTCGCATAGCCCTTGCGCCACGCTTTGACTCTCCCCATATTCATCTCAGCAGGCCGCCATAACGGGGCCAGACTTTGACTGTCGCTTAAAATGATGAGGACGTGTCGCATGACGAAACTAACGCTGGCTTCCTATCCCCATATGCTGGGGTTCGAACAGCTGGAACGGGTGCTGGAACGCACCGCGAAATCCGGGAACGAAGGGTATCCTCCGTTCAATATCGAACAAACTTCAGACTACAGCTATCGGATCACGCTGGCCGTTGCAGGTTTTGCCGAGGATGATCTGGCGATTACCGTCGAGGATCGCCAATTGGTCATTCGCGGCAGACAGTCGGACGATAGCGATCACCGGATATTCTTGCATCGCGGGATTGCGGCGCGACAGTTCCAAAGGTCCTTTGTTCTGGCCGATGGCGTCGATGTGGGTGAGGCAAAGATGGAGAACGGTTTGCTCCATGTGGACTTGACGCGGTCCAAACCCGAAACAGTTGTTCAAACCATAAAAATCAAGAAAGGGTAGTAAGATGCAGAACGTGAACACCCAATCCGCAGATCGGACTGTATACGTCAAAACGATTGCTGTCTCTGATCTGCCCCGCGCCGTGCGCGACCAGGCCGAGGGTCTTGAGCTGCTTTATGCTGTACATGATGCCCAAGGCCAGCAACTGGCACTTGTCGGTGACCGCAAGCTGGCCTTTACGCTAGCGCGACAGCACGACTATGCACCGGTGATGGTGCACTAAATCCTGACCGGGAATACCTGACACAGGATTTTCCGAAAACGCCATGGGCCGGACATGCTGCCCAGCCCATGGCAAGATCGGGCATCAGCCCGAGATCAATCCCATGCTCTCCAATTTCAACAGCACTTGGTGCGCGCAGTTGTCGACATCCACATTCTCTGTCTCCACGCGCAGTTCAGGATGTTCCGGGACATCATAAGGGTCTGAGATGCCTGTGAATTCCTTGATCTTGCCTTCGCGTGCCAGCTTGTATAGCCCCTTGCGGTCGCGGCGTTCGCATTCTTCGATCGACGTGGCAACATGGACCTCGACGAAGGCACCGAAATCTTCGATTTCTTCGCGCACGGCCCGGCGTGTGGTGGCGTAAGGGGCGATTGGCGCACAGATCGCGATGCCGCCGTTCTTGGTGATCTCTGACGCGACATAGCCGATGCGGCGGATGTTCAGATCGCGGTGCTCTTTGGAAAAGCCCAGTTCAGAGCTGAGGTTCTTGCGCACGATATCCCCGTCCAGCAGGGTGACAGGCCGGCCGCCCATTTCCATCAGCTTGACCATCAGGGCATTGGCGATCGTCGATTTGCCAGAGCCAGAGAAGCCGGTGAAAAACACGGTAAAACCTTGCTGGTTGCGCGGCGGGCGGGTGCGGCGCAGTTCGGCGACCACTTCGGGAAAGGAAAACCATTCAGGAATTTCCAGCCCCTCCTGCAGGCGGCGGCGCAGTTCCGTGCCCGAAATGTTCAGGATCGTGACGTCATCCTTGTCCAAAATCTCGTCGGCAGGCTCATATTGGGCGCGCTCTTGGACAAACACCATGTGTTTGAAGTCGACCATCTCGATGCCCATTTCTTCCTGATGCTCGCGAAACAGGTCTTGGGCGTCGTATGGACCATAGAAATCTTCACCGGCCGAATTCTTGCCGGGGCCTGCGTGGTCGCGGCCCACGATGAAATGGGTGCAGCCGTGGTTCTTGCGGATCAGCCCGTGCCAAACCGCCTCGCGGGGGCCTGCCATGCGCATGGCAAGGTTCAGCAGGGACATGTTGGTCGTCGCGGCCGGGTATTTGTCCAGCACCGCCTCATAGCAGCGCACGCGGGTAAAGTGATCGACGTCACCGGGTTTGGTCATGCCGACAACCGGATGGATCAGCAGGTTGGCCTGGGCCTCGCGGGCGGCGCGAAAGGTCAGTTCCTGATGCGCGCGGTGCAGCGGATTGCGGGTTTGAAAGGCCACAACTTTGCGCCAGCCCAGCTTGCGGAACAGCGCGCGCAGCTCATTCGGGGTGTCGCGGCGGGCGCGGAAATCATAATGCACGGGCTGCTGGATGCCGGTCACGGGACCGCCCAGGTAAATCTTGCCCGCCTGGTTGTGCAGGTAGTTCACCGCAGGATGCGCGCTGTCATCCGCGCCAAAGACCATCTTGGCCTCATGGGCCTTGTTCGGCTCCCAGCGGTCGGTGATGGTCATTGTTCCCAAGATCACACCTTCCTGGTCGCGCAGGGCGATGTCCTGACCGATCTCCAGCTTGGCGGCAAAATCCTCTGATACATCCAGCGTGATCGGCATCGGCCACAGCTGGCCGTCCGCCAGACGCATTGTATTGACGACGCTGTTGTAATCCGCTTCGGACAAGAACCCCTTGAGCGGGTTGAACCCGCCATTCATCAGCAATTCCAGATCACAGATCTGGCGCGGCGTCAGATCGTGGCTGACAAGCTCTGCCGCCTCCAACTTCATTTTTTGCGCTGAATCGTATGATACAAAAAGCTCCGGGATCGGAGCGAGGTTGGTCAACATGGTCATATCAGTCTCGTTTCTTGCCTCTGGCTTTGAACAGCCGTTTGCTTGCCCTATGCGGCCTCATTAAGGCAAATGTCTAGCAGAACTGGCCAAAAATTTGGAAATCATTGCCATTATGATCATGAACCGCAGGCGAAGGGCCGCAATCAGGCATCTGTTGTCTCCAATGCGGCTATCTGCGCCGACAGGGTGCTGGCCTCTGTCAGGGGCAATGCGTGCAACGGCGTATTGAGGCCCCTCAGGCTGAGAGAGATCATCTGGCTTTCCGGTACGTGGTGGCCTGCGGCGTTTAGCACCGGGGCAGAGATCAGCGCCTGCACCTTGTACTCCTTGGTCACCCCTTCGATGCGCGAGGCGGTGTTCACGGTATCGCCGATCAAAGTGCGGGGGGCCTGACCAGCGGCACCGATTTCGCCCAGCACCACATCACCCAGATGCGCACCGATGCCAATGGCAACGGGGCTTTGCCCTTCGGAAATCAGCTTTTCATTGAACGCCTGCAATGCCTTCGCGATCCCTTCGATGGCGCGCAGGGCTGCCTGAGCAGAGCTCTGCGCCGTTGCGGTTTCGAACAAGGCCAGAAAACCATCGCCCAGGTATTTATCAACTGTCCCGCCTTCTGCGTTGATCGGGGGGACGATGGCATCAAAGAACCGGTTCAGCAGAAAGACCACATCATAGGGCAGTTGCCCCGTCGTGCGGGCGGTAAATCCGCGCATGTCCAGAAACAACAGCGCCAGTTCTTTCTCTTCGCCCTGGCTGGCATGGTTGCGGTTGCGCCCCTTGCCGTCGGGGCGGAAAATGCGAAAGACAGTCGCCGATTGCACCGGCTTGATCTGGCAAGCCAGCCGCATGTTGCTGTCTGCGCCGGCTGCGGCAAGGCTGCGTGCTTCTGCCTCGCTTGGCGGATGCAGCAATTCGGCACCTTCCTCAACGATGACACGGCAGGTCGTGCATCGGCCGCGCCCACCACATAATGATGCATGCGGCACGCCGCGCAGGCGCGACATCTCTAGCAGGGTCAGGCCGCGCGGTGCCGTGATCTGGGGACCGGCGCTATATGTGATGGTCACGGATCTTTTGCGCGTGCGGATGTATTTGATGCCATAGGCAAGCGCGACCAAGGCCATCACTGCGCCAAAGACCCAGCGCAACTGCTCCGTCAGGCCGATCAAAGTGGCAAAGGTTTCCTGATCCGGGAAATTGAACTGTTCAATCATCGCGGCGCGTTCGTCCGGGTCCGCCCATAGCGCCCGCACCCTGCGCCCTTCGACCAGAAACCCCGCCAGTGCAAAGGCCGGGACCAGCGTTGCCAGACCGATCAATGTGGGCAGGGCGCTGCGCCACCATGCTTTGCCACGCAGCCAGAAATGCAGGCCAAGGCAGCCATGCACCCAGACCACCAACAACAGCAGGCTTTGTTTCCAGCCATCTGCCGTGTCGTAGATCAGCAGCATGATATAGCCCATCTCGTCGTTGACGCCGTAGATTTCATGGGCGGTTCGGGTGTGGATCAGATGGGCCACCAGAAGGACCGGAATGAACACGCCCAAGGCCAATTGCGCCGCCTCACCAAGCGGCATGCGCAGGGTGCCGCGCTGGGCCAGTTTGACCAGTGCAAGGGCCATATGGATCGAAAGGGCGGCGTAAATCACGATGCTGCCCAGCAGGCTTCGGGTAACCAGCTGTCGCCAATCCTGTGCTGTATCCATCCATTCGGGCGACAGCATACCCAGCCCGATGTTCACAAAATGCAGCAGCGCATAGACAAACAGCACCAGCCCGCTTGCGATACGCAAACGTGTGGGCCATGTGCCACGCCAAAGATCGTTCATTTGCTGCCCCCTGCTGCGCCCTGACTTTGGGCGGCAGGCAGGGTCAGGTCAAGTATCGCGGGCTATAACGTTTTCGAAAAGGTCCTGAACGCTTTAGGTGTCTGCGCCATCGCCGACCTCTGCCAAAAAGCGTTCCGCCTCAAGCGCGGCCATACAGCCCATGCCGGCGCTTGTCACCGCCTGACGGTACTTGTGATCGGTCAGGTCGCCCGCTGCAAAAACACCCGGAATTGAGGTTTCGGTGCTGTCAGGCTTGGTCACCACATAGCCGCCCATGTGGGTCTCAAGCGTGTCTTTCACCAATTCGTTGGCAGGCGCATGGCCGATGGCGACAAAGACGCCTTTGCAATCAATGTCCTTGATTTCACCGGTTTTTGTGTTCTTTACCTTGATGCCCTCAACGCCCAGCGGGCTGTCGGTGCCATAAACCTCAACCAGTTCATGGAACCACAGGGGCTCAATCTTGGGGTTTTTCATCAAGCGGTCGATCAGGATCTTTTCGGCGCGCAATTCATCGCGGCGGTGGATCAACGTGACCTTGGAGGCGAAATTGGTCAGGAACAGGGCCTCTTCTACGGCGGTGTTGCCGCCGCCGATGACCACGATTTCCTGACCGCGATAGAAAAAGCCATCGCAGGTGGCACAGGCAGAAACGCCAAAACCCTTGAATTTCTCTTCGGTCTCAAGGCCCAGCCATTTGGCCCGCGCGCCAGTGGCGAGGATCACCGCATCTGCGACATAGGTCGTGCCGCTGTCGCCCTTGGCATGGAAGGGCCGCGAGGAAAGGTCCAGATCCGTGATGATGTCGCCGATGATTTCGGTGCCCATCGCCAATGCGTGCTCTTGCATGCGGATCATCAGGTCAGGCCCCTGAACCTCGGTGTCGCCGGGCCAGTTTTCGACCTCAGTCGTGGTGGTCAGCTGGCCGCCCGGCTCAATCCCTTGCACCAGGATGGGTTCCAGCATGGCGCGGCTGGCATAGACACCGGCCGTATAGCCTGCCGGGCCGGAGCCGATGATCAGAACCTTGGTATTGCGTGTTTCGGCCATGTGGCACCCCCGATTGACGAATTAGCAGCCCGCCCGATATAGCCCCGCCTTGCTGGTTCTTAAACCCCTTGTTAAAGCGCAGCGCCGCAAGGTTGCGCACCCTGGGCAAAGGCAGGTAGTAGAAAGAATCTTGCGCGACGGCGAAAGATTATTGCGGCTGCCACTGTCGCTGCTATAAGAATCGCAAATTGAAAGGGACATTCAATGGCGGGAACACGGCTTGATCCGATTGATCGGAAGATTCTGGCTGAGCTGCAGGCAGATGGTCGCATGACCAATGTCGAACTTGCCAAACGCGTGGGCATTTCTGCCCCCCCCTGCCTGCGCCGCGTGCGCACCTTGGAAGAGCAGGGGTTCATCAAAGGCTACCATGCAGAGGTAAACGCCCGCGAGCTTGGCTTTGAGGTGCAGGTCTTTGCCATGGTGGGACTGGCCAGCCAGGCCGAAGTCGACCTCAGCGCCTTTGAACAAAAATGCCGCGATTGGCCGCTGGTGCGCGAGTGTCACATGCTCAATGGAGAGGTGGATTTCATCCTGAAATGCGTGGCCCCCGACCTGTCCAGCTTTCAAAGTTTCCTGACAGGGCAGTTGTTGACCACGCCAAATGTGGAAAGCGTGAAAACCAGTCTGGTTATTCGCGGTGCCAAGGATGATCCCGGCGTGCCCTTTGACGTGCTGGAAAAACGGTTGGAAGTCGCCCCCTGACATATCTGTTCAGGGGATGACCTTGGCCGCCAGTCGCAACATTCCCCTCAGGAAGTCTGCGATTCCGGATCCATTTCAGGTGCCCTTGGGTGCGCAAGCGGGCCAAAGTCACTGACATGGCTGATCTGCGGGAACATCCCCAAAAAGCGGTCCCTCAGGCTGTGGGACACGTTGCGTGTGGCATTCGCGCCGGGGTGAAAGGTTTCCACCTCAACGCCGCTGGTGATGATCGCGGCGTGCCGCTCCAGACAGATGTGGAACAGGCGCACAGGCGTGGGCGGCACCACCTCGATCACATTCACACCGTCCACAAATTCCCGCACCGGCGTCAGCATACGGGTTTCGCCCGCCTCTGACCGCAGGTGATGGGGCGTATGCAGGATGCGGGCACCGGGCCCAAAGGTCAGATAGGTGCCGGGACGCGACTGGCCAAAGGTGTCGCTCATGACGCGGATCAGGGGCATCCGGCGACCTGCGTCGGCGGGAATGAAATTGCTGGACCCGATCCAGATCAATTTCGCAGGTTCACCTGTCGTTGTGTTGATCATTTCGCCCGGTTGCAGGTCTTCGACCGCGACATCGCCTGATGGTGTGGCGATCAGCGTGCCCCTTGCGAATGCAGAAAACGCATTTTCGAAAAGGGGGATCGCCGGTGCCTTGTCCTGCCCGATATAAAGCGAGCCGTCTGCGCGTAATGCGGCAATCTCAAAGCTGCGCATCGGGATCTGGGCACGGGCATCCAAATCTCGCGAGGCAGATGTGGCCGGGCCGAACCCACGCAAGCGGTCGGCAGAAGAGGTTGGGCTTTGGCCCATAGCAGCAGTCAATGTCATGCGATCACCTTTGATCAGGTTGGTCACATCCGTGTCGGCCCCCACCGACAAGCACGGAAATAACGAGGGGTCATTTCAGTCTTTATGATCCCAAATCGCCTTATCTGCAGATGATTGTCAAAGTCTGAAGGACATTGGCCCTCGATTTGTAGCTAATTTGAACAAATTCCGCCTGTCTGTTTCCTTATTTTCCAAATCACCCGCCACATTTCGGGAAACGAAAAGCCCCCGGATGCGAATCGACGCATCCGGGGGCCGGGGAGGAACTGAAGCGGCGGCAGGATCACAAAGGCTGCCGCGCGCAGGGTCGGGATCAGGCTGTCTTGCGCAGCTTTTCGTCAGAGTTGCGCTTGGCAATAAAGGCTGCGCGGCGTGCGCCACGGGCCCATGGCATGACTGTGTCTTCTTTTGCGGCTGCTGCGACGATGCCTTTGATAAAGCGTTTGTTGGTCTTCATGGGTCTGATCCTCCGATATATTCTGTGTTGGCTGTCTAAGCCTTGCTTGAGGATGAATATGACCGCGCAATCAGGCCGCTTTTTGGCAATCGCCATAGTAATTCAGAAAATTTGGCCGCGTCCGACGCCAGTTTATGGCTGGGATGCCGCAATTCAGGGGTTTTTAAAAATGTGCTGGTTTTCTGTGGTTTTGCGGCAGTTTTTGATCAATCCGCTTGAATCGTGGTGATTGTTTCCATGGGCGCTGCGAATAATCTGGCAGGACCGGGGCAGGTTTGGCCGCAATTGTGCCCAGATCAAAGGGTGATGGCGGAAATCAAACGGCCATAGTCCGCCTCTTTGGCGTGGGTCGCCCGGCGATAGGAATAGAACCGATCCGGATCATGATAGGTGCAATGGCGCGTCCATTCCGCCTGGCCCACGCCCGCGCTGCGCAGACGGCTCAGGCCAAAGCCCGGCAGATCGAACAGCATCCGGTCGCCGTCGCCCTGAATAAAGAACCGGTCAAAGCTGTGGTCCTGCCCGGTAAAGTCGTCAAAGAACTCTGGCCCTACCTCATATGCGCGCTGGCTGATGCAGGGACCGATGACGGCTGTGATCCGGGCGCGATCTGCACCAAGCCCGACCATGGCATCCACCGTGGCATCCAATACCCCGTCCAGCGCACCGCGCCATCCGGCATGGGCCGCGCCAATGACGCCCGCCTGCAGGTCGGCAAACAGAACCGGTTGGCAATCGGCTGACAGGACAGACAGCGCAATGCCGGGGATGTTGGTGACCATGGCATCTGCCTTTGGCCGGTCTGCACTGGGGTCTGTGACGGTCACAACATCGGCGGAATGGATTTGATGCACCCCGACCAGATGTGTCGCCGGCACGCCCATGGCTTCGGCCACGCGGTTGCGGTTGATGGTGACGATCTCGGTCTGATCTGTGCTGCCATGCCCGCAATTCAAACCGGAATACACACCCGATGATGCACCGCCCCTGCGGGTAAAGAACCCGTGGTGGATTGGGGCAAGGCTGTCAGAGGTCAGTATTTCTAAGGTCATGGGTCCAATCCAGGGGGCGGGGTGCTGCCTGTTTGATACAGCCCCATCACCTTGAACAGGTTCCCCATTTCTGACGGGTGCGTCAACCGCCGATGCGCGGCAACATGGGCATCCAGCGCAGGTTTTTCCATTGTCCGGGCCAAGGCCTGCGCCCGCTGGGTGATGCCAAGGCGTTCCAGAAAAACGCCCTGCGCTGTCACCTGGCTATGGGCGCAGGCGGCGGCCTGCGCCAGGGTTTCAAAATCCACATGGGCTGTCAGATCGGCATCGCCGGGGGTGGTCAGGGGGCTGACCTTTTCATGGGCGCGCACAGCCTGTAGCGTGTCGCCGGTCATGTGCCAATCGCCGTAGTCGATGATCAATGCGGCCCCGCCATGCTGTTCAATACGTGCGCCGATGGTATCTGCCACCGGCGTGGCTGCCGCGCAGGTTTCTATCATGTCACCCTGACGGGTATCGGTCAGCCGCGGCTTGAGGGCGGGTTGCGGCTGGTCAGGGCCCAGCCCGAAAACCAGCGTTCCGTCCTCTTGCCCGACCTGCCGTTCGCGCCATTTGTCGCCATCGCGGATGAACTGCCGGATGGGCAGCGCGTCAAAAAATTCATTCGCGACCAGGTACAGGGGCTGTTCGGGCAGGTCATCCGGGGTATCGGCCCACCGGATATCATAGCCTTGCAGTGTCTGGCGTTGCCGGGCCTGCAATCGGGGTGAGGCCTCAATCAAGGTGATGTTGGCGGCATCCACAAACCCCGGAACCCCGCGACAGGCGCGCAGCGCATCGGCCATCAGCGTGCCGCGCCCCGGTCCCAGTTCTGCCAGCGTGAATTGGCTGGGGGCACCATGGCTCAGCCAGCTTTGCGCCAGGCAAAGCCCGATCAATTCGCCAAACATCTGGCTGATCTCGGGGGCGGTGATGAAATCACCGTCAGCGCCGAAAGGGTCATGGGTGGTGTAATAGCCAAACCGGGGATGCAGCAGACAGCTGGTCATGTAATCGTCTATCCGCAAGGGCCCTTCGGCCCGGATACGTGCCACGATATGCTGTTGCAGACTCATCCCTCGCGGCGGGCCCGCAGAATAAAGAAGAGCCCGACCAGGAACATCGGAATGCACAACAACTGCCCCATGGTCAGCCCATAGTCGCCAAATTGCATCGCCAGCCCCATCGGGTTGCCCGGTGAAATGAACTGCGTATCGGGTTGGCGGACAAATTCTACGACAAAGCGTGCGGTCCCGTAACCGGCCAGGAACAGGCCCATGATCAGCCCTTCTTTCTGCAGCGCGCCGCGACGCCATGCAAACCACAGCAGAACAGCGCCCAGCAACAGCCCTTCCAGCACGGCCTCATAAAGCTGTGAAGGGTGACGCGCGCAGATCCCTATGACATCGGGGCAATATTGCGCCGCCTCTGTCGGAAAGGCCACGCCCCATGGCAAATCTGTCGGTCTGCCCCACAGCTCTGCATTGATGAAATTTGCAACCCTGCCCAGAAACAATCCCGGTGCCAGCCCCAATGCCACCAGATCCCCCGCTGAGATGGTCGAGATCTGATAGCGCTTTGTATAGATGAAAGCGGCGAGGATCACGCCAATCGCGCCCCCGTGAAAGGACATCCCCCCTTCCCACAGCTGCAGAATGCGCATCGGATTGGCCAGATAATATCCCGGCTGATAAAACAGCACATAGCCAAGCCGGCCGCCCAGGATCACGCCCAGGATCACCCAGAACAGCAGGTCTTCGATCTGGCCGGGTGTCATGACGGGGCGTTTGTTCTTCCAGATATGCGGCGTGCGTGCGGCCCCAACGACCAGCCGCCAGCCCAGCAAAATGCCCACGATATAGGCCAGCGCATACCAGCGCAGGGCAAATGTCATGCCAAAAAAAGTGACCGAGAAAATCTCGGGGGAGATGTCGGGAAAGGAGAGCATAGCGTTCATGGCGCTGATTGAGCCGTGTTGGCAGAGGAAGTCAACCTTGCCTGTGCAGCCCTAAGCCCCCATATAGAGCCCAACCAGAGATCGGAGACCCGCAATGCAAACCCGCAACAAGTTTTTTGACGATATGTCCCAGATGATGACCAACGCCATGGGCGTGGCGCAAGGGGCCAAGGAAGAAGCCGAAAATGCCATGAAAGGCATGATGGACCGCTGGCTGGCGGATCGTGATTTCGTGACCAGAGAGGAATTCGACGCCGTGCGCGCGATGGCCCAGAAAGCGCGCGAAGAGAATGAGGCGCTGAAAACCCGCCTTGACGCGCTGGAAGCCAAGAAAGGCTGATTTCAGCCTGCGTTCAGCTGATGTGATGACAGCCGTAAACTGCCCCCGGTTATGCGCTTGGGGGCAGTTTTTTCGTGGTCAGGTCGATCGGACCACATCAGGGGGGCGTCCGGCCCCCGCAAATTGAACGATTTTGGGCGTTAGACCGCCAAAAATCACAGTTATCCCCTGCCAATTCCGGTTATCCCCAAGAAAAGGGTTGCCAGAGGGCCCGCTTTGCCCCCACCATATGTTGTATAGGCAGTCGGTTCGCCAACGGTCTATTGTGCAGGCATCCAAGTCTGGTGTGGCGCTGCTGCTGGCCGGCTTGAATAAAAAAGAGGTGTCAAAATGGCCCTGTCCGAGCAGTACATTGAAGAAGACATTCACCCCATCGATATCGTCGAAAATCTGGCCGCCTACCACGAGTGGGACTTTGACCGGATTTCAGACGAACAGATCGCAATGGCCGTAGAGGGCCAGTGGCGCACCTATTCGATCACACTGGCCTGGTCGGGTTTTGATGAGACGCTGCGCCTGATCTGCACCTTTGAGATGGATCCGCCAGACGAAAAATTGCCGGGACTTTATGAACTTCTCAACAGTGTGAACGATCAATGCTGGGCCGGTGCCTTTACCTACTGGGCTGAACAAAAGCTGATGGTTTACCGTTATGGGCTGGTCTGTGCCGGGGGGCAGGATGCCACCGCTGAACAGATCGACACCATGATCAGTGCCGCAGTGATGTCCGCCGAACGCTATTACCCTGCGCTGCAACTGCAGGTCTGGGGTGACAAAACACCCGCACAGGCCTTGCAGGTCGCCATTGCAGAGGCCTACGGGCGGGCGTAACACTTTCCCCGGAAATAAACCGGGGAATTGAGATGAAAAACAGCCGTATCGCCGCTGAGGGCCTTGTGCTTTTGGGTTGTGGAAAGATGGGTTCAGCCATGCTTGAGGGCTGGCTGGCGCGGGGGTTGCCGCCCAGTTCCGTCTGGGTGATTGACCCTTTTCCCTCGGACTGGCTCAAGGCGCAGGGCGTGCATCTGAACACCGCATTGCCTGCGGCCCCGGCGATTGTTCTGGTCGCTGTCAAACCCCAGATGATGGCGGATTCGTTGCCGGGCTTGCAGGCCATGGGCAATGCAAAGACCCTGTTTGTCAGCGTCGCGGCAGGCACGCCGATTGCCTATTTCGAACAGGTTCTGGGGTCAGACACGCCTGTGGTGCGCGCGATGCCAAACACGCCAGCGGCGATTTCGCAGGGGATCACCGCGATTGTCGCCAATGACCGCGCCGGTGATGCGGGCCTTGAAGAAGCGCAGACGCTGCTGTCAGCCGTGGGGGCCGTTGTCCGGCTTGAAAACGAAGCGCAGATTGATGCGGTCACCGGTGTCAGCGGGTCCGGTCCGGCTTATGTCTTTCACATGATCGAAACCATGGCCGCCGCTGGCGAGGCGCAGGGTTTGCCTGCGGAACTGGCCATGCAACTGGCAAAGGCGACAGTGGCAGGTGCCGGGGCGCTGGCCATGCAATCGGATGAAACGCCATCGCAATTGCGCGTCAATGTGACCTCTCCGAACGGAACCACCCAAGCCGCGCTTGAGGTGCTGATGGATGCGGAAAGCGGCTTTCCAGCCCTGCTGAAACGGGCCGTGGCCGCAGCGGCAGACCGGTCAAGGGAGCTGGCCCGTGGCTGAGATTTCTTTCGATGACTTCATGAAGGTCGACATCCGTGTCGGCACCGTCACCCGCGCAGAGCCATTCCCGGAGGCGCGCAAGCCTGCGATCAAACTGTGGATTGATTTCGGTGCCGAGATCGGCGAGCGCAAAACCTCGGCCCAGATCACGGCGCATTACACGCCCGATACGCTGGTGGGGCGGCAGGTCATGGCTGTGGTGAACTTTCCCCCGCGCCAGATCGGCCCCTTCATGTCAGAGGTTCTGGTGCTGGGATTGCCCGACGGGAACGCAGATATTGTGCTGCTGAGCCCGGACCAAGCGGTGCCCGATGGTGGGCGGATGCATTAGGGCGTCCCGGAAACGCTTTCACCGGCAGGCCCATCGCCCACGGCCTCGCGCCAGTGGCGGCGGCAGAGAGAGACGTAAGTTTCATTGCCGCCGATCTGCACCTGCGCCCCGTCCCTCAGCACAGCCCCCTCTGCGTCTGTCCGAACCACCATGGTCGCTTTCTTGCCGCAGTGGCAGATGGTGCGGACCTCGCGCATTTCATCGGCCAAAGCCAACAAGGTGGCAGAGCCGGGGAACAGTGCACCGCGAAAGTCGACCCTGAGGCCAAAGCACATGATGGGAACTTTCAGATCATCCACGGCGCGGGCCAGTTGCCAGACCTGCTCTGCTTCCAGAAACTGCGCCTCATCGACAAAGACACAGGCGCAGGGGCCTTCCGCCAGCCTTGTCCTGAGCTTGGCAAACAGATCTTCGCCGGGGCCATAGGTATCTGCCTGTTCCCCAATTCCGATCCGCGAGGCAATGCGTCCATCGCCCGCACGTCGGTCAAACTGGGCTGTCAGCAAATAAGGCACCATGCCGCGTTCCACGTAGTTGTGGGCGGCCTGCAAAAGCACGGTCGATTTGCCGGCGTTCATGGTGGAGTAGTGGAAGTAGAGCTTTGCCATAGCCGCCTGTTACGACATGGCAGCGGGGGCAATCAAGGTGGTCATCGCGTAAAAAGAGGCTCGTACGCCACCCTCTGTAAGATCGGTATATGCGCTACCGATCAAACAGGAGGGCGTACGAACCCTTAAACAAACCACCCTTTGATGGCACTCGTCACACCTGCCAACGTGGTCAGGTTGATTAACCAATGACATTTACTGCCTGAGGCATTAATGGGAAAAGCCTGAACGCTTTCCCCGATGACCGTCGCGGGGGATGGGCACCCGATGTTGAGGAAATAGAATATGGCGTTGATTGCCAGCTACCTGAAAAAGCACACAGAAGCTCTGGTCAAGGACGTGGGTATTGAGCCCGCATGCCGCGTCACCGGTAAATCAAAGGCGACGTTGGGGCGCTATTATTCGGATCATGATGAACATGCAGACCGGTTTATGCCCATTGATGCTGTGGCCCAGTTGGAAGAGGTCGCAAGCTATCCGCATGTGACGGCTGCGCTGGCGGAGCTGCGGGGCATCGGGTTGAACTTTGAGGACCGGCGCAGCAATTCGGACCGCCGGGGCAGCGTCAACTCTGACGTGATTGCGCTGAGCCAGCGGTTTGCGATGCTGATGGCGGAATATCAGCAATCCATGGAAGACGGTCGGATCAGCGTCAATGAGGCAAAGCGATTGTTGAAAGAGACGACGATGCTGCAGCAGGTTCTGGTGGATATGAAACTGAATCTGGAAGAAGAAAGTGACTGAGGATCTGCCTGCACTGGTGGGGGATCAACTGCCTGAAATAGACACAGCAGCCCTGCGCGCTGCGGGTGATCCGGGGCATAAGCCACGGATTTTGTTGCTTTATGGTTCGCTGCGCGATGTCAGCTATTCGCGCAGGGCCGCCGAAGAAGCCGCGCGCATTCTGCGGCATCTGGGCTGTGAGACCCGGATTTTTGATCCCCGCGGACTGCCCCTGCCGGATGGTGCGGAACCGGATCATCCCAAGGTCGTAGAACTGCGTGATCTGGCGGTCTGGTCCGAAGGCATGGTCTGGTCCAGTCCCGAACGGCACGGGGCGATGACCGGTATCATGAAATGCCAGATTGACTGGCTGCCCCTGTCCTTGCAGGGCGGTATCCGCCCCACGCAGGGCAAGACACTGGCCGTGATGCAGGTAAGTGGCGGGTCGCAATCGTTCAACGCGGTGAACCAGATGCGTATTCTGGGCCGCTGGATGCGCATGGTGACGATCCCGAACCAATCCAGCATACCAAAGGCATGGCTGGAATTCGACAGTGAGGGGCGTTTGCCCCAGGGGCCGTTCTATGCGCGTATTGTCGACGTAATGGAAGAACTGGTCAAATTCACGTGGTTGGTGCGGGGCCGTGCCGATTACCTTGTTGATCGTTATTCAGAGCGGGTGGAGAGCGTTGAAGAAGTTCATAAACGAGTTTCGTTAAAGAAGCTCTAACGCGTCACGATCCGTGTTTCTCGACAATCACCGATCCCACCGAATAGCCGGCACCAAACGAACAGATCAGCCCCCTGTCTCCATCGGCCAAGTCGCTTGAATACTTGGAAAAAGCGATGATTGAACCGGCTGAGGACGTATTGGCGTAATCTTGGAGGATATTGGGCTGTTCGCCGGGTTCGGGCGTGCGGCCCAAAACCTTTTTGCCAATGAAGTCGTTCATGGATTTATTGGCCTGATGCAGCCAGATCCGTTTGAGATCAGCGGCTTGGACGCCGTTGTCGGCCATGTGACCGGCGATATGTTCGCTGACCATGGGCAGGACTTCTTTGAAGACTTTGCGCCCGTTTTGCATGAATTGCATATCGCGTCTGTCGGCCACGCCATCGGGGCGTGAGCGGCGCAGAAAGCCGTTGTTGTTGCGGATGTTGTTGGAAAAGTCGGTCGCGCAACGGGTTGATTTTATTTCGAAATAAGGGCCTGTGGCATCCTCGGCCCGTTCGATGAATGTGGCTGTGGCCACATCGCCAAAGATGAAGTGGCAATCGCGGTCGCGCCATTCCAGATGGGCGGAACAAATCTCTGGGTTGACCACAAGGGCGGAGCGGATGGAGCCGGAGCGGATCATATCTGCGGCGGCCTGGATGCCGAAAGTGGCGGATGAACAGGCGACGTTCATGTCGAAGGCAAAGCCGCCCACGCCTAAAAGTTGTTGTATTTCAATGGCTACCGCCGGATAGGCACGTTCGAGATTTGAGGCGGCACAGATCACGGCACCGACGTCAGCGGCGGTTTTGCCAGCAGCATCAAGGGCTTTGCGCGCGGCGTCCAGCGCCATTTCGGCCATCAGGGAAGGTTCATCATCATCGCGCTGGCGCAGCAGGGGATGCATGACCGTTGGGTCCAGAATACCCTTTTTATCAATGACATAGCGCTGTTCAATGCCGCTGGCCTTGAAGATGAAATCCTCTGAAGAATAGTCCTTGGCGGGCAGGGTGCCTGCGGCAATGGCGGCTGCGTTTTCGGCGTTATAAAGGTCGACATAGGCGTTGAAGGCTTTGACCAGTTCGGCGTTGGTGATCACCTCTGAGGGGGTAAAAACGCCGGTGCCTGTGATGGCGGGTGTGTGCATGGTTTTTCCTTCAATCTTTACAATGTCTTGCGCCGTTCATGTGACCCCGGAATGCTGCAGAGGTTTCCAAAGGGTAAAATGTCACACGGCGTACACCGGGCGTGCACGGGACGTGCATACGCTGGTGTGAGAAAGTTTTAACCAAATTTTTGCACTCTCGCCATGGGATTTATTAACCCCGATTTTACGGAAAGGGATGAACATGGCGTTAGGCAGGGTCAGGGGTAAGCTTCAGCAAGAACACTTTAACTATTTTTGTGATTTGATGGCCCAGATCGAATGGGACCTGCATCAGGAGGTATTGGACGCCAAGCGTATTCCGCGTGAATGGCATGAGATCGCCAAGGGCAAGGGGGCGTCAGAGAAGGTGCGCCTGACCTTGCGGGTCGATGGTGATGTGGTGCGGTTCTTTCGCAAGATGGGCAAAGGGTATCAGCAACGCATGAATGATGTTCTGGCGGCCTGGATGCACGGGCGGCTGGCCGCGTTGATCGAGGGGCCGGACGCACAAGAGATCATGACCCAATTGGATGAGTTGGGGCGCCCCTGGCTGGGGCAGGGCGACCTGCTGGATCGCGGCTTCCTGCGGCGGCCGGACGGGACATTTTATGATATGGAGAAACGGGAGGTTGTGGGCGATGTGACGGGGCGGGCGGAGTGAGGCACGTCGAGAGGCAGTTTGGCAGGAGGGGTGCGCGGTCAAGCGCGCCCTTGAGAGGGCGCGCCGATGTGGCCGCGGGTGTTGGCCCGGCGGGTTGGGTTAGCCCTGCAGTGACTTTACGCCGATCTCATCTTCGGCCTGCGCTTTGATCGCCAAAGTCGCGGCATAGGCACCGGCGGCTGTGGTGTAATAAGGGATCTTGTCAAAGAGCGCGATGGAGCGGATGGATTTGCTGTCCTCGACCGCCTGGGCGCCTTCGGTGGTGTTGAGGACCAGATGCACCGCGCCGTCTTTCATCATGTCGGTGATGTCGGGGCGGCCTTCGTAGACCTTGTTCACGGTTTTGCACGGAATGTCGTGGGACGAGAGCCAGGAGGCGGTGCCGCTGGTCGCAACGATGGTAAAGCCTTGATCCAGCAGAATTCGCGCGGCCGAGAGCATTTCGTCGGTCTTGTCCATATCCTTGATCGACAGGAAGGCACAGCCGGAGCGGGGCAGCATGGTGCCGGCACCCATCTGGGCCTTGAGGAAGGCACGCGGGAAATCGCGGTCCCAGCCCATGACTTCGCCGGTGGAACGCATTTCCGGCCCCAGCAGGGTATCGACGCCGGGGAAACGGGCGAAGGGCAGCACGGCCTCTTTGACCGAGAACCAGGGCATATTGGGATTGGCCAGGGTCATCGGGTCGCCAAGCGGCAGCGTGTCGCTATAGGCGGATTGTTCGGGGTAGGGCGCGCGCATGGGGAAGTTCGACAGCGGCTCACCTGCCATGATGCGGGCCGCGATGGAGGCGATGGCGGAATCGGTCGCCTTGGCCACGAAGGGCACGGTCCGCGAGGCGCGGGGGTTGACCTCAATCAGGTAGACCTCTTGTTCGCCAGCGTCGTTCGGTTTGACGGCGAACTGGATGTTCATCAGGCCGACCACGTTCAGGGCAAGGGCCAGCGCGTGGGTCTGTTTGGTGACCTCGTCGATGATGCTTTGGTCCAGTGAATAGGGCGGCAGGGAACAGGCGCTGTCGCCAGAATGCACCCCGGCCTCTTCGATATGCTGCATGATACCTGCGACATGGACGTCTTTGCCATCACACAGCGCGTCTACATCCAGTTCGACCGCACCGGAGAGATAGCTGTCAAGCAGGACCGGGCTGTCGCCGGAGACGACGACGGCGGAGGTGATGTAGCGTTCAAGGCTGGCCTGATCGCGCACGATCTCCATGGCGCGGCCGCCCAGCACGTAAGAGGGGCGGATCACGAGGGGGAAGCCGATGTCCTTGGCGATTTCCAGCGCTTCGGCGTCGGAATGGGCGATGCCGTTGTGGGGCTGTTTGAGGCCAAGCGACTGGACAAGCTGCTGAAAACGCTCGCGGTCTTCGGCCAGGTCAATCGCGTCGGGCGTGGTGCCGAGGATCGGGATGCCCGCCTCTTGCAGGGCATTTGCCAGTTTCAGCGGGGTCTGGCCGCCGAACTGGACGATAACACCGTGCAGTGTGCCGTTCTGCTGCTCAACCCGCATGATTTCCATCACATGCTCAAAGGTGAGCGGTTCGAAATACAGACGGTCTGAGGTGTCGTAATCGGTGGAGACGGTTTCAGGGTTACAATTGACCATGATCGTTTCATAGCCCGCGTCTGTCAGCGCATAGCAGGCGTGGCAGCAGCAATAGTCAAATTCGATACCCTGACCGATACGGTTGGGGCCACCGCCCAGGATCACGACCTTTTTGCGATCCGACGGGCGGGCCTCGCATTCTACGTCGCCCATCATCGGGTGTTCGTAGGTGGAATACATATAGGGGGTCTGGGCCTCAAATTCAGCGGCACAGGTGTCGATGCGTTTGAAGACGGCGGTCACGCCGAGGTTGAGGCGCGCGCGGCGCACATTGGCTTCGTCCCGGCCCGACAGATGGGCAAGGCGGGCGTCGGTGAAGCCCATCATTTTCAGGTGGCGCAGACCGGCCTCGTCCAGCGGCAGGCCTTTGGCGCGCACCTCTGCCTCGGCGTCGATGATTTCGCGGATGCGGTCAAGGAACCAGGGGTCAAACATGGTGACGGCGTGGATGTCGTCGTTGGACATGCCGTGGCGCATGGCCTGGGCGATGGTGCGCAGCCGGTCTGGGGTCTGTTTGGAGATGGCTTTGACCACTGCGGCCTTGTCGGGGGCACCGGGGATGTCGATTTCGTCAAAACCGGTGAGGCCGGATTCCATGGAGGCCAGCGCCTTTTGCATGGATTCGTGGATCGTGCGGCCAATGGACATGGCCTCGCCCACGGATTTCATGGCGGTGGTCAGGTTCGGCTCTGAGCCGGGGAATTTCTCAAAGGCGAATTTTGGGATCTTGGTGACGACATAGTCGATGGTCGGCTCAAATGATGCAGGCGTGACGCCGGTGATGTCATTGTCCAGCTCATCCAGGGTGAAGCCCACGGCGAGTTTGGCGGCGATCTTGGCGATCGGGAAACCCGTGGCCTTGGAGGCCAGCGCCGAGGAGCGCGACACGCGCGGGTTCATTTCGATCACGACCATACGGCCATCGGCAGGGTTCACCGCCCATTGCACGTTGGAGCCGCCGGTTTCCACGCCAATCTCGCGCAGCACGGCGATGGAGTGGTTGCGCATGATCTGGTATTCTTTGTCCGTCAGCGTCAGGGCCGGGGCCACTGTGATCGAATCGCCGGTGTGCACGCCCATGGGATCGACGTTTTCGATAGAGCAGACGATGATGGCATTGTCGGCGGTGTCGCGCACCACTTCCATTTCGAATTCTTTCCAGCCCAGCAGCGATTCGTCGATCAGGATCTGCCCCATGGGAGAGGCATCCATGCCCGAGCGGCAGAAGAATTCGTAATCTTCGCGGTTATAGGCCACGCCGCCGCCGGTGCCGCCCATGGTAAAGGCGGGGCGGATGATGGCGGGCAGGCCGATTTCCTCAAGCGATTCCAGCGCGATTGCCACGCCTGCGGCGAGGTCTTTCTTGCCATTGGCATCCTTGGGCGCGGTGCAGATCGTGGCCTTGGGGTTTTCGATGCCCAAACGGTCCATGGCTTCGCGGAAAAGCTTGCGATCTTCTGCCATTTCAATGGCTTCGCGTTTGGCACCGATCATTTCAACGCCGAATTTTTCCAAGATGCCCATCTCTTCCAGCGCCAGCGAGGTGTTCAGGCCGGTCTGGCCGCCCATGGTGGGCAGCAGCGCGTCGGGGCGTTCTTTTTCGATGATCTTGGCGACGATTTCGGGGGTGATGGGTTCGATGTAGGTGGCATCGGCCAGACCGGGGTCGGTCATGATGGTGGCGGGATTGGAGTTGACCAGGATGACGCGGTAGCCTTCCTCTTTCAACGCTTTGCAGGCCTGTGCGCCGGAGTAGTCGAATTCGCAGGCCTGTCCGATGACGATAGGGCCTGCACCAATGATCATGATCGATTTGATGTCGGTACGCTTTGGCATCATAGGCCCCCATAAATGCAAATTATCCGCGTTATAGGCATGGGGCGCTGGGGTGCAAGGGGTGGATTGGGGCTCTGCCCCAAACCCCGAGGTATTTGGGGCCAAAAAGAGGGGGATCTGCTGCCCGGGGCGGCGTTATGCGTCCAGGAAGGTGCGCAGGGTGGCTTCGAAGGCGCGGGGGTTGTCGGCGTGCAGCCAATGGCCGGCACCGGGGATCTTTGCAAAGCGGGCCTTGGGGAAGAGGGATTTGATCTGGTCGCGGTGTTCGGGGCGGACATAGTCGGAGGCGGCACCGGACAGGAAGAGGGTGGGGCCATCGAAACGGCCGGTGATGTCCTGCGGCCAGCCGATGATCTTTGGCATTTCGGCCTCAAGCACATCGAGGTTGAGACGCCATGCCTTGTTCGGGACATCGAGGGACTGGGTGAAGAAGCTTTGCAGGGCGCGTTCGACGCCTGCGGCGGCGAGTTGGGATTCGGCGTCAGAGCGGCGGGTGAGCTGGGCGAGATCGACCTGGCGCATGGCGTCGATCATGCCTTGCTGGGTATGGCCGTAGGCGACGGGGGCGATGTCGGCGACAATCAGGCGGCGGATCAGATGGGGGTGGGTCAGGGCCAGCGCCATGGCGGCCTTGCCGCCCATGGAGTGGCCGCATAGGTCAACCGGGGCACCGATATGGTCGGCGAGCTGGGCCAGGTCCGCGGCCATGTCGGGATAGCTTTGGGTTGGCATGCGCGGGCTGTGGCCGTGGTTGCGCATGTCGGGCGTGATGACATGGCGGCTGTCGGAGAGGCGTTTGGCGATCACGCCCCAGTTGCGGCCAGAGCCATAGAGGCCATGGGCGATGATCAGGGCGGGTTGGCCGGCGGTTGCGGTGCCGTGGTCGGTATAGGTCAGCATGCTCAAAGAGGTAGCGGGATTGCGGGGGGGACGCCAGTGGGATTAAATGCAGCCATGACGCAGACATATGATATCGCGCGACAGGTCGAGCAGGTGCAGGCCTTGTTGAGTGCCAAGTTCGGGATCAGGCCCGCGGCGCTGCCGGTGATGGTGCGGCGTGCCGGGCGGCGGCTGCCCCGGCGGATCAGGGCAAGGGCGCAGGAATTATGCGATGCGCAGGCGCAGGCGGCCAACCCCAAGCTGGCGCGGCAGCTGGACCAGACGCAGACCATGCGGGCCTTTAACGAGGTCACGACGTTTCTGGGTGGCATCGACGTGGCCGACCGGCGCAGGGGGGTGATCCTGGGCCTGGCGGGCGCGGTTGCGTCTAACCTGTTGCTGGTGTTTGCCGGTTTTGTGCTGTGGATGTGGTGGCGCGGCTATCTGTAGCGTCAGGTCTTTGGGCTGTATTGGGCGTCGGTGACCGGTTCGAGCCAATCGGCGGCAGAGCCGTCTACCTGTTCCTGCAGGGCGATATGGGTCATGGCGCAGTCGGGGGCGGCCCCGTGCCAGTGTTTTTCGCCCGGTTCAAACCAGATCACATCGCCCGGGCGCAGGGTCTGGATGGGGTCGCCGTCTTTCTGGGCGAGGCCCGCGCCTGCGGTCACCACAAGGGTCTGGCCCAGCGGATGGGTGTGCCAATTGGTGCGCGCACCCGGTTCAAAGGTCACCGAGATTGCGTTCAGGCGGGCGGGGGCCGGGGCGCTGATCAGCGGGTCCATGCGAACGGTGCCGGTGAAGTAGTCCGGGTTGGGCGTGGTTGAGGGGCGGGAGCCTGCGCGGTGGATGATCATGGAGGGGTCCTTTGATGGGCTGAGCGAGACGGGTCGGGCCTGAG
>JAFMGZ010000002.1:109845-117359 GCA_017854855.1 Sulfitobacter sp. | reverse complement strand
AAATCCTGAACCCCTTAAAGCGGCCGCAGATACGGGTTTTCAATGTGTTAAGGGATGGGGGCAACAGGTGTTGCGAGGGACGCGTGGGTTTGGTGCTGGGCCATGCCGGGGTGCCAGGCGGACCTGTTTGTCCACCCGGCACCCCGTTGTGATTATTTCAGGTACCTGTTGAAATGGGCCAGCGTGCGGTCCCATGACAGTTTTGCCATGGCTTCGTCATAGCGCGGGGTGCTGTCATTGTGGAAGCCGTGGTTGGCCCCTTCGTAGATATGGGCCTCGTAGGTTTTGCCATTGGCCTGCAGGGCCTGTTCATAGGCGGGCCATCCGGCGTTGATCCGTTCGTCCAGCGCGCCGTAGTGCAGCAGCAGGGGGGCCTGAATTTTCGGGACATCCTGTGCTGCGGGTTGGCGGCCGTAGTAGGGAACGGCGGCCTTGAGTTCGGGATAGGCCACGGCGGCGGCATTGGAGACACCGCCGCCATAGCAAAAGCCGGTGATGCCGACATTGCCGGTCGATGCCTCATGGGCCATCATGAATTCGATGGCTGCGAAAAAGTCGTTCATCAGCATGGTGGGATCGACGGTTTTCTGCAGCTCGCGCCCTTCTGTGTCATTGCCGGGATAGCCGCCGACAGAGGTCAGCCCGTCGGGGGCCAGCGCGATAAAACCGGCCTTTGCCAGGCGGCGGGCCACGTCTTCGATATAGGGGTTGAGGCCGCGGTTTTCATGCACCACGACGACCGCGGGCAATTTTGCATCACCGGCCGCGGGGCGCACCAGATAGCCGCGCACCTCGCCATGACCATTGGGCGAGGGGTAGGTGATGTATTCGGGGATGATGTCGGGATCGTTGAACGACACCTGTTGGGCCAGCGCATAATTGGGGGACATCATGCCCAGCAAGGTCGTGGCGGTCATGCCTGCCACGGCAAATTTTGCGGCACCGTCCAGAAACTGCCGTTTGGTGATCATGCCATGGGCGTAGAAATCATAGAGTTCGAGAAGTCCGGGATCGAAGTCTTTTGCTGTGAGTCGGGTCATCTGGGGTCCTCCGCTGTGAATTGTTTGCCATAAAGATGTGGCGTGGAGGGGGGCGGGCAAGCCTAGATGGCGAAAAGATGCCGGTTGGGCCCATGGGGGCTTGAGGCATGTTTTGAGGGGCACGGGGCCATGCCCGTTGCCTTTGTGCCTGCTGCGAAAAGGGAATTTGGCTGCCGTTGCGTCAATCTGTCCTTGGGCAGCACAGATTTCGCGTGATAGGGAAGCCTAAATTAACCTCTGAGCGGGCTTTATACGTTGTTCGCCGGGCGCTTTCGTTTATCAAAGGCGCAGAAACGACAAGAAGCAGATCATGATTCAAAGCCCAATACAGAGCCCCATTCAAAGCCCAGAAAACCAGCCCCCGTTACCGCATGAGATTGACGCGCGGGATTGGGTCAAGGTTTTATCCAACTACCGCGAACCCAGCGCGCTGCGCAGTTCATTCGAGTTGCTGGCGACCATCGGGCCTTTCGTGCTGTTGTGGACGCTGGCATGGCTGTCCTTGTCGGTCAGTGCCTGGCTGACGCTGGCATTGTCGCTGTGCAATGCGGCATTCGTGCTGCGGCTGTTTGCCATTCAGCATGATTGCGGGCATTTCGCCTTTTTCAAGAACCGGACCGTCAGCGATTGGCTGGGGCGGGCCCTGGGGGTGGTGACGTTGACGCCCTATGATGTGTGGCGGCGTGCGCATGCGCTGCATCATAGTTCGTCGGGCAACCTGGGACGTCGGGGCATTGGGGATGTGACCACCCTGACGGTGACGGAATACAAAAACCTGTCGCGGCTCAAGCGCCTGCAGTACCGCATGTACCGCCATCCGATTGTCCTGTTCGGTCTGGGGCCGGGATACCTGTTCTTTTTGGAGAACCGGCTGCCGTTGGGGATGATGGCCAAGGCGCAGTATTGGGTCAGCGCGATGGCCACGAATGCCGCAATCATCGTGGTGCTTTTGGTGATTTTGTATTTTGGCGGCATCATGCCGATCCTGCTGATTTTCGTGCCTTCCACCTTGTTGGCGGCGACGGCGGGTGTCTGGCTGTTCTATGTCCAGCACCAGTTTGAGACGACGCATTGGGAATCCGAGGAAGAGTGGTGTTTGCACAATGCAGCGCTGCACGGCAGTTCGCATTATGTGTTGCCGTCGGTCCTGCAATGGCTGAGCGCGAATATCGGCATTCACCATGTGCACCACCTGTACAGCCGCATCCCGTTTTATCGCCTGCCAGAGGTGCTGCGGGATCATTCGGATCTGGCGCAGGTGAACCGGATGACCATCCGCGAAAGCTTTGCCAATGCGCGGCTGCATCTGTGGGATGAGAACAGCAAACGTCTGTTGTCGTTTTCCGAAGCCAAACGGGTCGCCTGACAGGGCGCTGTCTGTCCGCGGTTTGATGCGGCGGCGGGCAGGGGTGCCTGCGCAGGATGGCGGGCGCGCCCGACGGTGCGTTCATGGCGGCGGCCTACCGGTGCAGGCCGGAGGTAGATTGAATTTTTTGATTATTTATCAAAATCTTGGGCGGGGCATCGCACTGCGAATGCCGCGCCCTCATTCTTTGCGCACTTTGTCGCACGGTCCTGTTATTCTGCGCGTAGGCTCTATCTGTTATCGCAACGACTGACCTTGGTTTAAATTACGGAGCTTGCCGTGGACACCCTCCTGCTTTCTCGCATCCAGTTTGGTGCGAATATTTCTTTTCATATCCTGTTCCCGACGATCACGATCGCGTTGGGCTGGGTGCTTTTGTTCTTTAAACTGAGGTTCACGGCGACGGGTGAGCGCAAGTGGATGGACGCCTATATGTTCTGGGTGAAAATCTTTGCCTTGTCCTTTGCGATGGGGGTCGTGTCGGGCATTACGATGTCGTTCCAGTTTGGCACGAATTGGCCAGGGTTTATGGAGACGGTGGGCAATGTGGCGGGGCCGTTGTTGGCCTATGAGGTGATGACGGCGTTTTTCCTTGAGGCGGTTTTTCTGGGGATCATGCTGTTTGGTGCGTCGCGTGTGAAACCATGGGTGCATACGCTGGCGACCTTTCTGGTGGCCTTTGGCACCACGATGTCGACCTTCTGGATCATCGTGCTGAATTCATGGATGCACACACCCCAAGGGTATGAGCTGCGCGATGGGATCGTGTTTGCGACGGACTGGGTTGAGATCATCTTTAACCCGTCGATGCCTTATCGGTTCGTGCATATGATGCTGGCCTCTGGTCTGACAGTGGCCTTCTTGATCGCGGGTATCTCTGCGTTGCGGATGCTGTGGGGGGACCGGGGCGAGGACGTCAAATCAGTGTTGCGTGTGGGTATCTTTGCCGCTGCTGGCCTGATCCCGCTGCAAATTCTGGCCGGTGACATGCATGGGTTGAACACGCTGGAATACCAGCCTGCCAAGGTCGCCGCGATGGAGGCGAACTGGGAGACGGGGCCGAATGTGCCGCTGGTATTGTTTGCGATCCCGGATGAGGAAGCGCGCGAAAACCGGTTTGAGATCGCGGTGCCCAACGGCGCGTCGTTGATCCTGACCCATAAGACCGACGGTGTCGTGCCGGGCCTGAATGAATTCGTGACTGAGGATGGCGAGGTATTGCACCCGCGTGTGGCCCCTGTGTTCTTTGCCTTCCGGATCATGGTGGGCACGGGGATGGCGATGCTGTTGCTGTCCTGGGCCGGGCTGGTGTTATTGCGCAAATACGGCGCGGGGAACATGCCAAATCTGCCGCTCTATGCGTTTTGCGCCATGAGTTTCAGCGGCTGGATCGCCACATTGGCCGGTTGGTACACCACCGAGATTGGCCGCCAGCCGTGGTTGGTGCAGGGTGTGCTGTCGACCAAGGACGCGGTCAGTGACGTGCCCGCCGGCATGGTGTTGAGCACTTTGATCGGCTATCTGGTGATCTATGCGGTGCTGATCTTTGCCTATATCGGGGTGATCACCTATCTGGCGCGCAAAGCGACCAAGGGCGAGCCTTTTTCCACCCGCGACTACCCACGTGGCGGTGAGGCCGAAGTGGCCCTTTTGCAGCCGGGAGAATAACGATGGACTTGTTTGGTGATCCGGCGGTTTGGCTGCCATGGACCTTTGCGGCGCTGATGGGCGTGTCGATCCTGATCTATGTGGTTCTGGACGGGTTTGACCTGGGTGTGGGGCTGTTGATGCCGCTTGCCGAAGAGAAGGAAAAAGACCGGCTGGTCGCGTCTATCGGGCCGTTCTGGGATGCGAATGAAACCTGGCTGGTGCTGGCCATCGGATTGCTGCTGGTGGCCTTTCCGCCCGCGCATGGGGCGATCCTGACCGCGCTTTACCTGCCTGTGTTCATCATGTTGGTCGGGTTGATCCTGCGCGGTGTGTCGTTTGAGCTGCGTGCAAAAGCGCCGCTGAGCCAGAAGCGCATGTGGAACGCGGCCTTTTTCGCCGGATCGCTGATGGCGTCGATGAGCCAGGGTTTCATGCTGGGCATGTATATCATGGGGCTGACCTGGACGCTGGCGCATGTGGCTTTTGCCTTGCTGACGGCGGTTTTCCTGACCGTTGGATACAGCTTTATCGGGGCGGCCTGGCTGATCTGGAAGGCTGAGGGGGCGTTGCAGAAACGTGCCATTGGCTGGGCCAAGGGGGGCATTTGGGGCCTGGTTCTGGGTATTGGTGCGATTTCGCTGGCCACGCCTTTTGTCAGCACGCGGATTTTTGACAAATGGTTCAGCTTTCCCAGCTTTGTCTACCTGTCACCGCTGCCGATCATATCGGCGCTGTTGGTGGCCTTCTTGTGGTGGCAGCTGGCGCGGTTGCCGCTGAAGAATGACCGCTGGTCCTGGACGCCCTTTGCGGCGGCGATGGCGCTGTTTACGTTGGCGTTTTTCGGGATGGCCTATTCGTTCTACCCCTATGTCGTGCCCGAGAAGATCACGATTTACGAGGCAGCAGCGGCCCCTGAGAGCCTGTTTATCATCCTGTTGGGGACGATCTTTGTTCTGCCCGCGATCCTGGGGTATACGGTGCTGTCCTATTATATTTTCCGGGGCAAGGCCACGGAACTGCGCTATGACTGAGCGTGGTTTGTAGGGGGCTACGCGGCGATGGCGCGCTGATGGAACTACCGCTTGCGACATGAAAAAGGCCCCGGCAGTGATCTGCCGGGGCCTTTGTTTTGTGCCGTAGGGTGGGCGCGGCGCCCACCGCTGGTTTTACAGGTTCGGGTACATCGGGAAGCGGGCGCACATGGCCTCAACCTCGGCCTTGACCTTGGCCTCGACGGCGGCGTTGCCCTCTTCGCCATTGGCGGCAAGGCCATCGACCACTTCGATGATCCAATCGGCGATCTGGCGGAACTCTGCCTCGCCAAAGCCGCGGGTGGTGCCGGCGGGCGAGCCGAGGCGAATGCCGGAGGTGACCATCGGCTTTTCGGGGTCAAAGGGCACGCCGTTCTTGTTGCAGGTGATATGGGCACGGCCCAGAGCCTTTTCGGTGGCGTTGCCCTTGACGTTCTTGGGGCGCAGGTCGACCAGCACCACATGGGTGTCGGTGCCGTGGGTGACCGTGTCCAGACCGCCTTTGATCAGCTGATCGGACAGGGCCTGGGCGTTCTTGATGACCTGCTGGATATAGCCTTTGAATTCGGGGCGCAGGGCCTCGCCAAAGGCGACGGCCTTGGCCGCGATCACATGCATCAGCGGGCCGCCCTGGATGCCGGGGAAGATGGCGGAGTTGAACTTTTTCGCCAGCGCCTCGTCATTGGTCAGGATCATGCCGCCGCGCGGGCCGCGCAATGTCTTGTGCGTGGTGGTTGTGGCCACATGGGCGTGGGGGAAGGGCGAGGGATGTTCGCCTGCTGCCACCAGACCGGCGAAATGCGCCATGTCCACATGCAGATAGGCCCCGACCATATCGGCGATCTGGCGCATGCGCGCAAAGTCGATCTGGCGCGGGATGGCAGAGCCACCGGCGATGATCAGCTTTGGTTTATGTTCTTTGGCCAGTTCTTCGACCTGATCGTAGTCCAGCAGGTTGTCTTGCTTGCGCACGCCGTATTGGATGGCGTTGAACCATTTGCCGGACTGGTTCGGGGCGGCCCCGTGGGTCAGGTGGCCACCTGCGTCCAGTGACATGCCCAGGATCGTATCGCCGGGTTGCAGCAGCGCCTGGAACACGCCCTGGTTTGCCTGCGAGCCAGAGTTGGGCTGGACGTTGGCAAAGCCGCAGTCGAACAATTTGCAGGCGCGTTCAATGGCGAGGTCTTCGGCGATGTCGACCCATTCGCATCCGCCATAGTAGCGGCGACCGGAATAACCTTCGGCATATTTGTTGGTCATCACCGAACCTTGCGCCTCAAGCACGGCGGCAGAGACGATGTTTTCCGATGCGATCAGTTCAATCTCGGTGCGCTGGCGGCCCAGCTCTCCGGTGATGGCGGCCATCAAGTCGGGGTCGGTGTCAGCCAGTTTGGCGGTGAAAAAGTCATTCATTGTGCGATTCCTGTCAGAGGAGAAGTTGGCGTTAGGTAACGGATACGGCATTTGTCTGGAAGGCGTGAAAGCGACGCAGCCAAAGATATGTGCGGCAGTGCTGGCGGCTATGGGCGTTATGTGGTTGTCTGGTGGGAATTTGCGGCGCATCGGAAACAAATGTCATGTCTATGAAAATCGCTTTTACAGCCAGCCGTGCCCCTGTGGCGCAAACCGCGCGCGCGGCGCTGATCGGGCGTTACGGGAATGTCCCGATGGAAGAGGCCGAGGTGATCGTGGCGCTGGGCGGGGACGGTTTCATGCTGCAAACGCTGCATGAGACGCAGCATCTGGCCGCGCCTGTCTATGGTATGAACCGGGGCACCATCGGGTTCTTGATGAATGAATACCGCGAATCCGATTTGATCGAGCGGTTGCAGGCGGCAGAGACGGCGACGATCAATCCGCTGGTGATGCATGCCACACATATTGATGGGCACAAGTCCCGGGCGCTGGCGATCAACGAGGTGTCGCTGTTGCGGGCGGGGCCGCAGGCGGCAAAGTTGCAGATCACCGTGGACGGCCGGTTGCGGATGCAGGAACTGGTCTGTGACGGGGCGTTGGTGGCGACGCCTGCGGGGTCCACCGCCTATAATTATTCGGCCCATGGTCCGATTTTGCCGATTGGCGCGGATGTGCTGGCGCTGACGGCGATGGCCGCCTTTCGGCCCCGGCGCTGGCGCGGCGCGTTGCTGCCCAAATCGGCAAAGGTGCGTTTTGACGTGCTGGAGCCCGACAAGCGCCCGGTGATGGCGGATGCCGATGGCACCAGTTACCGCGACGTGGTCACGGTTGAGATCATGTCAGAGCCGTCGATATCGCACACGATCCTGTTTGATCCGGGTCATGGTCTGGAAGAGCGGCTGATTTCAGAGCAATTCACCTGAGCGCAGCTTGGCTCTTGATGTATTTCAGGACCATCACGTTGTCTGCACTGCGCAAATGGCCGATCTGGCGGTCGGCTGCGCCGCAGTT
>JAFMGZ010000002.1:0-109555 GCA_017854855.1 Sulfitobacter sp. | reverse complement strand
CCGTATCGCCGCCGGTTGTGACGTTTTTGCGCCAGCCCAAAGCGGTCAGTCCAGGGTGAACAATTCCTGCCGTTCGGTCACGCCGCGCAGGCGGTATTGGCCCAGTGACACCAGATCGGGGCGGCTGTCCAGCAGGGGGCGGGCCACCTTGGAGGAGATGATGATGGTCTGATCCACGGCGCTGCACATCCCCAAGATACGGGCGGTGGTGTTGACGGCGGGGCCGATCACGGTGAAGTCGAGCCGGGTCTTGCCGCCGATATTGCCATAAAGGACATCGCCTGCGTGCAGGGACAGGGTAAAGCCGGTGGTGGGCATGGCGTCTTTGCTGCGCTGGGCGTTCAGCGTGTTGAAGGCGGCGCGCAGTTCAACGGCGGCCTCTATCGCGATGCGGCGGGCGTCGGGGATCTGGTCCAGATCAAAGATGGCGAGCATGCCGTCGCCCATGAATTTCAGCACATTGCCGCCGTTGCGTTCGACAATATCGACGGCTTCGGCAAAGTAGTCGTTGAGCATGTCGATGATCGCCTCGCCCGGCAGAACTTCGGAGAGTTTGGTGAACCCTTGCAGGTCAAAATACCAGATCACCGCAGAGATCGTATCGGAGGAGCCGCGCGTGATATCGCCAGACAGCACGCGTTTGCTGGCGTCATGGCCCATGTAGGCGGCAGTGATGTCTTGGGCCATCAGCCGGTTCGCACCGCATTTCAGGGTCAGGCAGATTGGCGACAGAAGGCTGCGAATGCCGTCAAGGTGGGCCTCTGTAAAGCCACCGGGGGCGTCGGTGGTCAGTGAAATCAACATGCCTTCTTCGGGTTTGCCGGGGTCGATGGGGGCGGCGTGGTTCTGGCGCAGAAAGTAGCGTTTTGTCGCATAATATTCGGTGGTGCCACGTTCGCGCAATTCGTCAAAGATGGGGAAATTCATTGCCGGATCAGGGTCTGTCAGATCCTGGCGCATTTCCAGGATGTCATTGGTCACCAGATAGAACAGCGGGCTTTTGACAAATTCATCCCCCACATCGCCTGTGCGTTGATAGTCAAAGCGTTCGTTTGCCCCGCCGCGCGTCCAGCGAAAGGCAACGGCCCCGATTTCGGGGTGATGGGCGCGCAGGGACAGGTTGACGCGCTGCAGCGGGATGCCTGCTGCGACCAGTTTGTTGCAGCAGGCCTCAAGCCAGGTTTCGACGGGCGTGTCTTCGAGCCCCTGACGGATCAGCCAATCGGTGAGGTCCTTGAGCGCTGCCGTCATTTCCCAATTTTCAAGTGATGGGGCAGCCATGGTTTCCTCTTTCGGTTGCAGGGTTTCAGGCGCGGTCAGTCCTGAGCATAGCCGATCGTTTGCAGCGCTGTCTTGATTTCGTCCAGGATGGCGGGATCGTCGATGGTGGCGGGCATCTTGAAGGGCTCGCCATCGGCGATCTTTACCATGGTTGCGCGCAAAATCTTGCCTGACCGGGTTTTGGGCAGGCGGTCCACCACTAGCGTCATCTTATAGGCCGCCACGGGGCCGATCTGGTCGCGGATGCGCTGGACGCATTCGCGCATGATCTCCTCGTGGGGGCGGTTCACGCCCTTGGTCAGACAGACAAAGCCCATGGGCGATTGCCCCTTGAGCGCATCGCCAACCCCGATCACGGCGCATTCGGCGACATCGGGGTGACCGGCCAGCACTTCTTCCATGGCACCGGTGGACAGGCGGTGGCCTGCCACGTTGATCACGTCATCGGTGCGGGCCATGATGTAAAGATAGCCGTCCTCGTCCATCATGCCCGCATCGCCGGTTTCATAGTAACCGGGAAAAGTGGTGAGGTAGGATTTGATGAAACGGTCCGTTGCGTTCCACAGGGTGGGCAATGTGCCGGGGGGCAGGGGCAGTTTGATGGCAATGGCCCCCAGTTCGCCGGGTTTTTGGGGATGGCCGGCCTCGTCCAGAATATGGACGTCGTAGCCGGGCATCGGCACGGTGGGAGAGCCGATCTTGACGGGCAGCGCCTCAAGCCCTGCGGGATTGCCTGCGATGGTATAGCCGGTTTCGGTCTGCCACCAATGGTCATAGACCGGCACATCCAGGATATCCTGCGCCCATTCGATCGTGTCAGGGTCTGCCCGTTCGCCGGCCAGATAAAGCGCGCGCAGGCATGACAGGTCATATTTCGCGCGGAATTCGCCCTTGGGGTCTTCGCGTTTGACGGCGCGGATGGCGGTCGGTGCGGTGAAAAAGCTGCGCACGTTATGTTCCTGGATGATGCGCCAGAAAGTGCCGGCATCCGGCGTGCCGATGGGTTTGCCCTCGAACAGGACGGTGGTGTTGCCGTGGATCAGAGGCGCGTAGCAGATGTAGGAATGGCCCACGACCCAGCCCACATCGGAGGCGGCCCAGAAAACGTCGCCGGGATCGACGTTGTAGATGTTCTTCATCGTCCAGTTGAGCGCGACCAGATGGCCCCCCGTGGGGCGCACGACGCCTTTGGGCGCGCCGGTGGTGCCAGAGGTGTACAGGATATAGGCGGGAAAGTTGCCTTCGACGGGGATACAGGCGGCGGGCATGCCGCCCTTTTGGGCCTCGTGCCAGTCGATATCGCGGCCCTCTATCATCTCGCAGCGGTGTTCTTCGCGCTGATAGATCATGCAGAAATCGGGCAGATGTTTGGACATCTGCAATGCGCCGTCGAGCAGCGGCTTGTATTGCACCACGCGGCCCGGTTCCAACCCGCAGGAGGCGGCGATGATGGCCTTTGGCTTGCAATCGTCGATCCGCACGGCCAGTTCATTGGCCGCAAAGCCGCCAAAGACCACGGAATGGATGGCACCCAGACGGGCGCAGGCCAACATCGCCTCTATCGCCTGGGGAATCATCGGCATGTAAATGATGACGGTGTCGCCTTTTTCGATCCCCTGCGAGGCCAGCGCCCCGGCAAGGTTGGCCACGCGGTCTGTCAGCTTGGCGTAGGTGATCTTTTCTTTTTTGCCGGTGATCGGGCTGTCATAGATGATGGCCACCTGATTGCCGCGCCCGCGTTCGACGTGACGGTCCAGCGCGTTGTAGCAGCCGTTGACCATGCCATCTTCGAACCATTCATACAGGTTGTCGCCGTGATCTGTCAGCGCCTTGGTCGGAGGAACGGTCCAGTCGATCGCTTCTGCCTGCTTGAGCCAAAAGGCCTCGGGGTCATTTTGCCAGTTTTGATAGGTCTCGCGATAGCCCATGGTCTGTCCTCCTCGATCTTTACCATTATGTTGGTAAGCAGAGGGCGGGCGGGGGGCAAGCCCAGTGAGGGCTTTCCAGCAATCCTGCGTCAGAAACTTTGCTGATTTATTGGCCGGTAGTCCAGTTTTTTACACGATGGCTGAACGTGCCATCTGTTCAATGGGCGGGATCGTGCTATGTGCGGGTCAAGACGTAATCCTTTTCTGGAGCATTTTCATGCGCACCACATCCGCCATCGTTGTTTCCCTTGCCACGACACTTGCTGCAACACTGGCGGCGGCCCTGCCTGCGGCGGCACAGGAGCGTTCGTTCAACTTTGCCCTGACCGGCGGCGTTGCCGCGATCCCGTCCTATCCGGGTGCGGACAGCTACCGTGCCGCCCCTGATGCGGGCTTCACCTTTGGTTCCCTGAAATGGGGCAAGGTCAACATCGGCAATGGTGTGGGGGCAACACCCCGGAACGGTCTGGCGCTGCGCGGTGCGTTCAAGGTGATCGGGTCGCGTGATGTTGCCGACAATCCGGAATTGGCGGGGCTGGCCGATATCGACACCGCCGTCGAGCTGGGCTTTGGGCTGGTCTACCGCCAGAGCAACTGGCAGGCCTTTGGCGAAGTGCGGCGCGGTTTTGGCGGCCATGAGGGCGTGACCGGAACCCTGGGCGCTGACGTGATCTTTCGGCCCAATGACCGGCTGACGCTGACGGCGGGTCCGCGGATCAATCTGGGCAATGACACATTTGCCGCAACCTATTTCGGCGTGAGCGCGGCAGAGGCTGCTGCGTCACGTTTCGGGGCCTATCAGGCGTCGGGTGGCGTGCTGGGGGCTGGTATCCAGATGCAGGCCAGCTATGCGCTGACCGATGACTGGGCGCTTGACGGGATGCTGAGCTATGAGCGACTGCAAAACGATGCGGCAGACAGCCCCATCACCATGTCCGGTTCGCCAGATCAGTGGCGGGTGTCGATTGGCCTGACCCGTGCGTTTACCTTGCGTTTCTAAAGGGTCAGTGTTCCCCTGAAATTGGGTGCCACTGGTCGGCGATGACCCGGCCCGAGATCAGACATCAAAACGCCGCCCCGATTACGTCGGGGCGGCGTTTGCCGTTTGAGGGGCGGTTCAGCCGTAGTGGGCCACGGGGGTGCCTGCGATAGCACCGACGTTCAAAAGCCCCCGCGCCGTGATCGAAGGCGAGACGATATGCGCGGAGTTGCCCATGCCCATCAGGATGGGGCCTACTTCAAGGCCGCCGCCTTTCATTTTCAGAATGTTGCGCACGCCCGAGGCTGCATCGGCATGGGCGAAGACCAGAATATTCGCGGCACCCTGCATGCGGTTGCCGGGCAGCAGACGTTCGCGCAGCTCAGGGTCGAGGGCGGTGTCGATGTTCATTTCGCCCTCATAGCTGAAATCAGCGCCTTCTGCGTCCAGCATTCTGATTGCCTTGCGCAGCCGCCCGCCAGTGCCGTCGCCCTGATTGCCGAACTGGCTTTGTGAGCAGAACGCGACCTTTGGTTCTATGCCAAAGCGGCGGACATGGCGGGCGGCACCGCGTGCGATTTCGGCAATCTGTTCGGGGGTCGGGTGCAGGTGAACCTGCGTGTCCGCGATAAACAGCGGACCGTCCTCAAGGATCATCATCGACAAGGCCCCTTGGGGGTGACGCCCTTCGCGGCTCAGGACTTGTTCGACATAGTTGAGATGCCAGCGGAATTCACCGAAGGTGCCGCAGATCAGGCTGTCGGCTTCGCCCCGGTGGACCATGACCGCGCCGATGGCCGTGGTATTGGTGCGCATGATCGCCTTGGCGATGTCGGGTGATACCCCCCGACGGCACATCAGCCGGTGGTAGGTTTCCCAGTAATCGCGGTAGCGCGGATCGTTTTCGGGGTTCACCAGTTCGACATTGTCGCCAAGCCGCAGGTTCAGCCCCGCCTGTTCGATCCGGCGCTGAATTACATCGGGCCGGCCGATCAGGATGGGGGTTTCAACGGTTTCCTCGATGATGGCCTGTGCGGCGCGCAGCACACGCTCGTCCTCGCCTTCGGCAAAGACCAGACGGCGGGGGGAGACGCGGGCAGCCTCAAACACGGGCCGCATGACCATGGCCGATTTGAACACCGACCCATCGAGCTTGGCCTTGTAAGCCTCAAGATCATCAAGGGGGCGGGTTGCCACGCCGGTTTCCATCGCGGCCTGCGCCACAGCAGAGGATACAACGCCGATCAGGCGTGGATCGAAGGGTTTGGGGATCAGGTAGTCGGGACCAAAGGTCATCTCTTCGCCCTGATAGGCGGCTGCGGCCTCGGCCGAGGTGGTGGCGCGGGCCAGCGCGGCAATACCTTCGATACAGGCCAGTTTCATTTCATCGTTGATCGTCGTCGCCCCGACATCAAGCGCGCCCCGGAAGATAAAGGGGAAACACAGTACATTGTTGACCTGATTGGGAAAATCTGACCGCCCGGTCGCGATAATGGCATCGGGGGCCACTGCGCGGGCCAGATCGGGCAGGATTTCGGGCGTTGGGTTCGCAAGGGCAAAGATGATCGGGCGGGGGGCCATCTTGGCGACCATTTCAGGGGTCAGCACACCGGGGCCTGACAGGCCAAGAAACAGATCCGCGTCAGGGATCACGTCATCCAGCGTGCGCAGATCGGTTTTCTGGGCATATTCCGATTTGATCGGGTTCATATCGACCTCGCGGCCCTCATGGACCAGCCCGTGGATGTCGCACAGCCAGACGTTTTCCCGTCTGACCCCCAGTTTGAGCAACATGTTCAGGCAGGCAATGCCCGCAGCACCGCCGCCGGTCGAGACGATCTTGATGTCCTGAAATGCCTTGCCGGTTACATACAGGGCATTGGTGACCGCAGCGCCCACAACGATGGCCGTGCCATGCTGGTCGTCGTGAAAGACGGGGATGTTCATCCGCTCGCGACAAATTCGTTCAACGGTAAAACAATCGGGTGCCTTGATGTCTTCGAGGTTGATGGCCCCAAAGGTCGGAGCCAGCGCGCAGACGATATCTGCCAGTTTTTCAGGGTCGGGTTCATCCAGTTCGATGTCAAAGCAGTCGATGTTCGCGAATTTCTTGAACAAAACGGCCTTGCCCTCCATCACCGGTTTTGAGGCCAGCGCGCCGATGTTGCCCAGCCCCAGCACCGCAGTGCCATTGGTCACCACGCCAACCAGGTTGGAGCGTGTCGTATAGAGCGCGGCTGTGGTCGGATCAGCCTTGATTTCAAGGCAAGCCTCGGCCACGCCCGGTGAATATGCACGGGCAAGGTCGCGCCCGTTCGCCAGCGGTTTGGTCGCGCGGATCTCAAGCTTTCCGGGTTTTGGGAAAGCGTGATAATCAAGTGCTGCCTGTCGCAGATTAGGCTTGTCGGACATGTGGTGAGGCTCCCTGAGAAATATAGTTTAGCACTAAACTACTTATTATGGATCGCCAAGGGCATCTGTTACGGGCCCCGTTCCAAGTCTTGCGGAGTGGCGGTACCGATCAGGATAGGGGGAAAATGTCGCGCGGGGAAGGCAAGGCGCTTTTTGCCACTCGAATCTTTCGTTTCCATTTCCTATAGTTTCTTATCCAAGGGGGCCTGATGAGCAGTGATCTAAGACAGCCGGCAGCATCTGTGCGCGAACGCGCCTATGCGCCCTATTCGAAATTCAAGGTGGGGGCTGCCATTCGGGGGGCCTCTGGCGCGATATACACGGGATGCAACGTGGAAAACGCAGCCTATCCCGAAGGGACCTGTGCCGAGGCGGGGGCCATTGCGGCCATGGTTGCGGCCGGTGAGACGGCGCTGATCGAGGCCTATGTGATCGCGGGCAGCGCGGTTCCGGTGCCGCCCTGTGGCGGGTGCCGTCAGAAACTGGCCGAATTTGGCAAAGGTGATGTGCCGGTGACGCTGGCCACGACAGCAGGAACAGAGCAGCATACGACCTTGGCAGAGCTGTTGCCGGGGGCCTTTGATGCGGCCTTTCTGGAGGGGTAGCAGATGAACGCCCGCGCCATTCTGGCAAAGCTGCGGCATCGCAAGACCCCAACGCGGGAGGAATTGACCTGGATGGCGCAGGCGCTGGCCGATGGGTCGGTCAGTGATGCGCAGGCGGGTGCCTTTGCCATGGGGGTCTGTCTGAACGGGCTGAGTGATGTGGGCCGGGTGGCCCTGACGCTGGCGATGCGGGATTCGGGGCGGGTGCTGTCGTGGCAGTTGGATGGTCCGGTTCTGGACAAACATTCGACAGGCGGTGTGGGCGATTGCGTGAGCCTCGTGCTGGCCCCCGCGCTTGCCGCTTGCGGGGCCTATGTGCCGATGATTTCGGGCCGTGGGCTGGGTCATACCGGCGGGACGCTGGACAAGCTGGAGGCGATTCCGGGCGTATCGACGCAGCTGTCGGAGGCCCGTTTCAAGGGGATCGTGACGCAGGTGGGCTGTGCCATCGTGGGGGCCACGGCCGATATCGCGCCTGCGGATCGCCGGCTTTATGCCGTGCGCGATGTGTCGTCTACGGTGGATTCACTGGACCTGATCACCGCGTCGATCCTGTCCAAGAAACTGGCGGCGGGGCTTGATGGTCTGGTGCTGGACGTCAAGATCGGCAGCGGTGCCTTTATGAAAACCCTCAAGGAGGGGCAGGCCCTGGCCGAGGCGCTGACCAAGACGGCGAATGCCGCGAAATGCCGGACCACGGCGGTGATCAGCGATATGAGCCAGCCTTTGGTGCCCAGCCTTGGCAATGCGCTGGAGGTGGCGGAGGTCATGCGCATTCTGACGGGCAAGGGGCGCGGGCCGATCGTCGATGTGGCGGCGGCCCTTGGCGGGGTGTTGCTGGCCAATTCCGGGCTGGCGCGCGATGTTCAGGAGGGGGCCGATGCCATCGTTCACGCGATCCGCAAGGGTTATGCGGCCGAGCGGCTGGGCCGGATGCTGTCTGCGCTGGGCGGTCCTGTGGGGTTTGTGGAGAACTGGGCGCGTTTCCTGCCCGAAGCGACGGTGATCCGCGAGGTTTCCGCGCCGCAGAGCGGATATGTCGCCAAGATTGACGGTGAGGCGCTGGGCCTTGCGGTTGTGGGGCTGGGCGGTGGCCGGGTGGTGGAACGTGATCTGGTAAACCCGGCTGTGGGGCTGTCAGATGTCGTGCGTCTGGGTGTCAAAGTGTCCAAGGGGCAAACGCTTGGCGTGGTGCATGCGGCGCGGTCCGATCAGGCAGAGCAGGCTGTGCGCGCGGTTTTGGCGGCGATCACGCTGAGCGGGTCGCGGCCGCGCGTGCCTGACCTGATCGCCGAGCGGGTGGGCTGATGGCGCGTGCCTTTCTGGTTGTCATGGATTCCGTGGGTATCGGCGGGGCACCGGATGCGGATCAGTTCTTTAACGGCACGCTGCCTGATACCGGGGCCAATACGCTGGGCCATATTGCGCAGGCCTGCGCGCAGGGGCAATGCGACACGGGCCGCCGCGGCCCCTTGCATCTGCCGCAGCTGGAGGCCCTGGGGCTGGGTGCCGCGCTGAAACTGGCCAGCGGGCTGGAGGTGGCGGGCCTGGACGCGGGCAGTGCAGTGTCATCCACGGCCTCATTCGGGGCCGCATGCGAAACCTCGCGGGGCAAGGATACGCCGTCGGGGCATTGGGAACTGGCCGGTTTGCCAGTGCCGTGGGAGTGGCATTATTTCCCCGATGCGCGGCCTGCCTTTCCGCCGGAGCTGTCGAAATTCGTGGCAGATGCGGCGGGCACCCCGGGCATCCTGGGCGATTGTCATGCCTCGGGCACGGCGATCCTTGCGGAATTGGGGGCGCGGCACATGCAGACTGGCTGGCCGATTTGCTATACCTCCGCCGACAGCGTGTTTCAGATCGCGGCGCATGAGCAGAGCTTTGGTCTGGAGCGGCTGCTGGCGCTATGCGAGGCGGTGGCCCCGCGCCTGCATGAGATGAAGGTGGGCCGGGTGATTGCGCGCCCCTTTGTGGGGGATGCCACATCGGGTTTCACACGCACCGCCCATCGGCGCGACTTTGCGATCATGCCACCGGCCCCGGTTTTGACCAATTGGGTGCAGGACGCGGGGCAAAGGGTGTATGCAGTTGGAAAGATTGGGGATATCTTTTCGATGCAGGGAATTGATGAGCTGCGCAAGGGCGATGATGCGACGCTGATGCGGCACCTGGGTGAGCTGGTGGCCGAGGCCGAAGAGGGGGCATTGGTTTTTGCGAATTTCGTGGAGTTTGACAGTCTGTACGGCCATCGTCGCGATGTGGCAGGCTATGCGCGGGCGCTGGAGTGGTTTGACCGGGCGATTGGCCCGATCATTGCCGCGCTGCGGCCCGGTGACATGATGGTGCTGACGGCGGATCATGGCAATGATCCAACCTGGCGGGGTACGGATCACACCCGCGAGCAGGTGCCCGTGCTGGTGGCGGGCAGGCGGACAGGGCCGATGGGGCAGATCGGTTTCACGGATGTGGCGGCCCTGGTGGCGCGGCATCTGGGCGTGTCGCGCGGGTGAACGGGCGCAGGGGGCGCTGCCCCCGCCGGCCCCTTGGGCCGTCTCCCCCGAGGTGCTTTGGGCCAAAAAGAGGAGAGGGCCGCTTGCGGTAGGGCGCGTTTCGCGCGACAAGAAATGAGAAATACAGGAGCTGCTGCCATGACCCAATCCGATGACCATTTGACACGCGTCGATCACCCTCTTGTGCAGCACAAGCTGACCATCATGCGCGACAAGGACACGCCGACGGCGGTGTTCCGGCAGTTGTTACGCGAGATTTCGCAGCTTTTGGCCTATGAGGTCACGCGCGGTTTGCCGATGACCACCAAGCGGATCGAGACGCCGATGCAGCAGATGGATGCGCCGACGCTGGCGGGCAAGAAACTGGCGTTGATCTCTATCCTGCGGGCGGGCAACGGTTTGCTGGACGGGGTATTGGAGTTGATCCCTTCGGCGCGGGTTGGTTTCATCGGGTTGTACCGGGATGAGGCGACGCTGAGGCCCGTGCAATATTATTTCAAGGTGCCCGAGGCGCTGGAGGACCGGGTGGTCATCGCCGTGGATCCGATGCTGGCCACGGGCAATTCGTCGGTGGCGGCGATTGATCTGTTGAAGGAAGCGGGAGCCACCAACATTCGGTTCCTGTGTCTGCTGGCGGCACCCGAGGGGATCGCGCGGATGAAGGATGCCCATCCTGACGTGCCGATCATCACGGCGGCCGTGGATGAGGCGCTGAACGAGCATGGATATATCGTGCCCGGGCTGGGTGATGCCGGGGACCGGATGTTTGGAACGAAATAAACCGCTGAAAGAGCCCGGATCGGCGCTGTGAGCGCTAGACTTGTTGTGCTGTCTGAGGCATCTTGGGCTACATGTTGTGTGGGGGCATGAGATGAAAGTTTCAAGAATACTAGCCATGTTGGCTGTTGCGGGTGGGTTCGGGCTCGCTTTTGCGCCGGGCGTCGCGCAGGCGCAAATTCGAGAGCAGCAGCCGGCAGAGTTTCCGGCAGCTTCTTTCAAGGGCAAGCAATATGTGGACAGCAAGGGCTGCGTGTTCATCCGTGCGGGCATTGACGGCAATGTGTCCTGGGTGCCGCGCGTGTCGCGCGACAGAAAGACCGTTTGCGGGTTCAGGCCGACCAATACCGAACTGATGGCCGCGTCGGCCCCTGCCGCGGGCACGGGGGCTGCGCCGGTGCAGATCACATTGGACACGGCCCCTGCGGCGGCACCTGCGCCGCAGCGCACAGCTTCTGTTGCAGCGCCCCGCCGTGCGGCGGCACCAGTGGTCGTGCGTCAGACGGCCCCCCAGCCCGTGATCATCAAACCCACCATGGTTGCGCCTTCTATCCAGGTGCGCAGCACTGCTGTGCCCGGTCAGGGTGCCATCGCCTGCGCCGGTGCTTCTGCCATTTCGCAGCAATATTTGCGCGGCTCAGGTGTGCGCTGTGGTCCGCAGGCCGCGCCGATTGTCGGGTCGTCGCAGGTTGCGGCTTATGCGCCGGTCCCTACAGGGACCGTTTATGGTCAGGGGACGGCCGTTCAGCCCTATGCAGGATCTGGTGCCGGCTATGGCAACGGGGTTTCTTCGACCACGCGGATCGTGCCCAAACATGTGGCAGAGAACCGCCGCACGCCGGATGTCGTATCCATCCCCGAGGGGTACCGGGCGGTTTGGGAAGATGACAGGCTGAACCCAAAGCGGGCGGAACAGACATTGGCGGGTCGGGCGCAGATGAGTTTGGTCTGGACGCAGACGCTGCCGCGGCGTCTGGTTGATCCGCGCTCAGGTCGCGATGTGACGGCCTCTGTGCCGTTGGTCTATCCCTATACGGACGTCACGCAACAGCAGCGCGAATTGGGTGAGGTCACCTTGATGCAGCGTGGCGGGCAGACGGTAAAGCGGATCAGGCGCAACGCAGGTGCCGCACCGCTGGTGCGCGCGCCCGTCTATTCCAGCCGGTCGGTACCGCAGCAGATCGCGGCACCAGAGGCTGCGTATTCAGGCAAACGTTATGTTCAGATCGGTACTTTTCGTGATGCGGGCAACGCGCAGCGCGCCGCGCAGAACATCGCCCGGATGGGCATGCCTGCGCGGATCGGGACGCATCGCAAATCGGGCCAGCGCTATATGAGCGTTCAGGCCGGACCCTTTGGCGGGGCGCAGGCCATGCAGGACGCCATGAACCGGCTGCGCGGTGCCGGATACCGGGATGCCTTTGCACGCTAAAGCGTGATCTTATGACGGATAGGATGGCCAGTCGGAGATGATCCGGCTGGCCATTTCTTTGGCCCAGAGGTGGTACAGCCGGGCGGAGGGGTGAAAGCCGTCCGGGGCCATGAGGGCCGGGTCAGGGTCCAGATCAAAGGGAACATAGGTGATGTCGCAGCGGCCGTGGACATCGGCCAGCAGCTGGGATTCGAGCTTGCGGGCGTGGCGGCCAAGGGTCCAGCGCAGCGGTTCGGGCAGCAGCGGAAAGCGGTCTATCGGGGGAAAGCCTGCCAGATAGATGTGCCTTGGCTGGTACAGATCACGCAACCGGTCGAGCAGGGCGCGGTGTTGGTGCCGCCACAGGCGCGCCGGGATCAGGCGGGTCACATCATTGGTGCCAAGGGCGGTCACGATCACGTCCAGTGGTTTGGGCTGGGCCTGTGCCAGGCGGTGCAGGGTGCTGCGCGTGGTTGCGCCGGTGAGGGCGTCCAGATGCCAGCTGACGTCGAACTGCACGCCGAGCAGATCTGTCAATTGGCCGGCAAGGGCCTGCGACTGGTGATCGACGCCCACACCCGCCGCAGAGCTGTCGCCGATGATGGCAAGCCGCAGGGCGGGTCCGGTGCCGAAGGTGCCGCTGCGGGGCCCCCTGGCTTCGGGCAGGCTTTGGGCGGTGCGGCGCACGCGTAGTGCTTGATAGGTCAGCAGGGGGGACAGCGCGATCCTTGTGCAGGTATCCAGCATGGTCTAGCCGCCGCAGATCGCCTGAAGCCGCAACCAGTTGGCATCCGAGAGCAGGGGTTCTGTCAGTTTGCCGTTCATCGGATCGCCTTCGATCAGCGCCAGTGTCGTTTCGCCGGTGATGTCAGAGGCATAGGCATAGGGCGTGCTGCGCAGGGAGATGGCGGCAAAGCGGGCAATCTGGGCCCCAAGATCGGGGGCCATGGCGGGGGTGGTCATCAGGTGTTGCGCATAATTGTCCAGCGCGTCGGGGGACAATTCGCCGGTGGTGAGCAGTCGGAAGTTTTCACGCAGGCTGACCACCTGCAACAGATCACGCAGCGGATCGGAGGCGTCGCGGCGGGTCTGTTCGGTGACCACGTAGCCTGCGGCGATATCGGGTTCTTCGAAATCCTCGATCACGCTGCGGTCAAGCACGATCAGACCGCCGGGCAGATGCAGGCTGGGTACGGTCATGTCGGGCAAGATCGCCAGCGGGCCTGATTGCAGGCGCGATGACAGCAGCGCCAGCGCGGTCAGCCCCGCCGCATCGCGGCAGACCGGGCCAGAGACCCGTTCGATCCGTTCCAGCAAGGCATTGCCGATCGCGTCGCGTTTGGCCTGGGGGACAACCGTCAATGTGTGATCCTGTAGCGCACCGGGCAGCCAGAAAACAGCGAGCCATCCCACCACGAGTACCGACAGGGACATGCCGAAAAGGCGCAGGCGGCCCGGGCGGGGCCGGGATTTTTCGATGGCGATGCGCAGGGTCTCGATGGCCTCTATCATCTCTGGTTCATTGGCGGGCAGTTCAATGGTTTCACCGGGGTCGCCATCGGGGTGAAAGATCGCGGGCATCTTGCCGGGATTGGCACGTTCAACAGCCGCGAGCGACCAATGGGCCAGGGGCTGGTCCTTGAGGTCACTGATCACCAGTGTTGCATCACCGATGGATACGATGACGTCGCGCCTTTGGTCGTCTGGCGTCGCGCGCCATAGGGCCGTCGCCTCGATCCGGGCGTATTTCTTGAGCGCGGTCATGGGGTGTGCTGGCCTGTCTGCTGTTTTGCGGCTAGTTTATCACTCAACCCTGTCGGGGCAATGGCCCATAAGGCAAGAGGACCCATGATGCAGACAGAACCGGCAAGCGAAGCGGACATCGAGGCCATTGCGGCGCTATGGCACAAGGGCTGGCATCAGGGGCATGGGGATTTTGCGCCTGCCGCTTTGGTGGCCACGCGGGTTTTCAGCGAATTTCAGGAGCGCAGCCGCCGTCATTTGCCGCAAACCCATGTGCTGCGCCGCGATGGCCAGATTGCCGGATTTTATATGCTGGAGGGGGATGAGGTGTATCAGTTCTACGTGGCTGCCGCATTCCAGGGGCAGGGCGTGGCCGCAGCCCTGATGGCACAGGCAGAGGCGGCTTTGGCCGGGAAACTGGCGTGGCTGGCCTGTTCTGAAGGCAATGCCAGGGCGGCGCGGTTTTATGAAAAGGCCGGCTGGCAGCGCCGGGGGACGCAGTCCTATGAGGCGGAAACTGCCGCCGGCCCGCAGATTGTCACCATATGGCGTTATGAAAAAGACCTGCGCTGATCACAGGACCGCTGCCATCTTGCGCAGTTCGAATTTCTGGATCTTGCCGGTCGAGGTCTTGGGCAATTCCACGAAAACCACATGTTTGGGCGCTTTGAACCCTGCCAGCGTCTGACGGGTAAAGGCGATCAGGGCGGCTGCGTCTTCGGCGGCACCGGGTTTGAGTTCGACAAAGGCGCAGGGCACTTCGCCCCATTTATCGTCCGGTTTGGCCACGACGGCGGCAAGGTTCACATCCGGGTGCCCCATCAGCACGCCTTCGATCTCAACGCTTGAGATGTTTTCACCCCCCGAGATGATGATGTCCTTGGCGCGGTCGGCGATCTGGATATAGCCGTCAGGGTGCTGCACGGCCAGATCGCCAGAATGGAAATAGCCCCCCGCAAAGGCCTCTTGGGTGGCGGCGGGGTTCTTGAAATAACCTTTCATCACCGAATTGCCGCGGATCATGATTTCGCCCTGGGTGGCTGCGTCCATGGTGACCTGCTGCATCTGGGGGTCGGTGACGGTGATATCTTCCATCATCGGCATGGCGACGCCCTGACGGGCCTTGATCGCGGCCCGTGCCGCCGTATCCAGCGCGTCCCAGTCCGATGCATTCCACAGACATTCGGTGACATGGCCGTAGGTCTCTGTCAGCCCGTAGACCTGCGTGACGTTGAACCCCAGTTGTTCGATCTTGGCCAGGGTGGCAGGGGCGGGGGGCGCACCGGCGGTGAACACCTCGACCGTATGATCAAAGGGCCTGCGTTCATCTGCGGGGGCGTTGACCAGCATGTTCAGCACGATGGGGGCACCGCCGAAATGGGTCACGCCCTGATCTGCGATGGCGTTGTAGATATTGGGGGCCGTGATGTCGCGGCAGCACACCAGCGTGCCGCCGATCAGCGGCATCATCCATGTGTGGTTCCAGCCGTTGCAGTGAAACAGGGGCACGATCTGCATGAACACCGGATGCAGCACCATCCGCCAGGAAATGACCGTGCCCATCGTCATCAGATAGGCCCCCCGGTGGTGATAGACCACGCCCTTGGGCCGTCCGGTGGTGCCGGAAGTATAGTTGAGCGCCAGGCTTTCCCATTCGTCCTGGGGCATCAGCCAGTCAAAGCTTTCGTCGGCACCTGCCAGCAGGTCCTCATAGGTGGGGTGGCGGCCGGTGGCGGGATGGCCTGCGCCGGGATCGGGGATTTCGACAATGGCGGGGCCGGTGTGTTCCATGGCGGCGCAGGCCGCTTCGGCCAATGCGACGAATTCAGTATCGACCAGCACAACCTTGGCCCCGCCGTGCTCAAAGATATAGGCGACGGTGCCGACATCCAGACGGGTGTTGATCGTGTTCAGAACCGCCCCGCAGGCGGGCACGCCAAAATGCGCCTCTGCCTGGGCGGGCAGGTTTGGGATCAGGGTTGCGACCACATCCCCCGGGGCCACGCCCATCGCGGCAAGTGCCGAGGCAAGGCGGGTGCAGCGCGCGTGATATTGCGCATATGTCACCCTGTGACTGCCGTAGATCACCGCCGTGTGCCCGGCAAAGACCGATGCCGCGCGGCGCAGATGTGACAGAGGTGTCAGCGGCACATAATTGGCCGTGCATTTATCCAGACCCGTTTCGTCGGCCATCCATCCCATGTCGCATCCTCCGCAAATAGATGTCACTTTGACGGTTGAGTATTGCGGTGCGGCGGCGTCTTTGGAAGGGTGATTTTCATAATATGGGGCGCAGACGTGAACAATGAGAGCATAAAACCGGGCATCGCGGCGGCATCCGTTCTGGCGGGCATGGCCGCGCTGGGGCTGACGGATAACTTCGTCCCCTTCATTTCAGAGCGCGGATCGCTCTGGCAGTTTCACTTTTTCCGGTCGATCATGGCTTTCGCGGTGCTTTTTGCCATCGTGGGCCTGGGCTATGGCAGTTTTCGGGCCAAACGCCCCTTGGCGGTTCTGGGGCGCAGCTTTTTCCAGGCGGGTGCCATGCTGATCTATTTTGGCTGTCTGTCCGTGTTGCCCATCGGGGTTGTCGTGGCGGGGCTGTTTACGGCCCCCCTGTTCGTTGTGCTGATTTCAATCCTGTTTCAGGGCAAGACCGTGGGGCTGTTTCGCTGGGGCGCGGTTGGTGCGGGATTTGTCGGGGCGTTGATGGTGATCCGGCCCGATCCTGCGGCGCTGGACCCGGTGGCGTTCCTGCCGATCTGTGCCGGGCTGCTTTATGCGATCGGGGCCGTGGCCACGCGGGCCTGGTGCGAGGGCGAAAGCACGCTGACCCTGACGGCAGGTTTCTTTGCGATGCTGGGGGTGTTTGGCCTGATCGGCATGTTCGTGGTGTCGGGCGATGCGCCTATGGGGCATGCGGGTTTTGTGCTGCGGTCCTGGGGGCCGCTGGATCTGGAGATGCTGTTCTGGTTCGCGGTGCAGGCGGTTGGATCGCTGGTCGGGATCGCATTGATTTTCAGAGGATACCTGCTGGGTGAGGCCAGCCATGTGGCCGTGTTCGAATATTCGCTGCTGGTCTTTGCCAGCTTTTGGGCCTGGATCCTTTGGGGACAGAGCGTGCCGACACTGGGATTGTTCGGCATGGTGCTGATCGCGCTGGCGGGGGCGGTCATTGCATTGCGCAGCACCACGCCGCCGGTGTCTGGCCGGGTGCCGGAGCCGGGTGCATGATCATCAGTCGCGGCCGGTCCTATATCTTTGTGCATATCCCCAAGACAGGCGGCACCTCGCTTGCCCTGGCATTGGAGGGCCGGGCCAAGAAAGACGATATCATGCTGGGCGACACCCCCAAGGCGCGCAACCGGCGGCACCGGGTGCGGGATGTCTCGACGGCGGGGCGGTTATGGAAACATTCGACCCTGGCCGATATTGACGGGCTGGTCACGCCGCAGGAGATCGCGCAGATGTTCACCGTGACGCTGGTGCGCAACCCCTGGGACCGGGCGGTCAGCTATTATCACTGGCTGAGGGATCAAAGCTTTGATCATCCGGCCGTTGTGCTGGCCAAGGGCGTGGATTTTGATACATTCTTGCGTGATCCGGCCACGCAAACCGCGCTTCGGGCCTGGCCTGCATCGCGGTACATGCGCGATGTGACCGGGGCAGAGCGTTGCAGCTGCTACATCCGGCTTGAGCATTTTGCCCAGGATGCCGCCCCGTTTTTTGCCCACCTGGGGTTTGAGCTGAGCCTGCCATTTGAGAACCGATCCGCGCGTGCATCCGCCTATGACGGCTATTACGACGACGAGCTGCGCCAGATCGTGGCCGCCTGCTGTGCCGAGGATATCCAGCGATTCGGCTACCGGTTCTCATGACACCGGGGCGGATGATTATTTGTTTAATGTCGGGGTTTTAGGGCGGTTGCGCTGAACAATACCGCGCAACGGCCTGTACTGTGCCGGGGGCGTGTCCAATGCCCCAAAGCTGCCGTTATGTGGACCTACGAAGGTCACCGGAATCATTTCAAATCAAACCAAGTTAGAGATTTGCGCCGCATTCAGGCGCTCCGCCATGGGGATGAATGAAATGTTTAGATGGAAAACAGCGGCACGCGGGATGCCACAGCTTTCGACAGAGCAGACGGGTGCCTATAACGGCGGGCTGGGCCTGCAATCACACGGGTTGCTGTCAGGCACCAAGGTGGCCTCAAATCTGGGCTGGCGCTGCGTCGAGGCATTGGCTGTGGGCGACAGCGTGCTGACATTCGACAACGGGATGCAGAAGATCGTGGAGTTCCGCCGCCAGACCCTGTTTCTGTCGGGTGCGGATACGGCCCCCGGCAATGGCCCGCTGATCGTCCCTGTTGGTGCGCTGGACAATCGCACTGAAATCACATTGCTGCCTGATCAGGGCGTTCTGGTGGAAAGCGACATGGTCGCGGATATCTACGGCGATCCCTTTGCTGTCATTCCCGCCCATTGCCTTGAGGGGTTTCGCGGCATCACGCGGGCGGGGCCTGCACAGGAAATCGAACTGATCACCCTCTGCTTTGAAGAGGAAGAAGTGATCTATGCCGAAGGCGGCGCCTTGATCTATTGCCCCAGAAATGCGCTGGCGCTGGACGGGTTTCTGGATGCGGAGCTGACGGACTATACGTTGATGTCCGCAGAGGATGCCGCCAATCTGGTTGGCTGGATGGAAATGCAGGACATGGCCTTGTGTTTTGGTGGCGAAAGAGACCGTCGGATGGCGGCTGTTTGCTGAGGCAGCATGTTGTTCGGGTAAGAGACGCAAAATATAGCTGGATCATTCGTATCGGGTCGTGCCGCCAGCACGGCCATTTTTGCGTTTGAGTGGGGCGGTGTACTGCCGGTGGTGGTGCAATCAGGCGATGAACCATCACGCGAGAAGTAACAAAACGGGCAAATCACAAAAGGGACGCCGAAGCGTCCCTTTCTTGGTGTTGTGAATGGGTCAGGCGGCGTTTTGCGCTTCGCCTGCGAAACGGCCATAGAAGGTCTGGTTCTTGGCCGCCATTTCGCGCAGCAAGTCCGGGCATTTGAAGCGGGGACCGAATTTGGCCTCCAGCTGATCGCACCGTTCTGCCGCGTATGGTGTGCCGATCATGTCCAGCCATGACAAGGGCCCGCCCGACCACGGGGCAAAGCCCCAGCCCAGTATCGCGCCGACATCGCCTTCGCGGATGTCCATCAGCACGCCTTCTTCCAGCGCACGTACGGCTTCCAGCACCTGAACAAACATCAAACGGTCCTGCACCTCTTGCAGGTCTGGCTGTACCTCGGCCAGGGGATATTTGTCGTGGATCCCCTTCCAGTAGCCCAGGCGCTTGCCCTTTTCGTCATAGTCGAAATAGCCCGCCTTGGCCTTGCGGCCCAGCCGTCCCTTTTCTTCCATCCAGACGATCAGATCGTCGGCCTCTGAGGCGGGGTATTCGTTGCCCATCGCGGCCTTGGTGGCGCGCATGATCTTGGTCGCCAGATCAATGGATGTCTCATCGCCCAATTGGACAGGTCCAACAGGAAAGCCCAGCATCTGCGCGGCGTTGTCGATCAAGGCAGGTGCAACACCTTCGGTGATCATACGGTTGGCTTCGCCGCCGTAGGGAATGATGCAGCGGTTGGCATAGAAGAACCGCGCATCATTGACGACGATCGGGGTCTTGCGGATCTGGCGCACATAATCAAGCGCCTTGGCCACCGCGCGGTCACCGGTCTGTTTGCCCTTGATGATCTCAACCAGCAACATCCGCTCCACCGGAGAGAAGAAGTGGATGCCGATGAACTGATCGGGCCTGCTGGATGCCTTGGCCAGATCGGTGATCGGCAAGGTCGAGGTGTTGGAAGCATAGATGCAGTCCTGCGGGATCACCCCTTCGACCTTCTTGGTCATCTCGGCCTTGACGGCAGGGTCCTCAAACACGGCCTCGATGATCAGATCGCAGTCTTTGAGCGCATCCAGATCAGGGGTGGCGGTGATCAGGCTCAGCAGCGCCTCTTTCTTTTCAGGCGTGGCTTTGCGGCGGGCGATCCCCTTGTCCATATAGGCTTCGGAATAGGCCTTGCCCTTGTCGGCGGCGGCCTGATCGCGGTCGATCAGGATCACTTCGATACCGGCCTGGGCAGAGACCAGCGCGATACCCGCGCCCATCATGCCTGCACCCAGAACGCCCAGTTTCCTGACACGCTGATCGGGAATGCCCTTGGGACGCACAGCGCCTTTTTCCAGCGCTTCCTTGTTGATGAACAGCGACCGGATCATCGCCGAAGAGGACGGGTTCAACAAGATTGAGGTGAACCAACGCGCCTCGATCTTGAGCGCTGTGTCAAAGGGCACAAGCGCGCCCTCATAGACCGCAGAGAGCAGCGCCTTGGCGGCGGGAAATGCGCCTTTGGTCTTGGCGTTGATCATGGCGTTGGCCCCGACAAAGGTCATGAACCCTGCGGGGTGGTATGGTGCGCCGCCGGGCATCTTATAGCCCTTGGCATCCCATGGTTTCACCAGATCGGCATCCTTGGCGTTCAGTACCCATTCCTTGGCGGCGGCAACCGGGTCGGCCACGACTTCGTCGATCAGGCCTGCCTTGGCTGCGGCAGCAGGGGCAACCATCTTGCCTTCCAGCAAGAAGGTAGAGGCGGCCATGGCACCCAGTTTGAACGACAGACGTGTCGTGCCACCCGCGCCGGGGAAAATACCCACAAGGATTTCCGGCAGGCCGATCCGCGCCTTGGGATTGTCGGCACAAAAGATGCGATGCGTGGCCAGTGGCAGTTCCAGACCGATACCTGCCGCGGTGCCGGGCAGGGCTGCGGCAATCGGCTTGCCGCCCTTGTTGGTCTTGGGGTCCATGCCCGCACGTTCAATCTTGCGCAGCAATCCGTGCATGCGCATCGTGCCCTCAAACAGCCCCTTGGCGGGATCATCGCCCGCGTCCTGTTTCATCTTGGCCAGCAGGTTCAGGTCCATGCCACCGGCAAAAGAACCTTCCTTGCCCGAAGTGATGACGATGCCCTTGACGGTCTCATCGGCCAGGGCTGCATCAATATGGGCGTCCAGTTCCGCCAGCCCGTCGATGGACATCACATTCATGGATTTATCTGCCACGTCCCATGTGATGATGGCAACGCCGTCGGCGTCGGTGTGCATTGTGAAATCGGTCATATTCTATCTCCCCGATTTGGATGTTGTTGTGCCGCGCGGCGTGTAATCGGCGAATTTTTCCAGCAGCATCTTGACCAGGGCCAAGGCGGCCTTTGGCCCGTTGCTGCAGTCTTCTTCGCTCAGGGTCAGGCGCTTGAAATCATTCAGATCGGCGCGGTCCAGACTGTCGCTTGGGTCAGGTCCATATTTGAAAAACAGCGGCGGGTCATTCTGGACCAACCGGACATAGTCGCCCTTGTTGGCGACCTTCAGAACCAATTGGTCCATGCCCTGTTTGGCCGCGAGATCCGCAATGGCGTAAAAAGGATGCGTGGCCATTACATGCGCTCGATTATGGTTGCGGCACCCATGCCGGATGCGATGCACAGCGTGGCAAGGCCAACTTCCTTGTCTGCCCGCTCCAACTCGTCCAGCAGCGTGCCGATGATCATGGCACCGGTGGCCCCCAGAGGGTGGCCCATGGCGATAGAGCCGCCGTTCACATTGACCTTGTCGTGATCCACATCAAAGGCATCCATGAAGCGCAAGACGACAGAAGCAAAAGCCTCGTTCACCTCAAACAGGTCGATGTCCTTGATGTTCATACCATTTTCGGCAAGGATCTTTTCGGTCACCGGGATCGGACCGGTCAGCATGATGGTCGGGTCTGTGCCGATCTTGGCATTTGCACGAATGCGCGCGCGTGGCTTGAGACCGTATTTCTCGCCAAATTCCTTGTTGCCGATCAGCACCGCTGCGGCACCATCAACAATACCCGAAGAATTGCCCGCATGGTGAATGTGGTGGATTTTTTCCAGATGCGGGTATTTCAACATGGCGACCTTGTCAAAGCCGGGCATGACCTCGCCCATCTGCTGGAACGCGGGGTTCAGGGCCCCCAATGACTGCATGTCGGTCTGTGGGCGCATGTATTCGTCATGGTCCAGAATGGTCAGACCGTTCTGGTCACGAACGCTGATCACCGAATTCTTGAACCGCCCCTCATCCCAGGCCTTCTGGGCGCGCTGCTGAGAGATCACGGCCAGCTGGTCGGCCTGATCACGGGTATAGCCATACTCGGTCGCAATGATATCGGCCGAAATGCCTTGGGGGACGAAATATTGCTCCATCGCCAACGTCGGATCCACGGCAATGGCGGCCCCGTCACTGCCCATGGCCACCCGGCCCATCATCTCCACACCCCCGGCGATATAGGCCATGCCGGCCCCGCCTTTGACCTGGTTGGCGGCCAGGTTCACCGCTTCCATGCCGGAGGCGCAGAAACGGTTGATCGCAAGACCTGGAATGGATTCGTCCAGATCAGAGGCCAGCACGGCAGAGCGCGCAAGACAGCCACCCTGTTCCATGACCTGGGTGACATTGCCCCAGATCACATCCTCAACGGCATGGCCGTGCAGGTTATTGCGCTCTTTCAGGGCGTTCATGGTCAAGGCGCTCAGCCGCACTGCGGTGACTTCATGCAAGGATCCGTCCTTGCGGCCTTTGCCGCGCGGTGTGCGCAGGGCGTCATAGATATAGGCTTCGGTCATGGTGTTCTCCGATATATTTTCGGTTCAGGCGCGGTCAGCAGGGCTGCCGGGCATCAGATCATAGGGGGCTTTCCAGCCCGGTTGGTCAGACAGACGCGTGAGCCACGCGTCGATATTGGGAAAGGCGCTGCGGTCAAAGCCGAAAGGTTCAGGATAGTAGAGGTAGCCACAGCAGCTGAGATCGGCATTGGTCACACCATCGCCCACAATCCACTCGCGCCCCTCAAGGTGATCATTCAGAACAGCATATGCGGCCTGCAATCTGCCCTTGTTAAAGCCGATCACTTCCTGGGGCCGTTTGTCTTGTGGCAGAAAATTCATCAAGAAACGCGTCATCCCCGCCATTGAACTGAGCTTGTGATTATCCCAAAGCACCCACCGCAGGATTTCCCGCCGTTCCGCCGCGTTCCGCCCGCCAAAATGGCCGGACTTCTCTGAAACGTAATCCTGGATCACACCGGATTGAGTAAGCTTGATGTCACCGTCTGTCATCACAGGTACTTCGCCCATTTCATTCACATTCGCGCGGTATTCCGGCGTGCGGGTTTCACCAGCAAAGAAATCGACTTTGACAGCCTCCCAATCCAGGCCCGAGAGCTGCAAGGCGAGGGCGGCCTTATAGGCATTGCCGGATTCGCCAAAGCAGTAAAGTTTGATTGTCATGGTCTTTTTCCTGTTGCTGTTGTTGCAGACGAGGCAAGCCTCGGGATGAGTTTAAGGGCAAGATGAAGCTGAATTGGCCGCGTTTTGGATCACATCGGCGTAGGCGCGGGCGGATGTCGGTTTCATCTTGCCCTTAAACTCATCCCGGCGCTGTCCTATGCGCTGGATCAAAGATTGCGCGCGATCAGTTCCTTCATGATTTCATTCGTACCGCCATAGATGCGTTGGACGCGGGCGTCGGTCCACATTTCGCCGATGGCATATTCTTGCATAAATCCGTAGCCGCCGTGCAATTGCAGGCAGTCGTCAAGTACCTCGCCCTGGGTGTCGGTCAGCCAGTACTTTGCCATGGCGGCGCGGTCTACTGTCAGTTCGCCGCGCAAGTGTTCTGCCATACATTGGTCAAGGAAGGCCCGTGCCACGGCGGTTTTGGTTTTGCATTCGGCCAGTTTGAAACGGGTGTTCTGGAACTGAGTGAGGGGCCCGCCGAAAGCTTCGCGTTCCTTGCAGTATTGGATGGTGCGGGTCACGGCACCTTCCATGGAACCTACCGCTTCGCAGGCGATGATCAGGCGTTCCTGGGGCAGTTGCTGCATCATCTGGTAGAAGCCTTTGCCTTCTTCCTGGCCCAGGATGTTTTCGGGTGGAATTTCGACGTTGTCGAAGAAGAGTTCAGAGGTGTCGGAGGCATGTTTGCCGATTTTATCCAGGTTGCGGCCGCGCAGAAAGCCGTCTGCGCCGTCGGTTTCAAGCACGACAAGCGAGACGCCTTTTGACCCTTCAGAGGGGTCTGTCTTGGCTGCAACCACGATCAGGTTGGCGTGTTGGCCATTGGTGATGAAGGTTTTTTGGCCCGAGAGGCGGTAAGCATTGCCGTCTTTGATGGCCTTTGTCTTGATCCGTTGCACGTCAGAGCCGGCCGAGGGTTCGGTCATTGCGAGGGCACCCACCATTTCACCGGATACCATTTTGGGCAGCCAGCGTTTCTTTTGTTCTTCGGTGCCGTAGGCCAGGATGTAATGGGCGACGATGCCGGAATGGATGCCGTTGCCCCAGCTGGCCAGATTGGCGCGGGCGGCTTCGATGTAGATGGCCGCTTCATGGCCGAAATCACCGCCGGCACCGCCGTATTCTTCGGGGATGGACGCGCAGAGCAGACCCAGTTCACCCGCTTGCTGCCAGGTCTCGCGGTCCATCTCGCCTTGCTTGCGCCATTTCTCGAATTTGGGGGCCCATTCGGTGGTGATGAACGAGGCGGTCATATCCGCGATCATCTGGTGTTCTTGGGTCATCCAGCTGGATGCGGGGGCGGTGGTATCTTTCACGGGGCGGTCCTTTCGAGGGGCTCAGCGTTTGCGGTCGTCCAGTTCGGAATTGAACAGCCGTAGCCGTGCGGTCAGGTTTTCTTCGTGTATCACCGAAGAGAAGTTTTCGAACAGGAACGACAATGCCTCGCCTTCGTCCAGTCCCGCATCACTGCTGAACCGCTTGAGGCGGCGATAGCCGTCTTCTGTCATGGCGACAGGAAAGCGGCGGGTCAGGCGAAAGCGTTTGGGCATTGTCGTTCCGGTCTTGGGGTAGGGTGGGGGCGTCCCCCACCTTGGGTTTTAGAAGTTTGCCGCGTCCAGTGCCATGACAGTATCTGCACCTGACTGGATGCGGGTCAGATGTAGCGCCGTGGCGGGCAATTGACGCGCCATGTAGTAGCGGCCCGTGGCAAGCTTTGTCTCATAGAACGCCACGTCACTGGTGCCCCCTGCAAGGGCTGCCTTGGCGGCCAGACCCATCCGCGCCCACATCAGGCCAAGGCAGACATGCCCGAACATATGCATGAAGTCATTGGAGCCAGCCAGGGCGTGGTTGGGGTTCTTCATGCCGTTTTGCATGAAATACATCCCCGCCGATTGCAGGTCCTTGGAGGCGGATTTGAGCGGCTCAAGGAAGTCCGCATCAAAGGCTGCATCCGCGCCTGCGTTGTCCTTGATAAAGTTTTTCACCAGATCAAAGAAGGCCATCACATGTTTGCCGCCGTCCTGCGCCAGTTTACGCCCGACCAGGTCCAGCGCCTGCACGCCGTTGGCCCCTTCATAGATCATGGCAATCCGGGCATCGCGGGTGAATTGGGACATGCCCCATTCTTCGATATAGCCGTGGCCACCATAGACCTGCTGGGCTTTGACGGTCATGTCATAGCCCACATCGGTCAGGAACCCTTTGATCACCGGGGTAAGCAGAGAGACGATGCCATCGGCATCCGCGTCGCCTGCGCGATGGGCGGCATCCAGCATGGTTGCCCCCCACAGGATAAAGGCCCGCGCACCTTCGACAAAGCTTTTCTGATCCATCAATGAGCGGCGGATGTCGGGGTGGACGATCAGCGGGTCCGCGGGTTTGTCGGGCGCTTCGACACCGGTGACGGCACGGCCCTGCAGGCGGTCCTTGGCATAGCTCAATGCGTTCTGATAGGCCACATCGGCCTGTGCCAGACCCTGCATGCCCACGCCCAGGCGCGCCTCGTTCATCATGGTGAACATGGCGCGCATGCCCTTGTGTTCTTCGCCCAGCAGATAGCCGGTGGCACCGTCATAGTTCATCACGCAGGTTGAATTGCCGTGGATGCCCATTTTCTCTTCGATGGATCCCACAGCGACGCTGTTACGTTCGCCCAGCGCGCCGTCGTCATTGACCATGAACTTGGGCACGATGAACAGTGATACCCCCTTGATGCCTTCGGGGCCGCCTTCGATCTTGGCCAGCACCAGGTGGATGATATTGTCGGACATGTCGTGTTCGCCCGAAGAGATAAAGATCTTCTGGCCGGTGATCTTGTAGCTGCCGTCGCCCTGTGGCACCGCTTTGGTGCGCATCAGGCCCAGGTCGGTGCCGCAATGTGGCTCTGTCAGGTTCATCGTGCCGGTCCAGTCGCATGACACCATCTTGGGCAGATAGGTGTCTTTTTGCGCCTCGGTCCCGTGGGCAAGGATGGCCGAAGCCGCGCCATGGGTCAGGCCCTGATACATGGTAAAGGCCTGATTGGCGGCAGAGAAATATTCACCCACCGCAGAGCCGATTACATAGGGCATGTTCTGGCCGCCGTATTGTTCTGGCATGTCCAGACCGGTCCAGCCGCCGGCGCGGACCTGGTCAAAGGCCTCCTTGAAGCCTGTGGGGGTATAGACCACACCGTTCTCCAGCCGGCAGCCTTCCTTGTCGCCCACGGCGTTGAGTGGGGCCACGACTTCGGATGTCAGCTTGCCGGCTTCCTCGAGGATGGCAGAGGTGAAATCAGGCTCCAGATCCTCGTAACCGGGGATCTTGGCTTCGTTGATTTTCAGCACATCATGAAGCACGAACTGAACGTCTTTGGTGGGGGCGGTATATGTTGGCATGGGGCTCTCTCTAAAGCTTGAATTCGGTTGCTGAGGGGCGCGGGGCCGTTATTCGGCCGCGTTGCGCGATTGTTTCATCGAGGAGATCATCTTTTCCCCCCATTTCAACTGGTCCTTGAGATCGTCAATGGCGCGGTTCATCTCGTCGCGCTGGGCCTCAAGATCGGCCAGACGGCGCTGGGCGATTTCATAGGCACGGGTGAACTGGGTCTGTTGCTGGTCGCCCATGTGATACAGGTCCAGCAGCTGGCGGATTTCCTCAAGGCTGAAGCCGAAACGCTTGCCGCGCAGGATCAGTTTCAGACGCGCCCGGTCGCGTTTGTTGAACAGGCGCTTTTGCCCTTCACGCTTGGGGAACAGCAGCTCCTTGGCTTCGTAAAAACGCAATGTGCGCGGGGTCACATCAAAGGCGTCGCACATTTCGCGAATGGTCATCATCTCGCTTGTCATCTTCGCAGCTTTCGTCGCTAAACCGTTGTTTCGGGATCGATCTGGGTCGACCACAGATGATTTACAACAGGACCACAGGTTTACGTAACAGGGACGTCACGTCACTTTGGTGATTGACGTAGGTGCATATCACGTAAACTTTGATTTTGCCGAAAGAATGGGCCGTTTTGGGGGGTGCATAGGGGTTTTCCCTGGCGGACAGTGCAGGGGCGCGCGCGCGATCTGGCAGATAGGCACTCTGCGCCAAAGGGGGGATTCGGTACAATGACAGTACCCGTCGCCCCAAGATGTCGCGCCCGGCAAAGCAGGTCAGGCGGCAGTCGCAAGGGTGACAAAGCGGTCTATTCGACGGCTGTTTTCAGGAAAGCAGCCGTCTGCACCCGAAGGGCCTCAAGCTCTTTGATCGCTTCATCCAATTGGGCGCGTTGCTCGGCCAATTCGGCCAATTGGTCATCGGCAAGGGTCATCCAGGCTTTCATCTGGCTGACGTTGCCTTCCTTGTCGCGGATCAGCAGCCACTGGCGGATCGTCTCAAGCGGGAAGCCGAATTTGCGGCCCTGCAAGATAAGCTTCATCCGCGCCCGTTCGCGCGCCCCGTAAAAGCGCGCGCGCCCTTCACGGTCAGGCTGCAGCAATTCGATATATTCATAATACCGCAGCGTGCGCGGTGTCACGTCAAACTCGGCGCACATTTCTTTGAATGTCAGACGGTCCGTTGTCATGGTTCGTCACTCCCTTGGCCCTAGGCTAGGACGATGGTGCGGCAAGCGCAACAGGTGGCCTTGCCCTTTGCGAAGTCTGGGCAGATAAAGAAGAATACCCGGCCAAAGGACATCGCCCATATGACGGATAAGATCAAGATGGCAGGCCAGTTCATTCAGGCGCTGCCCCATGCCCGTGCCTTGGGCATGGACCTGGAACGGCTCGACCCGGGTGAGGCGGTGATATCAATGCCCTATGCCGAAAAGCTGATCGGCGATCCCAAGACAGGGGTGGTGCATGGGGGGGCGGTTTCGGCCCTGATGGACACCTGCTGCGGGGCGGCGGTGATGAGCCACCCCAGCAACCCGTCGCTGACCGCGACCATGGATCTGCGGATCGAATACCTCAGGGCGGCGACACCGGGGCACCGCATCACCACAACCGCGACCTGCTATCATGTGACCCGTTCCGTGGCCTTTGTGCGGGCCACTGCCACGGACGAGGATGCGGGCACGCCCGTGGCCACCGCCACCGGCACTTTCACCGTGGAGGTCAAACGATGATCAAACGGCCCGAACCCGTCCAAGTGATCAAGCAACGCCGCGATGCGGTCTTGCGCAAACTGGTCGAAGGGGTGCCCTACATCCAGTTTCTGGGCATCCAGTTTGAGCGGCGCGGTGACGAATTGACCGCGATCCTGCCTTTCAAGGACGACCTGATCGGAAACCCGATGCTGCCGGCCCTGCATGGCGGGGCGACGGCGGCCTTTCTTGAGGTGACAGCGATCATATCGCTCAGCTGGAATACCCTGTGGGAAGACATGGAGAACGGCACGCTCGATATCGAGAACCTGGATCGGGATGGTTTGCCACGCTTGCCCAAGACGATTGATTTCACGGTTGATTACCTGCGCTCTGGCCTGCCGCGCGACGGCTATGCGCGCGCGCGCATCAACCGGGCCGGTCGGCGCTATGCCTCTGTTCATGTCGAGGCCTGGCAGGACAACCGCAGCAGGCTGTATGCCCAGGGCACCGGGCATTTTGTCATGCCCCAGCGCCAGCTCTGACATGACCCCGGACCCGGCGGCAAACAGCGCCCCGCACAGCGCGCAGCAGGGCGCGCCAGAGGCCCGCAGGACCGTCACCCACAAGCGGGTCCTGAACATTGCGCTGCCCATCATGATTTCCAACGCGACCGTGCCGATACTGGGGGCCGTAGACACCGGCGTCGTGGGCCAGATCGGGCTGGCGGCCCCGATCGGTGCCGTGGGCATCGGCGCGATCATTCTGTCGGCGTTTTACTGGTTCTTCGGCTTTCTGCGCATGGGCACCGTGGGGCTGACGGCGCAGGCAGCGGGCGAAGATGACAGCGCCGAGGTGGCGGCGCTTTTGACACGCGGACTGATGATTGGCCTGGGGGCGGGGGTGGCGGTGATCGCGCTGCAAATCCCGCTGTTCTGGGCCGCATTCCAGGTGTCGCCCGCGTCGGATGAGGTAGAAAGCCTGGCCCGCGCCTATATGAACATCCGCATCTGGTCAGCGCCGGCGGCCATCGCCCTTTATGCGATCACCGGCTGGCTGATCGCGCAGGAACGGACCCGCGCGGTGCTGGTCATCCAGATCTGGATGAACGGGCTGAATGTGGTGCTGGATTTGTGGTTTGTGCTGGGCCTGGGCTGGGGCGTGGGCGGGGTGGCCCTTGCCACCTTTATCGCCGAAGTCAGCGGTGCCGCCATGGGCCTGTGGTTTTGCCGCGCGGCGTTCCGGCAGCCCGACTGGCGCAATTGGGCGCGGGTCTTTGACCGGCTGCGCTGGGTGCGGATGGTCAAGCTGAATTCCGACATTCTGATCCGCTCCTTGCTGTTGCAGGCGATGTTTGTCTCTTTCCTCTTTATCGGGTCGGACATGGGGGATGTGACCTTGGCCGCCAATCAGGTCTTGATGCAATTCCTGATGATCACGGCCTATGGTCTGGATGGTTTCGCCTTTGCCGCAGAGGCGCTGGTGGGCCGCGCCGTGGGTGCGGGCCAGCGCGCCGTGCTGCGCCGGGCCGCACGGGTGACGTCCTTTTGGGCGGGCATCGTGTCGCTTGTGCTGACGGTGTTTTTCGCCTTCGCCGGGCCGGGGATCATTGATCTGATGGCCAAGGCCGAAGCGGTTCAAGAGGCCGCGCGGGTCTATCTGCCCTATGTCTTGCTGGTGCCGCTGACGGGCTGTGCGGCCTTTATGCTGGATGGCATCTTTATCGGTGCCACACGGTCCCGCGATATGCGCAACATGATGCTGGTGTCTTTCGTGATCTATGTCATCGCCGTGATGGCGCTGGTGCCGGTCTTTGGCAATCACGGTCTTTGGGCGGCCATGCTGATCGCCTTTGTGGCACGCGGCGTCACCTTGGGTTTGCGGTATCCGGCGCTGGAACGGGCGGTTGTGGCCCGTCAGAGCAGCGCCTGAACCGCCTCGGGCGGGCGGCCGATCACGGCGCGCCCTGCCTTGATGGCAATCGGGCGCTCGATCAGGATGGGATGGGCGGCCATGGCGGCGATCAGTGCGGCATCTGGCGTGTCCTTGGACAGCCCCAGCGCCTTGAATGTTTCCTCGCCGCGGCGCATCATCTGGATCACGGGCGGCATACCAAGTGCGCGGCGCACCGCCTCGATCTCGCCGCCGCTTGGTGCGTCCTCCAGGTAGCGCCGGACCGTCATGGCAGCACCGGCTGCCTCAATCAGGGCAAGGGTCTGGCGCGATTTGGAACAGCGCGGATTATGCCAAAGCGTGATCACAGCCATTCTGCTCTCTTGCTGCCCACGGCCTGTGCCACGTTGTCGAAACCGTCGCGTTCCAGCATCCTGTCGATCCCCCTGACGATTTCAGAGACCAGCGTCATGCCGCCAAACACCAGCGCTGTGTAAAGCTGCACGGCACAGGCACCGGCACAGATCTTGGCATAGGCGTGCTCGGGCGTGCTGATGCCGCCGACACCGATCAGCGGGATATCGGTCAGGGCCGAAAGCTGCGCCAGAACGCGGGTCGATTTGTCAAACAAGGGCGCGCCGGACAGCCCGCCCGCCTCATGAGCATGGGGACCGTGCAGCCCGCTGCGGTCCAGCGTGGTATTGGTGGCAATGATCGCCGATATGCCCGCCGCCTGGGCCACTTCGGCCACATCAGCAATCTCTTGCGGGGTCAGATCCGGCGCGATCTTCAAAAAGACCGGCGTGGCACCGCGCACCTCCATCACCCCGTCCAGCAGCGCGGCAAGGGCGGCCTTGCCCTGCAGATCGCGCAGCTTTTCGGTATTGGGCGAAGAGACGTTGACCGTGGCAAAATCCACATGATCGCGGGCGGCAATCATGACTTTGGCAAAATCGGCAGCCCGGTCAGTGCTGGTCTTGTTGGCCCCCAGGTTCAGCCCTACGGGTATGCCCGCACCGCGCCGCGCGAGCCGGGCACAGATCGCCTCTGCCCCGTCATTGTTAAAGCCAAAGCGATTGATCGCGGCGCGATCTTGCGTCAGGCGAAACAGACGCGGCTTGGGATTGCCCGGTTGCGCCACCGGCGTGGCGGCCCCCACCTCGATAAAACCGAAACCGCATTTTGACAGCGGCGCGACGGCTGTGGCGTTCTTGTCAAAGCCTGCGGCAAGGCCCACGGGATTGGGCAGGGCCAGCCCCGCCACCGTGGTCTGTAACCGTGCCGAGGTGATCGGCCCGGGGCCGGGGGCCAGCCCGGCTTGCAAGGCACGGATCGCCAGACCATGGGCGACCTCTGGGTCCAGACGGCGCAAGGCCGCCAGGCCCAGTCGTTCCATCACCGCGTTCATCCAAAGACATCCGTCACTGCGGCAGGCCGGGTCCGGATCAGCCGCGAGGTCTGTACCGCCGCCTGCCGGTGCACCACCGCCACCTGATAGGCCGGATCGGCGATCATCGCGAGAAAGGCATGGGCATTGGGATAACGGGCGATGAACATCGCATCCCAAACCTCTTCCGATGGACCGATCAAACCCGCCTCGAAACTGCCGCGCCACAGAATGCTGCCACCGACCTTTTTCAAGACAGGCCCCGAATATCTGCCGTAATTGGCATAGGCTTCGGCCCCGGTCAGCCCGTCACGGGCCAGATCATGGTCACCGGGATATTTAGCCAGATCGTTGAACTTGACCAGATTGAGCATGTTCAGCTCGGTGTCACGGTCCAGCGCCTTGAAGGCATCAAACTGGGCTCGATCTGGATCGACAAAGAGGGTCATGCGCTGGCCTCGGCCAGGCCCGGCGGAAACTGGTGCACGCCGTTTTCAAAGGGCAGGGGCTGGGCCCAGACCACGTCATCCAGGGTCATCTTGCGGTACAGATGCGGGAACATGTCGTCATTGCGCGACACTTCCCATTTCAGCGCATCACCCGCAGCCTGCGCATCGACGGCGACCAGGAACAGGCCCTCGACCCCGGCAAAATGCTTGGCTGCCGTTTCGGCTGCCTGTGCGGCAGTCGAAAAATGGACAAAGCCATCGGCCAGGTCAATCGGTGCCCCATCGGTCTCACCGCTCTTGCGCAGGTGGTCCCATTCTTCGGTGCGGAAAATCTTGTAAATCAACATGGGACGGTGATGCCCTCACCATCCGGGCAGGTCAAGCCATCGCAGCGCGGCATCCCCAAAAGCCATAATATTCTGCCACTGTTGCCCCCTCTTTTTGGCCATAAATACCTAAATCCCCACCGAAGATGAAAATCCGCGCCTCCCGGTTGGGCAGATTCCGCGCCACAGCTCTCTGACGCTGGGGCAGCCGCGCACAAGGTCTTTGACTCAGCCAATAGGCCAAGTCACGATGAAAGATACAGATTCCAATTGGGGGAAAACCAATGAAACGACTTCTGACCCGCGTAACCGCCCTTGGCATTGGTGCGCTTGGCCTGACGGCCGGTGCCGCTGCTGCTGACTATAACCTGACGATCCTGCACACGAATGACTTCCACGCCCGCTTTGAGCCGATCAGCAAATATGACGGTCCCTGCTCGGCAGAGGACAACGGCGAGGGAAAATGCTTTGGCGGTTCCGGCCGTCTGGTCACGGCCATCACACAGGCCCGCAGCCGCACGAATAACTCCATTCTGGTCGATGGCGGGGACCAGTTTCAGGGCACGCTGTTCTACACCTATTACAAGGGTGCGCTGGCAGCCGAGATGATGAACAAGATGGGCTATGACGCGATGACCGTCGGCAACCATGAATTCGATGATGGGCCAGAGGTGCTTAGGGGCTTCATGGACGCGGTCAATTTTCCGGTGCTGATGTCCAATGCGGATGTCTCGGGCGAACCGTTGCTGGCAGGTAAACTGGCCAAGTCGACGATCATCGAGCGCGGCGGCGAAAAGCTGGGCCTGATCGGCCTGACCCCGCAGGACACCGATGAACTGGCCAGCCCCGGCCCCAATATCATCTTCACCGATCCGGTGGAGGCGGTGCAGGCAGAGGTCGACAAACTGACAGCCGAAGGGGTGAACAAAATCATCGTGCTCAGCCACTCCGGCTATGCGGTGGATCAAAAGGTGGCCGCAGGGGCCACGGGTGTTGATGTGATCGTGGGCGGGCATTCCAACACGCTGCTGTCGAACACCGATGAACGCGCCGAAGGGCCTTATCCCACCATGGTCGGCAACACCGCCATCGTGCAGGCCTATGCCTATGGCAAGTTCCTGGGTGAGCTGAACGTCACCTTCGACGATGCAGGCAACGTCACCGAGGCCAAGGGCGAGCCCTTGATCATGGACGCGGCGGTCACCGAGGATCATGGCACGGTTGAGCGTATTTCACAGGCGGCAGCCCCGCTTGAGGAAATCCGCAACAAGGTTGTGGCCCAGACCGCCGATCCCATCGGCGGGGACCGTGCGGTCTGCCGGGCGATGGAATGCACCATGGGCAACCTGATTGCCGATGCGATGCTGGCGCGGGTCGCCGATCAGGGCATCCAGATCGCCATCCAGAACGGCGGCGGCATCCGTGCCTCGATCGACGCGGGCGAGGTGACCATGGGCGATGTGCTGACCGTGCTGCCTTTCCAGAACACGCTTTCCACCTTTCAGGTGACAGGTGCGGTAGTGGTTGCAGCGCTTGAGAATGGCGTAAGCCAGATCGAGGAAGGTGCAGGGCGTTTCCCGCAGGTGGCTGGTATGTCCTATAGTCTTGATGCGTCCCAGCCTGCGGGCAGCCGGATCAGCGACGTGATGGTCGGCGGCGCGCCGATCGAGATGGACAAGCTTTATGGTGTGGTGTCCAACAACTACGTGCGCAACGGCGGCGACGGCTACAAGATGTTCCGCGATGCGCAGAACGCCTATGACTTTGGCCCGGATCTTGCCGATGTCACGGCAGAGTTCCTGGCGGCCAATGCGCCCTACAAGCCCTATACAGACGGCCGTATCACGGTGAAGTAATCACCCGTCTCGGGCCTGAATAAGGGCTTAGGTCACATGATCAAGGCGCATCCGACGGATGCGCCTTTTTCATATTTTCGCAGTTGCAGGGCGCGTGCCGTCATCGTGCGGGGAAACCGCTTCGTCCTGAAGTTCAGCTGCGGGCAGGTTGGAGGTGCGCCCTGCCGAAATCGGCTGAAAGTCGGATTTCTCTTCTTCGGCCACGGCATGGCGGCGGCTGATCCGCCAGAACGTATAGAGCACGATCACAACATGTGAAAATGAGGTCACGGCAAAAAGGGCCCGGTTGCCGATCTCGGCCATGGCCAAACCGGCAAAGGTGGGCCCCAGAATGGAGCCGATGCCAAAGGTCAGCAGCAGCCCGCCCGATATCTGCAGGGAGGTGCCGGGCTCTGCGTGGTCATTGGCATGGGCCACGATCACCGGATACATCGCAAAGATCGACCCGCCCAGCAGGGCAGCAAGCATGTAATTCGCCATCTGGCTTTGCGGTGCGAGGACGATAAAGGCGATATCCGCGCCTAGCGCCAGCACCGTGATGCCCGCCAGCACCTTGCGGCGGTCCATCCTGTCTGACAATGCGCCGACGGGCATCTGCATCAATGCACCGACAAGAATGGGAATGGAGGTGAACAGCGCCACCGCCGCCAGCGTCAGCCCGACATTCTGCGCATAGACCGCCGCCAATGTGCCAAAGGCGGAGTTGGACACACCCACCCAGAACACCGCGAAAACCGCCACCGGCGAATTGCGCCAGAGTGCGCGCAGGTTCAGCTTGACGCTGACCAAGGGGGTGGGCGTGCTGGTGTTGCTCAGCGCGGTGGGCACCAGGGCCAGACAATAGAAAATCGCCGCCAATGCGAAAAACACAAACCCCGATGCATCGCCCAGGGTCAGCACCATATAGCCTGCGGTCGTGGCCCCCAGGTTGACCATGGTATAGACGCCAAAGACACGGCCCCTGGATCCTGCGTCGGTCCGCTCGCTCAGCCAGCTTTCGACGATCATGGCAGCACCGGCGAAACAAAACCCGCACAGACCGCGCAGAATGACCCATGTCCACGGGGTGATCATGATCGCACTCAGCAGCATGGACACGGCAGCAATCGCGCAAAGCACGCCAAAGGCGCGGATATGACCCACCCGCGCCACCACCGAAGACGTCATGACACAGCCCGTCACATATCCCAGCGCCCATCCCGTCCCCAACAGGCCCAAAGAGACTGAACTGAAGCCTTCGATATTGCCACGTACCGGAAGGATCAGGGAATTGATGCCGCCTGCAAAAAGCATGAAGGCAGACCCAATAAGCAATGCGGAAATGGGAAGAAGTTGTTTGATGTGAAGGCCCTCGGCGCTGCTTTTCTTTCAATCTGCCAGATCACGACCCATGTTTAAACCACTATGATGCGCCATTTTGCCAACCGTCGGCAAAGCGGCTAAGATTGCATCACTTCAGGAACCAGAAAGGCCCAGATCGATGTGTGGACGCATGGCCGTGACCGTGCCGCCTGATGCAATGGCACAGCTTTTCGCCGCACGCCCCGATAATGATCTACCAAAGGTGCCAAATTATAACGTTTGCCCCACGGATCAGGTGCATATCGTGACGGCAGACGGATCGGGTGGGCGGCGGCTGCGATCGATGCGCTGGGGCTTTATTCCACGCTGGTACAAGAAACCATCAGACGGCCCCCTGCTGATCAACGCGCGCGCGGAAACCATCGCAAAACTGCCTGCGTTCGGCGATGCGGCCCGCACACGCCGGGGCTTGATCGTGGCCAGCGGGTTTTATGAATGGACCAAAGACGCCCAAGGCGGTCGCGATCCGTGGTATATTTTTGCCAAGAGTTCTGAACCATTGGCCTTTGCCGCCATCTGGCAAGATTGGCAGGCAGGGGAGGAAGGCGTGATGTCAACCTGTGCCATCGTCACCACGGCGGCAAACCAGCCGATGCAATCCATCCATCACCGGATGCCCGTCATCGTGAACCAGGCCGATTGGCCCTTGTGGCTGGGTGAGGCAGGCAAGGGCGCAGCCAGACTGATGTGCCCCGCAGCTAAGGACCTGCTGGCGTGGCACCGTGTGGACCGGGCGGTCAATTCAAATCGAGCCAAAGGCGCGGCTTTGATTCAGCCGCTGGCACCGCAGGACGGAGGCCGCTGACTGCGGGGCCTGGATAAAGCGTCTGTTGCATCACCCGATAGATCAGCCACCCCTCAACGCGGGGACCTGTTTGATTGCAGGCAGCGTCAAGGGGGCAGCGTTTGCGACGACGCGCTACTCTTCCAGTGGCGCTGGCTGAAAACTGATCTCACCAAAGACTTCGGACCCGTTCTGATTGACCCCGATATAGGTCAGGGGTGTTTCGTCCTGCACAACAAGGTGGAAGGTGCTGGCACGCGCAATCGGGCCAGAGGTCCAGCTGTCATTTGCTCCCCTCAAAACATGCGATCCTTCGCTCAGGTTTTCGAAAACGATGCTGTCGCCTGGCAAAACATGGATCACGGCGGGGAAATAGCCCCCATCAAAGATCGTCACGGAATGCGTCCCGGCCTGCGTGGTACCCGCAGCAACAACCAGGCTGGCAGCGCAGGCGAACAGGCCTTTGCGATATGAATTAAGCACTTCTATGCTCCTTATGATGCAATAGGTCGAATGCAGAGGCCCCTGTTTACCCGGCAAATACGGCGAAAATTTGACTGGCGGGGGTTGGTGGCGGTCAAACGCCTGCAGGGGCCGATTGTGTCGCCAGCCATGTCCGAAAGGCGCGCAATGCCCCGCTTTCGGATCGGGCCTCTGGCCAGACCAGGTAATAATTGCCAATGCTCTGGGTCGTCTGCCCCGAGGCCAGCATCAACTGACCGTCGCGCAAATAGGGTTCGGCAAAGAATGTCGGCAATAATGCGACTCCCAGACCGTGGATCGCCGCCTGCGCCATAGTGGAAAACTGGTCAAAAACCATCCCGACGGGGGGCTCCGTTTCAACGCCAAGTGCTGCCAGCCATCGTGCCCAGCCCTTGGGCCGGGTTTCAAGATGCAAGAGCGGCTGATCCAGCATCTGGCGCGGATCGGTCAGCGGTGCCGCCAGCAGATCGGGCGCACAGACCGGGACGACAGTTTCAGGCATCAAGGACAGATAATGCACCCCGGGCCAATCCTCGTGACCAAAGTGGATGGCCGCATCAAAAGGGCTTTCGGCGATGGTAAAGGGCCGCAGACGGGTGCTGAGATTGACCGTGACCTCTGGATGCGCGCGGGCAAAGTCGCGCAGGCGCGGGGCCAGCCAATGCATGCCAAAGGCCGGCAGAATGGCAAGGTTCAATGATCCGCCCGATGGGTTTGCACGCACCGACACCGATGCCTGCGCCAGCCGGTTCAAGATGTCACGAACCTGGGCGACATAGGCCCGTCCGGCCTGCGTTAAACTCAACTGTCGCCCCTGCCGCGCCAGCAATGCCACGCCAAGCTGCGCTTCTAGGGTCTTGAGCTGGCGACTGATCGCACTTTGGGTCAGCGACAGCTCTTGCGCGGCCGCCGTGGCACTGCCAAGCCGTGCCACCGCCTCGAATGCCAGCAGCGCAGAGATGGAGGGCAAGAAACGGCGCGGCGCGATCATATGACTTTTTCTCATGTGTCCAGAACAAAGCAGCGATAGTCTTTTGCGCAGGAATTTGCAACAATGCGCACAAATGCACCCCTGTTGAAAGGATCTGCCATGAATGCCGAAGCCCCCATCCTCCGCGCCAAGGACGCCCCCGATCTGGGCAGCTTTGAGTGGTCCGACCCCTTCCGTCTGGACACGCAGCTGACCGAAGATGAACGAATGATCCGCGATTCAGCCCATGCCTATGCGCAGGAAAAACTGCAGCCGCGCGTTATCGATGCCTTTGCCAATGAAACGACAGACGCCGGTATCTTCAAGGAAATGGGCGACATGGGTCTGCTGGGCGTCACCATCCCCGAAGAATACGGCGGGCTGGGTGGCAATTACGTCTCCTACGGGCTGGTGGCCCGAGAAGTCGAACGTGTCGACAGCGGCTATCGCTCCATGATGAGCGTTCAGGCCAGCCTGGTGATGTATCCGATCTATGCCTACGGCTCAGAGGCGCAGCGCAAGAAATACCTGCCAAAGCTGTGCTCCGGTGAATGGATAGGCTGCTTTGGCCTGACAGAGCCCGATGCCGGGTCCGATCCTGCGGGCATGAAAACCCGCGCGGTAAAGACGGCCAATGGGTACAAGCTCATCGGTTCAAAAATGTGGATTTCGAATGCGCCCATCGCGGATGTCTTTGTGGTCTGGGCCAAGTCCGAAGAGCACGGCGGCAAGATCCGCGGCTTTGTGCTGGAAAAAGGCATGAAGGGCCTGTCCGCGCCAAAGGTCGGCAACAAGCTGTCCCTGCGCGCCTCGATCACGGGCGAGATCGTGATGGACAACGTCGAAGTAGGCGAAGACGCGCTCTTGCCGCATGTCTCTGGCCTGAAAGGTCCGTTCGGCTGTCTGAACCGGGCGCGCTACGGTATCTCCTGGGGTGCGATGGGTGCGGCAGAGTTTTGCTGGCACGCAGCACGTCAATACGGTCTGGACCGCAAGCAGTTTGGCAAGCCTCTGGCACAGACCCAATTGTTCCAGAAAAAACTGGCCGACATGATGACAGAGATTTCGCTGGGCCTGCAGGGCTCACTGCAGGTGGGCCGGTTGATGGATCAGGCCAATGCCGCCCCAGAAATGGTATCGATCGTCAAGCGCAACAATTGTGGCAAGGCGCTGGATGTCGCACGCAATGCCCGTGATATGCACGGCGGCAACGGCATTTCCGGGGAATATCAGGTGATCCGTCACATGATGAACCTGGAAACGGTCAACACTTATGAGGGTACTCATGACGTGCATGCGCTGATCCTGGGCCGTGCCCAAACTGGCCTTCAGGCGTTTTTCTAAACTCTGCGCCGAGGTATTTAAGGCCAAAAAGAGGGGCAAGACTGCTTTCTCTTTTTGGCCGGAAATACCTCTGCCGGAGGCATTAATCTTTTTTGGAGCCTCGCCCGACTTTGGACCGTGTCAGTATTGTTCATGAAAATTTCCTGCGCCGGGTTGCCGCGCGGGATTTTCCTGCGGGAACCCCGCCGCTTGATGTGTTGACCCCGGATGAAGCGATGGGTCTTTACCGCTCACAGGTTCTGTCGCGGGCTTTGGATCTGCAAAGCCGTGTGATGCAAAAAGCGGGCCAGGGGTTTTATACCATTGGGTCTTCCGGGCACGAGGGGATGGCAGCACTTGGCCATGCCTTGCGGGTGGATGACATCGCTTTTCTGCACTACCGTGATGCGGCCTTCCAGATTGCGCGTGCGGCCAAGGCGGGGCAGCCGGGCATGATGCGCGACATGTTGTTGAGTTTTGCCTGCTCGGCAGAGGATCCGACCAGCGGGGGGCGGCACAAGGTTTTGGGCAGCCGCGCCTTGATGATCCCGCCGCAGACCTCGACCATTGCTAGTCATTTGCCCAAGGCTGTTGGGGCCGCCCATGCGATCACGCTGGCGCGGCGCAATCGGCCTGAACATGCGGTGCTGGCGCGGGATGCGATCGCGATGTGTTCTTTTGGGGATGCTTCGTTGAACCATTCCACGGCGCAGGGGGCGATCAATGCGGCTGGCTGGACCGCTGTGCAAGGCATTCCGCTGCCTTTGCTTTTTGTCTGCGAGGACAATGGCATCGGGATTTCGACCAAGACGCCTTCGGGTTGGGTGAAGGCATCAATGTCGGCCAAGCCGGGCATGAAGTATTTTGAGGCGGATGGGTTGGACATCTTTGCCGCTGTAGCTGCGGCGCGGCAGGCGGCGGATTGGGTTCGGCTGCATCGCAAACCTGCTTTCTTGCATCTGCGGACGGTTCGGCTTTATGGCCATGCGGGTCCGGATGTTGTGACCTCCTATCTGCCCAAGGCCGAGGTGGAGGCGGATGAGGCCCATGATCCTTTGCTCTATTCGGCGCGGGGGCTGATTGCCTGCGGTGCTGCCTCTGCAGAGCAGGTATTGGAGATTTACCTTGCCACCTTGGACGAGGTAGCGGCAGCAGCGCAGGAGATGGCGGCGACGCCGCGGCTGCAAACCGCGGCACAAGTGATGGAAAGCCTGATCCCGCCAAAGCGGGATGTCACCCCGAGCAATGGTCCCAGTCCTGAGCGACGCGCCGAGGTTTTTGGCGGTGATATGGCCCAGATGCACCAGCCGCAGCCAATGTCGCGTCTGATCAACTGGGCGCTGCACGATCTGATGCTCACCCATGACGAGACCTTGTTGATGGGCGAGGATGTGGGGCGCAAGGGTGGCAATTATGGCGTGACGCAAAAGCTGCATGCGCGCTTTGGCCCCGCGCGGGTCATTGATACGTTGCTGGATGAGCAGAGTATTCTGGGGCTGGCCATCGGGCTGGCGCATAACGGGTTCATCCCGATGCCCGAAATCCAGTTCCTGGCCTATCTGCACAATGCCGAAGACCAGTTGCGCGGAGAGGCGGCGACCTTGTCCTTCTTCAGCCGCGGGCAGTGGACCAATCCGATGGTCTTGCGGATTTCCGCGCTTGGCTATCAAAAGGGGTTCGGCGGGCATTTTCACAATGATAATTCCCTGGCGGTTCTGCGTGATATTCCCGGACTGATCATCGCTTGCCCTTCGACGGGCGATGAGGCGGCATTGATGCTGCGGGAATGTCACCGGCTGGCGCGCGAAGAGCAGCGGGTTGTCGTCTTTTTGGAACCTATCGCGCTGTATCCGATGCGCGATCTGCTGGATCCGGGCGATGGCGGTTGGATGCGCACCTATCCCGCGGCCGACCTGCGGATCGAGACCGGCACTGTCGGTGTGCATGGCGATGGCGCTGATCTGGCGATCGTGACTTATGGCAATGGTCATTACCTGAGCCGTCAGGCGCAGCATGATCTGGCGGCCAAAGGGATTGCGGCGCGGGTGATTGATCTGCGCTGGCTGGCCCCGCTGCCGCAGGCCGCGATGCTTGCTGCTATCGGCGACCGGCCTGTATTGATCGTGGATGAATGCCGCCGCACGGGCGGGCAGGCAGAGGCGTTGATGGCCATCATGGCAGAGGCAGGTCTGGCCCGTTTTGCGCGGTTGACCGCCGAGGACAGCTTTATCGCGACGGGGACCGCCTATGGGGTGACCCTGCCCTCGCGAGAGGGAATTGTTGCAGCCGCCGAGGCGCTGTTGGCCTGAGCGGGTGCAAAGGGCAGGCCCGGGTTGACCAGGGGGTCTCAGCCGCCCTTGTGCATCATTGCTTTGGTGCCGGCGCACCCCCTTCAAAGGCATTGCCGTTGACATAGTCACAGGGGGCTTCTTGCATTTCCAGATGCAGCCCCGTGCCGGTAAAGGGATGCGCGCGGGCCAGATCCTCGTCAACCTCAATGCCCAGACCGGGGGCCGTGGGCGCGGTGACAAAGCCGTTTTCGACCCGAATGCTGCCCTTGATCAGTTGATCGTGAAATGGGGTTTCGATGGTTTCGGCCATCAGCAGGTTCGGGATGGAGACGCCAAAGTGGATGTTGGCCGCCCATTCGACGGGGCCTGCGTAAAGATGCGGGGCCATCTGCGCATTATAGACCTCGGCCATGGCCGCTACCTTTTTCATCTCCCAGATACCGCCTGCACGGCCCAGGGCGGGTTGCAGGATGCTGGCCGCACCTGACCGCAGCACGGGGGCGAATTCGGCCTTTGTGGTCAGGCGTTCCCCGGTGGCGATGGGAATGCGCACCCGGCTGGCGACTTGGGCCATCTGGCCGGTATTGTCGGGCGGCACGGGTTCTTCGTACCACAGGGGGGAATAGGGCTCTATCGCCTGGCCCAGGCGGATCGCGCCTGCGGTGGTGAACTGGCCATGGGTGCCAAAGAGCAGATCAGCCTTGTCACCCACCGCCTCGCGGATCGCTTTGCAAAAGGCAACCGATTGGGTGATGTCGGACATCGCAGGCATATGGCCGCCGCGCAGGGTATAGGGGCCAGCGGGGTCAAATTTGACGGCCGTATAGCCGCGTGCCACGCAGTCTGCTGCCGATTCAGCGGCCATCTCGGCCGAGGTCCAGAATGTGCTCAGATCATGCTGGGGCAGGGGATACAGATAGGTATAGGCGCGGATGCGGTCATTCATGCGCCCGCCCAGCAGGGCATAGACCGGGCGGTCGCGGTCCTTGCCCAATATGTCCCAGCAGGCGATCTCGAGCCCGGAGAAGGCCCCGATGACCGTCAGGTCCGGGCGCTGGGTAAAACCGGATGAATAGATGCGGCGGAACATCAACTCGATGTTTTCGGGGTTCTCGCCTTGCATGTGGCGGGCAAAGACGTCCTCGATCACGTGGCGCATCGCCTCTGGCCCCACGGAGGAGGCATAGCATTCCCCCCAGCCGACCACGCCCGTGTCCGTAGTGAGTTTGACCAAGATCCAATAGCGCCCGCCCCAACCGGGTGCAGGAGGCGCGGTGATGATAACGTCAAGATCCTGAAGCTTCATGGGATGTCTTTCTGATCGGTGGCCAGGACGGGCCATCATGGGGGGATTGGGCCGCGGTGGGGCGGCTCAGGTGGGGTCGAACAGGATCACGTTGCGCCGTGCCGCTCCGGTCTTGGTATCGGCAATCGCCTCGTTGATCTGGTCAAGGGACCAGCGGCCCGAAATGAGTTCGTCCAGTTTCAAACGACCCTGCAGATAAAGGTCTACGATCCACGGAATATCGCGTTGTATCACCACATCGCCCATCTTGGAGCCGATCATGCCCTGGCCAACGGCGGCCAGCATCACCGGTTCAAACTGGGCCATGGCCCCTGAATGGGGCATGCCCACCATGATCACCTTGCCGCCCCTCCCCAGGTATTTGGGGGCGTCGTTATAGGCAGGGATGGCCCCGACGGTGACGATGACGGCATCTGCCCCGCGTCCGCCCAATGCCTTGTAACTGGCGCGCCATGGTTTTTCAGCGGTGGCCAGAACCCCGTGGGTGGCCCCGAATTCCTTGGCGATGGCCAGCTTGTCCTCGCTCATGTCCACGGCAATGATGCGCCGGGCCCCGGCGATGCGCGCGCCCTGAATGGCGTTCAGGCCAACGCCGCCGGCACCGATGACCACAACATCCTGCCCCGCCCGCAGACCGGCTGCATTGACCACGGCACCCACGCCGGTGATCACGCCACAGGCAATCAATGCGGCGGAATCCTTTGGAATGTCGGGGCTGATTTTCACCACCTGCATCTGTTCGACCACCACTTTTTGCGCGAATGCGCCGGCGGCCATTGCCTGATGCAGCATCCCGCCATCGGCGGTTTTCAACGGGCCGTGATCGCCGTTATAGGGGGTTTCGCAGATCGTGGGCTTGCCGCCTGCACAGGACGGACAGGTGCCGCAGGCGCGGATCAGGGTCACGACGACACTGTCCCCAATACCAAGCCCGCGCACATGATCCCCGACAGCGCTGATCCTGCCTGCGGCCTCATGGCCGAAAACAGCAGGCAATGACCCACCCCAGGCCCCTTCGGCGAATGAAATGTCCGAATGGCAGATCGCCACCGCATCCAATGTGACCTCAACCTCGCTGCCCTGGGGCGCGCGCAATTGCACATCCTCAATGACCAGCGGCTCTCCAAAGGCATGGGCCACGGCGGCTTTGATCTGTTGCACGGTCTCTCTCCCTTACACGTTCACGGTCAAGCTGACCCCGAATGCGGTGTTGACGCAAGCATGGATGCGACGCTTTACGCCGCAGATGACGCCACGTCGGCACGGCTTGGGCGCAGCATGAAAATGAACAGTGCCAAGAGCATCAGCCCAGCCGCCAGCAAGAAGGGTGCGCCGGGCAGATAGACCGCGGCATCGGGCCGGGTGAAAGCCGCAAAGCTGGCGGTCATGGCCATCGGTGACAGGATCATCGCCAGCGAGGAGGCCGACGACAGCGCGCCCTGCAATTCGCCTTGGGCATTGTCATCGACCTGCCGGGACATGATGCCCTGCAGGGCCGGGGGGATCATCCCCGCCAGTGCCGCGATGGGTGTCAGCAGCAAGGTGACAGTGCCCGAGGTGATCAGCGCAATGCCGCAATAGGTGCCGACGGCGAACAGATGGCCGATCACGACAGTGCGCTTTTCGCCAAAGGTGTTCAGGGCCAAACGGATCGCAATTGCCTGCACCAGCGCCATCGCCACACCGAACAGGCCCAGCGACATGCCGATCACGGAAGGGGACCAGTCAAACCGGGCCTGCCCGAAATAGGCCCAGACCGACGGATATACCGCAAAGGCCACGTAATACAGGAAATAGACCGCCAACAACCGCCGCACGCCGGGCAGTTTACCAAGCTGTTTCAGTGTGCCCAGTGGATTGGCCCGCCGCCAGTTGAAGGCGCGTGCCTTGGCCGGGTCGAGCGTTTCCTTGAGCACAAACCAGCCAAAGATCACATTGGCACTGGCCAGTGCCGCCGCAGCCCAGAAGGGGGCTCTTGCGCCATATTCCGCCAGCAAACCGCCAATCAAGGGCCCCAGCACAAAGCCCGCGCCGAAAGCGGCACCGATCAGGCCGAAATTCTTGGTCCGTTCGCCGGGGGCCGAGATATCGGCCATATAGGCAGAGGCCGTCGCCTGTGTGGCAGCGGTGATGCCCCCGATGACCCGGCCCACCAGCAACAGCCAGATGCTGCCGGCCAGTGCCATGATGACATAGTCGGCGGCCATCACCACAAGCGAGATCAGCAGCACGGGCCGTCTGCCAAAACGGTCTGACAGCCCGCCCAGGACGGGGCTGAACAGGAATTGCATCACGGCAAACGACGTGGCCAGCATGCCACCCCAAAGTGCGGCCTGGCTTAACCCGCCACCGTTCACCTGCAAGATCAGGTCAGGCATCACCGGGATGATCAGACCGATGCCCATGGCGTCGATCATGACGGTGATCATGATGAATATGACTGCTGGCCGCATCCGCTCAAAGCGCCTTGGCGCGGGCGGCGAAAGCATGGGCTTCGCTGGCGGCAAGGCCCATGCCGGTGGTGGGTTCAAACAGATCCGCAGGCAGATCGGGATAATCCGCCATGGCCAGTTGCGGCAGGGGGATGCGTTTGTCGCGTGCGTCCAGACATAGGGCCTTGGCCTTGGCCTGCGCTTGCGGGCGCGGCATCAGCTGTGCCAGCGCAAAACTCAGGGCTTCGGCGTGGATCAGGCCCAGATTGCCCTCAAGGGCCGAGTGCATCTGCACCGGATGCGGGGTCAGTCCGGCGCTTAGGGTCTTGGCATGTTGCAGCGCGCTGGCAAGCGACAGGGCCAGCTGGGGTACCACCATCCATTCGGTGAACCACGCCACGCCATCGCGCTGGTGCTGGTGCACGGCCGCCGTTTGCAGGCTGGCGCGCAATCCGGTGAAATGGTGGCTCAGCGCGACCAGCGCCGAGGGGCGCACAGGGTTTTGTTTTTGCGGCATGGTCGATGAGGCACCGGCCCCGCCCAATGCGATCTCTGCCGCTTCGCTGGCGGTCAGCCCGATCAGCGTTTGCCCCATATGGGCAAGGGCCGCCATCACCTGTCCTTGCCAATCGGCAATGCGCAGGATCGGGCCCCGGTCGGTGTGCCAGCTGCGGCCGGGGTCCTGCAGGCCCAGGGCCTGGGCCAGCCCCGCGCGGGTCTCAGCCGCCTGTGGCCCAAGCGCAGAGCTGGTGCCCGCCGCACCCGACAGGGACACAAAAAGAGATGCGCCGCGCAAGGGTTCGAGTGCTGCCAGCGCATCCAGCAGGGGCGTGCCAAATTGTGCCAGCACCGCCCCCCATGAGGTGGGTGTCGCATGTTGTCCATAGGTGCGGGCCGCCATCGGTAGATGGGCATGTTCGCCTGCGGCATGACCCAGCGCTTTGATGATGTCGCGCAGATCAGCCTCTGCCAGGGCCAGCGCCTGGCGCAGGCGCAGCATCAGCCCGGTGTCGATGATATCCTGAGACGTGGCCCCCCAATGGGCATATTGCGCATGTTCCGGCGCATTCATTTCTGCCCGAAAGGCGGCAACCAACCCTGGCACGCTGACGCCGTTTTCGCCCGTTGCCTTGGCGATGGCACCGGGGTCAATGACGATCTCCATGCTGGCGCGGTGAATGGCGGCGGCTGAAATCTCGGGGATCACGCCCTGCGCGCCCTGCACCTTTGCCAGCGCCCCTTCGACCAGCAGCATGGCGCGGATGGCGGCACTGTCCGAAAACAGCCTGCCGGCCTCCGATGTGTCAAAAAGCTGTGCGAAAAGCGGGCTGTCGAATACGCTTGCGGCCATCGTTACCTGTCCGTTGTTTCCTGGGTCTCCCAGACCCGTTTGGCGATCTTGATGGCGTGGTTTGCCTTGGGCACACCGGCATAGATGGCGACATGCTGGAACGCCTCCATGATGTCGGTCTTGCTGGCACCTGTGCCCTGGGCCGCGCGCACGTGCATTTCGATTTCTTCGAAATTGCCCGTCGCGGCCAGCAGCGCCAGCGTCAGCATGGACCGTTCGCGCCTGCTGATCGCGTCAGAGGCCCAGACCGTGCCCCAAGCCCCTTCGGTGATCAGGGTTTGAAACGGCAGGTCCTCGGCTGTTTTTGCACCCTCGGCGCGGTTCACATGGGCATTGCCCAGCACCTCGCGGCGCACCCGCATGCCGGTGTCATAGCGATCAGACATGTCCTACCCCCTTGAGAAAATCGGTCAGGACCTGTGCAAATTCCTCGGGCTGTTCGACGCAAGGAAGGTGACCTGCCTTGCGGATCAGGTGGAATTTTGAGCCGGGGATCAGATCAACGGTTTCACGCACCAGATCGGGCGGGGTCGAGCCGTCCTCGGAACCCGCGATGCCCAGGGTGGGCAGTCGCAGCGTGGCTGTCGGGGCATAGAAGTCAGTGCCCGAAATCGCGGCAGAGCAGCCCGCATAGCCATCGTCTTCGCCGCGCACCAGCATGTTGCGCCAAAGCTCCAGCTCTGGCGAGGCGCGGAACTCTTCGGAGAACCAGCGCTCCATCACGGCATCGGCCAGCGCTTCGATCCCGTCCTTGCGGACTGCGGCGATACGTTCATCCCACATGGCCGGTGTGCCGATCTTGGCCGCCGTGTTGGACAGCACCATGGCGCGGATCAGGTCCAGCCGTTTGACGGCCAGCCCCTGTGCCGTCATCCCGCCGATGGACAGGCCGACAAAGACGCTGTCCCTGACGCCCAGATGATCCATCAGCCGTTCGACATCGGTCACCAGCGATCCCATCGAATAGTTGCCCGAGGGGCAAGACGACAGCCCGTGGCCGCGTTTGTCATACCGGATGATGCGCAGGCCCTTGGGCAGCAGGGGCAGGATCGGATCCCACAGACGCATGTCCGTGCCAAGAGAGTTGGAAAACACCACCGGTGCCCCGTCGTCGGGCCCGTCCACGCGGTAATGCAAACGTACCTCGCCGGTATCGAATATTTTCATCTTTCATCCCCCACTTGAGTTGGAACGTTGCCATGATCGGCCATGATCAGGCCCTGACGTTGAAATTTTCTGCCGCACCGGGTCATGCCAGCGTGGCCAAAGCGCGGCTAAACATGGCGGCATCCACATTCCCACCCGAGATGGTGACAATCACATCCGCACCCTCAATCTGGTCTTGGCGGAACAGGGCTGCGGCCAGGGCCACGGCACCGCCGGGTTCTGCCACGACCTTTAGTCGGCTAAAGGCATGGGCCATGGCCTGCAGGGCCTCTGTTTCGCTGACGACCAGTCCGGGACCGGCAAGCCGCTGCATGATCGGAAAGGTCAGATCGCCCGGCTGCGGTGTGATGATGGCATCGCAGATGTTACCCGAGGTCCGGGCATTGCGTTCAATCACGCCAGAGCGCAGCGACCGTGCCACATCGTCAAACCCTTCGGGTTCGGCGGTGCGGACGCGCAGGCCGGGGGCATCGGCCTCCAGTGCCATTGCGATGCCAGAGGTCAGTCCACCGCCGCCGCAACAGACGATCACATCGGCCTTGGTGATGCCCTGTTCGGCAGCCTGGCTGGCAATCTCAAGGCCGCAGGTCCCTTGGCCTGCGATCACTTCGGGTTCATCATAGGGTTTGATCAAGGTCAGGCCGCGATCGGTGCTGAGCCGCGCGCCGATGTCCTCGCGGCTTTCTGTGGCGCGGTCATAGAGCACCACCTCGGCCCCGTAGGCGCGGGTATTTGCGATCTTGAGGGCGGGGCTGTCGGCGGGCATGATGATCACGGCGGGCACACCATGCATTCTGGCCGCCAGCGCCACGCCTTGGGCGTGGTTGCCGCTGGAATAGGCGATGACGCCCTTTGACCGCACGGCAGGCTCCAGCGCCGAAAGCGCGGACCAGGCCCCGCGAAACTTGAAGCTGCCGGTATGTTGCAGGCATTCCGCCTTGACCCAGACACGCCGGCCCGCGATGTCATCCAGAAAGGGTGCGTTCAGCAGGGGCGTCTGGCGCACATGGCCGCTGAGGCGTTGCTGGGCGGCGCGGATCATGTCGATGTTCATGCCATCAGCCTCACCCATGCGTGCAGCGCCGCCACGGATTCTGTCTCATCCAGAAAGGGGACATGGCCACGGTCGGGCACCACGGCGGTCACCATGTCGGGGCGGCGGTCTTGCATCTTGGTCAAGGTGTCGGCCGTCAGCAGGCCAGAGTTGGCCCCCCTGATACAAGCCAGCGGCAGACCTGCCATGGCGTCAAAGAACGGCCATAGGTCCGGCAGGGGCTGGTCACGGGTCAGTTCAATCGCGTCGCGCAATTTGGGATCATAGGTGATCTGCAAACCCGCTTGGGTCTGGATGAAGTTCTTTTCTGCCTCGCGCTGCCAGCGTTCCAGCGGCACACCGGCAAAATCCTTGAACACGAATTGCAGGGCGGCTGCGGCCTCTGCATGGGTTTTGGCAGTGGGGTTGCGGCCCAGGTAGACCATGATGAAATCAAGGCCCTTTGGGTCAAGTTCGGGGCCTACGTCATTCAGGGCCACGCCCAGCAGGTGATCCTTGGCCATGGCGGCCAGTCCCATGCCGATCATCCCGCCCCGGGAGGTGCCCAGGATGGCGGTCTTGTTCAGGCCCAGATGGGCCAGCAGTTCCAACACGTCGCGGCTTTCTACTGGCAGGGAATAATTTTGCCAATTGGGGTCAAAGTCGGACTGGCCGCGACCGCGGTAATCCATCTTGATCAGGCGGTTGCCAGCCAGATGCGGGGTGACATCGTCAAAATCTGCCGTGGTGCGGGTCAGCCCCGGCAGGCACAGGATCGGCAGGCCCTCGCCGCTGTCCTCGTAATAGATGTTCAGGCCGTCGGATGTGGTGAAATGTGCCATTAAAGTCCTGCCAGTTCGGGAATCCCAGTAAGATCCGTGAGGTGATGTGCCGGGGTCCAGGGCAGGCGGTCCATCGGTTCGCCCGCGCGGTTGACCCAGGCGGTTGCAAAGCCATAGCCCGTCGCCGCGGCGGCGTCCCAGCCGTTGGAAGAGACAAACAGGACCTCGTGTTTGGCGCAACCGAAATGCGCACCCACCAGATCATAGACCCGTGCATCAGGCTTGAAGATGCCCACGCTCTCGACCGAAAGAGAGACATCCAGCACCGCGCCGATGCCGGCGGATGTGACCGCCGCGTCCAGCATCTGCGGCGCGCCGTTGGACAGGATCGCGGTGTTCAGCCCAGCCGCTTTCAGCGCGGCCAGCATCTGTGGCACCTCTGGATAGGCCTGCAGTTCCCAATACAGCGCGAGCAAGCGGGCGCGCAGGGCCGGATCGCCTGCATGACCGGTTTTTTCCAGCGCCCAATCAAGACCGTTTTGCGTCACTTCCCAGAAGTCGGTATGCGCCCCCGTGACGGCGCGCAGCCAGGAATATTGCAATTGTTTGGTTCGCCAATGGTCGGCCAGGATCATCCAGTCGTTCTTGATCGCTACAAAATCAGGTTCCGAGGCAGCCTGCCGGGCGGCGGCACCGACGTCAAAAAGGGTGCCATAGGCGTCAAATACGCAAGTGGTGATGGGCATGATCTGCTTCCTTTGGTTGGGGGCAGACTGTCACGGGATCGCGCCATGTAAAAGGCCAGAAATTGCACCAGGGGGGCCGGGGTTTACATCCGCCTGCGGCTTTGCCATTTTGGGACCCATCTTGGAGCACCTGCGCAGATACGCGGCCTCCTCCCCTTTCCCCCAATTCATTCAGGAGACGACGATGACTGAAGTTAAGTCAGGCGATACTGTTGCCATTCATTACACCGGCACATTGCTGGATGGGACCACCTTTGACAGCTCCGAGGGGCGCGAGCCGCTGGAATTTGAAGTGGGTTCCGGCCATATCATTCCGGGCCTTGATGGCGCTTTGCCGGGCATGAACGTGGGCGACAAGAAAGTCGTCAAGATTGCCTGTGAAGATGCCTATGGCCCGCTGAACCCGGACATGCGTCAGGCCGTGCCCCGCGAGGGCATTCCCGCAGAGATTCCATTGGAGGTCGGGACCCAGTTGCAGATGCAGACCCCCGACGGTCAGGCGATGCCGGTCATGGTAGTAGAGGTCGACGAGGCCACGGTGACGCTGGATGCAAACCACCCGTTGGCGGGCAAGGACCTGCAATTCGACATCGAACTGGTGTCCATCGCGTAACGCACTTGTTTGAAGGGCTGATGCGCGGGCAGCGCCGGCCCGCGCCATTGGCAAGGGCCGCATGACGGATGTCATGCGGCCCTTTTTCGTGAGGTTGCGCTGCTTGGCCCTCGTCAGCGCGGTTGGTTCGATCTATGCAGGGCGGATGAATACCAATGATCCCTTTGAAATTTTCCTGGTCTGTGCACCGGGGCTTGAGCCTGCGTTGTGTCAGGAGGTCCGGGACCTGGGGTTTGCGGACCCCAATGTGGTGCCCGGCGGTGTGACTATCATGGGCGGCTGGACAGACGTCTGGCGCGCCAACCTGGAGCTGCGCGGCGCGGTTCGAGTGCTGGCGCGGATCGGCTCTTTCATGGCGTTCCACCTGGCGCAGCTGGACAAGCGGGCGCGCAAATTTGCCTGGGGGGATGTGCTGCGCCGCGATATCCCGGTCAAGGTACAGGTGACCTGCAAGGCCTCCAAGATCTATCACGCCAAGGCCGCAAGCCAGCGGATCGAGACGGCCCTGACCGAGAGCCACGGCATCACCCTGTCCGACGAAGCCGGGCTGGTGGTGAAGGTGCGGATCCATGACAATGAGGTCACGATCAGTCTGGATACCAGTGGCGAAGCGCTGCACCGGCGCGGCCATAAGGAAGCCGTGGGCAAGGCACCGATGCGCGAGAACATGGCCGCAATGTTCCTGCGCCAATGCGGATTTGACGGGGTGGAGCCGGTACTGGACCCGATGTGCGGCTCTGGTACCTTCTTGATCGAGGCTGCCGAGATCGCAGCGGGCCTGCAGCCTGGGCGCAGCCGCAGCTTTGCCTTTCAGGATCTGGCAAGCTATGAGCCATCAGCCTTTGACGCCTTGCGCCGCGAGGGCAACGGGGCGAGCCCGGTGGCGAAGTTCCATGGCTCTGACAGGGATTCTGGTGCCATCCGCAACGCTGTGGCCAATGCGCAAAGGGCCGGGGTTTCCGGCTGGACGGAATTTGCCTGCCATGGCGCAGGCGAGGTGCGGCCCCCCGATGGCCCGCCCGGTTTGGTGATTGTGAACCCGCCCTATGGCGGGCGGATCGGCAACAAGAAGCTGCTTTATGCGCTTTATGGCACATTTGGCCAGACGATGCTGACGCATTTCAAAGGATGGCGGGTGGGGATGATCACCTCCGAGCCTGCGCTAGCCAAATCCACCGGATTGCCGTGGCAACCACAGGGACCGGCGGTGGCGCATGGGGGCATGAAGGTCTGGCTGTGGCAAACGCCACCTTTGCGATAGGGGCGGGTTGGTGGCGTTCATCTAAGGGATGGTGCGGTATCGGGCTGCTGTTGTGCAGAGGTATTTTTGGCCAAAAAGAGGGGCCATCGGGGTGATTTTTGGCGTTTTGTGGTAGAAGGGGCAAGCAGGCGGCGTGGTGCCGCCTGGGTGCTCAGAGGTTTTCGGCCTGGGGCATGCCCAGCACGTGAAAGCCGCCGTCGACGCGGATGATTTCGCCGGTGGTGCAGGCGCCTGCATCGGAAACCAGATAGACGGCTGTGCCGCCGACCGCCTCCAGGGTGGCATTGGCGCGCAGGGGGGCGTTCTGGTCGGTATGTTTGTAGGTCTTGCGGGCCCCGCCGATGGCGGCACCGGCGAGGGTTTTCATCGGCCCCGGTGAGATGGCGTTGACGCGGATGCCTTCGGGGCCCAGATCATTGGCCAGATAGCGGGTGGCCGATTCAAGGGCGGCCTTGGCCACGCCCATGACGTTGTAATTTGGGACCACGCGGTTGGAGCCCTGGTAGGTCAGGGTCAGCAGGGTGCCGCCGTTTTCGACCATCAGGGGATGGGCGCGGCGTGCCACCTCGATAAAGCTGTAGGCAGAGATGTCCATGGAGTGTTTGAAATTGGCGCGGGAGGTGTTCAGGAAGCGGCCCGTGAGTTCAGCCTTGTCGGAGAATGCGATGGCGTGCACGACAAAGTCGATCGTGGGCCAGCGGCTGGCCAGCGCGTCGAAGGCCGTATCGAGCGAGGCGTCATCGGTCACGTCGACATCGACCATGAAATCCGATCCGACGCTTTCGGCCAGCGGTTTGAGGCGGCTGCCGAAGGCGTCGCCCTGGTAGGTAAAGGCAAGTTCCGCGCCTGCTTCGGCCAGGGACTTGGCGATGCCCCAGGCGATGGAGCGTTCATTGGCGACACCCATGATCAGGCCGCGTTTTCCTTTGAGCATCTCAGACATGATCGGTCCTTAACCTTGATATTTCGACAGGATCATTGATCCGTTCGTGCCGCCGAACCCGAAAGAATTGGTCATCACGCTGTCCAGCCCGGCATTGTCGACGCGGATCAATGCGATTTCGGACGGGTCCAGCGCAGGATCCAACGTTTCGACATTGATCGAGGGGGTGATGAAATCATCCTTGAGCATGAGCAGGCAGAAGATCGCCTCCATCGCGCCTGCGGCCCCCTGACCGTGGCCGGTCATGCTTTTGGTTGAGCTGACAGGTGGGGTGCTGCCTTGGCCAAAGACGCGGCGGACCGCTTCGATTTCGCCCACATCCCCGACGGGGGTGGAGGTGCCATGGGCGTTGATATAGCTGACTTTGCGCCCCTCTGGCAGGGTGGCCAGGGCCAGTTGCATGGCGCGTGTGCCGCCTTCGCCCGAGGGGGCGACCATGTCGTGGCCGTCAGAGGTGGCGGCAAAACCGGTGACTTCGGCGTAGATATCCGCGCCGCGCGCCAGGGCGTGCTCCAGCTCTTCCAGCACCACAATGCCGCCGCCGCCGGTGATGACGAAACCGTCGCGGTTGGCGTCAAAGGCGCGGGAGGCCTGCTGGGGCGTGTCGTTATATTTGCTGCTCATCGCGCCCATGGCGTCGAAGAGGCACGACAGGGTCCAGTCCAGTTCTTCGCCGCCGCCGGCGAACATCACGTCCTGTTTGCCCAGCATGATCTGTTCTGCCGCAGAGCCGATGCAATGCAGCGAGGTGGAGCAGGCGGAGGTGATGGAATAGTTGATCCCCTTGATCTTGAACGCGGTCGCCAGGTTCGCGCTGATCGTGGAGGACATGCATTTGGGCACGGCAAAGGGGCCGATCCGTTTGGTCGCGCCGGTCTTGTCCACCACATCATGGGCGATTTTCATTGCAGATGTGGAGGGGCCGCCGGAGCCTGCGATCAGGCCGGTGCGCGGGTTGCTGATGGTGTCTTCGCCCAGACCGGCATCCGCGATCGCCTGCTCCATGGCCAGATAGGCATAGGCGGCACCTGGTCCCATGAACCGCAGGGTCCGTTTGTCGATATGGTCGGCCACGTCGATCTTGAGCGTGCCTGCGACCTGAGAGCGAAAGCCGTGCTCGGCCATCTCTGTGCTGGTCTCGATCCCCGAGGTCCCTGCCTTCAACGAGGCGGTGACCTCTTCGGCGTTGTTTCCGATGGACGAGATGATACCCAGTCCTGTGACGACGACGCGGCGCATGCGCAGCACTCCCTAATGTTTGGCCCTTCCGGTTTATGACGGGAGGGCGGCAGGGCGCAAGCGGTTAGGGTCAGGACCCCTGCATTGCGCATCGCCAGTGAGATGGATTTTGCGCCAGCCAAGGCGCAGGGGGGCAGAAATAGTTGTTCTATTTCAATACACTGGAATGATGCGGCATGAATGCTTCATGACCGCAGCACCGAAAGAGTGTTTTTGACGGCCCCGCAGCGTCAGCTTTCGCTGAGGGCTACTTTCATGTCCTTGACCATATAGATCACTTCGCCGTCGGCCTCGACGATGCCATCGGCGACGCCCATGGTCAGGCGGCGGGTCTGGATCGCCTTGGTGAAATCGATCTTGTAGGTCAGCATCTTGCGGTCAGGGCGTACCATGCCGGTCAGTTTCACCTCGCCCACACCCAGCGCATAGCCACGCCCCTGCCAGCCGCGCCAGCCAAGGTTGAAACCGGTCAGCTGCCACAGCCCGTCAAGGCCCAGGCAACCGGGCATGATGGGGTTGCCGGGAAAGTGGCAGTCAAAGAACCAAAGGTCGGGGGTGATGTCGAATTCTGCGGTGATATGCCCTTTGCCATGTGCGCCGCCATCGGCAGAGACATCGGTGATCCGGTCCATCATCAGCATTGGTGGGGCAGGCAATTGGGCGTTGCCGGGGCCAAATAATTCGCCGCGTGCGCATTTCAGCAGATCATCTTTGTCAAAGCTTGTGGGGAAATCGGCCATTGATCGGGCACTCCTGCTCGGCATGATTGGTTTTGGACGGTCTATCATCCGGGCCCCGTGGCCTGCAAGGGCGGCATCGCGGGCGATGCGGGCTTCTTGCGACAGTATGTAGCAAAGATGCACTAGAATGCCACTGCGGCGATTTATAATTGAAAATCATTCTCAACACCCCCTATATTAAGGGCAACAGAGAAACGGAGCGTTCCATGACACAGACACTTCAGGAAAACGGCACACGCTGGCTGGAAGAGGCGGGTGTCCGTCCGACCAGACAGAGGGTGACGTTGGCAAGCCTGCTGGTGGGGGATGGTCAACATCGTCACGTCACGGCCGAAAGCCTGTTTGAGGCGGCCAAGGGGCAGGGCGAAGCGGTATCGCTGGCCACGGTGTACAACACGTTGCGTGCCTTTTGTGATGCGGGGCTGATGCAAGAGGTGCTGGTGGACGGTTCCAAAAGCTATTTTGACACCAATACCCATGACCATCCGCATTTCTTTTGGGAAGACGACAGCAAGCTGACCGACGCGCCATCAGAGCAGTTGGTGATTGCGCAATTGCCCGATGCGCCTGAAGGTGCAGAGATTGCATCGGTTGATGTGGTGATCCGGCTGCGCCGCAAGGCTGCGGCGGGTTAAGCCCGTGCCGGGCCCATGCTGAACCCCCTGATTACCCAAGACCATGTGGAAGCCTATCAGCGCGACGGCGTGGTGCTGGTCAAAGGCCTGTTTGCCGATCATGTGGATACACTGCGTGCCGGCGTCGCCCGCAACATGGCAGAGCCCGGCCCCTATGCCTCCAACAATGACAAACCCGGAGAGACTGGGCGGTTTTTCGACGATTACTGCAACTGGCAGCGCATTCCCGAATTTGAAGCGGTCATAAAGGCATCCGCTGCGGCGCAGGTCGGTGCAGCCCTGATGCAAAGCAAGACGGCGCAGTTGTTCCATGATCATGTGCTGGTCAAGGAGCCGGGCACCTCTATGGCGACGCCCTGGCATCAGGATGGTCCTTATTATTTCGTCGAAGGGCAGCAGACCGTCAGCTTCTGGTCGCCGCTGGACCGGGTGACGGATGCCACTTTGCGCTGTGTCGCGGGATCGCATCTATGGGAAAAGCCGGTGCTGCCGACGCGTTGGGTCAAGGGTGATGCCTTTTTTGATCCCGCCCCCTACATGCCGGTGCCCGATCCTGACGCCGAAGGCATGGACATACGCGAATGGCAGATGGAACCGGGGGATGCGGTGGCATTCAACTATGGCATCCTGCACGGCGCGCGCGGCAATCAATCCAATGCCCGGCGGCGCGCCTTTTCGCTGCGTCTGGTCGGCGATGATGCACGTTATGTCGAACGTCCCGGCCCGACCTCGCCGCCGTTTCCGGGGCATGACATGGTTGCCGGGCAAAAATTGCGCGAAGATTGGTTTCCGGTGATCTGGCGTTGATTACAGCGCCTGTTGGCGGCTGATTTATCTTGCTGCGAGGCCGTTCTTACATTTAGATTTAGTGCGTGGGTCTTATTTCGACCCCTCCCATTGGAGTATTATTATGTCTAAATTAGTCCTGGATTTGAAGAAACAAGTTACCGACACCGCGAAGCGGATGAAAGAGGTCAAGCCAGAAAAAGCCCGTCGACTGAAAGTAGAGTTGGAGGCCAAATTGCAGACCACCTGGGACGCGGAGGATGCGCTAAAAGAAGCGATCCAGAAAGCGCGGCTTTCGGGGGTGACCAGCAAGAAATCCGCAGTATTGCTCAAGGATCCAAACGTGATCAAACCCCTGAAAACATGGGAGATCGCGCTGAAGGCCTATCACGCAAAACTTGATGAATTTGGCCAATTTCACAAAGACGCAAAGCTTTTGAGTGATGGGATGGATAAAACCATCAAAGAGGCAAAAAAAGCGACTAAAGAGGTCGCAAAAGGGGCCAAAAAAGAAGCGGATAAATTGGGAGGTAAGGCAGGGAAGCTGGCCGGTAAGGTTGCTGGTGGCATGTCCAGTGCAGCAAGTGGTGCAATGCTGGACGAAGCGATTGAATTAGCCAAGAAGCATTTTGTTCAATTGAATACATGTGTCGAAATTTACGGCAAACTTCCTTCTCATGTGGTGATGTACGGCCTGAACTATCAGCGCACAATCGAAGCCATCGTGCGTCAAGCTGTGGAAGCGATCACGCCCAGGGATTTGCCTGAGTCTTTGACGGATGACCAACGCAAGAAGACAAACAAGCTGTTGAAAGATAAGCCGAAGGCAATCGAAAAGTTGAGCAAAGGGGTCACCAAGGCACTGGAGATTGATAAAAAGGATGTGGCTGAAGCGAGCTTTGCTAAAATGGAAGCAGAGCTCAAAGCGATTGAAGGGCTTGTGAAAGATTGCAAGACCGCGCAGTCAAAAATGAAAAAAGAGATCGAGGCGCACAAGGAATCGCGGACCATAAAGGCGTTGGTCCAGTTGATCCCAAAAGTTTACAAAAAGTGCGAAAAGATGGTCGAAGATACCGAAAAAGAGCTGAAAACAAAACTTGATGCGGAGACATAGTAGTCTGGCGGCCCTAGAACCACTGCCCCGGTTCCATCAGGCCCAGGTCCAGCAACTGGCGGGAATGCCATTCGAAGGGCATTGAATTATGCCAAGTGAAGCTTTTGATTTCTGACCTGCTGCCTGGATTGATCCTGAGCGCCTTTGCCGTGCGAAACGAACAGACCGCCGCCGTGATATTGTGGTGCCAGGGACAGGCGTAGGTATTGTATTCTTCGTCGTTAAAGGTGTGATCCCACCGGATGCGCAGCCCCTTCTTGGCACGAAACAATGGGATGCGATCAATCTTGCGACGTTTGAAGGGCACATGTTCTTCGTAGCGCCATCGCAGCCCGCCATAAAAGTCGAGCTGGCGTTCCTTGGGGTGATAGTTGTTCTGGGCATCTTGCCGCGCCAGGGCGTAATAACCTGACCGGTCCATATAGGCATGGTCCAACGATACCGCCGTTGGGTGTTTCGCCAGATCATCGGCATAAAGGTCGATGACATAGGCCAGCATCGAATCCCGCCGTTCCTCGGTGTGAAAGGCCAGCATCTCGATCACATTTCGGGTTTCGCTGAACGGGAAAAAGAAAAACTCCGCATTGTAGCAATAATAGACCCAACGCCCCGCCAGCGGATCAATCAGCGTATTGATTGCCGTCTCCATCGCGGTTTCGGGGGACATGTCATAATCCACCCGGATCACGCTGTCGGCCAGATCGCGTGGCAGTTCGAATACCGCAGGCATCAGCGCGATCACGACGGGAAACCCCATCTGCTGGTGATGGCGCAGGGTGGTGTCGACCTCTATGTCATCCTCAACCATCACGACGGCGATCGGCCCTTTTGCCAGGGCAGCTTGTTCTGCCGCGATCATCGTTTTCAGGTTGGAATACTGCATGCGCCCTCGCTTGGGTTTTTATTAGGCGTAGAATCGGTTAAATCGCTGTGCATTGCAAGCGTTGGGGCACCCTGCTAGACGCCAATCAGACCCCAGTAGACCCGGAATAGTGCCATGACTGCGCCCAAGAAGCTCTTTATCAAGACCTATGGCTGTCAGATGAACGTCTATGACAGCGAACGCATGGCCGAGGCGCTGGGCGGGCAGGGCTATGTGGAAACGCAAGACGCGGGTGACGCGGACATGATCTTGCTGAACACCTGTCATATCCGTGAAAAGGCCGCCGAAAAGGTCTATTCCGAACTGGGCCGCCTGAAACCGCTCAAGGCCCTCAATCCCGATCTGAAAATCGCTGTTGCAGGTTGTGTGGCGCAGGCCGAGGGCGAAGAGATCATGCGCCGCCAGCCCGCGGTCGATCTGGTTGTCGGCCCGCAAAGCTATCATCGCCTGCCTGAAATGGAAGCCAAGATCCGGCGCGGCGAGACCGCGTTGGACACTGATTTCCCGCAAGAAGACAAGTTCGAGCACCTCAAGGCGCGGCCCAAGGCGCGTCGCGCCCCCGCGGCTTTCCTGACCGTTCAAGAAGGCTGTGATAAATTCTGCGCCTTTTGCGTTGTCCCCTATACCCGCGGTGCCGAAGTCAGCCGCCCGGCGGCACGCGTGCTGGAAGAGGCGCGCGATCTGGTGGAACGCGGCGTGCGCGAGGTGACGCTGCTGGGCCAGAATGTGAACGCCTATCACGGGGCGGGCCCCAAGGGGGATATGACCCTTGCCGGGCTGATCCGGGAATTGGCCAAGGTCGACGGGCTTGAGCGGATCCGCTATACCACCAGCCATCCCAACGACATGGATGATGCGCTGATTGCCGCCCATGCCGAGGTGCCCGAACTGATGCCCTATCTGCATCTGCCGGTGCAATCGGGGTCTGACCATATCCTCAAGCGGATGAACCGCAATCACACCGCCGAAAGCTATCTGCGCGTGATCGAGCGCATTCGCGCGGCGCGCCCCGATATCGTGCTGTCGGGCGATTTCATCGTAGGCTTCCCAGAAGAAAGCGATGCCGATTTTGACGCGACGATGGATTTGGTCCGCGAGGTCAAATACGGCTATGCCTATTCATTCAAATATTCGACCCGTCCCGGCACACCCGCCGCCGAACGCGCGCTGGTCGATCCTGCGGTGGCCGATGACCGTCTGCAGCGCCTGCAAGCATTGATCACGACGCACCAGCGCGAGATCCAGGGATCCATGGTGGGGCGCGACGTATCGGTTCTGGTTGAACGCAAGGGCCGCGAGCCGGGCCAGATGCTGGGCAAGTCGGAATACCTGCATGCGGTCCATATTGATCAGGCGCAGGCCGAGGTGGGCGATATCGTTCAGGTGAGAATCGTCGAGGCCCTGACCAACTCGCTGACAGCACGTCACCGCTAGTCGGGCATTCAACTGCTGGATGTCCTGCCTGCCAAGGCGGCATTACGACGTCTGTGCCGTATTTTTGCCGCATTTCCGCCACATTTCCATGTGCTCAAGGCCAAATTAAACACTAAATGTAGATAACAGTGCTTCACAGTTCTAAAAATTTTACCTAACGTACATCATCAAGAAGGTGCTCCGCGAACAGGTTCGGGGCGGCCTTGTTTGGGGGAATGAGAAAAGGAAAATGCTGTGGTGAACAAAATCTCCAAAGCGATCCGCGCGGTGGCAAGCCTGTCACTGGTCGCGGCGCTTGCGCTGCCGGCATCTTTTGCAGATGCGCAAACGCGGTCTCAGCAGGGCCGTGACAAAGGCGTTTACACGCCAACCATCTGGGTCGACCCCGATGGCTGCGAGCATTGGGTCATGGATGACGGTGCCGAAGGCTATATGACACCGCATACCACGCGTCAGGGCATCCCGGTCTGCCGCCGCGGCAATGTCTGCGGCGTGATGAACTCTGACCAGTTCTTTGCCACTGACAGCTACCGCATCCACCGCGCAGGCAAGGCCCGTCTGGCCGAGTTTTTCCGCACGACAGGTGCCGTATCCTACATCATCACGGGCCACACCGACAGCCGCGCCTCCGATGAATACAACATGCGCCTGAGCTACAACCGCGCCAATGCGGTCGCCGCGATTGCTGCGTCCAATGGCGCAAGGGTTGCGGATGTTCGCGGCTACGGCGAACGGATGCCTGCGGCTGCCAATAACACCGCTGCCGGCATGGCCAAGAACCGCCGCGTCGAAATCATCTGCATTCGCTAAGGGGACGTCTCGTGATCAAAACTAAAATCCTTCTCGTGACGGCCTGCGCCTTTGGCCTGTCCGCCTGTGCCGACTACGAGGGCGGCGGTTATCCTTCGGACAAGACGGTGGACCGCGGCATTGACAAGAAACACCTCAGCCAGCTTCAGGCGGGCATCTGGGTGGATCCAAACGGCTGTGACCACTGGATCATCGACGATGGCGTCGAAGGCTACCTGTCAGCCCGGCTTGATAAGTTCGGCAAGCCGGTGTGTTCCGGCGTGGCACCGCCCACCCATACCGTCGGCGATTTCAAAGGCGGCTCCTCCATCCCGGATCCAAACTGATTTTGGCTGATTATTTTGGCATAAACGGGCCGAGGTGTTTGACACTTCGGCCCGTTCTGCATTCTAGGGGTGTGAAAGCCGACACACCCTCCTATCTTTGTCATATAATTTCAAACCCAAGGAGCCTCCCTTGCCCCCAAGCGATCTGATGACAGCCGTGCCACCGGTGGCTGACCCCGTTGTGCTTGAATTTCCCGACAATCGCCTGCTGGTTGATCTGTGCGGTGCCTATGATGCCCATCTCGCGGCGATCGAAAAATCGCTTGAGGTGCAGATCGTGCGCCGCGGCAACCACATCAGCATTCTGGGCGACCCGGATGCCAGTCTTCAGGCGGCACAAGTGCTCGACACGCTTTATGGACGCCTCGAAGGCGGGCGCGCGGTGACGCTGGCCGAAGTGGACAGCCTGTTGCGCATGGGCGGATCAGAGGCAGGTACCGGGGTGCGCTCGGGCGACCAGATGGAAATGCCGATTGGTGAAACCATCGAAATCCAGACCCGAAAAAAACGCGTAGAGCCGCGAACAGAGGCGCAAAAAGCCTATGTCAAAGCACTCTTTGACAACGAACTGGCCTTCGGGATCGGGCCTGCGGGAACAGGCAAGACATATCTGGCCGTCGCCGTGGGCGTCAGCATGTTCATCGGCGGTCATGTGGACCGGATCATCCTCAGCCGCCCGGCCGTAGAGGCAGGTGAGAAACTCGGCTATCTGCCCGGCGACATGAAAGACAAGGTCGATCCCTATATGCAGCCGCTCTATGACGCGCTGAATGATTTTCTGCCCGGCAAACAACTGGCCAAGCTGATCGAGGAAAAACGGATCGAAATCGCACCCTTGGCCTTCATGCGCGGGCGCACATTGGCAAATGCCTTCGTGGTGCTGGACGAGGCGCAAAACGCCACCTCGATGCAGATGAAAATGTTCCTGACCCGTCTGGGCGAAGGCTCGCGTATGGTCATCACGGGCGACCGCACCCAGATCGACCTGCCGCGCGGGGTCGCATCGGGCCTGGCCGACGCCGAACGCCTGCTCAAAACCATCCCCAGGATCAGCTTCAACTATTTCACCTCCAAGGATGTGGTCCGCCACCCCCTGGTGGCCGCGATCATCGAAGCTTACGAAGCAGACAGCGGCCAAAGCTGATCCATTCTCTTTTTGGCTTTGAATGCCTCGGGGGTCCGGGGGCAGAGCCCCCGAAGTAGCGACCATGCAATATTTGGACATCACTGTTGAAGACCCCCGCTGGGATGCCCTCGATTTCGAGGCGCTGACCCTGCGGGCTGTCATGACCACCCTTGAGGCTCTGGGCCTGGAGGCGGAAATTGCTGAGATCAGCCTTCTGGGCTGCGACGATGCAAGGATCTCGGTGCTGAATGCTGAGTTCCGGGACAAGCCTGCCGCGACAAATGTGCTCAGCTGGCCCAGCGAGGAACGGGGGGCCGCATCCCCCGGAGGGCCGCCCGTGGCACCCATATCCGGGCCTGACGGTGTGCTGGAACTGGGTGACATCGCGATCAGCTATGACACTTGCGCAGCTGAGGCCGCTCTTGCACAAAAGCCGATTTCAGACCATGTGACCCATCTGATCGTCCATGGAACGCTGCATCTGTTGGGATATGACCATGAAAATGAGCCAGATGCCGCTTTGATGGAAGGATTGGAGGTCAAAATACTTGGCAAACTGGGTCTGGATGACCCATATAGGGAAACATAGGCGGGATCGCCGTTCATTCACAAGACAGGACCTAATGGGCGACACAGACGGATCATCTGACGCGGCGCAACGCGCGCTTATAGATGAAGAAATTGAGCCGCAAGAGGAGACCACCACTAAGTCGGGTGGTTTCTTTTCTCGCGTAATAGGGGCCCTGAGCCCCTCGGATACCGAACCTCAAGACGAGTTGACACCTCCCGCCGTGGACCGGGTGACGGCGCGGGGCATGATGAACCTGCGCTCGATGCGGGTCGATGATGTGGCGATCCCCAAGGCGGAAATCGTCGCCGTGTCGATCACATCAAGTCTGGACGAACTGGTGGCGGTCTTCAAGGAAAGCGGGTTGACCCGTTTGCCGGTCTATGACGGCACTTTGGACACGCCGGTGGGCATGGCCCACCTCAAGGACCTGGCCTTGCAATACGGGTTCAACGGCGGGCAGGCGGTCTTTGACCTGAAGGCCTTGCTGCGGCCTTTGCTGTTTGTGCCCCCCAGCATGAGCATCGGTGTTCTCCTGACCAAGATGCAGGCAGAGCGGCGGCACATGGCGCTGGTCATTGACGAATACGGCGGTGTGGACGGGTTGGTCACCATCGAGGATCTGATCGAACAGGTCATCGGTGAGATCGAAGACGAACATGACGTCGATGAAGGCAATTACTGGACGGTGGAAAAACCCGGCACTTACCTCGCGCTGGCCAAGACGCCGCTGGCGGATTTCGAGGCCGAGATCGGGCATTCTCTGACCGACCACGACGACGTCGACGAAGAGGAGATCGATACGCTTGGCGGTCTGGTCTTCATGCTGTCGGGCCGTGTGCCTGCGCGCGGAGAGGTCGTTTTGCACCCTGATGGCCCTGAATTCGAAGTGATTGATGCCGATCCGCGCCGGATCAAACGGTTGCGTGTGCGCACCACCGGAGCCAATGGATGAATTTGCAAAGCGGGCTTAGGCCCGTGGGTCTTGGCGCTTTGGCCGGGGCTTTGGCCGCCTTTGGGCAAGCCCCCTGTGATCTGCCGCTGCTGATGCTTGGCGGTCTGATCATTGCGATCTGGCTGTTTGGCAAATCCCAAAGGCCGCGTCAGGCGGCGGTCATCGGCTGGGCCTTTGGCCTTGGCTATTTCATGCATGCATTGCACTGGATTGTCTCGCCTTTCATGGTGGATGTGGCGCGGCATGGGTGGATGGCACCTTTTGCGCTGGTCTTTCTGGCGGCGGGGCTGGCGCTGTTTTGGGGGCTGGCCTTTTGGGCCGCGCGGCATCTGTCACGCAGCAGCCTTTGGCCATTGGTCCTGACATGGACTGCGGCCGAGCTGATCCGGGCCTATATATTTACGGGATTTCCCTGGGCGATGCCTGCGCAGGCCCTGGTGGGGGTGATGGCGGGACAGGCGTTGGCGTGGGGCGGACCCTATCTGCTGAACGCGGCCCTTTTTGCGGTGGCTGCCTTGGCGGCTACGGCCTTTGCGCCCGCACCGCCGCTCTTGCGCAGGCTGATGCGTGACGCGGTAATTCTGGCGGCGATGGGGGTTCTGGTCTGGCCGGTCAATCTGGACCCTGCGCCACTGACGCCGCATCATCTGCGGCTGATCCAGCCCAATGCGGCACAGCGCGACAAATGGGATCCCACCAAGATACCGGTGTTCTATGACCGGCAATTGCGGTTCACGGCGGCACCGCCTGCCTTGGGCGCGCAGGTGCCCGATCTGATCCTGTGGTCGGAGACAGCCATTCCTTGGCCCGTTGATCTGGCCGCCCCTGCATTGGTCGAAATCGCCCAGGCCAGCGGGGGGCTGCCTGTCGCGTTGGGGGTGCAGCGGCGCGATGATCTGCGGTTTTACAATTCCATGGTGGTGCTGGGGCCAGATGGTGGTGTCAGGCAAACCTATGACAAACACCACCTTGTCCCCTTTGGTGAATATATGCCGCTGGGGGATCTTCTGGCCAATTTTGGCATCTATGGTCTGGCCGCGCAGGCGGGCAATGGCTATTCGGCGGGACCGGGGGCCGCATTGCTGGATTTTGGCGCACTTGGCAAAGCGCTGCCGCTGATCTGCTACGAGGCGGTTTTTGCCCATGATGTGAACGCCGCCCCCGCACGTCCCGATTTTCTGATTCAGATCACCAATGACGCCTGGTTTGGCAAGGGGGCTGGCCCGCGCCAGCATCTGGCACAGGCCCGGATGCGCGCGATCGAGCAAGGATTGCCGCTGGCACGCACGGCGAATACCGGCATATCGGCGATGATTGATCCGCGCGGACGGATATTGGCGGCATTGCCGCTGAATGAGGCGGGATTTGTCGATGCGGCCCTGCCGCTGCCGCTTCCGCCCACATGGTACAGCCGCACCGGCGACCTGCCGCTGGGGGCTGTTTTGCTGCTGGGGCTGGCATTGATGACATTTCGTTCAAGAAGGGTTTAGCAATTGACCCTAACAAGGCGGGTAGGTATGCCTGACCGATCGCTGCCACAACGGCTTCCTGACGTGGCGGGTTTTATTTATTGGAGCAGATATGTCCCGACAGAATTATACGTTTACCTCAGAGTCTGTCTCTGAGGGCCACCCTGACAAGGTATGCGACCGCATTTCCGATGCCGTGCTTGACGCCTTTCTGACCGAAGAGCCCGAGGCACGGGTTGCGGTAGAGACCTTTGCCACCACCAACCGCGTGGTGATCGGTGGTGAGGTCGGGTTGTCCGATCAGGCCAAACTGGCCGAATACATGGAGCGCATCGAGGATATCGCGCGCGCCTGTATCAAGGACATCGGCTATGAGCAGGAAAAATTTCATCACGCCACCTGCGAGATCACCAACCTGTTGCATGAGCAGTCCGCCCATATCGCCCAGGGCGTGAACGCCAGCGAGAACAAGGATGAGGGGGCAGGCGACCAGGGGATCATGTTTGGCTATGCCACCGATGAGACAGAGCAGTTGATGCCGGCGCCGATCCATTACGCCCACGCGATCCTGCGCCGGCTGGCCGAAGTGCGCAAGGACGGTACCGAACCTGCCCTGCGTCCGGACGCCAAAAGCCAGCTTTCCGTGCGCTATGAGGGCGGCAAGCCGGTGGGCGTGTCGTCAATCGTTCTGTCCACACAGCACGAATCAGTCGATCAGACCAGCGATGACATCCGTGCCATCGTGGAGCCTTATATCCGCGAAGTTCTGCCCGACGGCTGGATCGATGCACAGACAAAGTGGCATGTGAACCCCACGGGCGTCTTTGTCATCGGCGGACCGGATGGCGATGCGGGCCTGACCGGGCGCAAGATCATCGTCGACACCTATGGCGGTGCAGCCCCGCACGGGGGCGGCGCGTTTTCTGGCAAGGACCCGACCAAGGTAGACCGCTCAGCGGCCTATGCGGCACGGTATCTGGCCAAGAACGTTGTTGCGGCGGGTATTGCCAAGAAATGCACCATCCAGTTGAGCTATGCCATCGGTGTCAGCGAACCCCTGTCGATCTATTGTGATACATTCGGCACCGGTCAAGTTGATGATGCTGAGGTGGAACTGGCGATCCGCAAGGTCATGAGCCTGACCCCGCGCGGCATTCGCGAACATCTGCAGCTGAACCGGCCGATCTATACGCGCACCTCGGCTTACGGCCACTTTGGCCGCGCACCAGAGGCCGACGGCGGTTTCTCTTGGGAAAAGACGGATCTTGCTGAAAAGCTGAACGCAGAGATCTGATGCTCTGACCGCTGGTCAGATCGGGGTGCAACCGCTGGTATCTTGGGCGTGAAGCCTGCCCATACCGCTGTTGGTGCCCATACCGCAGCTGGTCAATGCGATTTGGGCCGCCGTCCGAAGGGGGATGGCGGCCTGATTGTTTTGACTGGGGCGGTTGGCGTAAGGGTTTCTGTGCCCTGTGGTGATGTGGTCACCAGTTCTTTCATCAAGGACCGGCCGTCCTCCCGCTCCATCTCGATGAGGAAGGACCAGAGGCTGTAGCAATTCTGCTCCAGTGCCTGGGTCAGGGCGGGCATGGTTTCGGGGGTACACCCCTGCAGGTCGCGGATCTGGCGCATCATGCGGCTGACGATGGGCTTTACATCCCATGCACAGCGGGTGGCACAAAGGGAGATCAGCTGCGCGACCTCATCGGTTGCATAGTCCTCAGCCATGCTGATCCCCTCATGCTGTCTGGGGCCAAGGGCCTGATATACGGCCTGCGCAAAGCTGTCGGGGGTCAGATCATCCTTGGCCAGATAGCCGGCACAGCCCAGATTTTGCGCCTGCGTGGCCACGCGGTCTGCCGCCTGCCCCGAGATCATCAGCGTGGGTGCATTGAGGTTGCGGGCGCTGAACCGTGCCATGCGCAGCGCATCCAACCCGGTGCCGTCCGGCAAGGCATAGTCGATCAGAATGAGGTCAAAGGGCGTATGGTCAAGCAGGGGACCGAATTCCTGCAAACATTGTGCATTGGTGATGGTGCAGGTCAGATCGAGCCCTGAACAAAGCCGTCCCAGACGATGCCGGTCAAAGCGTTCATCATCAAGGATCAGCACGCGCAGAGCGGGACGTGTCACCGGGTCTGGCTGGGCGGTTCTGAGGGCACGATAGGCGGCAGGCATGATGATGTCCTTTGGTCGGGGCAGGTTCAGGCTAGCGGGCGGGTCTTAACCGCGATTTAACGCAGGAGCATTGCAGCCTTTGCGCCACCGGGCTAAAGGCTGGATCATGAGCACATCAGATCTTCCTCAACGTCCCCGCCGCAACTTTTATGGTCGGTTGAAGGGCAAAACACTCAAGCAATCCCAGCGCGGATATATCGACGAGGACCTTGCTGGCCTGTCGCCGGGTCCGGTCAGCTGGGAAGACAACCCGACGCGCGCGGATCTGGACCTGGCCGGGCTGTTTGGCGGCAAACCGGTCTGGCTTGAGGTCGGATTTGGCGGCGGCGAGCATATGGTGCATCAGGCGGCACAGAACCCGGATGTGGGGATCATTGGCTGCGAGCCCTATATCAACGGTGTGGCGATGCTGTTGGGCAAGATCCGCAGGGCTGGGGTTGAGAATGTCGCGGTGCATCCCGGTGATGCGCGGGATATTTTCGATGTGCTGCCAGAAGCGAGCGTTGAGCGGGCGTTCTTGTTGTATCCCGATCCCTGGCCCAAAGCGCGCCATCATCGCAGGCGTTTTGTGACCGAGGAACATCTGGTGCCTTTGGCACGTGTTCTGAAACCGGGGGCGATGTTCCGGGTGGCCACGGATATCGAGGATTATGTGCGCCAGACCCTCGAAGAAGTGCCGAAGTTCGGCTTTGAATGGCTGGCGGAGCGGCCGGGTGATTGGCGCAGCCCATGGGATGACTGGATTTCCACGCGCTATGAACAAAAGGCCCTGCGCGAGGGCCGGGTCCCGCATTATCTGACGTTTCGCAGAACCTGAGCGGGTCACCTGCCAGGGGCGGTGTTTCGGGGCTCTGCCCCCGGTCAGCAGGCTGACCGTCCCCGAGGTATTTTGGGCCAAAAAGAGCGGGCATGCGGTATGCCTTGGCATGGACGGCGTAGGGGGGCTGGGGTAGAAGCATCTGTAAAGCTGATAAGGATGCGAAGATGTCGGGCCACGGTGAACCCATTCCAATGATCTCAACCGCCTGCGGGCCTTTGACCGGCACTGCCGAAGTGCCGGGGGACAAGTCTATCTCGCATCGGTCACTGATCCTGGGGGCGATGTGCATTGGCGAGACCACGATTGAGGGTTTGCTGGAAGGTCAGGATGTGCTGGATACCGCGCGGGCGATGCGGGCCTTTGGTGCGCGGGTCACGGATCATGGCGGCGGTCGGTGGTCGGTGCAGGGTGTGGGTGTTGGCGGATTTGCCGAGCCTGACGGCGTGATTGATTGCGGCAATTCGGGCACCGGTGTGCGGTTGATCATGGGGTCGATGGCGACGTCACCGATCAGCGCGACCTTTACCGGAGATGCCAGTCTGAATGGCCGGCCCATGGCAAGGGTCACGGACCCGCTGGCGCTGTTTGGCTGTCAGGCGGTGGGCCGCAAGGGGGGCCGTCTGCCAATGACATTGGTGGGGGCGGCAGACCCTGTGCCGGTGCGCTACGTGGTGCCTGTGCCTTCGGCGCAGGTGAAATCGGCGGTGCTGCTGGCGGGGTTGAATGCGCCCGGTAAGACCGTTGTGATCGAGGCCGAGGCGACACGCGATCATACGGAGCGGATGCTGGCGGGCTTTGGGGCCGAGATCACGGTTGAGGACAGTGACGCAGGCCGGGTGATCACCTTGACCGGCCAGCCAGAGTTGACGGCACAGCATATCGAGGTGCCGCGCGATCCGTCTTCGGCGGCTTTTCCGGTCTGTGCGGCGTTGATCGTGCCGGGATCGGATGTGCTGGTGCCGGGTATTGGTTTGAACCCGACAAGGGCGGGGCTGTTTACCACGCTGCGCGAGATGGGGGCGGATCTGACCTATGAGAACGAGCGGATCGAGGGTGGCGAGCCTGTCGCGGATTTGCGGGCAAGGTTTTCGCCGGATCTGAAGGGGATCGAGGTGCCGCCGGAGAGGGCGGCCTCGATGATTGATGAATATCCGGTTCTGTCGGTTGTGGCCAGCTATGCACAAGGCCAGACGGTGATGCGGGGCGTCAAGGAGTTGCGGGTCAAGGAGAGCGACCGGATCGATGCCATGGCAACCGGGCTGCGGGCCAATGGGATCGAGGTGGAAGACGGTCCTGACTGGTGGGTTGTCACCGGCAAGGGCCATGGCAATGTGCCTGGTGGCGCGCTTTGTGCCAGCCATCTGGATCACCGGATTGCCATGTCGTTCCTGATCCTGGGCATGGCAAGCCAGACGCCGGTGCGTGTGGATGATGGTGGGCCGATTGCCACGTCTTTTCCGATTTTCGAGCCCTTGATGCGCAGCCTTGGTGCGCAGGTCAGCCGGTCTGTATGATGGGCACGACGCAAGGGTTTACCGTGGCCATTGATGGGCCTGCGGCCTCTGGCAAGGGGACGATTTCCAAGGCTGTGGCCGAATATTTCGGGTTTGCGCATCTGGATACAGGGCTTTTGTACCGCGCGGTCGGGGCCAAGGTGTTGCTGGGTGTGGAGCCGGAAGCGGCGGCCAAGGCGCTTGTTCCTGCTGATCTGGAGGGCGAGGGGCTGCGCGGGGCGCAGGTGGCCCAAGAGGCCAGCAAAGTGGCAGCATTGCCCGAAGTCAGGGCGGCCCTGGTGGATTTTCAGCGCAGTTTCGCGGCCCGTGCGGGGGGGGCTGTGCTGGACGGGCGTGATATTGGTACGGTCATTTGCCCCGATGCGCAGGTCAAGCTGTATGTGGTTGCCGATGCCGTGGTGCGCGCAAGGCGGCGGTTTGCGGAATTGACGGGCAAGGGCAGCGAGACAAGCTTTGAAGAGGTTCTGGCAGATGTGCAGGCGCGTGATGAACGTGACATGGGCCGGGCGGATGCCCCGTTGAAGCCAGCCGCAGACGCGGTAGAGATAGATACATCCCAGATGTCGATTTCCGATGCGGTTGCGGCCGCTGTGGCCCTGATCGAGGCCAAGCGGGCAATGCTTTCGTAAATGTCCGCTGGCGGCAGCCCCCCGCTGGACAATGGTTTGATTGTGCGTTCTCGCAAAGGTTCTGAACGTGCTACGTGAAGATCCCATTGATCTGTGAAAACGCCATAAGAAGCGGTACCGCCCCGAAGGGTGGGTCCAGTTCCTGTTCGGGTGTCCCCGAAATGCGCGCGGTGCAGGTGCCCCAGGTGGGGCAGAAGGACCACTGTGATCCGCGACCGTCACATCGCGGGATTGGTTAACCGAGGCCGAGGTATAGGGCGGCTGTGTTAACCTTAGGTGAGGCCAAGGCGCGCTTGGGCGGTGTATTGTGCAACGGGGTGCATGACATGTTGGCGCAGGCACAGGGTTGCCCTATCTATAGCGCATACATAGCAAAGGATAGACAGATGAAGTCAGCAATGGATTACCTTGAAGCCGCGAATGCCACTGTGCCCAAAATGGAGGCCAAAGATGCGATTGCGAAACATGCCGCCGGTCAGGGCGTGTTTGTTGATGTACGCGATACGTCTGCCATCAACGAAAGCGGCACCATCCAAGGGGCGCATCGCGTGCCGCGCGGCATGATCGAGTTTCGCGCCGATCCGAAAATGGAAGCCTTCTATAACCCGATCTTTGCAAAGGACGCCGAGATTTATCTGATCTGTGGTGCCGGAGGGCAGGCAGCCCTGTCTGGCAAGACGTTGCAGGACATGGGGTTTACCAATGTGACCAACATCGGTGGCTTTGCCGCGTGGAAAGAGGCGGGCGGGCCAACGGAGGCCTGATCTGGCGCAATCGCAGATGTTCAAGTGCTGCCGCGCAAGATGTCTGCTTGATATGATCGTGACCGGCCCCTGAAAATGGGGCCGGTCACTGTGGTCATCGGGATCAGTTGCTGATCGGGGACAGCAGTTCTTCTGATACCACCAGGTTGCGTACGCCGTGGGCGTGGTCCTCGTTAAAGATGTTGTCGGACAGCCATGCGTCCACGGTCGCGATGTTGACCTTCATGACTTCGGGGCGCACGCTCCAGGATACCTGAAGCGGTGAGCCTGCGGAGTTATAGCTTGGCCCTGTAGTGGAGCCTGCGTATTGCACCGGTTCACCGGTGTTGGTTGGGATGTTGACCGCCTGATACAGGCCATTGACCTGTTCGACCTGTGCCAAGACATTGAAGTCTGCGGCCTCTGGGTCATTCACCAGCACATAAACTTGCGCTTCTACGCGCAGCTGCGGGTTCATGATCGCCTCGCTCAGGCAGGCACCCAGTGTCGGGCCGGGAACAACCTTGGCTGTGGTGTGCACATAGTGCAGTTCGATCGTGTCGCCGGGGACCAGATCGCCGTATTTTCCTTCGCCAATTGTCTTGCCGTAGGGGGCCAGTTCTGCCTCTGTCAAAGTGCCGTCGTATTTGAAGCCGGTTTCGGCACCTTTGCCATCACCATTACCTGCGTAGGTTGTGAATTCGCCGCCTTTATGCTCAGCGTTTTCATGAAAATGAATATTGCAGAGGTTCATTTCCGTATATGCGGGAGCGGCCTCAAAAGTACGCATGTTCGTCCCTGTCACGGTCGCAATATCGCGGGGTGATTGTGGACCGAAACCCATATCTTTGGTGTTTTCTGCCAAAGCCGCGCGCTGTGCGGCGACGATATCATCTGAAACAGGTGTTTCAGCAATCGCACTGGTCCCAGCCAGCAGCATAATACCTGCCGAAACGGCGAAAAGTTGGGTCTTCATAACAATTGTCCTTCTATTTTAGTTATGTTCAGGTGGGCATATGTGCTGCTATGAATTCATTACAACCCTGGCATGCGAATTTTGCAGGGCTTTTCGTTAACTTTTTCGCGCGGCATTAATTTGCCCCGCTAGAGGGCATCGGGGCCGCGGCCGCATGATGTGGCCGAAGGTGCGGCATCGCTCTTGCACCATGGCGACAAATACCCTATACGCGCCCTGTCTAAGGGGCGGTTACAGCACCGGACGCAAATCTCGGGCAGGGTCGGTTTCTACCGGCCCTCTTTCTTTTGCGTCACGGTGTCCTGATCCAAGGACCAATTCACACCCAAGACCGGCGGAGACAACCGCGCGGCCAGAAACAAGATCATAAGGATACGATACGCTACATGGCGAATATGATGGACGAGTTTGAAGCACTCTTGAACGAAAGCTTCGAAATGGACACGCCCGAAGAGGGTTCTGTTGTCAAAGGCAAGGTCATCGCAATCGAAGCGGGCCAGGCCATCATCGACGTAGGCTACAAGATGGAAGGCCGCGTCGAGTTGAAAGAATTTGCCGAGCCCGGCGAAACCCCCAAAGTTGCAGTCGGCGACGAGGTTGAAGTCTTCCTGCGTCAGGTCGAAAACTCCCGTGGTGAAGCGGTTATCTCTCGGGAGATGGCCCGCCGCGAGGAAGCATGGGACCGTCTGGAAAAAGCCTATGCCGCAGAAGAGCGCGTCGATGGCGCGATCTTTGGCCGTGTCAAAGGTGGTTTCACTGTGGATCTTGGCGGCGCTGTTGCGTTCCTGCCCGGCTCTCAGGTTGATGTGCGCCCCGTGCGCGATGCAGGCCCGTTGATGGGTCTCAAGCAGCCGTTCCAGGTTCTGAAGATGGACCGTCGTCGTGGCAACATCGTTGTGTCCCGTCGTGCCATCCTTGAGGAATCACGTGCAGAACAGCGCGCCGAAGTGATCGGCAACCTGACTGAAGGTCAGGAAGTTGACGGCGTGGTCAAGAACATCACCGAATACGGTGCATTTGTTGACCTTGGCGGCGTTGACGGCCTGTTGCACGTCACAGACATGGCATGGCGCCGTGTGAACCACCCATCCGAGATCCTTGCCATCGGCGAGACGATCAAGGTGCAGGTGATCAAGATCAACAAAGAGACACATCGTATCTCCTTGGGCATGAAGCAGTTGCAGGAAGATCCATGGGATCTGGTTGCTGCCAAGTATCCGCTGGAATCAGTACACACAGGCCGCGTGACCAACATCACTGATTACGGTGCCTTTGTTGAGCTGGAGCCAGGCGTTGAAGGCCTGGTGCACGTCTCTGAGATGTCCTGGACCAAAAAGAACGTCCACCCCGGCAAGATCGTGTCGACCTCTCAGGAAGTCGAAGTCATGGTTCTGGAAATCGATGGTGCCAAGCGCCGCGTTTCCCTGGGTCTCAAGCAGACACAGCGCAACCCATGGGAAGTGTTTGCAGAAACACACCCCGAGGGCACGGAAGTCGAAGGCGAAGTCAAGAACATCACCGAATTTGGTCTGTTCGTTGGCCTGCCAGGCGACATCGACGGCATGGTGCACCTGTCCGACCTGTCATGGGACCAGCGTGGCGAAGAAGCCATTCAGGATTACCGCAAGGGCGACACGGTTCAGGCTGTTGTGTCCGAAGTTGACGTTGAGAAAGAGCGCATTTCGCTCTCCATCAAAGGTGTCGGCGGGGATAAGTTCGCAGAAGCAGTGGGCGGTGTGAAGCGCGGTTCTGTTGTGACTGTGACCGTGACCTCCATCGAAGAAGGCGGGATCGAAGTTGAATACGAGGGCATGAAAGCCTTCATCCGCCGCTCTGACCTGTCCCGTGACCGTGCCGAGCAGCGCCCCGAGCGTTTCTCTGTCGGTGACAAGGTGGACGTGCGCATCACAAACGTTGATGCAAAAGCACATCGTCTGGGCGTCTCCATCAAGGCGCGTGAGATTGCTGAAGAGAAGGAAGCGGTTGAGCAGTATGGCTCGTCCGACTCCGGTGCATCCTTGGGTGATATCCTTGGTGCCGCTCTCAAGGGCGACGAATAATCCGGTCACGATCGGTAGATGATTTTGAAGGGCCCTGCGCATATCGCGTGGGGCCTTTTTGCTGCGAATCGGGGTGGGTGTCTGAACCCCCAATAGTTGTTTAGCGCCGATTCCCTTCGCCGGGCAGGGATGACCAAGCAAAAAAACACCCAAAAAACAGCATGTTCCCCCCAAAATAGAAGCTGAGATTGGAAAGCACTGGCTTCACGTAGGGATGGAAGTTTCCTATAGTCGATGCAGTGAAAATTGTTTCGCGGGGGGACGTAGAATGATCCGGTCTGAACTCATCCAGAAAATTGCGGATGATAATCCACATCTTTACCAGCGCGACGTCGAGCGCATCGTCAATACCATCTTTGATGAAATCACAGGTGCCATGGCAGAGGGCAACCGGGTTGAGCTGCGCGGATTTGGCGCCTTTTCCGTCAAGAAACGGGATGCCAGAGTAGGACGCAACCCGCGGACCGGCGAGACGGTTCACGTCGAAGAAAAACACGTACCCTTTTTTAAGACCGGAAAGTTGCTCCGGGACAGGCTGAACGGGAAAAGCTAATGCGTTATATCCGCTACCTCTGCATCGCAATTTTTGCGATTGCGCTGATTTCCGTGGCCTTGGCCAACCGTGCCATCGTCACGCTTCAGGTATTGCCGCAGGAGGTTGCGGGCTGGTTCGCAGTAAACCCCCAGGTGCAGCTGCCCCTGTTTCTGGTGATCCTGGGCAGCATCGTTGCGGGCCTTTTGGTCGGTTTCGTTTGGGAATGGATCCGTGAATACGGCGAACGTGCGGAAAAAGCCCGCCTGGCGCGCGAGACGCGCAGGCTGGAGCGGGAAGTGGCCCGGTTGAAGGGCGAGAAGCATCAGGGCAAAGACGACGTTCTGGCGCTGCTTGATGAGGCAGGCTGAGGCCGCCGTCATGCCCCCTGAGGTCAATGTAAAGATTTGCGGGCTGCGCCGACCGGCGGATGTCGCGGCAGCCGTGCAGGCTGGTGCGCGCTACGTGGGTTTGGTGTTTTTTGAAAAATCGCCCCGTCACGTGAGCGTGGCCGAGGCTGCATCGCTAGCCCTGGAAGTGCCCGAGGGTATTTGCAAGGTCGCGCTGACAGTGAACGCCACTGACGCGTTTTTGGATGAGATGCTGGGTGCTGTTGCGATTGACATGCTGCAATTGCACGGCAGCGAAAGTCCCGCCCGCGTTACCGAGGTCAAGGCGCGCTACGGTCTGCCGGTGATGAAGGCGGTAGGCGTATCCGGGCCGCAGGACCTGCCGGTACTTGATGCCTATATGCAGGTCGCAGATCAGATCCTTGTGGATGCCAAACCGCCGAAGGGGGCGGAGTTGCCTGGCGGGAACGGATTGGCCTTTGACTGGCGGCTGATCGCCGGACGGCGCTGGCCGGTGCCCTGGATGCTTGCCGGGGGGCTGACGGCCGCCAATGTTGCTGAGGCCATCCGCATGACCGGCGCACGCCAGATTGATGTGTCTTCGGGTGTGGAAGGCGATGTCGGTGTGAAAGATGCGGGTCTGATCGCATCCTTCTGTCGTGCGGCCAGGGCGGGTTAAAGCCTTCTAAGTGTCGGTTTGACCGGGTGGCTCTGGCGGTGTTTTTCGTGTCTTTGGCCCTAGGGCAATCGGTGAGATTTGAAGGTATTTAGGGCCAAAAAGAGAAGGTAAGGGGGCTGCGATGCGCTTTGATTTCTGGCCGTGGGGTCGGCTGTCGCGGGGCAAGGCGTTGCGCTGTCGCGTTTTCGGAAAACGCTGACGCCCTTAACGCTTTTTTCAACCAAGGATTTTATGGCGTTAAGGGGCAGGTGGCGCAGGTTTTCCGAGAAACGCTCTAGATTGTCTGGTCGTAGTCGCCCACGCCGGGTTCTGTGCGGATCACGGCGTCTATGTCTTTGAAGATGGCGCGCATTTCGGCCTCTGAGGTGGGGCTTTCGCAGACCACAACGAGGTTTGGTGTGTTGGAGGAGGCGCGCACAAGGCCCCATGCGCCGTTGTCTAGGATGACGCGGGCACCGTTGACGGTCACGACTTCCTTGATGGGCAGACCGGCGATCTTTTCGCCTGCGCTGTGTTTGGCGGCCAGTTTGCTGACAAGACGCGCGAGGATATCGTATTTTTCGGTGTCTGCGGCATAGGGGGACATGGTGGGTGTGGCCCATGTCTGTGGCAAGGCACGGCGCAGATCGGACATGGACATGTCGGGGTTGCGGTCCATCAGCTTGCAGATTTCGACGGCGACGCGCATGCCGCAGTCGTAGCCACGCCCGATGGGTTCGGCGAGGAAATAATGGCCTGATTTTTCGAAACCCGCCAGTGCGCCCAGTTCCTTGACCCGGCGTTTCATATGGGAGTGGCCGGTTTTCCAATAATCCGCCTTGATGCCGTGTTTGATCAATTCGGGGTCGGAGGCGAAAAGACCTGTGGATTTGACATCGGCCACAAAGGTGGCACCGGGGTAGATCTTGGCCAGATCACGGGCCATGATGACGCCGACCTTATCGGCGAAAATCTCTTCGCCCTCGTCATCCACGACACCGCAGCGGTCACCGTCACCGTCAAAGCCAAGCGCGAAATCAGCGCCTGATGCTTTGACAGAGGCGCTCATGTCATGGAGCATCTCCATGGCTTCGGGGTTTGGGTTGTAATGGGGGAAAGTGTAGTCGAGCCTGTTGTGGCTTTCGACAACTTCGACGCCAAGGCGTTTGAACAGATCCGGCGCAAAGGCAGATGCGGTGCCATTGCCCGTGGCGCAGACCACCTTGAGTTTGCGGGTCATTTTGAAATCACCCACCAGGTCGTCGAGGTAGGCCTCGCGCACACCGTCGATGAATTCGTATTTGCCGCCATCGCGGGGTTCGCCGGCACCGTTCAGCACGATATCGCGCAGCTCAGACATCTCATCGGGGCCGTGGGTCAGGGGGCGTTCAAACCCCATCTTGACGCCTGTCCAGCCGTTGGGGTTATGCGATGCAGTGACCATCGCCACTGCCGGCGCGTCAAGGTGGAATTGTGCGAAATAGGCCATGGGAGACAGGGCCGGGCCGATGTCCTTGACGTGGATGCCTGCCTGCATGAGGCCCAGCATCAAGGCGTTCTTGATCGACAGGGAATAGTCGCGGTAATCATTGCCAACGGCGATGACCGGTTCGATCCCGCGGCGGTGCATCTGAGTGCCAAGGCCCATGCCAAGGGCGGTGATGCCGGGCAGGTTAATGTCATCGGGGTATTTCCAGCGGGCATCATATTCGCGAAATCCGGTGGGGGTAATCATGGCATCGCGCAGGAATTCCCATGTGTTCTGGGATACAATGGGTGCAGGTTTTTTCACGGGCGTGCCTCTATTTCTCAGAATGTCAGGGGGTATTGCTTGGCCAGTGCATCAAACTTCATCAGACTGGCGATAAGGTCTGGCATCTGGTCCAGGTAGATCATGTTTGGCCCGTCACTGGGGGCATTGTCGGGGTCTTCATGGGTTTCGATAAAGACGGCACCGACACCGATGGCCACGGCGGCACGTGCCATGACGGGTGCGAATTCACGCTGCCCGCCCGAAGAGCCACCTTTGCCCCCCGGCTGTTGCACCGAATGGGTTGCATCCATCACCACTGGATAGCCGGTCTGGGCCATCTGTGGCAGGGAGCGCATGTCAGCAACCAGCGTGTTATAGCCAAAGGATGTGCCGCGTTCGGTCAGCAGGATACGTTTGTTTCCGGTGGATTCCACCTTGGTGACGATATTGCCCATCTCCCAGGGGGCCAGGAACTGACCCTTCTTGATGTTCACGACCTTGCCGGTGTTGCCCGCGGCCAGCAGCATATCGGTCTGGCGGCACAGAAAGGCCGGGATTTGCAGGATATCGACAGCCTCTGCCGCGATGGCGCATTGGGCCTCGGTGTGCACATCGGTCAGGACCGGCACGCCATTTGCGCGTCCTACCGATTGTAGCACGCGCAGGCCTTCATCAATGCCAAGGCCACGTTTACCGGCAAGCGAGGTGCGGTTGGCTTTGTCATAGCTGGCCTTGAAGACATATTGCGCGCCGACGGCCGCGCAGGCTTCTTTCATCCGGCCCGCGATCATTTGCGCGTGATCTTCGGATTCGAGCTGGCAAGGGCCGGCAATGACCGTCAGGGGACGGTCGTTGCCGATGATAACGTCACCGATTGTGACTTGGGTCATGAAGTTACCTGTTCTCTGAGGATCGCTGCCGTCAGGGACAACATGAGGTAAATGCCTGCAAAGATCAGGAAAGCCAAGATCGTGTTTTCGAACTTGCGTGGATAGGTGGCCTCCTGGGGGGCCACGGGCTGGACCGCGACGGTCAGATAGCGGACCTGCCGGTTCGCTTCGGTGCGGGCCTGGTCCATTGCGGTCTGTGCCGATTGCAGCACCATGTCGGCGGCGGCCAGATCGGCCATGGCCAATTGCATGTTCACCGCCTGCTGTGCGAGCGAGTTATCCCCTTCGGTGGCAGAGCTCATCCGTTCCTTGAGCTTGTCGAGCTGTTCGTTCATGCGCCGCACATCGCCCCGGGTGCCGTCCACCTTGGCGCGGTTCGGGCGCGGGTTGTCCAGCAAGGCCGCCAGTTCAAGCTCCTTTTCAATGAGCAGGCCTTCGTATGTGGTGATCTGTCCGCGGATCGCGGCAATCTCGGCTTCGGGGTCGACGCCGTTCTCGACCTGCATCTTGATCAATGCTTCTTGTGCGTTCCGGCGGTTTTGTTGTGCTTGCTCAAACCCTTCCAGGGCGTCCCTCATGCCGTCTTCGCGTTTTTGCTTGGACAGGTCGTTGACCCGTTCTTCGGCGTATTTGATCAGGTTTTCCGAGAAAGAGGCCGATACTTGCGGATCTGCCGCGATGACTTCCATGCGAATAACGCCTTCGGTCGGGTCATAGCCGATCTTCACGTTCTTTTTGTAAACCTTATAGGCTTCTTCGTTCGTGGCATCCACATCCAGTCGCTGAATGGGGTCGACGTTGGGTTGAGAGAAATGGCTTTTGAAACCCACATCACTGTCCAGCCGCAGCATCGCATCCTTGGACTGCAAATAGGCCTGCGTGGCGATACTGTCAGCAGAGTTGGCGAATTGCGTGGGCAGGATGCCGCCGAACGGGCTGGCCCCGCCGCCGCCTTCGCTTTGGATGATCAGGAACTGGCTGTCGGTGGCATACATCGGGGTGGCCAGTTTGTAGAAATAATAGCCTGCCGCAAAAGAGGGCAAGAGTACGAAAAAGGCCAGACGGACCAGCAGCAGGCCCAGCTTGCGCCGGCGTCTGCGGGTGATGTCGCGTTGGATCTGCGATATTTCGCGCTGTCTGCGCTCTGCCGGGTTCACCTCTGTTGAGGGCACGCCAGCCCCGCCTGCGGGCACCGTTTGAGGCAGTTGGACCTGGCCTATCGGCTGTCTGTTTCCTTGTTGCGCGGGCACGTTTTGGTTGCCGTCTTGCGGGACAACCAATTCCAGCATGTTGGAGCGTTGAAAGGGATCGATCCCTTTTTCGCGCAGCAGCCGGACCGCGTCAAAGTCAGACGTAGGCGCGAGGGCGTGTTTCTGGGCGACACGTCGTGCCATGCGCAACTGGCGTCCTGTCAGCCCTTCGCGGCGGATTGCGTCGATGTCCAATTCGCCGCTGACTTCTTTGGCAGACGCCACTTCGCCTGCACGGGCGGCTTGTTGTACCGGTGCGGGGCGTTCTAGCCTGACGGGGGGATGTTCGGGCACCGCGCGCGGTGCCGGGTTTGCCGCGGCCTGCGCCGCGGGGGGTGGGCGCAGCGCATCGGGCGCAGGTTCAGGCCATGCCGCAGCTGCGGTTTGCGCGCGCGGGGCGGCAGCGTCTGCTGCAGCAGGGGTGTCTGGCGTGCTCCGCTTGACGCGGAACTTTCTAGCCTTGGGTTTCGTAGTCATAGAGCTGTTTCGCTTCTTCCAAGGTATCGAACATATGCAACTGGCCACTTACCAGAACAGCTGCGGAACGAGCAAATTTTTCAAGCGTCTCGGCCTGATGCGATACGATAATAATCGTTGTGGTCCGCAACCGTTCTTGCAGGATTTCACCTGCCTTGCGGTTGAATTCCACGTCTGTGGTTGCAGGCATGCCTTCGTCGATGAGGTACATGTCGAAATCCAGCGCCAGCATGAGCGCAAAGGAAAAGCGCGCCCGCATACCGGCAGAATAGGTGCCCAGAGGCTGGTCAAAATATTCGCCAAGGTTGCACAGCCAGCGGCAAAAGCTTTCGACGTAATCGGGATCAAGACCGTAAAGCCGCGCGATGTATCTTGCGTTTTCCATGGCCGACACCTTGGCCACGACGCCGCCCATGAAACCCAATGGGAATGAGATATTACAGCCGCGCCGGACCTCGCCTTCGTCAGGTTTTTCCAGACCGGCCATCATATTGATCAACGTGGTTTTACCCGTGCCGTTCGGAGCCAGAATGCCAAGCGATTTGCCCAGTTCCACACGGAACGAGACTTTGTCCAGGATCACCTTGTGCTGGGTGCCTGTCCAAAAAGACTTGGATACATTCTCAAATTCCAGCATGCCTGCTCCGGTTGCCGCGCGTGTTACGTCTGCCTATCCCTCTTGTTTCAGAGGTTCAAACAGGGGTTTAGCCATCGAATTTGTCGATATTATGGCCTATTCGCCAATGTAAGTACAATGTCCTTTGGCTGCAGCCGCAGATTGCATGCCCTTGCCGCGCCAAGGGGGCGTTGCCCGCGGCTTTGGGTGGGTGGTTTGAAAAAACTGGGGCAAAGGGGGTGACGTTCCGGTTTCATGACGTATCTGGAGTATACATGAAGGATATACGTGACGAATTGCGGGCCTGCCGGCTGTGCGGGCCGCGTTTTGCAGCGACAGCCACGGCGCATCGGCCCAATCCCGTGGTCTGGTTTGGCGCGGGTGCGAAGGTGCTGATTGCCTCGCAGGCACCCGGTTTGCGCGTGCACGAGGCGAATACGCCGTTTTGGGATGCATCGGGCAAGCGGCTGCGCTGTTGGCTGGGCATGGATGAGGCTACGTTTTATGACCGCGACAAGGTTGCGATCATTCCCATGGGCTTTTGTTTTCCCGGCTATGACGCCAAGGGCAGTGATCTGCCCCCGCCGGCGATCTGTGCGCGCACTTGGCGGGCCGGGGCCCTGTCCATGCTGGGCGATGTGCGTCTGACGGTGCTGATCGGCGGTCACGCCATGCGCTATCACTTGCCGGGTTTCACCAAGGTGACCGATGCGGTGGCGGGCTGGCGCGATCACCCAGATGGCGTCTTTGCCTTGCCACATCCGTCCTGGCGCAATACCGGATGGCTCAAGAAGAACCCCTGGTTCGAGGCCGAGGTGCTGCCAAGGCTCAAAATCGCTGTGAAAGAGGTATTGGATGAGTGAACTGACCCCGCTGGATGAGGCACATGCCGCCATGATCGCGGCCCCCGATGATGATGCCGCCCGCTTGCGTTTCTACGAGCGGATTTCGGATGTTGAGCTGTTCTTGCTGTTGGAGGCCGAACCCGACGAGGACCAGGTGACACCGGTTGTGTTTCAAGAGGGCTACGTGCTGGTGTTTGACCGCGCGCAGCGTCTGGCGGCCTATGTGGGGGATGCAGCCCCTTATGTGGCGCTGTCTGGACGGTCGATCGCAGGGATGCTGGCGGGGCAGGATCTGGGAATGGCGGTGAACATCGGCGTGGCCCCGTCAGAGATATTGCTGCCTGCCGGTGCCGTGGCATGGCTGCGCGATACCCTGGCACATGCCCCCGGCGAGGTGGAGGCAAGGATTGAAACAGTCCTGCCGCCCAAAGGGTTGCCAGAGACCCTGATTGCCGCGATTGACGCCAAACTGGCCACGGCGACAGGGATGGCTGCGGGTGCGTTTCTGGTGGCGGTTGAATATACCGGCGGCGGGCGCGGGCATTTGCTGGCCTTTGTGGGGGCGATCCCGCGGGCGCAGGATGCCTTGGTGCGTGCCGCCTCTGAGGCGCTGACCTTTTCGGGGATCGAGGCAGGCGCGATGGATGTCGGCTTTTTCGGGGCCAATGATCCCACGGTCGTCAAATTGGCCAAGGTTGGCCTGCGCTTTGATCTGCCGCAGGGCGAGGGATTGCAACATACGCCGCGCATGCCGCCCGGTTCTGACCCGTCCAAGCCGCCAATATTGAAATAATTGGGCGCAAAGACGCTGTTTTGCCCCCCGCTGTGTCACAGAGCCGCGAGGTCACGACCTCGTGGGGTGCAAGCGGCGCGGGTCTTGCCTAGCTTGAGGTCACCGCGCAAACAGCACAAGGACCACTGCCCATGAACCGTTTTTCCCTGATCATCGCCGCCGCAGCGACAGCCGTCACCTTTGCCGGGGCTGCCTTTGCCGGTGAGCAATATGTCGATGGCACAGGCTTTGCCGTATCAGGCTATGACGTTGTGGCCTATTTCGATTTGCCGCAAAGCGCCGTTGGTACCGCGCAACCCCAAGGCATTCCGGGCAGGGCGGATATCACGGCAGAGTATAATGGGGCGACATTCGCCTTTTCCACCGCACAGAACCGCGACACCTTCGTGGCCAACCCCGCGCAATATGCGCCGCAGTTCGATGGGCATTGCGCCTATGGTGTGTTCAAGGGTGGCAAGGCCCCGGGCAATCCGAACCTGTGGCGTATCGTGGATGGCAGCCTTTATCTCAATGTCACCAAGAACGTTGTCGGGTTCTGGGAAGCCGACATTCCGGGCCATATCAACACGGCCGAAGGCAACTGGGTCTCTCTTGAGCCCACACCCGCCACCGACCGGATGATCCCGCAGTTCACCTCTGCTGCCCCGTTGAAATGACCCCGTCTTCCGGCACGCCCCCACAGTCAGATGACCTTGCCCCGTCGCGCCTTGCGCGGCGGGGTTTCGGTCTTGGGTTGCTCGCGGTGCTGGGTCTGGGCGGTGTGGCGGGGGTCCGGTGGTTCAATGTATCCGCCTCTGTGGGTGAAACCGATCTGACGGTCGAACAGGCGCATCTGGCAGCGCTTGCCGGTGACATCACCTTGATCGATATTCGCAGGCCCGAGGAATGGGCCATTACGGGCGTGCCGGCGGGGGCGGTGCCCATCGATATGCGGTCTGCGCAGTTTGTCGACATGCTGTTGGCCCAGACCAAAGGGCAGACGGACAGGCCCATCGCATTGATCTGCGCACGCGGCGTGCGCTCTGCCTGGCTGGCCGGACAGTTGGCGCAGGCGGGATTTGCCAATGTGCTGGACGTGCCCGAGGGCATGATGGGATCGGGTGCCGGTCCGGGATGGTTGAAACGCGGCCTGCCTGTTGTGCAACCCTGATAACGGGCCACCCTATTGGGGCATGTCCTGATGGGTCATTGGGCCGCTATGTTGGCCAGAAGATGCGCCTTGAAGGTTTCCCGCGCGGTTTTCGCCCTTAAGAAAATCGCAGGTTCGCGCAGGGTATAGGGGCTGTTCAGCGCAAGGCTTTTGGGGGCAACCGCCGCGATGTTTACGCTGGACACAGCCGAAAGGGGCACCGCCAGCACAAGGCTGAGTGCGATGGGCAAGAGCCACAGCGACACCAGCCCGGTTCCCAGCCCAGTCACAAGGATCAGGCCCAGGGCCGTTTCCGCCCAATGGAATTTGAGCAGGCTCCACAGCGGATAGTGACGTGCATCGCGCTGCTGGGGGGCCCATGGTTCTGACCGGGTGAAAGTGGCATGCAGCACGGCGCGGGTCTGCTGGATCATCATGATGGGCGCATAGGCGATGGAAAGGGCTACTTCGGTCACAAAGGCGGTCAGAAAGGCGCGATGTCCGCCAAAGATACGTGTGGCCGCAGGCGTCAGGGCGATCAGCGCAGCACCGGCGATTTTCGGGGTCAGCAGCATGGCATACATGATGATCAGGAAAACGGCGGAATCGATATGGCTCATGGCGGGGGGCCAGTCGGGGAACAGGGGGTTGGCCTCGTTGAAATAGCGGATGACGTTGGTGTCGGCATCCTTGCCCAGCAGCGCCCAGATCACCAAAAGCGCAAACCATGCCGGCGACAATAGATAGCTGACGGCCCCGTGGAACATGTGAAAACGTGACACAGGATGCAGACCGCGCGTGCCCAAAAGCCGCAGATGCTGCAGGTTGCCCCGGCACCAGCGCCGGTCCCGCAGGGTGTAGTCGATCAGGGTGGCGGGGCTTTCTTCAAAACTGCCGGTGACGCGGGGCAGGAAACGTACCCGCCAGCCCGCGCGGCGCAGCAGGCCTGCCTCCACAAAATCATGGCTGAGGATCAGATCGTCCCGTCCCTTGCCTGTCAGATGCGGCAGGCCCGCACTGGCCGCAAAGGCGCGTGTACGGATGATGGCGTTATGGCCCCAATAATTGCCTTCAGAACGGGACCAAAGCGCCAGCCCCTCGGCCAAGAGCCAGCCATAGGCGATGTTGGAGAATTGCTGCAGGCGGGCAAAGAGCGTCTGCGCGCCGATCAGCATCGGAAAGGTCTGGATCAGCCCCGCATCGGGATCGGCACTGAGCTCGGAGGCCAGCCGTTCGATGGTTCGGCCAGTCATCAGGCTGTCGGCATCCAGCACCAGCATCGCGTCATATGCGCCGCCCCAGCCGGTCACCCAATCAAGGATATTACCCACCTTTTTGTCCGTATTTTGCGCACGGCGACGGTAATGGACGGGAAAGGGCGCGGTCTGGCGCAAATGGGTCAGAGCTTGCCATTCTTGCGCGGCAATGGCCGGATCGCGGGTGTCGGACAGAATGAACAGATGATACCGGTGGCATCCGCGCCGGGCAGAAAGATCATCCAGCATTGCAGCGGCATTGCCAAAGACATCCCAAGGCACCTCATTATAGACCGGCACCAGAAGGGCCACATCAATCGGCGTGATGTCAGCCTTGGCGCGCCGGTCCGCCGCATCACGCGCCAATAGTCCCGCGATGCCCAGGCCCACGGTGCTGACCGACAGGGTCACCCAGACAAAGGTTGCCCCGATCATCATCAGTAGCGCCCATTCCAGTCCGGTCATTCCAGCGCCCGCCAGCCAGCCATAAATGCCGTACATCAGGCAGGCCGTCCCAATCACCGCAGGCACAAAAAGCGCCGCACGCCACAGGCCGGACCGGTTGTAGGCAGGGCCCGCACTGTCGCGGGGGGGCGGGGCGGTGCCCAGATCCTGAGGGACCATGGCCAAAGGTGCCCGCGCGGGCATCGCGTGGTTTTCGTTTTGAAGGGCGGGGGTCATGCGGTCCACCGATAGAGCCAGACTTCGCTCAAGGGGGTGCCGTTCAGGTGCAGATCCGCGCGGAATTCTACCAGATCGGCCCCGCCGGGATCAAAGGTAAAGGCCAGTCGTGGCCCGCCCGTCTCTGGATTGCGCTGCAAGATGCCGGGGGTCACTGTCCCGGCAGAGTTGCGCAGGGTGACCTCGACTTGACCCAGGTCCGCCGGGACATGGTCCGCTTGCTCAAAATCAATCGCGATGATCATCCCGCCTTCGGGGCGGCCACCCATCGCGGTGTTCAACACCCGGATCGGCCCGTCCAGTGCCGCCGGGACCGGGTCCGCGCCCCAGCGCAGGCTGTAGCGCATCTGGTGGCTGCCACCTGCCGGGATCGGATCTGCGGGCCGCCAGTAGCTGACGATATTGTCGTAAATCTCAAGATCGGCGGGAATTTCCACCAGGGTCACGGCCCCCGGCCCCCAATCCTCGCCCGGTGTGATCCAGACGGCGGGGCGCTGATGATACAGCGCTTCGAGGTCGTTGAAGTCAGAGAATTTGCGCTTGCGTTGGCACAGGCCAAAACCCCGTGGGTTCAGGTCTGCAAAGGCGCTGATTTGCAGGGTCCTTGGGTTGGCAAGGGGCCGCCAGATGACTTCTCCGGCACCATTATGGATCAGCAATCCGTCGCTGTCGTGCACGGCAGGCCGAAAATCCGAGAACCGCTGCCGCATCGTATCGTCGAACAGGAACATCGAAGTCAGCGGGGCCAGTCCCAGATGGGTCAATTCGGTCCGCGCAAACAAGGTGGCAGTGACCTGCATCTGCAGCACCTCGCCGGGGGTGATGTCAAACCGGTAGGCACCGGTGCAAGAGGGACTGTCGAGCAGGGCATGCAGCACGATGTCAGGGCTGCCAGCGCGGGGGGCCTCCAGCCAAAGAGCGGTGAAATCGGGAAACTCTTCGCCCATGGGATCGGCTGTCTTGAGTGCCAGACCACGTGCGGAAATGCCGTAAATCTCGCCTGCGCCGATGCCTCGGAAATAGCTGGCCCCCTGAAAGACGGCGTATTCCTGAAAGATGCCCGGCTTTTCCAGCTCTGCCCGCAGACGCAGGCCGGAATAGCCCAAAGTGTCATCCAGCTGAACCTGCGGAAATTTGTCGGTCGTGTCAAAAACCGCCATGTCGAATGTCACCTTGCGGGCGATGCCTTGTTCAGCCACGTGAAGGGCCACAGCCTGGGGGAAATACAGGCCCGGTGGAAAAACATCAACGCGCTGGGGGCGGTCGGTGCCTTCCCACAGGGCGTTGCGGGCGTCAAACCAGATCTTGCGGTATTGATCATAGCTCAGGTTGCGCCAGCTTTCTGGGATCTGGGGGCGCGGCTGATAGGGGCCGGCGGCCAGTGTGCGGGCCTGGTCGGTCAATGTTTCGGGACCAAAGGGCTGCCCCTCGGGATCAAGGCGGAGCCCCGGTTCCTGTGCCCATGCGGTGGTGGGAAGGGCCGCGATTGCCGCAAGGGATTTCAGCACGTCGCGGCGGATCATGATCTGGCCTTTGCGCGCCATGGTTGGGATTTGAACCAGCCTGCGCCATAGGCCACCCCGACCAGAACCAGGCCGCCCAGCAGATTGACCAACAGTGTCGTGCCCCAATCGCGGCCAAAGATGTCCATCACAAAGCCAAGGAACCTTGCCGTGAACATGCTGACCACAAAGACCGCAAGGCTTTGCTGGCCGACCTTTAGGATCACTGCCAGACATATTGTCCAAACCTGCGCCAGCCTGCCTGCCCCCAAGGCCATCAGGTTGCTGCCCTTGTCACCGGCCAGCACCCAAACCAGATAGGCCAGGGCAAGAAAGTGGACATAGCGCAGAATGCCGAAGTCGGATTTGTCGAAAAACGCGGCATTAACCCCGCGCCAGTCACGGGCCCAATCCAGCCCGAATTCGCGCACGCCAACGTCGGACAGCGGGACATTGGCAACAACCAGCACCGCAGCCAGTGCCAGCAACACAGGGGTCACAGGCGGTTTGGGCAACCAGCCGCGCATAAAGGCGAAACCGGTGAAAAAGATCAGCTGCCAGCCGAAAGGGTTGAAAAACCACGTCCGGTCTGACCAAGGCTCTGCGGGAAATTCGAAATGATAAGCCCCAAGCCCCAGCTTTTGCAGCAAGGCGGTCTGCCCCATCACCCAGACCCCGATCACAAAGGCTGCAACCAACCGCAGGTCAACCTTTGCCAGCGCCATCACGATGGGCATCATCAGCAGAACGATCATATACATCGGCAGAATATCAAAATAGTTCGGCACATAGCGCAGGGTCATGAAGCTGAGCAAAATGTTGGGATTGTCCCATTTGTCACTTTCGACAAAGACCATCCAAAGGTTCAGCTGGCCCCAGTAATTCCGACCCGTAATATCCAGATCGGTCAGATAGACGGTCAGCGCCAGCGTCGCAAAGAACAGGCACACATGGGCCCAGTAGACCTGCCAGACGCGGAACAGAACCCGTGCTGTCCCCAGCAGCCAGCCGCTGCGTTGAAAGGTCCCGCCAAAGGCGATGGCCGACGCCATGCCAGAGCAAAACACAAAAATTTCAGTCGCGTCGGAAAAGCCCCAGCGGGCCGGTATCCACAGCGTCAGCAGGTTGTCAGGGGTATGTGCCATCAGAATGATGAACATCGCCAAGCCCCGAAAGAAATCCAGACGCAGGTCACGGACCCGCTGCACCGGCTGCGCCTTGAATGCGGCGGCGGCGTCAGAAGGGCTGCGTGTGGCGTCAACGAGGGTCATCAGATGCAAAAATCCATCGGTATTTGCGCGCGACCATGGTTCGCGCGTGACAATAGGTGAAGGCGGGTCGCGGCAATGCTGTCTTCACCTTGCGCGGGCAGGTCGCGCCTTTGGCCGGCCCTTTGTGCCAACAGGTCGAATTGGGCCGAGCGCTGTTCTGCGTCAAAGGTAGGACGCGCAATCATGGCGATGGGCATACCGGCCGCCGAAGGCTGTTGGTTTGGGCGGACATCCGCCAAATGCATGAATTCACCCCCGGTTGGCCCTGCGGCCGCTGCATTTTTCCGGGCCAAGGACGGTATGCTCATTTCAATTCTCAATCCGAACATCGTTTCACCGGAGCAGCAGACGTTCCGACACTTACTAGGTTTTTCGAGACGCAAGAATGGGCAGAGAGGGCCGTACACGACAACGTGAGATTGCGGGATGGTTTTGTGTCGGTTTGTGACAGAAATGGCGCATCCGGTCAGAGTATTTGTCCAAGCGGGCAAATCTGGTGCGGTTTTGGAAAATCCTGCCCCCCATAACGCTGTCTGAAATCAGAAATTTGAACGCGTTAAGCGACGCATGATGTTTCAGATGTTCCAAGAAACGCGTGATCCAAAGGCTGGCGCAGTCAGGGCCAGTGTCCTTCACATCCCGAATGCGCCCTCAGATACGCCCGTCATAGGCACCCCGGTCAATGACAGCGGCAATGACGGTAAAGGTGTCAGCCGTCATTGCCCGGGTCAGCGCCTTTTCCAGCGCCTCGCGGCTGCGCACAGTCACGCCTGCACCACCAAAGGCGATGCCCATGGCGGCAAAGTTGTGCTGTGCGAAATCCACGCCAAGGTTGGTCATCTGCCGCTCGCGCTGCTTTTTCTCGATCAGCGCAAGAGAGGCGTCGACAAAGACCACAAAGATCGGCGTCAGGTCCAGCTCTGCTGCCGTGGCCAATTCGCCTGCGACCATCAAGAAACCCGCATCCCCCGAAAAGGACACCACTGTCCGCTCAGGTGAGGCCAGTTTGGCACCGATCGCCAGCGGCACGGCACAGCCCATGGTACATAGGGCCGATGATTGCATCAGGTCGCGTGGGGCATAGCATTCCCACATCTGGCTGAGCAGAATGCGATGCGCCCCGCTGTCGGCGCTGGCCAATGTGTCGCGCGGCAGCACCTTGCGGCAAGTGTCGATAATCGCTGCCGGGCCCCAAATGTCATCGCTGGGAAAGGATGTCTTGAGCGCCTTTTTCAGCGCTTCTATCTCGCCCTCAGCCCAGGTGTCCTGCCCATCCACCCCGTCACTCAGCGCAGACAGAGTGGCGGCGCAATCGGTGACGAAATTCAATGTGCCTTGATGCATGTAATGATGGTTGGGCACGGCAGAGACATCTATCACATTCTGGGTCTCGGGGTTCCAGATGTTGCGCCAGCCGGGGCGCATTTCAATCGGATCATACCCCAGGCAAAGGATCAGGTCTGCGGATTTGACGAAAGGCAGCAGGTGGCTGTCAGCAAGGGGCGACAGGCCCGCACCGCCCAGCGACAGCGGGTGGTCCTCTGGCATGATGCCCTTGGCCTTATAGGTGGTGACCAGCGGGATGTTGTGATCCTCGGCAAATTCGACGACAGCACGTTCTGCCTTCTGGTTCATTGCATCGACGCCGACAATCATCACCGGTCGCTGTGCCGCCGCCAGCCAGCCGCGCGCTGTGGCAAGGTCGCGGCCCGCAGGCGCGCTGCGGCTGGCGGGGGTGCGGAAAGGTGGATGTTCTTGGGGGATGTGCGCATCCGCGACAGATATGGGCACGTCGATATGCACAGGCCCCATCCGCCCTTCGGTGGCGATGCCGACCGCCTTGTCGGCAATAAGATGGGCGGCCCCTGCCGTGAGGGAAAAGGTTGCCTTGGTGATGGGACGAAAGACCGCCTGCTGGTCAACAATCTGATGGGTATAGCTTTGGGCCTCTTCGGGGTCCATGCAGCCAGACAGCACGATCAGCGGGACCTGATCCTGAAATGCATTCGCCACGGTGTTTACCCCGTTCAGGGTTCCGGGGCCGATGGTGCCAACCAGAATGGCCGGGGCATGGTCGCGGTGATGCACGGCTTCGGCCATGAAACCCGCGGCGTTCTCATGTTTGGCAAGGATGAAGCGGATGCCTGCCGCCTCCAGCGCATCGATCAGCGTCAGGACTTCGCCGCCGGGCATGCCAAAGGCGGTACGGCAGCCGGCCGCATAAAGCCTGCGGGCCAAGGCATCGGCGGCGCGGATGGTATGGGGCATGTGCAGGCCTTTCAGAAATCACAGCTGAAACAAGACCACGCGGGGCGCAAAGGCGCAACTCACAGTCTGCTGCACGCCACGGCGGCTGGGCATAAAGACCTCAGCCCAACCATAAAGCCAGACAGCGGCCGAGGGCCGCACATGAAAACACGACCACAAGGGATCGCCTTATCGCAGTCTGGGTTCAGGCACGCGGCCTGGCTTGGAAAAACCTGACCGCCCTAACGCTGCCTGAAATCAAATATTTCAACGCGTTAAGGGGTGACTAATCTATCAGCTATCCCAAGAAAAGCCTTAGCGCCGGCGGTCGCGGCGCGACGACATCGGCTGGAAGGCCACGCCAACATGAGCCTCGCAATAGGGTTTTCCCTGTTGCACAGGCAGGCCGCAAAACCAGAAATCTTCGGTCGCGGGGTCGCCGACAGGCCATTTGCAGGTCCGTTCGGTCAATTCCATCAGCCCGATCTTCTTGGCCTTCTTTTCAACTTCGTTCACCTTTGCCAATGCTTCAGGCGAAATTTCATTGGCCGATGGCTGTGGCGGCAGGGGCTGGCCTGCGGGAATGATCTGCTTGCGGGCGGGCAGCGTGGATTTTGGTGGCGCTGCGGCCTCGGTCTTCATCTCGACCGGTTCCGGCTTGGGGGCTGTCTTTGGCTTGGCCTCGGTCTTTGGCGCAGGCTTGGCCTTTGGCTTTGTCTCTGCCTTGGCGGCGGTGCCCGTGGTCGTGCGGTTCGACAGGCCCAAACGGTGCACCTTGCCAATAACTGCATTGCGGGTCACACCGCCCAGTTCCTTGGCGATCTGGCTTGCGGACTGGCCTTCGCCCCACATTTTCTTCAGCGTTTCAACGCGGTCATCGGTCCAGGACATCGCAGGTCTCTCTTGTTAAAAAGCGGCCCGCGATTGGACCGCCCTGTCTTGATTAAAGCGTTTCTCGGAATACCTGATCGAACAAGTATCTCTTAGCGCGTTGACATCGTTGATTTCAGGTAGCGTCAAGTGATTCAAGGTTTTCCGAAAACGATCTAAGAGCTCTATACTAAACCTTCAGCGCCTGCGTGCAAGGGATGAAGCGTCATTGCCCTGTTCTTGGGCACCGCCGGCCTGTCCCAAGCGGGTCTTTGCCTGCAGTATCAAAGGTCAGGATGTGCCAGCACCGGACCTGAACCCCAAGATGCGTTCCGCAAAAGGGGGGTAGGCAAAACCGCTGTTTCATCCTATGCAAATCGCATGATCACAAAGACACATATCCTGTCCCGACGACGCTGAGGTTGACGCCTCAAATGACGTGGCTTGCAAGACGCAGGTCTGATCCGGGTGCGCGACACCCCTCCCAAATCCACTTGACCATACACGCCGACCATGGCCTCTTGGGCTTTCTATGGCCCCCTTAAAGGATGATCCAGATGATCTCTTCCGTTTTGCCGACCTACAACCGCGCCCCTCTGAGCTTCGTCTCGGGCTCAGGCTCCTGGCTTACGGAGGCGGACGGCCGACGCTTTCTGGACCTTGGTGCCGGCATTGCGGTCAATGCGCTGGGCCACGCCCATCCGGCATTGGTTGCGGCGCTGACCGCGCAGGCAGGGCAGCTTTGGCATACCTCCAATCTTTACCAGATCCCGCAACAGCAGGCCTTGGCGGACAGGCTGGTCGAACACAGCTTTGCCGATACGGTGTTTTTCACCAATTCAGGCACCGAAAGCTGCGAGCTGGCGGTGAAGATGGCGCGCAAATATTTCTACGACAAGGGTCAGCCCGAGCGGGTCGAGATCATCACCTTCGACGGGTCGTTTCACGGCCGGTCCTCAGCGGGCATTGCCGCGGCAGGTTCTGAAAAGATGACCAAGGGCTTTGGCCCCTTGCTGCCGGGTTTCGTGCATCTGGGTTTTGGCGATCACGATGCGCTGACCGCAGCCATCACCGAAAAAACCTGCGCGGTGATGGTAGAGCCTGTGCAGGGCGAGGGCGGCATTCGCCCGCTGCCGGATGCCTGCCTCAAGGGGCTACGTGATCTGTGCGACGAACACGGCATTCTGATGATCCTGGATGAGGTGCAATGCGGTGTTGGTCGGACGGGCAAGCTTTTTGCCCATGAATGGTCCGGCATCACACCTGACATCATGATGGTGGCCAAGGGCATCGGCGGTGGATTTCCGCTGGGCGCTGTGCTGGCCACTGAAAACGCCGCTTCTGGGATGACGGCAGGCACCCATGGTTCGACCTATGGCGGCAATCCTTTGGGCTGTGCGGTGGGCTGTGCCGTGATGGATATCGTCAACGATCCGGCCTTTCTGGCAGAGGTGAACCGCAAATCCAGCCTGCTGCGTCAAAAGCTGGAAGGCCTGGTGGCCAGCCATCCGACAGTTTTCGAAAGCGTGCGGGGCATGGGCCTGATGCTGGGGATCAAATGCAAGGTCGCACCCGGCGACGTGGTCAATGCAGGATATGCCCATGAGGTGATCACCGTACCCGCCGGCGACAATGTGATCCGTCTCTTGCCGCCGCTCACGATCAGCGATGCGGAAATATCTCAAGCCATTTCGCGACTGGATGCCGCAGCAGCATCGCTCAGCACCTCCTGATCTCTTTTTGGCCATAAATACCTAAGCGCGCGCCCTGCAGCACAGGGCGGCGCGTGAAATAGCAAAGCATACTGATGAAACATTTTCTTGATATCAACACGACCTCCAAAGCAGAACTGCGGGGGATCATCGATACTGCAATGGCGATGAAAACCGCCCGTGCCGGTCGCCCAAAGGGGGCCCCGGACGATGATCAGCCGCTCAAGGACCATATGGTGGCGTTGATCTTTGAAAAGCCTTCAACCCGGACGCGGGTGTCCTTTGACGTGGGCGTGCGCCAGATGGGTGGACAGACCATGGTGCTGTCAGGGGCCGACATGCAGTTGGGCCATGGCGAAACCATCGCTGACACGGCCCGTGTGCTCAGCCGCTATGTCGATCTGATCATGATCCGCACGTTTGAGGAACAAACCCTGCTGGATATGGCGGAATATGCCACGGTGCCGGTGATCAACGGTCTGACCAACCGCAGCCATCCCTGCCAGATCATGGCCGATGTGATGACCTTTGAGGAACACAACGGACCGATCCAGGGCAAAAAGGTCGTCTGGTCGGGAGATGGCAACAATGTCTTTGCCAGCTTTGCCCATGCCGCACAGCAGTTTGATTTTGACCTCACCTTTACCGGCCCTCCCACATTGGACCCCGAGCCTGCGCTGCAGGGCTTTTACACCATAGAGCGTGACCCGAATGTCGCGGTGCAGGGGGCTGATCTGGTGGTGACGGACACATGGGTGTCCATGCATGACCCCCAATCCGCGCGCGAACGGCGGCATAACCAGCTGCGCGGCTATCAGGTCAACGAGGCGCTGATGGCCAAGGCCAAGCAGGATGCATTGTTCATGCATTGCCTGCCTGCCCACCGCGAGGACGAGGCAACCAGCGCCGTGATGGACGGCCCGCATTCCGTGATTTTCGACGAGGCCGAGAACCGGCTGCATGCGCAAAAGGCGATCATGCGGCACTGTCTTGGACGCTGAAATGTCTTTGCCGAAGGACGCGCCGCATATCGTGATTGCGGGGGCCGGGTCCATCGGATGTTTCATCGGCGGCATGTTGGCGGCAGGCGGGCGCCGGGTCACGCTTTTGGCGCGGCCGCGCATCGCGGCCGAGATCCGCAGTCACGGTCTGACGCTGACGGATCTGGATGGCATGGCGATCAACATCGGCACCGATGATCTGCAGGTGACAGAAGACGCGTCTTGCCTGCAAGAGGCCGATCTGGTGCTGGTCACCGTCAAAAGCCGCGACACCGCAGCCATCGGCAAGCTGATCGATATCCATGCGCCGGCTGATGTCACGGTGATCAGCCTGCAAAACGGGATCGGCAATGCCCAGGTCTTGCGCGCGGCACTGCCGGGCCGTGATCTGCGCGCGGGCATGGTGCCATTCAATGTCGTACCGATGGGGCAGGGCTGTTACCACCGCGCCGTTGAGGGCGATATCGTGATTGAGGCAGGGCCGCATTCCTTGGCCCAGGTCCTTGCCGTTTCAGGAATGGATTGCCGCGAAAGCGGTGATATCGTGAATATTCAATGGGGCAAGTTTCTGGTGAACCTGACCAACGCCCTGAACGCGCTTAGCGGTTTGCCGCTGTACCAACAGCTCCAAGACCGCCAATGGCGTCGTTTGATGGCGGATCAATGGGCCGAAGCCCTGCGCATTTTGCGGGCCCAAGGCATTAGGCCCGTCTCCTCGACACCTTTGCCGGTCTCACTCATCCCTTGGGTGCTGCGCCTGCCCACCGGCCTGTTCACCCGCATCGCATCCAGGATGCTGCATATTGACCCTCAGGCGCGGACATCAATGTCATATGATCTGATGGAGGGGCGCCCGACGGAGATTGATGCTTTGCAAGGCGAAGTCCTGCGCCGGGCCGCGGCCCTGGGGCTTGCCGCGCCGATCAATGCGATGGTGGTGGATGTCATGCAAACTGCGGAGCTGGCTGGCGAGGGGTTGCCAGATCTGTCGCCCAAGGCCCTGCGCGCGGAGCTGACCGCAGGCCGATAAAACCCGGGTCGCGAGGGGATCAAAGCGATCGCAAAATGGCCTTCAGGTCCGGTTCGTCCACCAGATCTGCGGCCTCGGCGGGGGTGAACCATCTGCGCTCGCGCTGGTCTACTTCGGGATAGGCGGATTTCAGTTCGCGCACCCGCGTCATATAAACCTGCGCCTCGATCGGGATCGACAGACCGTTGTCGAGGCCCTTGGCATAATCGTAATAGCCCATCGGCTCTTCCTCGATATCCGCCCGGCTGACGCCTGCTTCTTCCCATGCTTCCTGAAGGGCGGATTCCGGTCCGTTCTTGCCCTCGATCGGCCAGCCCTTGGGCACGATCCAGCGCCCGGTGCCCCGGCTGGTGATCAGCAGGACCTTCATGCCGTCATCGGTCATCTTGTAGCACAGCGCAGCCACCTGAACCCGTTTCGAACGGGTTCTAAAGGGCAAGACATAATCTGCCCAGGCACGTTTCAAAACGTGGATCACTTGCTGCTGCGCCTCTTTTTATCAGTCAATCTGGATAGTTAGTATAAGTCTCAGTGATTCGTTTTTCAAGAGGCGGGGAAATTGCGGCCAAATACACAATCTGCATGAGGCCGGGCAGATGGTGTTTGTGGCATGCCGCGATGCCTGGCATGCCTACCGGGCGGGGCCAATCCATCTTTCAGGCAAAGGGGTCTGATGGATAGACAACATGCGCCAGGTACAGCCCCTGTGGCGGGCACACCGGGCCGCAGGCGGCGCGATCTTGTGCCTCAAGTGCGGATCGCATGTCTTGGGGGGTCCATGATCCGGTGCCGACGCGTTCCAGCGAGCCTACAAAACTGCGGACCTGATTGTGCAGGAACGACCTGGCGCGCACGTCGAAATGGTATTCGGTCCCGCCAAGGGTTTGCACTTGGCTGATGCTGAGATGGTCCAGCGTTTTGACCGGGCTTTCCGCCTGACAGATGGTGGACCGAAAGGTCGTGAAGTCATGTTTGCCGATCAGGTAGTCCGCAGCTTTTTGCATGGCCGCGACGTCCAGATCGTATTTGACCTGCCAGACCAGCCCCTCTTGATGGGTCGCGGGCGCGCGTCTGCTGAGGATGCGAAACAGATAGCGCCGTTCCTGCGCCGAAAACCTTGCGTGAAAATCATCCGCAACGGCGGCGCAGGCGGTGATCGCGACGGGTTTCGGTTTCAGATGGTAATTCAGCGCCTCCGACAAACGGAAAGGGTCCCATGCGCGTTCCATGTCGCAATGTGCAACCTGGCCCAGCCCGTGCACGCCTGCATCGGTGCGCCCTGCAGCGGCAATATTGTGAACCCGCGGTTCCAGTTTCGCCAGGGCGTCCTCTATCGCGCCCTGTACGGACTGCAGTCCGACCTGGCGCTGCCAGCCCACGAAAGGGGCCCCATGGTATTCGATTTTCAAGGCATAGCGATGCATGGCCCGCGCTCTAACCTCTGGGCAGACATCTGGCAATCCCCATGGGGCGTCCCTATGTTACCCCAAAGCAGACGAGAAGGCGGGCGCAGTTTTGGTCATCACGAGCATTGCCGATGGCATTTGGCGTCAGGTTGAGGCGGTTCAGGACACCCTGTCTGAGACGTTTCTTGAACCTGTGATCCGGCTGGGCGTTACCGGTCTGGCGCGGTCGGGCAAGACGGTGTTCATCACCTCACTGGTTGCCAATATGCTGGATCGCGGCCGGATGCCGGGGCTGCTGGCCGCGCGTGAAGGTCGGATCGAGGCGGCGTTCTTGCAGCCGCAACCCAATGATACCCTGCCGCGTTTTGAATATGAGGCGCATCTGGCGGCCTTGACCGGCACCGCGCCGCATTGGCCCGACAGCACGCGGGCCATTTCGGAACTGCGGCTGTCGCTCAAGGTGCGGCCAACGGGGCTGCTGTCGGGTTTGCAGGGGCCGCGCACGGTGCATCTGGATATCGTGGATTATCCCGGGGAATGGCTGCTGGATCTGGGATTGCTGGACGTCACATTCGAACAATGGGCATCACAGACGTTGGCGCGCATCAAGGGCCGCAGTTCGGCACAGGATTTCATGGCGCTGGCGCAAAAGATCGATGCGACCGCGCCACATGATGAGCCGCTGGCGCAGGATCTGGCCGGACGATTTGCCAGCTATCTGCAAAACGCCCGCGCCGAAGGATTTTCGGATTGCACGCCGGGGCGGTTCTTGTTGCCCGGTGATCTGGCGGGGTCCCCTGTGCTGACCTTTGCGCCCATTCCGGTTGAGGGCCCTTCGGGGCGGGGCAGCCTGCACCGTGAAATGGCGCGGCGGTTCGAGGCCTATAAGGACCGCGTGGTCAAACCTTTCTTTCGCGATCACTTTGCCCGGATTGACCGGCAGGTGGTGCTGGTGGATGCCTTGGGGGCGATCCATCAGGGCCCGCAGGCGGTCGAGGATTTGCGCCATGCCATGAGCGAGACCCTGAGCGCGTTCAGGCCGGGTAGAAATTCCTTTCTGGTCAATCTGCTGGGGGGCAGGCGGGTTGAGAAAATCTTGTTTGCCGCCACCAAGGCCGATCACCTGCACCACACCCAACATGGCAAGCTGACCGCGATCATGGAGGCCCTGACCCGCGAGGCGCGGGACCGGGCGCAATATGCCGGGGCGGGGACGGCGGCCATGGCCATCGCATCGCTGCGCGCCACCACAGAGGCGGTGATGCAGCACGAGGGCAGCGCGCTGAACGTGGTGCGCGGCAGGCTGCTGGAGACCGGCAAGGACGCCGCACTTTATCCAGGGGATTTGCCAGATGATCCGGCGCATCTGCTAAATCCTGCGCGGCAGGGTGCCGAGAAATGGCTGGATCAGGATTACGAGGTCATGCGGTTTGCGCCGGCACCCTTGGTGCTGCGGCCGGGCGACGGCCCGCCGCATATCCGGCTGGACCGGGCTGCCGAATTCCTGTTCGGAGACCGGTTGTGACACAGCTGCGCGCGGCGCGATCCACCGATGCGGGCAAGGTCGGCGCGATCTTGTCAGAGTTCATCGACACCACCGACTGGATGCCGCGCTTGCATACGCGGGCAGAAGATGTGGCGCATGCCGGTATCTTGATCGCGCGCGGTTGGGTGACGGTTGCACAGAGGCACGGCGTCGTGGTGGGCTTTGCCGCCAATGACGGCTGCGATCTGGATGCGCTTTATGTGGCCGGGTCGGCAAGGGGGCAGGGGGTTGGCACCGCTTTGCTGGAGCATCTCAAACAAGGTCAGGACCGGCTGGTGCTTTGGACCTTTCAGGCCAACAGTCCCGCGCAGGCCTTCTACCTCAGGCACGGGTTTGCCGAGGTCGCGCGCAGTGACGGGCAGGGCAGTGATGGGCAGGGCAATGACGAGGGTCTGCCCGATATCCGCTATGAATGGCAACGAAAGGCAATCTGATGGCAAAAGGCCCGGTCCTATTCGATCTTGAGCAAGAGGCAGCCCCGCCGCCGCAGGTCGCCGAGGCACCGCCGGTGCCTGATGTGCTGGAACCTGTACCCCAGGGACAGGCCATGCAGATGGCGGCAAGGCTGGCGGCGCGCAAGCCGTCGTTGCTGGGACGGCTGTTCTGGTGGCTGGCCTCGGCGTTGATCGGTGCTGTTGTTTCTATCACCGCATGGCAATTCGTGGCGAACCTGATGGCGCTCTATCCGCTGCTGGGGCTTGGCCTGACGGTCTTGATCGGGGCGTTCTTGCTGGTTCTGGGGTTGCTGGGGCTGCGCGAGATGGCAGCCTTTGGGCGATTGGCGCGGCTGGACGGGCTGCGCCATGCTGCGGCCGAGGCGCTGGCGCATCAGGATCTGGCTGCGGCACGGGGTGTCACGGACCGGTTGGCGGCCTTGTACAGGGGGCGCGAAGAGATGCGCTGGGCGCGGGATCGTCTGGCGGAATTGCGCGCCGATCAACTGGATGCGCAGGGTCTGTTGCATCTGGCCGAGACGGAGCTGCTGGGCCCGTTGGACGTGGCGGCAAGCCGCGAGATCGAAGCGGCCGCCCGCCAGGTGGCCACGGTGACCGCGCTGGTGCCTCTGGCGCTGGCGGATGTGGCCGCGGCGCTGACGGCGAATTTGCGGATGATCCGGCGGATCGCCGAAATCTATGGCGGGCGGTCCGGATTTTTCGGATCCTGGCGTCTGACCCGCGCTGTGCTGTCGCATATGGTGGCCACGGGTGCCGTGGCCGTAGGGGACGATCTGCTGGAGCCGGTATTGGGGGGGACGATCATTGGCAAGCTGAGCCGGCGCTTTGGAGAGGGACTGGTCAACGGTGCCTTGACCGCGCGCGTGGGCCTGGCCGCGATCGAAGTATGCCGCCCGCTGCCCTTTGCGGCGCTGAAACGGCCAAAGGTTCGCGACATCATCAAGCGGTCTTTGGGCGGTCTATTTGGCAAAGGGTGAGCCAAAGGAGCAGGCAAGCCTGCACATGATTGATTGATTTTGCAGGGCAAAATTGGCGAGGCCAGCCTCGCGCTCCGAGGGATTTGGAGCCAAAAAGAGGAGGGGCTTGTGGGGCTGTAACGGCAAGCCTATAAGCAGGTCATGAGACAGCTGTGCCTGATCATTATTCGAATTATATCCCCGGCGCTCTGATACAGTGAGACGCCGGGCAAAGGTGCTTGATCTGATCGCATCGTTTGAACCTGAACATTCCCCATATTTTCCGAAGGACGCGACTGATGTGCGCCGATACGCCTGAAACACTTGACTATAAATCCACGCTGAACCTGCCCAAGACCGATTTTCCCATGCGCGCGGGGCTGCCCAAGCGCGAGCCCGAGTGGCTGGCGCGCTGGGAGAAGATCGGGGTTTATGACCGGTTGCGTGAGAAGGAAGGGCGCGAGGTCTTTACGCTGCATGACGGGCCGCCCTATGCCAACGGGCATTTGCACATCGGGCATGCGCTGAACAAGACCATCAAGGATATGATCGTGCGGTCGCACCAGATGATGGGGTATGATGCACGCTATATTCCGGGTTGGGATTGTCACGGTCTGCCCATCGAGTGGAAGATCGAGGAGCAATACCGCAAGAAGGGCCGCGACAAGGACCAGGTTCCGATCAATGAATTCCGCGCGGAGTGCCGCAACTTTGCCGCCGGTTGGGTCGATATCCAGCGCGATGAGTTCAAGCGTCTGGGCATCACGGGCAATTGGGCTGATCCCTATCTGACCATGGATTTTCATGCAGAGCGCGTGATTGCCGAGGAATTCATGAAATTCCTGATGAACGGGACGCTGTATCAGGGGTCAAAGCCGGTTATGTGGTCGCCGGTTGAGCAGACCGCCCTGGCCGAGGCGGAGGTGGAGTACCACGACAAGGAAAGCTTTACCGTATGGGTGAAGTTCAAGGTTGTCGGTGGTGGTGAGCTTGAGGGGGCCCAGGTGGTGATCTGGACCACGACCCCTTGGACGATGCCGTCAAACAAGGCCGTGGTTTACGGCGAGGGCATTTCTTATGGTCTTTATGAGGTGACGCAGGCACCGGATGAATGCTGGGCGCATGTCGGGGACAGATATCTGCTGGCGGATAATCTGGCGGCGGATGTGCTGGGCCGCGCGCGCCTTGAGGAAGCTATGTGGACCCGGCTACGGGATGTGCCAGCGGATGAGTTGGCAGGCCTGTCCTTGAAGCATCCATTGGCGGATGCCGAGGGTGGCAATGGTGAATGGGACGATCTGCGTGATTTCCGTGCCGCTGAGTTTGTGACCGATACCGAAGGGACGGGGTTTGTGCATTGTGCGCCCAGCCACGGGTTAGAGGAATATGACCTTTACCGGGATCTGGGGATGCTGGAGCAGGTCATCACCTATAACGTCAATCCCGATGGGCGGTACCGCGATGATCTGCCGTTCTTTGGTGGCAAGGCGATCCTGAAGCCGAATGGCAAGGAGGGCAATGCCAATGCCGCGGTGATTGACAAGCTGGTGGAGGTCGGCGGTTTGCTGGCGCGCGGCAAGATCAAACACTCTTACCCGCATTCATGGCGCTCCAAGGCACCGGTGATCTACCGCAATACGCCGCAGTGGTTCGCGGCGATCGACAAGGTTGTGGGTGATGGGCAGGATCAGCATGGCAAGACCATCCGAGAGCGCGCATTGACCGAGATCGACAATGTGAACTGGACCCCGAAATCGGGGCGTAACCGGTTGTATGCGATGATGGAGGCGCGGCCCGATTGGGTGTTGTCACGTCAGCGGGCCTGGGGCGTGCCGCTGACCTGTTTCACGCGCAAGGGGCTTTTGCCGACCGATGCGGACTTCTTGCTGCGCAACCCGCAGGTCAATCAGCGGATCGTCGAGGCCTTTGAGGTTGAAGGTGCCGATGCCTGGTATGAGGACGGTGCCAAGGAACGTTTCCTGGGCGGGATCGTGAATCCGGATGACTATGATCAGGTCATGGATATTCTGGATGTGTGGTTCGATTCCGGATCGACCCATGCCTTTACGCTGCGAGACCGTCCGGATGGCACCGAAGACGGTATTGCGGATGTTTACATGGAAGGCACCGACCAGCACCGCGGTTGGTTCCATTCGTCGCTGTTGCAGTCCTGCGGCACCTATGGGCGCGCGCCCTACCGCAATGTGGTGACCCATGGTTTCACACTGGATGCCAAGGGCATGAAGATGTCAAAATCCATCGGCAATACCATCGTGCCGGAAAAGATCATCCAGCAATATGGCGCGGATATCCTGCGGCTGTGGGTGGCGCAGGCGGATTATACCGCCGATCAGCGCATCGGGGATGAGATCCTCAAGGGGGTTGCGGACAGTTATCGCCGCTTGCGCAATACGATGCGTTATATGCTGGGCGCGCTGAGTGATTTCACGCAGGCGGACCGGGTTGAACCGGCGGATATGCCCGAGCTGGAGCGTTGGGTGCTGCACCGTGTGGCAGAATTGGACCAGGTGGTGCGCGAGGGCTATGCCAAGTTCGACTTTCAGGGGGTGTTCCAGGCTGTCTTTACCTTTGCCACGGTCGATCTGAGCGCGTTCTATTTCGATATTCGCAAAGATGCGCTTTATTGTGATGGCGATACGCAGCGGCGTCGGGCGGCGCGGTCTGTTCTGGATATCCTGTTTCACCGTTTGACGACCTGGCTGGCCCCGGTTTTGGTATTCACCATGGAAGAGGTCTGGTTGGAGCGGTTCCCGGGGGACGACAGTTCCGTGCATCTGACGGATATGCCCCAGACGCCAGCCGCCTGGCTTGATGCGGAACTGGCGGCGAAATGGGCCAAGGTTCGTGCGGCGCGCCGTGTCGTGACTTCGGCGTTGGAGGTGCAGCGGGTTGAGAAGGTGATTGGCGCGTCGCTGGAGGCGGCTCCGACCATCTATGTCGCAGACCCTGCACAGCGTGCGGCGCTTGAGAGCGTATCCTTTGAGGATGTGACCATTACGTCGGATATCACCGTGTCTGGTGATGCCGCCCCCGAAGATGCATTCCGCATGCCTGAGGTCGATGGCGTTGCCGTCGTCTTTGCAAAAGCGGAAGGCGAGAAATGCGCGCGCTGCTGGAAAGTGCTGCCGGATGTTGGCACGCATGGTCATGCGGCTGTGTGCGGGCGCTGTGATGCGGCCGTGGCTGAATTGGGATGATGGCGTAGGGTGGGGTCAACCCCACCTTACGGCGCAAATCGCATGTTTCGGATTGAGACCCTGTGCTGAGAGGTGCAGGGTCTTTTCATGTTAAAGCGCAGTGTGCATACGCAATTTGGCGATCTGACCCTTGTGGAGCAAGACGGGGCGATTGCGGGACTTGGCTGGGGGTGGTCTGCGCGGCAGGATGTTTCGGGGCTGTTGGACAGGGCTGTGGCGCAGCTTGGTGAATATGCGCAGGGGGACCGCCAGATGTTTGATCTGCCCCTGCGGGTGGCGGGCTCTGCTCTGCAGCGTGATGTCTGCCGGGTGATGTCGGAAATCCCCTTTGGCTATACCCGCACCTATGGTGACATTGCCAAAGAGCTTGGCGTGTCTGCGCAGGCCGTGGGGCAGGCCTGTGGGGGCAACCCCATTCCGGTGATCATCCCCTGCCACAGGGTGATGGGGGCCAAGGGGCTGACCGGTTTTTCGGGGCAGGGCGGGGTTGAGACGAAGGTGGCGTTGCTGCGCCATGAGGGGGCGGCGGGGCTGCTGATCTAGGTGCTGCCTGACATCATGGGCTTTCACGTGCCCGGCGTTGCAGCATGCGCCCGGTAGAGTGAGAAACGCGTCAGTCTCGGGGTTCTGTCAGCTGTTGCAGGCCCCCTGCAACAACCAGATAGATCGAGGTCAGCACCAGACCCCAATGCGCCCAGCTTTCGGGGTGAAAATCGACCCAGGCGGCCCAGCCTGCAAAACCGGTCCAGGCCAATGCCATCGGCAAGGTGATGCTGCGCCAGCGTTCCGTGCGCACAGGGTGGACGAATTTCACAGGCACGAACATCGTTATCGCCAAAACTGTTACAACGATCAGGCTGACCCACCAATCAGGTTCCAGTGCGAACAGGACGATGACCAGCATGTTCCAGCAGCCGGGAAAGCCGGAAAAGGAATTGTCTTTGGTTTTCATCCGGGTGTCGGCAAAATACATTGCCGAGGTGAAGGTGATGATGATGATCATGGCCCAGCCGCTCCACCCGTCCATCAGGCCTGATTTGAACAGGGCAAAAGCCGGAATAAAAACGTAAGTCAGATAATCAATAATCAGGTCTAGTAATACGCCGTCGAATTCCGGTGCATTGGTCTTCACGTCATATTTGCGCGCCAATGGCCCGTCGATCCCGTCCACGAAAAAGGCCACAACCAGCCATAAGAACATAAGGTCCCATTCCTCTTCTACGGCGGCCAGCATGGCCAGCATCGCGAAAACGGCACCTGTGGCGGTAAAAAGATGAACGAGAAGGGCGCGGAATTGTATGGTCATGCGGCAGGTGTCGCAAATCCGGCGCGGGGATGCAAAAGGAAATACGCTGCGGCGGCGCAGGGGGGCGCGCACGGCGGGGGCGGGAACGGATGTGCAGCCTTGTGCTGAATTGAACCGGAATTCTTTGACAGTGTTGCCCTTGGGGGGAGGAGAATCTGGCGAAGGCGGTGGTGGCCCGCATGTCCGATTTGATGGTGAACAAAAATATCCTGGGGAGCAGGTTTCAGGCCTGCGGCCCGTCAACCGAGCTGTTGTTTGCCGTGTTGGCCGGCCAAAATCGGCGCGGTTTGGATTAAATCGCACTTTAACGCAGTATCCGCCCCGTCGGAGGTTGCCTTGGGTTGACGCCCTATGCGATTCCCACTAAAGCCAGCGGACAAGTTTCAGGGTCGCATCGCGCGGCCCCTTTTATGTGTTGCAGCAGTCTGATGGTGCCACACCACTAAAGCAAGAGGATGACCCCATGTCGCGCGTTTGCGAATTGACCGGAAAAGGCCCGATGACGGGCAACAACGTAAGCCACGCGAACAACAAGACGCGTCGCCGCTTTCTTCCTAACCTGAACGACACCACGCTTCAGTCTGAATCGCTGGGCCGTTCTTTCAAATTGCGGATCTCTGCGCATGCCCTGCGCAGTGTTGATCACCGTGGCGGTCTGGACAAGTTCCTCGCCAAGGCGAAAGACACCGATCTGTCCGCCAACGCGCTGAAGATCAAGAAGCTGATCAAGAAATCCAGCCCCGAGGCCGAAGCGCTGGCCTGATAGGCTGTTTGCGTTGTGAATTTCGCAACCCCGGATGTTCCGCATCCGGGGTTGCGTCGTTTTGACACTCGCCTTTTCCACGGCGCTAAAATATCGAGACGGCGTGACCTTTCGCAGTTTCATATCCTTTTTGATGGTCCTGGTTCTGGGGCTGACCAGTCAGGCCATGGCTGTGACCCGAGGGGCCGCAGCGGCGACCGGGCAGGTGGTGATCTGTAACGGCTCTGGCACGATGGTGCTGTATCTGGATGCCGAAGGCCAACCAACTGCTGCCCCCCATATCTGCCCGGATTGTGCATTGAGCGATGGTGCCGGGGTAACGCCTGCTGCGGCTTTGGCCCCTTGGGCGGTGCTGTACCACGGGCAGGCTTTGCTTGTTCAACCGTTCACGGTGATCGCGCCCGTCACACAGATACCTCAATGCCGGGCACCGCCTTTGCCTGTTTGATCATCATACATCCAACACAGATCAAACAAGGACGACAGAAATGACAATCATTCAAAATATCGCAGCCACTGCTGCGGCCTTCGTGCTGGCCACGGCCCCTGCCTTTGCCGGCGATATCATGATCAAGGACGCCTATATGCGCAGCTCAACCCCGTCGTCGGTGACGGGTGCTGCATTCATGCAGATCATGAATATGGGCGACACCGATGACCGGCTGGTCGCAGTCGCGTCGGATGTGGCGGGGCGGGTTGAACTGCATACCCATACATCAGATGAAAATGGCGTGATGAAGATGATGGAAGTCAAAGAAGGGTTTGCCGTGCCTGCCGGTGAAACCCACGCGCTCAAGCGCGGGGGGGATCATATCATGTTCATGGGGCTGATCCGGCCCTTGGAGCAGGGTGAGGAAATTGACGTTACCCTGACCTTTGAACAGGCCGGTGAGATGCAAATCAAGATACCTGTCGATCATGCGCGCAAGCCTGACCATGGCGCGATGGATCATTCCAAGATGAAAAAGTCTGACGACGGATGACTTTATTGACCCGCTGATATCATGGAGCGACGCAGTAGGGTGGGCATATTGCCCACCTTCACTTTGCCCAGATCTACTTTACCCAGATCTAGGTGGCCAAGATGTTGTTCACCCAGTCGGTCACGGTCTGTGATGCGGGTCCAATGCGGTGTTCTGCAAATTGGTTGCCGACGGCGGATTTTTCCAGGTTGAACTCTATCGTATGGGCACCAGCCTTGCGGGCTTCGGCGACAAAACCGGCGGCAGGATAGACATTGCCAGAGGTGCCAATGGCCACGAAAATATCGGCTTGGGTCAAATGGTCAAACAGGGTGTCCATCTCATAGGGCATTTCGCCGAACCAGACGATATCTGGACGGGTGGCGGGCGTTTCGCAGGATGGGCAGGGGTCCTCTATCGCCATCTGCATCGGCGCGGGCCAGCGGTGATGACAGACCGCGCATAACGCACCCGAGAGCGCGCCATGCATGTGGTACAAGGCCTGTGTGCCGCCGCGTTCATGCAGATCGTCGACGTTTTGGGTGATGACCACAACCTCACCGTCATGTTCTGCCTCAAGCCGGGCCAGTGCGAAATGCGCGGCATTGGGTTCAACCGAGGCTGCCTGCGCGCGGCGTTCATTATAAAAGTCGAGAACCCGCTTTGGATCGCGCTGATAGCCTTCAGGCGTCACCACGTCTTCGACGCGATGTTTGGCCCAAAGCCCGTCCTCTGCACGAAAAGTTTCGATCCCGCTTTCTGCGGAAATACCTGCGCCGGTGAGGATGACGATCTTTGTCATGTGTTGTTGCCCCTGTGGTCCTGTCTGGGTGGTCCTGTCTGGCCGCTGTGCGGAAGTCAAAAATGGTGTAGTTGCGCCAGAAATACCACCCCGCATTGTTTTGGGCCAGCCAGAAGGATTTGGATTGCACATTGGTTGATGCTCTTTCACCATGGGGCAAACCGATGAGGGTCCGATGAAAATTGCCACAGCCGCCTATCCTTTGGATGTTCTGACCTCTTGGGCGCAATATGAGGACAAGCTGAACCGATGGGTCGGCGAAGCGGCCGGTCAGGGTGCCGAGCTGCTGGTGTTTCCCGAATATGGCGCGATGGAGCTGGCGACCCTTGCCGGTGCAGAGGTGGCCGGGGATCTGGAAGCCTCGCTTTTTGCTGTGTCAGAGCGGCTGGCACAGGCGGACCAGGTGCATCTGCGTCTCGCGGCAGAGTATGGGGTGCATATTGTTGCAGCCTCTGGTCCTGCCGCGACGCAGACCAGACCGGTCAACCGGGCCCGTTTGATCACACCTACAGGTCAAATCGGTGTGCAGGACAAACAGATCATGACCCGCTTTGAGGCTGAGGTCTGGGACGTTATTCCGGGCAACGGACTGCAGGTGTTTGACACGGTTCTGGGCCGGATCGGCATTCTGATCTGCTATGATAGTGAGTTTCCCTTGCTGGGCCGCGCGCTGAGCACCTGTGACGTGATCTGCGTGCCCAGCGTCACCGAAACCCTGGCCGGGTATTGGCGTGTGCGGATTGGATCAATGGCAAGAGCATTGGAAAATCAATGTATTACCGTGATGTCATCGGTCGTGGGGGATGCGGATTGGTCTGAGGCCTTGGGCGATTCCTTTGGGGCTGGGGGCGTGTTTGCACCGCCGGATCGCGGCTTTCCTGAGACGGGAGTTTTGGCGGCGGGCACCATCAACGCCGCCGGCTGGACATATGCGCAGGTTGATCTGGGGCAGGTTGCCGAGGTCCGCGCGGATGGCATTGTGCTGAACCGGCGGGACTGGCTGGGGCAAATTGGACGTGATCAGCCTGCACAAGCCGTGCGATTGCGCTGAATAGCCCTTGAAAATCTGGAAAAATGCGCCCATTTAGGCGCGTGGCCCCGTTTTGGGGCATTTTGTTCAAGGAGAGAACATGGCCAAGGAAGATACGCTCGAATTTCCCGGTGTCGTGAAGGAACTCCTGCCTAACGCGACGTTTCGGGTCGAGCTGGAAAACGGCCATGAGATCATCGCGCATACGGCAGGCAAGATGCGCAAGAACCGCATCCGTGTTCTGGCAGGCGATAAAGTACAGGTCGAAATGACCCCCTATGACCTGACCAAGGGTCGGATCAACTATCGGTTCAAGTAAGGTCTCAGCGCCTCTGAAGTCGGGACCGTAAGGTTTCCCGCTCAGGGGTGACGCCGCCACTTTGGCGGCAATCCGCATTTTGTGCCTTTGTCACGAACGTCTATTGGAGAAACTGTGTGATGCAGTTCATTCTCGGTTCAGGCTCGCCCCGGCGTTTGGAACTTCTCGCGCAGATGGGCGTGACGCCGGATGCGATCCGTGCACCGGACATCGACGAAACCCCCCTTAAGGCTGAGCTGCCGCGCCCGTATTGCGCGCGGATGGCGCGTGAAAAGGCAGCCGCTGTCGCGGCGGGGCCTGACGACATTGTGCTCTGCGCCGATACTACGGTTGCGCTGGGACGTCGCATTCTGGGCAAGCCCGCAGATGCGGCCGAGGCAGAACGATTCTTGCGCCTGATGTCGGGGCGTCGTCACAAGGTGATCACGGCCGTCGCGGTAAAGCGGGGGGACCGGCAATGGCTGCGCGATGTTCAAAGTACCGTGCGGATGAAATCCCTGTCAGAGCCTGAAATCGCGCGCTACCTGGCCTCTGGTGATTGGCAGGGCAAGGCGGGCGGCTATGGCATTCAGGGCGCGGCTGGTGCATTCATCCCTTGGATCAGTGGATCCTTTACCGGGATTGTCGGTTTGCCCCTGGCAGAGACCGCCAATTTGCTGATCGCTGCCGGATATCCAATTTATGGAGGTGCCGTATGAAGGGCCGAACGATCATTCTGGACCACATTGGCGACACTGAGGCCGCAGCGCTGATGGTGGATGGCAAGCTGGACGATCTGCTGATTGACAGCACGGCCCCGCGCCCTGGCACAATTTACCGTGCCATCGCGGACCGGCCTGTGAAAGGGCAGGGGGGTATGTTTCTGAAAACCCCCGATGGTTCGGCATTCTTGCGACAAATCAAAGGGTTGGCCCCAGGTCAGCCTATTCTGGTGCAGGTGTCTGGCTATGCCGAACCCGGCAAGGCCATTCCTGTCGCCGCCAAGCTGCTGTTCAAAAGCCGTTATGCGATCGTGACGCCCGACGCCCCCGGTCTGAATATCTCGCGCAGTATCCGCGATGAGGCCGAGCGCGACCGCTTGCTGGAAATCGCCCATGACGCCGCAGGCGGCGCGGCGCATGGATTGATCCTGCGTTCGTCTTGTTTCGAGGTGGACGGGGATGAAATTGCCGAAGATATCGTTGCCATGCTGGAACTGGCCGACAGGGTGACGTCCGATTCGTCCGATACGATGGAAATGCTTTGCGAGGGGGACAGCCCGCATATCCTTGCCTGGCGCGAATGGACCGAAGCTGCAGAGGTCGTGACCGAAGCTGGTGGATTTGAAATCCATGGGGTCATGGAGGCGCTTGAGGCCGCACAGGGAGCCGAAGTTACACTGGCCGGAGGTGCGTCCATGTATGTTGAGCCCACACGCGCCCTGGTCGCTGTGGATGTGAATACCGGTAATGACGCATCTTTGGCGGCAGGGATCAAAGCAAATATGTCCTGTGCCAAAGCCTTGCCCGTGGCCTTGCGTGTGCGGGGGCTGGGGGGGCAGATCACCCTTGACCTGGCACCGATGCCCAAAAAGGACCGCCGGGCTTTTGAGAATGCATTGCGTCAGGCGTTTCGCACCGATCAGGTGGAGACAACATTGGTGGGATGGACCCCGTTGGGCCATTACGAATTGCAACGCAAACGCGCCCGCGCGCCTTTGCATGAGGTGATTTGATGGCCTGTCCGATATGCGCGGCCGCACCCGACAAGCAATATCGCCCTTTTTGCTCAAGGCGCTGTGCCGATCTGGATCTGGCCAAGTGGTTCAACGGATCATACGCGGCCCCGTCAACGGACCCCGATGACGTCGAAGCCGCTATCGAAGCGGCTGAAGCGGCCGCAAACGAGGCCCAAAAGCCTCATTAACCGCCTGTCTGTAAAACAAGCCAACAAGAGCGGAAAAAGAGGCTGGACACCCCGCCAACAACCACCTAGAACGCGCTCACCCGACCACATATGTGGCCTCCCGTGCCCGGGTAGCTCAGGGGTAGAGCAGTGGATTGAAAATCCTCGTGTCGGTGGTTCGATTCCGCCCCCGGGCACCA
>JAFMGZ010000104.1 GCA_017854855.1 Sulfitobacter sp. | reverse complement strand
GCTGGACCTCATTGCCCTCGGCCTGACCGTTCAGCTGTTCGGCCCGAAAGGCCAGGATTTCGCTTTGCGACACAAAGATCGACCGGCGGTCTTCAAAGATATTGCGCTGGGTCTGGATCACGCTTTGGACCTGCGGATCCATCGAGGCCAGCAGATCTTCGGGAAAGGTGATTTCATCGGCAAAGGCCTGTTCGGCGGCCAGTCTGGCGATCACCGCCTCAGAGGCGGCCTTGCGCTGCTGCAACACGGCCATGTTGGAGCTGACTTCGACATTGTCGAGGATCAGCAGCGGGTCGCCCTGCTGTACCGTGTCGGCCTCGCGCACAAGGATTTCCTGTACGATCCCACCCTCAAGGTGCTGCACCACCTTGCGGTCGCTTTCCAAGGAGACCACGCCGGGGGCCACAACCGCGCTGGCGATGACTGCAAAATAGGACCAGGTGCCAAAGACACCAAAGGTGATCAAGAGAAGTATATAGCCTGCAAATGAATATTTGCGCGGGTTTGCCATTTTAGCCAGCTGGCTGGACACCATCGCTGATTCTACTGTTGCCACGTCTTTATCCTAAATTTTCCAGGTCCCAAATTTTCCTGTCTATGCGCCCCTGGGGGGCACAAAGGTTGATTTGGCATTTTGGGCGGCACTGCGCCAGCCCCTGTAGTTTATCTGGGCATGATCCCACCGAAAACCCAGACCTGCGCGCCATCTATCGTGAAATATTATACTTTGGCCGTCGACATCTGTACCACTTCCTGCTGTGGCTGGGGCTGTTGGGGCTGCAGCAATTCCTGTGTCGGGACAAAGCGCTGCACCATACCATCCTTGAGGATCAGCGTCAGATCCGTGCCGCTCAGGATATTGGCCTTATGGGTCACGATGACCACTGTGCAGCCCTCTTGCTTGAGCTGCTGAAGGCAGCGCGCCAGCGCCTCTTCGCCCTCACTGTCGAGGTTGGAGTTGGGTTCATCCAGCACGATCAGCGACGGCAGGCCGTATAGCGCACGTGCCAGGCCGACCCGCTGTTTCTGGCCCCCCGACAACCGCCCGCCGCCATCACCGATCTGGGTGGCATAGCCGTCGTTCAAGCCTGAGATCATCTCATGGGCACCGGCCATCTTGGCGGCCTTGATGATGTCCTCATCCGTGGCCCCGTCAATGAAACGGCTGATGTTTTCCGCCACGGTACCGGCAAAGAGTTTCACATCCTGCGGCAGATAGCCGATGGACGTGCCCAATTGTGTGCGGTCCCAATGGGGCAGTTCGATCCCGTCCAGACGGATTGACCCGCCAATGGGGTCGCCCACACCCACCAGATGCCGCGCAAGGGTGGATTTGCCGGACCCACTGGGGCCAATCAGCGCCATGGTATGGCCTGCAGGCAGGTCAAAACCCACCGACCGCAGGATCGTATCGCGGGTGCCGGGCACAACGGTGGTCACCCCTTCGGCGGTCAACCGGCCCTTTGGTGGGGCCTGATACAGCCGCTCTGGCTCATCTCCGATGCTGTCAAACAGCTGTTTCAGGCGGGCGTCGGACTGGCGCGCGCCGATGAATTCCTTCCACTGGCCCACGGCCTGTTCCACCGGGGCCAGCGCACGGCCCATCACGATGGAGGCGGCAATCATGATGCCGGGGGAAATCTCTTGCTTCATGGCCAGATAGCCACCTGTGCCCAGGATCGCGACCTGCAGCCCCATGCGCACGAACTTGGAGCTGGACATGACCGCACCGGCCCAGTCACTGGCCCGCGCCTGTGACATCAGCATGCCGTTCCGCTTGGTCTGCCAGCGGTCGGCCAGCGCACCCTGCATGCCCATGGCGCGGATGACTTCGGCGTTCTGCAGGGTGGAGCCGGCAAATTCGGCGGCCTTCTGGCCTTCGGTATTGGCGGCGCGCAGTGAATCGCGGGTCAGGAATTCGTTCAGCAGGGCGAGGATGAAAATGACCACCGTGCCACCTGTTGCCACCAGACCCAGCCAGGGGTGGAACGCAAAACACAGCGCCAGGAAAATCGGCGACCATGGCACATCGAAAAACGCAAGCACGCCTTGGCCGGTGATGAAACTGCGGACCTTGTCGGCATCCCCCAGCGCGGACCGTGCCCCACCGTTGGGATTGACCAATTGCGCCCGCGCCACACGGTCAAACAGCGGCCTTGAGATCAGCTCATCGAATTGCAAACCGGCCCGCACCAGCATCCGCGAGCGGATGAATTCCAGAAACCCGTAGGTGATCAGCAGGGCAATCGCGATGGCCGAGATCACGTAGAGTGTAAATTCATTGCGGCTGGCCAGCACCCGGTCATAGATCTGCAGCATATACAGCGGACCCACAAACATCAGCAGGTTGGCAAAAAAGCTGAAAAGGATCGTCGCACCAAAGATGGCGCGGTACTTTTTATAGGCTTTTTGAAGCGGATTGGTGGCTTGCATGGCTCAAATATCTTTCACTGCCGCAGTGTTTATCCCCGCTATACAGGGTTTCTGCGCCAAGGTCACGTACCGTATACGGCGTTTTGTAGAGGTGTCCGGGCAAAAATACGCCCGAGACAAAGCGCCAGAACAAAGGGCTGAAACAAGACGCCCCAACCCGGCGCATCAATTCTTGGGCAGGGCCGCCGTCAGGGCCGCGGCATAGGCATTGCGGGCGGTCTGCAGAATGGCAACCTCCTGCTGGGTCTCTGTGATCTTGCGGTCCACCAGCGTGATATTGGCCAACTGCTCTTTTGCCTCATTGGGCAGATCCGCGATCAGGTATTCCTTGCCGTCAATGGCGATCTTGGTTTGGTCGTTCATGATAGGGGTCTTTCTGTTGTGGGAAAAAAGAAACCCCCGAATTGCTTCGGGGGTTTCAAATGTCTTGGCGTCAAGGCCCGTCACAGGGACAGGCCTTTCGGCAAAGGTTCTTAGATGAGGTAAAGGTCGTTTGTTGCGCCAACTGTGTCGACACCCAGCAGACCTGTCATGCCTTCCAGTTCAACAACACCTACACCATCAACGGAGAGGTATGAGTTGCTCAGATACTGGAACACAACCGCTTCGTTTGCAGCAGTTACTGCAGTGACTGCTGTGATTGCATCGGCAAGTGTTGCTGGACCCGCACCGTTAAAGGTGAACAAACCGTCTTTGACAGTGTGTGTCGCTGTCGCAGCCACATCAGCAGCCTGAACCGCAGCAGCACCAAACTTCAGAACGTCAAAGCCGCTCTGTGTGGTTGCATCTTCAGCTGTGCCTTTGCCAACAGAAGCAATTGACGAGCCTGTTGTAAGGGTCACAACGTCATTGCCGCCACCAAAAGTCAGTACACCACCGTCAAACGTGTTTGCTGCGGATTCTGCTTTCAGTTCAGCAGTGCTGACTGTCAGGGCACCTGTCAGAGCGGATGCATTGATGGATGCAACCTGGGATTGTGTTGCGGCCGCACCAGATTCTGTCACAGCAAGATCAAGAGCGCGGTCACCAGTGATAGTGATGCTGGTCAGGAGATCTTTAGTAGCTGTTGCGCTGACACCAGAGGTGTAGTCCAGCTTGTTGCTTGCGAATGCACCGCCGGAAACAACTTCCAGAGTTGCTGCCTTGGTACCTGCAAGTACCAGGTTGGCCACGTTGTCACCAGCGCCTGTTGCCGCATCTTTGAAAGCGGAGTCAAAGACGGCCTTCAGAGATGTCGCATTGGTTGCTGTTACCGCTGCATCATGTGCTGTCGATGCAGTTGTTGTCGCAGCAGCAGTTGTCGCTGGCTCATCGATGTCCAGAGTGACGGTCATTGCGCCGGCAGTTTTCTG
>JAFMGZ010000018.1 GCA_017854855.1 Sulfitobacter sp. | reverse complement strand
GCCGCTGGACAGCTCAATGCCCTTGCAACAGGCGACAAGGGTCTTGCCCGCAAGAAAATCGGCGTTCTCTGACAGGAACCCGCGCAGCTTTTGCATCGGCACCGAAATCAGCAGAATATCCGCCGCTGCCGCCTGTGCCAGTTCGCCCGTAACACGCAGCGCATCGGGAAAGCGGAACCCGGCAAGCCTGCGGGCATTTTCACGCTTGTTTTGCATATCGTCGGGTTCGCGCGCCCAAAGCGTGACGGAACCGCCCTGTGCCAGAGAGATCGCAAGCGCAGTGCCAAAGGCCCCGGCACCCAAGACTGCCACGCTCATGCCTTTGCCCCTTTCTTGCCGCTGCCCAACATCGAAGGCTGGACGGTATCCAGCGGCCAGCGCGGACGGGCGGAAAGGGTGAAATCATCCGGCGCGCGCAGCTGTAACTGCTCTGCGGCGGCATAGGCGATCATGGCGGCATTATCCGTGCACAGGTTCAGGGGCGGTGCCACGAAGGCGGCGTCGAATTCTGCGGCAACACCCTCTAACGCATGGCGTACCGATTGATTGGCCGCAACGCCGCCCGCCACACAGAGGCTGCGTGCACCCGTTTGGGGATAGGCCTCAAAGGCCCGGCGCGTTTTGGCGGCCAGCACATCCACAACGGCCGCCTGAAAACCTGCCGCCAGATCGGATTGATCCTGCACGCTCAGCCCTTCTTGGGCGGCGACCAATGTGTCACGGGTGCGCAGCACTGCCGTTTTGAGCCCGGAAAAGGACATGTCACAGCTGTCACGGTCCATCAGGGGTCTGGGAAAGGCAAAGCGTTTGGCATCGCCCGACCTGGCCGCTGTTTCGATGGACGGCCCGCCCGGTTGCGGCAGACCGATCAGACGCGCGACCTTGTCAAAGGCTTCGCCGGGGGCATCATCAATCGTGCCCCCCAGCCTGCTGAAGTCATCCGGGCCCGAGACCAGCAGGAACTGGCAATGTCCGCCAGAGACCAGCAACATCAGATAAGGATAGGGCACCTGATCGGTCAGGCGCGGGGTCAGCGCATGACCGGCCAGATGGTTGACGCCATAAAGCGGTTTGCCCGTCGCGGCAGAAAGCCCTTTGGCGCACATCACCCCTGATACGACACCGCCGATCAGCCCCGGCCCGGCGGTCACCGCGATGGCATCCACATCACCCAGCGGCATATCGGCCTGCGCCAATGCCTGTTCGACACAAAGGTCCAGTTTTTCGGCATGGGCCCGGGCCGCGATCTCTGGCACGACACCGCCAAAGGCTGCGTGCAAATCGGTTTGTCCGGCCACCACTGACGCCAGCACCACGGCCTTTCCGTGCTTGTCCACGCGCACCACGGCGGCTGCGGTATCATCGCAGCTGCTTTCCAATCCCAATAGGGTCACGGGCTGTGGCATAGGTGCTTTCCATTGCAAGGGCGCTGTACCGCAGGTAACACCACTACCCATGGCAAACAATGCTGAGAGCCTTCATGGATAGCCCGTCCTTGCTGCTGACCCGACCGCAGGCCAGCGCCGAGGCGCTTGTTGCCCGGCTGGACCCGGCGCTTGTGCGTGGCGTGGAGGTGTGCATTTCGCCGCTGATGGAAATTCGTCCGTGCCGGAGCGGTGCCAATTTGGCCGACTATCGCGGTGTGATCTTTACCTCTGCCAATGGGGTTGCCTTTGCCGGGCTGGGGCAGGGGCGGCGCGCCTATTGTGTGGGCGCAGGCACTGCACGGGCAGCTACGGATCAGGGTTGGCATGTAATGCAGGTGGCACAGGATGCCGATGCATTGGTCGCCGCCATCTGTGACACAGGCGCACAGGCCCCGCTGCTGCATCTGTCCGGGACCCACAGGCGTGGCAATATCGCTGAACGCCTGACCCAAGCCGGCATCAAGACAGAGACCGCAGCACTGTACGATCAGGTGCTGCTACCGCTTTCAGATCGGGCGCAGGCGCTGTTAAAAGGGGAAGCGACAGTGATCCTTCCCCTGTTTTCGCCGCGGACCGCAGGGCAATTTGCTGATCAGGCAGCAGAATTGCGGAATGTTCGGGCAATCGCCATCAGCCCGGCCGTGGCAGATACGGTTCGTCATCTGAACCTCAAGCAGCTGCTTATCGCGCAGGCACCAACGGGCGATGCCATGCGACAAGACATTGAAATGCTGTTGCATGCGCATAGCTTAGGTTGAATGCGGGGCGGTATGCCGAGTAAGATCAGTAAATCAGTCTGACCCATGGTCAGAATCAGAAGGGTAAGCAGAGTGGCGAAACCAAAGAAACCGGCATCCAGCAGAAAGCCATCAACGCCCGCGCCAAAGGCGGCGGTTGTCAACAAAACAACGCCAGCCCCAAAGGCCGCGCCAATTCAGGATGCCCCGTCAAAGGCAACCCAGGCTGCATCTGCCAAGACGGAACAGACGGCGGTCGCCGCCCCTGCCGACAAGCCCAAGGTAGAGCCTGCCAAAGCGCAAACCGCAAAAGACACCAGCGTTACGGCCAAATCGGAGGCCAAGCCAGCCGCTGCTGAACCCAAAACTGTGCCAGCTGATGCAAAGCCGGTCGTGGCAGACAAGCCCGCCGTGACCGATACGCCAGAGCAAAAAGCGCCAGCCGCTGCCAAGCCCGAGGTCAAAGCAACCACACCACCCCCATCAACACCTACCGCAAAACCCGTATCCCCGCCGCCCCCCGCGAAAAGCGGAAATGCAGTTTTGCCACTGGTTCTGGGTGGGGTCATTGCAGCGGGTCTGGGCTTTGCCGCGTCACAGATGAGCATGACAGGATCGGATACCACCGATCTGGAACAGGCCGTTGCGCGCCAGAAAGGGCAGATTGAAGAACTGCAAAATGCGACTTCTGCCGCCCCGCAATCGCCTGACCTTAGCGGCATCCAGGATAGTCTGGCGTCTTTGACAGAAACCGTTTCCCTGTTTGAGGACCGTTTGGCCGAGATCGAAAGCCGCCCTGCCGCGACAGCAGGCAGCACTGCGCCGCAGCCGGACTACCGCGATGAACTGACCGCGCTGCAAGCTTCGGTACAAGAGCAAAAGGACGAAATCGCCCGCCTTTTGGACAATGCCCTGAGTGTTGAACAAGCGACGGCAAATGCCGCCCGGCAGGCCGCCTTGCAAGGTTCTTTGACCCAGATCACCGCCGCCCTGAATACAGGGGCAGGGTATGAAGATGCGGTTGCCCAATTGGCGGCAAATGATGTGGCCGACCTGCCCGAGGCATTGACAGCCAATGCAGCCGAAGGTGTGCCGAACCTGTTGAGCCTGCAAACTGACTTTGCTGATGCGGCCCGCGCGGCATTGACCGCAGCCCGTGCCGCAGGCACGGACGGTGGAGATGCAGGCGTGGGTGCGTTCCTGCGTCGGCAGCTGGGCGCAAGGTCTGTTGCCCCGCGCGAAGGGTCCGACCCTGATGCGGTCCTGTCACGCGCAGAGGCCGCCGTGCGCGAGGGCCGGATTGCCGATGCATTGACCGAAATAGATACACTGCCGCCCGAAGCGCAGGCTGCCATGGATGGCTGGCTGACCAAGGCACGCACACGCGCCCAAGCCGAAGCAGCGGTGCAGGACCTGTCCCAAAGCCTGACGGCAAACTGAGGAAGTTGATTTTATGCTCTGGTCACTGATCAAGATTATTGCCTTTGTCGCCGCGATTGCAGCGATGGCTTGGGGTGCGGGATATTTGCTGGAAAGCCAGGGGGGCATTCAGGTGACCGTGATGGGCACCGAATACAGCTTTGGGCCGCTTCAGTCGGTGATCGCCGTGATCGTTCTGATGATCGCGGTCTGGCTGTTGCTCAAGGTATTTTCGCTTTTGGTGGCGACGCTGAAATTCCTCAACGGGGATGAAACCGCATTGTCGCGCTATTTTGACCGCAACCGCGAGCGCAAAGGTTTTGACGCCCTGGCCGAAGGGCTGATGGCCCTGGCCAGCGGAGAAGGCAAGATCGCCCTCGCCAAGGCGCAGAAGGCGGACAAATACCTGAACAAACCGGCCCTGACCAATCTGTTGACCGCCCAGGCCGCTGAACTGGCAGGCGACCGTCGCAAGGCAGAAGAGACCTATCGCAAGCTGGTCACTGACGAAGCCACCCGTTTTGTCGGTGTGCGCGGCATCATGAAACAAAAGCTGGCAGAGGGTGATACGGAGACCGCGCTGAAACTGGCTGAAAAGGCATTCGCGCTCAAGCCGAAACATGCAGAGACCGGTGATGTTCTATTGCAGCTGCAAGCCGAGAAAGAAGACTGGACCGGCGCGCGCAAAACCCTGAGTACAAAGCTCAAGAACGGGCAGTTGCCCCGCGACGTGCACAAACGCCGTGACGCGGTTCTGGCCCTGTCCGAGGCCAAGGAGATCATTAACGAGGGCAATGATATCGACGCCCGCGAGGCGGCGATTGAAGCGAACCGTCTGTCACCCGATTTGATCCCGGCTGCCGTGATGGCCGCGACAGGCTATATTGAGAAAAACAAACCCCGCAACGCCGCACGCCTGCTGGCCAAAGCATGGAGCGTGCATCCCCATCCTGATCTGGCCGCAGCTTTTGCCGCGATTGCACCGGATGAAAAACCGGCCGAGCGGATCAAACGCTTTGCCGCGCTGACCAAGTCGCAACCTGACCACCCCGAGACCAGGATGCTGAAGTCCGAGCTGCATATCGCAGATGAGGATTTTCCGGCGGCACGTCGCGCGTTGGGCGATCTGGTGGAAAAGGATCCTACCGCACGCTCTGTAACCTTGATGGCCGCGATTGAGCGCGGCGAAGGGGCATCCGATACCGTGGTCAAAGGCTGGTTGGCGCGCGCATTGACCGTGTCGCGTGGACCGCAGTGGATCTGTGACAATTGCCACAATATCCACGCGGAATGGACGCCCATCTGTGGCAACTGCAAGAGCTTTGACACATTGTCATGGAAAACCCCGCCCCTGACCGAAGTGGCCATGCCCGGTGGTGTGCAGATGCTGCCGCTGATCGTGGGCGCGGTCGAGGATAATTCTGGTGCTGATGGCGGCGGTCCGTTGGCAACGATTGATGATATCGAGGATGCGACATTGATCACTGACCCGTCCGATGATGCGACGGATGACAAAAAGAACGCAGAGGCCAAAACCTAAGGCGGTTCTTGGAATACCTGCTATAGAACTAGCCCCTTAACGCGTTGAAATCTCTGATTTTCGGCAGCGTTAAGGGGTTGGTATCTTTCTTCCTAAAACGCTGTTGTTGGCGCCTACTTTCCCTTCCAGACGGGATCGCGCTTTTCGGCAAAGGCGCGGGCCCCTTCCAGTTGGTCCTCTGAGGAGTAAAGGATGTCGACTGTCGGCAATTGCCGCTGGGTGATCCGGTTCATGGCGTCCTGAAATTTTGAATCCTCGGCATCGCGCACGATTTCCTTGATCGCCGCATAGACCAGCGGCGGGCCGGAGGCCAGCAGGCGCGCCAGTTCCCAGGCGCGGTCCAGCAGGTGATCTGCTGGTACGATTTCGTTGATCAGGCCCCAGCCCTTTGCCTCGTTCACGTCAAACCAGCGCCCTGTCAGCAGCAGTTCCATCGCGATGTGATAGGGAATGCGTTTGGGCAGTTTCACCGAGGCCGCATCAGCCACTGTGCCAGACCGGATTTCAGGCAGGGCAAAGGTCGCGTGATCAGCGGCGATGATCATATCCGCAGAAAGCGCCAGTTCCAGACCGCCCCCGCAGGCGATTCCGTTCACCGCAGCGATGACAGGTTTGTTCAAGCCGCGCAGTTCCTGGATGCCGCCAAAGCCGCCCACGCCGTAATCGCCATCCACGGCATCCCCGTCAGATGCGGCCTTGAGGTCCCAGCCCGGGCAAAAGAACTTGTCACCGCCACCGGTGATGATTGCCACGCGCAGTTCCGGATCATCGCGAAAAGCGGCAAAGACATCGCCCATGATGCGGGATGTCTGCAGATCAATCGCATTGGCCTTGGGCCGGTCCAGCGTCACTTGCAGGATCGCACCCTCGCGGTGGGTTTTGACAGGGTTGTCTGACATGGGCTGTCCTTTCAAAGACTGCGGCGCAGCAGGGCGTCGGCGGCGATGGCGTCTGCCGGGGTGCAGATCAGCGGGTTTACCTCAATCTCTTGCAGGCTGTCGCGATGTGCAATGCAATAGTCCTGTACGGCCCGGATCGCCCGCAGGATTGCGGCCATATCGGCGGGCGCTGCCCCGCGATAGCCGTTCAGGAGGGGTGCAATCTTGAGCTGGCTCAGGGCTGCTTGGATTGCACTGTCAGTGGTTGGCAATAGCAGCGAGATGCTGTCTTGGAGTATTTCGGTCAGGGTTCCGCCCGCGCCAAGGGTCAGGACAAAGCCGTGGGCGGGGTCTTTGACCACCCCGATCAACAGTTCGGCGACGGTGCCGGTGATCATTTCTTCGATCAAAAACCCCGTGGCGGTCATTTCACTGGCAGCAACATAGGCGTCATCGGCGCTCATGAGGTTGAGCTTTACTGCCCCACTTTCGGTTTTATGCGCAACCCCCTCACCCTTAAGTACTTGAGGGTAGCCGATGGTCACAGAACAGTCTCTAACTCGGGCCATTGTGGCGCATCTTTGCGATTTTGGTATGCGCAACCCGTGGTCTGCCAAGACTTGTTTGGCCTCTGCTTCGCTCAAGACGGTTGCATCTGTCTGGTCGTTGGGCAGCAAGATCGGATCGCTTGGAATCGGCAGCGGGGTTGCGGCAGCGGCGCAGGCGGCCAGTGCTTCGGACAGACCAGAGAAGGGGATGACCCCGGCTGCCATCAACTGCTGTGCCACATGTTCTGGCATCAGTTCGGGCAGGGTCGCGGCCATGCCATATAGCCTTCCTGTTTCACGCGCTGCCCCGATGGCCGATGCGATAACACAATCCCAGTCTGACGGGTCACATAGGTCTGCCCGGGGAAAATCGACGATCAGGATGGTGATGGCAATGCCGGGATCTGCCATGGCGGCAAAGGCCCGGGTCATGGCAGGCACATCGCGCCAGATATAGGTGTGATAGTCCAGCGGATTGGCCAATGCGACGCGGGGGCCAAGGGCGGCGCGCAGATCGGTTGACTGCCGCGCGTTCAGCGGGGGAAAGGTCACTGCATGGGCCAGAGCACTATCGGCGGCAAGGCTGGCCTCGCCCCCCGAACAGCTGATCGTGGCCAGTGTGTTTTGCGGCAGGTGCCCGCAGACATGCATCAGCTTGAGGGTTTCCAGAAAGCTGGGCAGTGCGTGCACGCGGGCGATGCCAAGACGCGCCAGAAGCGCCGCCGCGCCTGCGTCCTCGCCCGCGAGCGATGCAGTATGAGAGATCGTGGCAGCACGGGCCTGATCAGACTGCCCCACTTTGATCGCGACAATGGGTTTGTTCAGCTCTCGGGCACGGCTGGCCAATGCTTCAAAGGCGCGCAGATCACCGATGCCTTCGATGTGCAGGCCCAGGGCGGTAACACGGTCATCCGCCAGCAGCGCCATGCCGATGTCGGCGATGCCGGATTGTGCCTGATTGCCCGCCGTCACCACATAGGCCAGCGGCAGGCCGCGTGACTGCATGGTCAGGTTGATCGCGATGTTTGAGCTTTGCGTGATGATCGCCACCCCGCGATCCACGCGTTTGCCGCCATGTTGATCCGGCCAGAGCAGCGCGCCATCCAGATAGTTCACATAGCCATAACAATTCGGCCCCAGAAACGGCATGTCGCCTGCGGCCGCCAGCAAGGCGGATTGCAGATCAGCACCACCTGCATCTTCGGCCTGCGCCTCAAGGAAACCAGAGGCGAAACAGACCGCCCCTCCGGCACCACCTTGGGACAATTGATCGACAATCGAAACCGTCGCCTCGCGGTTTACGCCGATGAATGTCGCATCAGGGGCCTGCGGCAGGGCGTCAATGCTGCGATAAACCGGTAGTCCTTGGATCTGGTCCGCCTTGGGGTGCACGGGCCAGAGATCACCGGCAAACCCCATCTTTTGGCATTGCAGCACAACCTGTTTGCACCATGCGCCCCCGCCAACCACAGCAATAGAGCGCGGGCGCAGCAAGCGGTCCAAAGAGCGCGTCATTCACGCCCCCAGTGGGCGCAGCAAATCGCGCGAGATGATGTGGCGCTGGATCTCGGAGGTGCCGTCCCAGATGCGTTCAACCCGGGCATCGCGCCAGAAGCGTTCAATGGGAAAATCATCCATCAGCCCCATGCCACCGTAGATTTGCAAGGTGGCGTCGGTGACCCGTGCCAAAGCCTCTGAGGCATAGAGTTTCGCTGAGGCGATCTCGCGGTTTGCAGGCAGCCCCTGGTCCAAGCGCCAAGCGGCGGCAAGGGTCAGCCAGTCAGCGGCGTCAATTTCCGTGATCATATCAGCGATCTGAAACCCGATCCCCTGGAATTTACCGATCTGCTGGCCAAATTGCTTGCGTTCGGCTGCATAGCGCAGCGCATAGTCAAAACAGCGCCGCGCCCGTCCGACCGAGAAGGCAGCAACCGTGATGCGCGTGGCATAAAGCCATTCATTCATCACCGCAAAACCACCATCGACCTCGCCCAGCACCTGCGCATCAGGCAGGCGGCAATCGTCGAAATCGAGGATGCAGTTCTTGTAGCCTTTGTGGCTGACCGAATTATAACCATCGCGCACCTCAAACCCCGGCGTCCCGCGATCCACAAGGAATGTCGTGATCCGCTTTTTCGGCCCCTTTGGGGTTTCATCCACACCGGTTGCGATAAAGACGATAAAGAAATCCGCGTGATCCGCCCCCGAGATAAAGTGTTTCGAGCCGTTGATCACCCAATCCCCGCCATCGCGCACGGCGCTGCATTTCATACCGCGCACGTCTGAACCGGCATCCGGTTCTGTCATCGCCAGCGCATCCATCCGTTCGCCGCGCACCGCAGGCAGCAGATAGCGTTCACGTTGTTCTGCGTTACAGGCCATCAGGATGTTTTGCGGCCGCCCAAAGAAATGGGTCAGCGCCATAGAGCCGCGCCCCAACTCGCGTTCAACCAGAGTGAAATCCACATGCGACAGCCCCGCGCCGCCGACTTCCTCAGGGAAGTTGCAGGCGTAAAATCCCAGATCAATGACCTTTTGCTTGATGGATTGGCCCAGCTCATGTGGGACTTGGCCTGTCCGCTCCACTTCGGCCTCATGCGGGTAGATTTCCTTTTCCACAAAACTGCGGACGGTTGAGACGATCATCTCTTGTTCTTCGCTGAGGCCAAAATGCATGAGGTGTTCCTTTCAGAGGGTATTTTCGTGACCTTATGCGGATTGTCCCGGAAAGCTATCCGCAAAATGCGACGCTTGTTAATCTTCTGTTTACAGCTTTCGGGACACAAAGGCGGGGCAAGAGGGGCATGCGACTTGGCCCTTTTGACGCAGGCCTAATTCGGAAGGCAGATGATGATCCGCTCGTTCAAGACACCTTTTACGCGCCCACAATTGGGGGCCTATCATCACGGCGTGATGAATTATCATTACAGGGATGTGATGTGTAACAAGTCGCCTATTGATATTGCGCTGTATCTGCATCTGATCCACGCGGTGCAGCCGGGCAGTTTCATTGAAGTAGGGACCAAATTTGGCGGCTCTGCCCTGATGTTCCGGGATGTCGTGAAAATGTACGGTCTAGATACGCAGATCGTGTCGATTGACCGCACACCGCCGGATGCGGATGACCGGTTTGACGGGATCCGTTTTGTGCAGGGCAATGTCATGGCGCTGGACCAGACCTTTGCCGAACACGCCCTGTTTGATCTGCCGCGCCCCTGGATTCTGTCAGAGGACAGCGCGCATACCTTTGATGCCTGCATGGCCGTTCTGTCCTTTGGTGCGACACATCTGCGGTCCGGTGAATATCTGATCATGGAAGACAGCGTTTTGGCAGAACTGGACCTGGCAGACCGGTTTGACGGCGGCCCCAGCCGCGCGCTTGAGGTGTTTTTGACCGCCCATCCGGATGTCTATGAGATTGATAAGACCTATTGCGACATGTTTGGGGTCAATGCCACGACCAACCCCAACGGCTATTTGCGGAAGACCTGAGATGGGATTGGCGCAGACAACCCAGGATGAGCTAAGCTTTGCTGAGGATATTCGCCTGATCATCTGGGATCTGGATGAAACCTTTTGGGAGGGTACCCTGAGTGAGGGTGGCATCACCTACCGCATGGATCATCAGAACCTGATTGTCGAATTGGCCAAGCGCGGGATCATGTCGGCCGTTTGTTCCAAGAACCAGCGCGAACCGGTCGAATCCCTGCTGAAACAGACCGGCGTCTGGGATTACCTGATCTTTCCCAGCATTGATTGGTCACCCAAGGGGCCGCGCATTCAGGCGATGCTGGACCAGATCGGCCTGCGCCCCCAATCGGTGCTGTTTTTGGATGACAACCCGATGAACCTGGCCCAGGCGGCACATATGAACCCCGGTCTGAACGTCGCGCTGCCAGAGGTGATCGCGCTGCTGGCGGATGCGCCGCAGTTGCAAGGCAAGCCGGATGAGGGGTTCAGCAGGCTGACCCAATACAAGGTCAAGGAACGCAAGGCGCAGGCCGCACAGGCGCAGGGCACCGAAACGATAGAGTTTCTGCGCCAGTCGAATGTGCGGGCCTATATCGAATATGATGTGGAAAAACATCTGGACCGGGCGATTGAGCTGATCAATCGCACCAACCAGCTGAATTTTACCAAGAATCGCCTGCCGGATGATCCCGCTGAGGCCCGTGCGGCATTGCGCCATGTGTTGAGCCTGAACACCACGGATGCAGGGCTGATCCGTGTGCGCGATGATTTTGGCGATTACGGTTTTGTCGGTTTTTACCTGACCCGCCGATTGCACAATATCAGGCGGATCGAACATTTCTGTTTTTCCTGCCGGACGCTGAATATGTACATCGAACATTGGCTCTATGATTTTCTGGGCCGGCTTGACCTGCACCCTGTCGGCCCGGTGCTGACCGATCCGACCACTGATGATTTGCGGGTGGATTGGATTACCCCTGCACCGATCACGGATATTGGCGCGAAAGACCCCAAACCAATGCTGCGCTTTGATCACATATTTGCCCGTGGGGGCTGTGATCTGGCAAGTTTGATGCATTTTTTCGGCCTTCATACGGATGTGATCACCGAAGAGTTCAATCAGCCCAGGAATGGTCAGATGTTCCGCCGGGATCATACTGCCTTTCTGATGCCTGCGCTGACCGGCGGTTTGAATGCGGCGCAGCAAGAGGCCGCAGCGGCGCTGGGCTATGGCCCAGATGATTTCACCACGCAGATGCAAGACATGCCCGACGGCCGGAACCTGTATTTCCTGAGCTTCTGGGCGGATGCTGATATTCCGCTGTATCGGGACAAGGTCAGCGGGTTGCGCATTCCATATTGGCTGGTAGGGGCCCAGAATCAGGACCTGATCGCCCGCGAGGATCTGCGTTGTGCTGTCGCGGAAACCGATCTGCAGCGCGAACGCCTGTCGACATTATGTGACCGGTTTGAACACGAGGGGCTGTTGCAAGAGCCGGAAATGGTGCAGCGGTATGCCACGATTCTGAACGCCCTGCCCAAATCCGCCAGCGTTGTCGTGATCCTGGCCAATGAACGCGGGCCGCTGCATTTCCAAAACCCGGACCGTCCCGACCACCCCTATCACAAGCGGTTGAACAGGGCCTTGCGGACCGTGGTACGGGACCATCCGCAGGTCATCTTGATCGACCCGGCAGATCATATCACGGGTGCCGATGATATGATCGACCTGAACCATTTCAAACGCCCCATCTATCACCGCATGTACCGCGACGCCCTGGCCCAACTGACAGAGCAGGCCTTGGATCAGGCATGGGATGCTGCAGATGACTGAACCCAAGACAGAGCCGAGGCTATTTTCAAACCTTTTTCTGAGCGTTGGCGCGATGAAGGCGGGGACCACATGGCTTTATGCGGTGCTGGACCGGCACCCGGCCCTGCATTTCGCCATGGAAAAAGAAATTCACTATTTCTACCACCGTTTTGTGAACCCCCAACAGTTAAGCGAGCTGTACCGCCTGAGGGAGGCGCGCAATCGCTATCTGTTTCGGTTTGACCCCGAAAAGGCGAATATTGATGCGGTTCGGGCGAACCTGAGGTGGGTCAGTGCCTATCTGGATCGTCCCGTGGACGATCTTTGGTATCGCAACCTGTTCCAGATGCGCGATCATCAGGTCTATGCCTGCGATTTCTCAAACCTCCATGCCCAGCTTCCCCGCGATGCCTGGCCGCAGGTGGCCGCAAAATGTGACCGGTTGAAAGTGCTCTATTCGATGCGCGACCCGGTGCAGCGGCTATGGAGCCATACAAAATTTCATCTGCAGCTGACCGGCCATCTGGACAAGCTTGATCTATGGGGGCCTGAGCAGTTTGACGAATTCATCCGTCGGCCGCACATCTGGGTAAATGCCGAATATGGTCAGGTTCTGCGCAATCTGCGCAGTGGGCTGTCGCCTGAGATGCTCAAGGTTGTTTTCTATGAAGACCTGCACGCAGATCAGCGAGGAACCCTGCGCCGCATCGAGGATTTCCTTGAGGTACCGCCATTTGACTACCCGCAATCCCTGCTGGAGCGGCGGTTTACCGAAAGCGTACGCCACCAGATGCCGGCCTTTTTCCCCGAATTGATCGCAGATGACGTAGGCCGCATATGTTCCGAGATTGAGGCCGAGGGATATGCCATTCCCGCGTCATGGGGCAGGGACCTGTGGCTGGCGGCGTGAGGCCTATGTTGAGCTTCACTATCCTTGGTCAGTTACCAGGGGTTTCATTTGCCGGTGAACGCGGTCAACGTTTCGCATTCAGGCCGTGCCAAGGGGTCAGGCGTTTTCGACTGTGCTAAAATCGGTCAATTGATTTGCATGGGCCAAAAGGGCCAGATCATCTGCGTTGATGTCTTGCAAGGTTTGTCGCATCGCGGGCGACACGGCCTGCATCGGGGATGAACCGGACACATTGGCCGCAACCGGACGCCACGAAAAACCGGGGTAATGCGGTTTGGCCAGCTGGTTGAGGCGTTTCATGGCCTGCGCAAATTCTGGGACAAAACCCAGAACGCCGGTCTGCCGGATCAACCCTGCGGCGGCGCAGGCCCGTTCAAGCTCTGATCCGGTGCCCTCGGCCATGAGAGAGGCAAGGCGCTGGGTTTGAAAATTCCGGCATTGCCGGTCACCCTCAACCGACAGGCGGCCATGCACGTAGCCGGCAAAGGCTTCTGATTTGGCCAGTCTGGCAGCCCATGTGTCTGTCTTTTGCGCCCGTTCAAAACGATAGGCCGATGCGATCCGATCCACGGGGTCACGCAGCATGACGATGGGGATGATCGCCACATCTGCGATAACCGGCAAGGGCCCCATCAACGTATGCGAAGAAAAGGCCACAGCCTGCGGATGATCGCAGATCCATTCGCGAACAAGGGCGGTATTGCCGTTGTCGGGCATCGGAAACTCAGCACTTAACCAGCGGTCATCAAAGTTCTGCGCAAGAATGTGATCGACAGAGGTGCCTGCATTCTTGAACAGGTGATTGTGCAGGATGATGTGACGCATGTCCGAAGATGATCCTTAGTGGGTCACGGCCGGGAGCCGTACATTTCAGCGGCCTCAAACGCGGCCCGCATCATTTCGCGGCCCCGTGCATAAGACATTGTGCTGTGCATGTAGGTTCGGGCATTTTGCGACATTTGTTCCCAAAGCATGTCGTCGCCGGTCAGCCGCATGATGGCCCGTACCCAGTCCTCTGGCCGCTCGGCGATGAAACAATCATAGCCACTGCGCAGTCCGATCCCCTCTGCTGCGATCGGGCTGATCACGCAGGGGATGCCATGGGCCAGGGCGCTGATCACCTTGCCCTTGATCCCGGCACCTGACAGCAGGGGGGCCACAAAGACCCGGTGCGTGTCATAGGCATCTGCGGCATTTTCGATGTAGCCCAAGGGGTTCACATGGGGCCCGCCCAGCGCCCGAATATCGTCGCCCATGCCAGAGCCATAGATGGACAGTTCGGTTTCGGGGTCCTTGGCAATCAGGCGGGGCAGGATGTTGTGGACAAACCATTTCACACCCTCGGCATTCGGATGGTGACGGAAACTACCCAGGAATGACAGCCCATAGCGGCTGCTGGCGGCGGGGACGGCATCGGGCACGTCAACAACCCAGGGGCATTTCACAACTTTGGATTGCCCATCGGTATAGGCCTGAATGACCGAATGTTCGATATCCGTATAGGACAGCACAACGTCAACGCTGCGGATCACATCAAGCTCTTGGGTCCGGGTTTCGCGGGCGCGGTCAAGCTGATCTGTGTCCGCGTCGATCTGTGCGGCGCGCAGTTCGCGCAGAAAATGGAGGTCCGCATTGTTGAACAGGATCTTGGCCTTGGGGGCCTGTCTGCGGATCTGTTTCACCAGCCCCTGCGCCACGTAGTATCGCGTGATGTAAAAGGCGTCGAAATCGCGCGCGTGTTCGTCAAGATAGGCGCTTGGGTTCATGTAGAACGGGGCATAGATCACCTCTATGCCGGATTTTTGCAGGTCTTGGGTGTATTTGCCCAGATGCGCCATGTTGGTCGAGATAAAGCTGACCTTGTACCCCAAGGATTGCACCAGCCGCATTTCCTGCAAGGCGGCATAGGACCCTGCATCTTTGTCGGCGCGGGGCGGGGCGTAATCTATGAACAATACCCGGCCAATGATGCCGCGGTCCTTTTCCAGATCGGGGGACTGCCCTTCTGGGCCAAAGTGGGAATAGGCGCTGGCCCATTGGCGTTTGAATTTGGGGCGGTTGATTTCCTGAAACTTCTTGAACCCGCTGGTGACGTCCGTGCCCGACGTCATCCCCTCAAAATGATAGACCACGGATGACGGGATGAACCATGTGCTGTAGCCCGCCGCACGCACCTTGAAGGCAAAGTCGGTATCTTCAAAATACATCGGTTCAAGGTAGGACGACAGCCCACCCAGTTCCCGCCACACAGAGGCGGGCGCAAGCAGTGCGGCACCGGACAGATAATCGGCCTGCCGGGCATAGCTGTATTCAGGGGCATTGGGATTTTGGCCTTTGCCGTAGTTCCACGGATTGCCAGAGTTCCAGACGATGCCACCGGCATCTTGCAGATCACCATTGGGATACAGCAGTTTTGACCCCACCAGCCCCACGTTATCAAACCGCGAGAACGCGGCGATCAGTTCATCCAGCCAGCCCGCCGTGACTTCGACATCATTGTTCAGCAGCGCAATATATTCGCCACGTGCCCGTTCGGCCCCCGCATTGCACGCCCGGATAAAGCGCTGGGCAACCAAGGGGCGCACCACGGTGATGCCACTGACCAGTTCCTCCAGCTTTGTGGTTTCATCGGTTGAGCCATCATCGACGACGATCACCTCAAAAGAGGCATCATTCTGCCCCATCAACAAGGAACACAGCGTCAGATAGGTGAAGGCGATGTTGTTATGGGCCGGGATGATGACCGACACATCGGGGTTTGAGACAGCTGGAAAATGCAGCGGTTCCAGTGTCACGTTCTCTGGCCCGCCCTCAAGCGTTTGTAGCGCAAAGATGATCTGGCTCAGGTCGGTTTTCGGGCCGGCGGCCTGCATCACAGCCTTGAGCGCGGTATAGCGGTGGGGCGTTTGTGGCAGCAGGGCATTGGGAAAAGGGGCCGCAGATTCGCGCCGCATCACATCTTCGGGCGTGGTGGTGTAGGGCAGCAGTTGATGTTGCTCGAACAGGGTGACGGAGCCTGATTTATCCTTCAGCGAGATCAGTCTGACATGTCCGTTCAGATATTTGCTGGGCAGGCGGATAACCGTGTCCCCCTTTTGGATACTAAGGGGTTTCACATGCTGTCCATCAATACTGAGCACCAGTTCCATATCCTGCGCAGAGGCGCAGATCATGGTGTGACCGTAATTTTCCCGGACGGTGAAATCAGGTTTCATCATCGGCGTGAGCGGAAAGGCATCATGGCCCACCTGAACACAAAGCCCCTGACCCGGTGCCAGCGCATTGGGCAGGGCCGCCCGTATCCATTCGCCATCTGCGGCATCGGCGCGGCCATAAATCCACTCAGGCTCAAGCATGAGAGAGCTCAAATCCGCCATTGGTGCGCTGGTCACGCGGACATCGGCCAGAAACAAGAATGGTTCAGTCCCTTTGTCATCGGGCTGATGCCTGGCATATTCGATCTCAAGCGAAATATCGCAGCTATGGAAATGCGGCGGAATGGGCTGCCGGACCTGCGCAAAGTCATTGCGCCGGGTGCCGCCAGCAAAGTTGGTATCAAAGGGCAGGAAATGGCGTTCTTCCTGCAAGGAAACCGGATCGCGAAAGGTCACGCATAGCGTCGCTGCAGCCCTGTGTGCGGCAAGGCAGGCGTGAAACACCATGCCCTCTTCGACCTTGGGAATATGGATGCCGTTGTCAAAATAGATCTGGCAGGGCGATTCAAAGCGATTGATCATCAATTGGATGGTCTGAGCCTCGCGCAGGGTCCAATCGGCCAGATGATCCACCCAGCAGGCGTAAACCTCGCCGGGGGCGGATTCTGATGGTTGTGATGTGCTGTTCTGTGCAAGGTGCCGGGTATCCAACCGATAGCTGCCGGTCTGTGCGAAAACAGGGGTTGGCGCATGATCGCATGTTTCAAAAGGAGACAGGGCATCGCCCAGACGAATCTCCATTGGTCGGTTGATCGCGGTCTTTTCAATATTGCCAAAGACGGTACCATCCAACAGGACGAGGCATCGAAAGTCAGACATAAAATCAATCGACACGGGGGATGATCCTCTTTGCTGATGTGCTGCGCAATATGCGCAGCTAAGAATAAATACCGCATAGATTGTCTTAAATTTATGTTAATCCGCCTTAAACAGGCGTTACTTGTCCAAAATATCCCGGTGATAGCGGTTCAAAAGGAACAATCCCGTCACAAAGCAAAGGGCAGCAATGGCCAGCGGATAGGCAAAAGAGACATAGCTGGGTTGGTAGAACGGATAAAAACCATCCCGCATCAGTCCGGCAATATGGACGATGGGGTTGAACCACAGATAATCCGCATACGGCCGGGGCACGCTTTCAAAGATAAAGAACACGCAAGAGATCAGGAACAAGGGCCGGTTCAGCACCGCCCAGACGCTGTGCCATAGCGGATAGGCAAGGGTCAGGAAGCTGTTGAGCGTTCCAATACCCAGTGCCAGCGCGAGTGTCAGCAGATAGGCTTGGCCGATTTTTGAATAATCCAGAACCACGGTGGGCTGCAGATAGATCAGGATGAAACCCAGAACGATGATGTGAACAACCATCTGGGTCAGCATATTCAAAATGAACCGGGCCATCAGCGCATCCAGAAAGGTGACCCGCGGATAGGCCAACAGCGCCCTGCTGAATTGCACGGTCTGGGCCAGCTTGGCCGAAATGTCCGTATACATCAGCAAGGGCAGTATCCCCGCCGCATAAAACAGCGCAAAGCTGGTCCCAAGCGGCGGTGCGCGGAAGCCGATGGAAAAAACCAGTGTTAGCAGGGTGATACCAGCTGCCGGTTCAAGAATGGCCCAGACATATCCCCCCGGGGAACGCCCATAGGTGGTGGTAATTTCGCGCAGGATCAGCGCCAGAACCGCGCGGGGCGTGGCAAAGGCAGGTGTCCGGGGCGCAAGCGCTGCTGGAAAATCGGGGGGGGCAGACACGAAAAACCTCTTTGATAGGTCAGGTCACTGAAAATTAACCTTCGCCTGCATAATCTTTGGTAATTACAACTAAAAAGTTAACGTTCATGCGGGAAACCCCATCAGACAAAGCGGCAGCGGCAGGCAAGGTCAGGCACCTTGTGCCTGCTGGGTCAACCGCCCTGCGCGGCCCACCCAAAGTGCTGGACCCTGAAAGCCGTGTTGACCTGGAAAAACCGGGGCCTGCCCGACATCCGCCGCAGGGCCCCGACATACCGCAGTTTGATATCAAGCCGCCCGCACGCCCCGCCCGGCCCCGAAACCGGCACAGGTTCCTTGCCTTTACCTTCTTGCTGGTGGTGATCATGCCTTTGATCTTGGCGGGCTATTACCTGTGGGAAAGAGCGGCTGATCAATATGCTTCGCGGCTGGCGTTTTCTGTCAGAACAGAAAACCAAAGCACCGCGATTGAGCTATTGGGCGGTATGACTGATTTATCCGGATCCAGTTCATCGGATACGGATATTCTGTTTGCCTATCTGTCCAGTCAGGAACTGGTGTCGCGGGTGGATGCGCGGGTGGATCTGCGCGCCATCTGGTCGCGGGTGCCAATGACGCAGGATCCGGTATTTGCCTTTGATCCCAGCGGCACGATAGAGGATTTGCAGGACCATTGGTCGCGCAAGATCTCTATTGTTTATGACAACAGTACGGGTCTGATCGATCTTGAGGTTTTGGCCTTTGATCCCGGCGATGCCACCCGTTTGGCCCAGGCGGTGCTGGATGAATGTGTCGCCATGATCAACAGCCTGTCCAGCATCGCGCAAGAAGATTCCATCCGCTTCACCCGCGAAGAGCTGGGCAATGCCGTGGAACGGCTGAAGACCGCGCGGCGCGCCTTGACCCAGTTTCGCAATCGCACCCAGATCGTGGATCCCAGCATTGATACACAAAACCAGATGGGTCTGTTGGTCACCCTGCAGCAACAGCTGGCAGATGCGCTGATCGATTCGGATTTGTTGCAGGATACCACCCGCGACAATGACCCCCGGATCGTTCAGGCCAAGCGGCGGATTGAAGTGATCAGAGCGCGGATTTCATCAGAACGCCGTAATCTGGGTTTGGGCGAAGATGGCGAAGGCGGCGCGGTATTTGCCTCCCTTGTCGGGGAATACGAGGGATTGGTGGTAGACCGGGAATTCGCGGAAAGCGCCTATACCGCCGCCCTTGCCGCGCATGATGCGGCCCTGGCCGAGGTGCGCAAGCAGAGCCGCTATCTGGCGGCACATGTCAAACCGACGATGGCGCAAAAGGCAGAATACCCTGAACGGACCAAGATCGTGTTGCTGATCGCGCTGTTTGCCTTCTTTTCCTGGGCGATCCTGTGTCTTGTCTATTATTCCCTGCGTGATCGGCGCTGATCGAAGATGATTCACCTGGATCACCTGACCAAATATTTCCCGACAGGGCAGGGCAGAAAGACCATTGTCGATAACCTGACTGCAACCTTTCCGACGGGGGTCAGTGTCGCGTTGCTGGGCCGGAACGGTGCTGGCAAAAGCACACTGCTCAAGCTGATCTCTGGGACCATCAGGCCCAATTCCGGACGGGTCATGTCAACGGGCAGCATCTCTTATCCGGTGGGGTTCCAGGGATCGTTTCATCCTGATCTGACCGGGGTTCAGAACACCCGGTTTGTCGCCAGGCTGTATGGGGTGGACAGCGACAGCCTTGTTCATTTTGTCGAGGATTTCGCCGAGTTGGGTCCACATTTTCGCATGCCGCTGCGCACCTATTCGGCGGGTATGAAATCACGGCTGTCTTTTGGCGTCTCCATGGGAATCCCCTTTGACACCTATCTGGTGGATGAAGTGACGTCAGTCGGGGACGGGGCCTTTCGGCACAAAAGCGTTCAGGTCTTTGACAAACGCATGGAAACCGCCGGTGCCATCGTCGTCACCCATTCCCCGCCGATGGTAAAGCGTCTGTGCACCATGGCTGCTGTATTGGAACGGGGTCAGCTGTATTTCTATGATGATCTGGATGCGGCGCTGGATCACCATGATCACAATCTGGCGCAAACAGCTTAGATGCGTTCAACACTGCGGCGATCAGGTTGCAGGCATTTTGATTGAATACCCCCGGTGACCAGATATCTGACCAAGCCTTTGTGATCTTTTCGCTGAATTCATGTTCACGTGCATAAAATTGGTCAAGCATCTGGTCGATACGATGGGCGTCCTCTGCTTGATCAACCTGTCCGATCAGCAGGCTGCACGGATGTATCGCAACCAGATCGGCGGCCCCGTCAAAGTTGCGCAAGATGATAGGCAGACCAGCTTCAAAGGCTTCCAATGCACCGATTGGCACCCCCTCATACCTTGAGGTCAGCAGATAGGCATCCGCCTGTTGCAACACATCTCTGACGTCGGACAAGGGCCCGGCAAAGCTGATCCGCCCCAGAGTGTCTGAGGAAAGGATTCCTGCGATACCGCGTTGGAATGAAACCGATTCCGTTCCTGGACCACACATAAGAAGGCGAAAATTCTCCGGCAGATGGGCAAACAGCCGCGCTGCGTATTCATAGTCTTTTTGGCGGCCTGTGCGCCCTGTCATCACAAGTGTCCGGACATCTGGCAGGGCTTTGCGCGTGTGAGGTCGCAGGTCAGAACAGTTTTCCAGAATATGGATTCTGTGACGTGCCAACACCCCCTGCGGCATACGGCCTGCCATCAAATGCGCCATCCGGTGGTTCAAAAACACCAGATGAACCGGGGGAATCATGTGCAAAAGCAACCCTTCGATCAATCTGGACAGCGCCCCTGCGACCGGATGATGCCCCGGCCCAAAGGGCAAGCCGTGATATGTGAACATCACATGGCTATCCGGCCGCCAGATCCGCAATGCCATCGCAATTCGCATCAGCAAGGCCGGCAATCGGGCATGAACCCAGATCAGTTCAGGCGCTTCGCTTGCGCAAAGTCTCAGCAGATCACGCAGACCTTGAAAAAGCAGCCAAGGGGAAAAGCTGTTTCGTAGACCTGCGATTCCGATATGCCGCACCTGCATTTTCGCCAGAGGTGTATAGCCGCCTTGATCACGGTCACTGACCACGGTGATCTGTGCCTGTCTGCGCAGGGCTTTCGTCAGATGCAGGATATGTCGCGGCACACCAGACAGCCGGCCGTCACCGCCGACAAGAAGTATCTTTGGACGGCCCTCAGACCCGGCCAATGCTCGCGGCCCCCCAGTAGCCCAGATGCCCGATCCACCCTTGCCGGTAGGCCCCTAATGCCCGCAGAGCGCGCAGCCGTTCGAACCCGCCAGATTGCCGGGCCGCTGCAAAATCTGCGATAAGCCGGCGCGCTTGCGGTGTCAGCATATCGTTGACGGCGTTCAACGCGTCGAGATTTGACTGCACGCGATTGCGAAACAACCCTTTGAGCACGCCGATCTTGCGCTGTGTCTGCATCGCCCAGCCACGCCCGGCACCGATGGCATTGGCATCGTGCTGCCGGTACCAGATCAGGGGTTCGTCATTGTCAAAGTACACCTCGCCGCCGCAGGCGGTGATCAAAAGGTAAAGCCACCAATCATGGGCAAAAACCAACCCCGTCCGAAGCACCCCCTGCCGGGCCAGCGCAGTGGCGGCAGGGTTGAGCATGATGGTATTGCCCGAAGCCACATTTTCGATCAGCGCATTCTGCAGTCCGCATGGCCGCAACCGTTTCGCGGAAGGGGCGCAATAACCCCGATGCGGGTACCAATAGTGATGTCTGCCGCAGTACAAGCGGGCACGAGAATCTGACACCTGCAACCGTTTCAGTGCCTGCGCGACCTTGCGTGGGTGCCACATATCGTCTTGATCCGAAAAGCAAACATAGCCGGCATCATCGGACAAAGCGGCAATCATCGACATGAAGTTTTGTGAAAACCCCTGACCGGGGCCATTGATCAGACGAACCTGTCCGGGATGGTCAGATGCGAAACGACGCAAGATACCAGTGCTGTCGTCGGTTGACCCATCATCACTGCAGATCAGGTGCCAATTGCGGTGGGATTGCCGCGCGATACTGTCCAGTTGAACGGGCAAATGCGCAGCACCATTCCAGACCCCCATCAAAATGGTGACCTTTGGTTCATCGCAGATAAGGGCGTTATTTCGTGTCATGATGTCGCCACAACACTCTAAACAAGTTCACAAATTATTAAGTGTCGTCAAATAACTCTGGTGCTCAATCATAGGTGTAGGAGCAGCTGAGTGGCAGGCATTTCGATCTTTGCGTTGGTCAGGCGATTCGGTTCGGCTTGGCGCAATGACGGCCTGTTTGCAGCAATCTCGCGGGCTGGTTCCTATGTCAGGCGGCGCGTTCAGGGTGCTGGCATTACCATCTTGGGGGGGACAGCGGCCAGTCATATCACGGGCGCGGATCAATATCTGCATGGTATCTGGCAAACCCTCGCCAGGGCGGATGCCTTTCATATTTCTGATAGCCCGGCCATCAACCGGGGCCGGCGGCAGATTGCCATGATCGCCGACCTCAATCTGCCGCAATGCCGCAAATACCGGGTTGAACAGCTTGCTGCTTTTTGGCGGGGGCGGGGTGTTGATTTCGACTATGCGCATTATCAGGACGTGCCGCGTGCGGCCCGGATCATGCAGCACGCCACGCATCTGATGGAATATCGCCTGCAGACCGGTCCGGCGTCTGACATGTTGCGCTATGAGGCGCGAAGGCTGCGATTGCCGATCCTTTATGATCTGGATGACCCGCTTTTCTCTGTTTCGGCCTATGAGACATATCGCAACATGGAAGCGCTGGAGCCTAGGATGAAGGCGCATTTTGTCTCTGAGGCCCCGAAATACCTGAGCATGATGAACGGCGCGGATATCTTGTCCGTCTCGACGCCGGGCATGGCGGCGCATGCCACGCTCTATTCCGGCAGGCCGGTGTTCCTGCGCCGCAACTTTGCGGATGAGCAGACCCTTGCCGCCGGGTCCCTCGCCATGAGGGGGCAGGGCCCGGAAGAGGGTATTTTCCGCGTTGGGTTTGCCAGCGGATCGAAAGGTCACGAGATTGACCTTGCCGAGATTATCGATCCTCTGGCTGATTTTATTCTAGCTGATCCAAAGCGGCGTTTGATGCTGATCGGTCATTTTGACCTGTCCCATCTGCCCAAGGCATTGATGGGGCAGGTCGAAACGGCAAAGTTTATGGATTACGACGGCTATCTGCGCACGCTCAGGCGGGCAAATTGTGCGGTGATGCCGTTGTGTGACGACGCCTTTAACAGGTGCAAAAGCGCGGTTCGGGTTCTGGATGCCGCCGCTGTGGCAGTGCCTGCGATTGTAGGGATGGTGGGCGACCTGCCGCAGGTTGTCAGGGCAGATCAGACCGGTTTTGTCGCGGCGGATCAGGGTGACTGGATGGCGGCATTGCGCGCACTTGCGGCAGACCCGGCTTTGGCAAGACATCTGGGACAAGCCGCCCGGCTGGATCTGGAGCAGCGTTGGCGGGGGTCTGATCAACCACATGTCATCGCGCCTGAATTGATCGACTGGGTAGAGGCGTGAACCCCCGCCACATCCTTGTGGTCAACGTGCTGTTTGCGCCCTTCAGCTACGGGGGTGCTACTGTCGTTGCCGAACAGGTGGCGCAGGGTCTGTTGCAGCTAGGCGGCTATCGGATCACGGCGGTGTCGCTCTGTGCGCGGGCCGATTTGGCCCCATACGTTGTCATAAAGAGCCAAAAAAACGGCATCGTGAACTATTTGATCAACATGCCCGCAACCCGAAGCTATGGCGAAATGTACAATAATCCCGAGGTGACAGCCCGCCTAGCGGAATTGATCAACGCGCTTGAGCCTGATCTGGTTCACGCCCATTGCATTCAGGAAATCGGTACAGGGGTCATTGCAGCGGCAGAAGGATCAGGCGTGCCGGTTATCCTCAGCGTGCATGATTTCTGGTGGCTGTGCGAGCGCCAGTTCATGATAGGTATCGACGATAAATACTGTGGCCAGAACCCGGTTCGGATTGACCAGTGCAAGGGCTGCGTTTCAAATTTCTGGGCCGCCAAGATGCGGTTCAATCACCTGAATGCCATCAGCCGCAGTGCCGCAATGGTCACTTATCCCAGCCGGTTCGCGATGGAATTGAGCGAAGCATCAGGGTTTGCGCCGGGATTGGGCGTGGTTTGGGAAAACGGTGTCCTCCTGCCCGATGCCAGCTTCTTTGCCAAACAGACCCGGCGGCGCGAGGTGGATCGGCGTCTGACCTTTGGATTTGTCGGGGGACCAGCGCAGATCAAAGGTTGGCCGCAGATCAGAGACGCTTTTCAAAAGCTGGAGCGTCAGGATTTCCGGGGTCTGGTAGTGGACGGCAGCCTTGATCAATCCTGGTGGACGCAAAAGAACCTTGCTGGCCTGTCAGGCGAATGGTCAATCCATCCCCGCTTTGATCAGGAGGCGATGGATGACTTTTATGCTGAGATAGATGTGCTGTTGTTCATGTCGCAATGGAAAGAAACCTTTGGCCTTGCCATCCGCGAGGCATTGGCGCGGGGTATCGCGGTGATCCAGACGGACAGTGGCGGCACGGTCGAACATGGTGCGACACCGGCGGATCAACTGATACCCATCGCCGCCCCGCCAGAAACCTTGCTCAGGCAGATTGAGGCCCATTTGGAACAGCATCCGCAACAGATTGAACCATATCCGGTGGCCAGTTTTGCCAGCCAAGCCCGCAGCTTTGCGAAATTGGTTGAGCGGGTGTTGACCCAACTGGACCGTGCGGCATAGCGGCCGATGTGACATCTGCAGGGGCTGCAAACGCCAAGGCCACGCCTGACCCCATTTTCATAGGATCAGGCGAGCGCCGATGCTTTGGACATGTGTGGAAACGCCCTAGAATTCAAAGTCGCTTTCATCAAGATCCTGCAAATTTACGTTACGCAGCCGAATGGAATTCCCTCCGCCCGTATTGATCAAGACATCCTGCCCTGATTGGACAGATGCGTTGATTACATCGCTGAACCGGTTAAAGCTGCTGTGATTGGTGAAATCCAGCACCTCATTCGCGTTCAGGGCATCAAAGTCGCCGATGGTGTCATTACCGTGATTGTCGGAAAAGACGAATTCATCCGCGTTGAAGCTGCCGAACATCAGGTCATCATCGGCACCGCCGATGATCGTATCGAACCCCGCGTCCGCATAGATCGTATCCGCCCCGGTTCCCCCATCGATCAGGTCATTGCCTTGGCCGCCAAAGAAACGGTCTCCACCCTCTCCACCCCAAAGGGTATCGTTGCCTTCTTGTCCGAACAGGCCATCACCAGAGTCGCCACCATACAGCATGTCATCGCCCCGACCGCCGAACAGCCGGTCAAAACCCTGATCGCCCAGCAGCGTGTCATTGCCGTCTTCGCCATAGAGGTTGTCAGACTGGTGGCCCCCATCAATAAGATCGTCGCCGTCACCGCCGTTCAGCACGTCAAATCCCGCGTTGCCAAAGATCGTGTCATTCCCGGCTTCGCCAAAGACGCCATCAACGCTTAACCCGACATTGCTGCCGGCGCTGAGCCAGTCATTGCCGTCACCGCCAAAGATGCGGTCTGCGGATGAGCCTGCCCAGATGCGATCATTGCCCGCATTTCCAAAAATCTGGTCAAATCCGTCGCCGCCAAGGATCATGTCATTGCCGTTTCCGCCAATCAGGGAATCGGCAAATGTATCGCCCGAGATTGTATCATCGCCATCCCCGCCGTTGATGGTGTCAAAACCGGCCCCCCCCAGCAGCAGGTCGTTGTCATGGCTGCCATCAATACTGTCGTTGCCGCCTTCGCCGTTGACACGATCATTTCCGCCACCGGCCCAGATGATGTCGTTGCCGCCGCCGCCAAACAGCCGGTCATTCTGGCCGCTTGAATAGATCACATCGTTGTTGTTGCTGCCAATATAATCCCCCGCCGCACGGTTCAGCGTAAAGCCGGGTTCGTTGACCCATGTGGGGGCCAGAGTTTTGGGGTCGATGCCCGATGGGTTGTCAATCAGACCGGGGTTGGGGTCAGGGCGCGGTGTGCCATTGGAACCGGGATAGAGCGCTGGATCCGTCTGGATGCGGTTTCCGGTAAGCAGGTTGTTGGCGTCAAAATCCTCTGCCCGCAGGCTGGTGCCAGCCGCATTACGCACCTCGAGGATGTCGGCACCAATGCGAAATTCTGCACCCCAGCTGCGCGAAATGATGCTCATGCCGCCCAGCCCGCCGGTCTGGCTGAAATCGGTCAGGTCAATGCGGTCAAAGCCCAGCTGGAAATCAAGGATGACATCGCGGGCACCGTCTTCGACGAGAACAAAGGTGTCGCGCCCGCCGTCGCCGCGCAGGAAATCCGTGCTGGCCCCATCCAGCAGAATATCATCGCCGAACCCGCCGTTCAGCTGATCCAGGCCGCTGGCCCCGGTCAGCACATCGTCGCCCACGCTGCCGTTGAGGACGCTGCCGGTGGCGCTGGCCCCAAGGGTGATACCGATGTTGGGCAGGGCGACGGAAAACTCTGCCAGATAGGGGGCCGCTTCGGTAGAAACCCAAAGCCGGATGCCGTCTGGCGTGGCCATCGCATCCAGCGAGGTGATGCCGCGCAGAGGTGTCTCGACCGAGCCGGGCATGGCGTCGATATGCTGCAGCCGTCCGCCCGGCAGCACGGTAAACAGGTTCACGCCGCTGTCAGAGCCTGCGGCCAGCACAAAGTTCTGTTGCCCGATGGTTACGCTGGTCACATGGCTGGCATCGGCAAAGCGGGTGTTGAGGCTGTCGACAAGGTGATCGACGGGCACCATCCCATTGGCGCTGACCGAAAAGGTCGAGAGTGAGTCGCTGCCCGACCCTGCGACCACTACATAAAGCTGTCCGTCCGCGGCAGAGGTCACCGTCAGAGCGCCCGGCCGGTCGACCCAGAAACCCTCGCTGGCCCCGACATCGTTGATGTGCTGCATGCCGCCGTCTGACCCCTGGCGGAACATGCTGACCGTGTCCTGGCCCTGATAGGTGACAAAGGCATAGGTTTGTCCGTTATGGGTGGCGGTGGTGATCCCATTGGCCCTTTCGCCCTGCATGTCGGCACCCTGGTAGATGTTTGAGACATTCAGCGTCGTGCCCGCACCAAAAGAGATGTTGACCAGCCCGCCATTGCGCAACGCCGCAAGGCCCGTTGACCCATCCTGTATCAGTTCCATTTCGGACAGCCCGCCAAGGTGCCGCCCGTTGGCCGAATATGAAACACCGCCGTCAATGGCACTGCCAAAGCCGTCACTGTCCAGTTGCACGCCGGTCAGGCTGGTGCTGTTGAGCCCGGCCATGAACAATTGCTGCGTGCCGCCCGTATCGCGCAACACCAGATCGGTGGTTTCCAGCTGCAGCAGATTGGGTGCAATGCGCCATTGTTGCGCCAGTGACGCCTGTCCCGGACCATTGCCCAGATCATAGGCGCTGAGCCAGCCATCACCGCGCGTGGCCGCAAAGAGCATCGGGCCGCCTGCACCCTCGACGATCTTGATATCATTCAGCCCGACAAGGCCGAATTCCTGCGCTGAAAAGAGCGCACCGTGATTAGAAAATGTTGCTCTGACCATGTCACCTACCCCTTTGGTTCGGGGGTTCTTGTGCAGGGGGTTCAAGGGAAAGGCAGGGTATGAAGATGGCGCTTTTGGGGCGAATATCTATGATTTTAAAGGATAAATGTTGCGTAAAATGCGCAAGGGCCGTGCGCTGGCCTTAGCCGATGTTTACCCGCGTGGCACAGGGTCCGCTGCATTCTTCTTTCATACCGGATGCAAAGGAAACCTCATGTCGCAGACGTCTCCCATTTTATCGCTGCCCTATATCCAGCCAGCGCAGGCGCAAAAGCATGTGACGCATAATGAGGCCTTGCGGATCCTCGATGCGGTCACACAGCTGAGCGTGATCAGCACGACGCTGACGGCCCCTCCCGCGCAGTCCGCACCGGGGGACCGCTATATCGTGGGGGACCCCGCGACACAGGGTTGGGCGGGCCAAGAGCAGAATGTCGCGGTCTGGGTCGACAGCACATGGCAGTTCTTTGCACCCAGTCTGGGCTGGCGGGCCGATATTGCGGGGACGGCCGAAGAGGTCAGGTTTGACGGCACCGTCTGGCAGCCGACCAGCGGCACCGTCAATCTTCAGAACATTCCCGCCGTCGGGGTCAATACCACTGCGGATAATACCAACAAATTGGCCGTCGCCGCCCAGGCGACGCTATTGAACCATGATGGCGCGGGCCATCAGCTCAAGCTGAACAAGGCGGGCACTGGCGATACGGCAAGCCTGCTGTTCCAGACGGATTTTTCGGGGCGGGCCGAAATGGGGACGGCAGGATCGGACGATTTCGCGATCAAGGTCAGCGCCGATGGCAGCACCTTTCGCACCGGGATGCGCATTGAAGCCAGCACTGCGGCCGTTCAATTCCAAAGCGGTCAGGTGTTTTTCGAGGATGTGTTCATTCTGAACAATACAGCGTGGTCGGTTGCAATTCCGTGGTCAAACCCCTCGCGTATCATGATGTGGGTCAGTGTGAACCTTGAGGGCCGTTTCTATCTGGTGGCGATCACGGGGACGCTGACGGGGGCCAGCAACTTTGGCCAGATGTTCGCAAACCCGCCGGGGACGATGAATTACCTCACCGGTCCGCTGGATGGGACAACCGGGCCTGCGGGCGGCATCAATCTGTCGATCGACAATACCGGTGCGGCACCGCGGCTCTTTGTTGAGAACCGTTTGGGGTCGAACCGGTTGTTCACGCTTTCAACCTTGGGGAAATGATATGAGCCAGTCCAAAAAAAGCCTTCCAGCCTACCGCACAGTCGTCCTGCCCGGATTGGGCCGGGTGCAAGTGCCCGAACATCTCAGCGATGCAGAGGTCCTTGCCCAGGTGCTGGGTGAGGATACAGAGGCAACACCGGCAAAGAAAACCAAGAAAAACTTGTAAAACCGGCACCAAATTGCTCTGACCCTTGTAGTGTTATGTCCGACAGACATGCCGATCAGGAAAGAGTGCTTTTGTGGATTTCGTAACGCCGACCAAACTGCCCGGAGTTGTATTGATAAACCCGCCGCGTTTTGGTGATGCGCGCGGGTTTTTCTCTGAGAGTTGGAACCGCCAGAAGATGCTCGCGCATGGCATCGACATTGATTTTGTGCAGGACAACCATTCGGTGTCGGCCGCCGTGAACACCGTGCGGGGGCTGCATTTTCAATCCCCCCCGCATGCGCAGGCCAAGCTGGTGCGCTGCGGGCGCGGGGCGCTGTTTGATGTGGCCGTTGATGTCCGCAAGGGCAGTGCGACCTATGGCCAATGGGTCGGTTATGAGCTGAGCGCGGAAAATGGTCTGCAGCTGCTGATCCCCGAAGGTTTCCTTCATGGTTTCGCAACCCGTCTGCCCGATACTGAAATCATCTATAAATGCAGTGATTATTACGCGCCGGAATGTGACGGTGCGGTGCGCTTTGACGATCCGGACATCGGGATTGACTGGGGGCTCAGCGGCCCTGCGATCCTGTCGGACAAGGATGAAAAGGCCCCGTTTATGGCCGCATTTGACAGCCCCTTTACCTTGGGGGATGCCACGTGAAGATCCTAGTCACAGGGGGGGCCGGTTTTATTGGCTCTGCGGTTGTGCGGCTGGCCATCAGTCGGGGCCATGAGGTGGTGAATGTCGATGCGCTGACCTATGCGGGATGCCTGGAGAACCTGACGCCGGTGGCGGACAGCCCGCTTTATCATTTCGCCCATGTGGACATCCGCGACCGCGCCATGCTGGACGCGACATTTGCGCAGCATCAGCCCGATATGGTGATGCATCTGGCCGCTGAATCCCATGTGGACCGTTCCATCGACGGCCCTGGCGATTTTATCGATACCAATATCACCGGCACCTATAATCTGCTTGAGGCCGCGCGGGCCTATTGGGCGGGCGCGGGCAAGCCCGAGGGGTTCCGCTTTCACCACATCTCAACCGATGAGGTTTTTGGGTCGCTGGGTGCGGCGGGCATGTTCACGGAAACCACGCCCTATGATCCCCGATCGCCCTATTCCGCCTCCAAGGCGGCCAGCGATCATCTGGTCCGCGCCTGGCATGAAACCTACGGGCTTCCCATCGTCCTGACCAATTGCTCCAACAACTACGGCCCCTATCATTTCCCTGAAAAGCTGGTGCCGGTCGTGATCCTGAACGCGCTGGCGGGCAAGGAGATCCCGGTCTATGGCCAAGGGCTGAACGTGCGCGATTGGCTGTTTGTCGAAGATCATGCTGATGCGCTGCTGTTGGTGCTTGAACAGGGTGCGCTGGGCCGCAGCTATAACATCGGCGGAGAGAATGAGGCGCGCAACATCGATCTGGTGCGCAGCATTTGCGCCATTCTGGACCGCAAGCGGCCCAAGACGGGGTCATATGCCGATCAGATCACTTTTGTGCAGGATCGCGCGGGCCATGATCTGCGCTATGCGATTGATCCTTCGCGCATCCGCGATGAGTTGGGCTGGCGTCCTTCGGTAACCTTGGAAGAGGGGCTGGAGCGGACGGTGCAATGGTACCTGGACAATGAGGACTGGTGGCGCGCGCTGCAGGCCCGCGACGGTGTGGGCACAAGGCTGGGGGTTAAGGCATGAGCATTCTGGTTTTTGGCAAGACTGGCCAAGTTGCGCAGGAATTGGCTCGTCTGGAAGGTACGGTCTGCATCGGTCGGGATGTGGCGGATTTGACCGCGCCGGAAAGCTGTTCATCGGCCATTCACGCCCATGTGCCAACGGCTGTCATCAACGCCGCGGCCTATACGGCTGTGGACAAGGCAGAGGGTGAAGAGGCGCTGGCAACCTTGATCAATGCCGATGCCCCTGCCGTGATGGCGCGGGCCTGTGCATCGCTTGGGATACCCTTTGTCCAGATTTCCACCGATTACGTGTTTACGGGCGGCGGCACGGCACCTTGGTCACCAGATGATGCCACGGGCCCATTGGGTGCCTACGGGCGGTCCAAACTGGCGGGAGAGCAAAAGGTGCGCGCTGCAGGCGGGGTGCATGCGATCTTGCGGACCTCCTGGGTGGTTTCGGCCCATGGCAATAACTTTGTCAAAACCATGTTGCGCCTTGGGGCGGAGCGGGATGCATTGAACGTGGTGGCAGATCAGATTGGCGGGCCCACGGGGGCCAAGGATATCGCCGCCGCCTGTCATGCCATGGCGACACAGCTTATCACAGCACCCGACAAAAGCGGCACCTACCATTTCTCAGGCGCACCCGATTGCAGCTGGGCGGATTTCGCCCGCGCGATTTTCGAGCGCGCAGAACTGAGCTGTGCGGTTACGGATATCCCGACATCGGCCTATCCGACCCCGGCTGCCCGTCCGCTCAATTCGCGTATGGACTGTAGCAGCACGACGGCAACCTTTGGCATCACCCGCCCTGATTGGCGCGATAGCCTGACCGACATCATTCAAGACTTGAGGGGACGGACATGACCGACCGCAAAGGGATCATTCTGGCTGGTGGCTCTGGCACGCGGCTGTATCCGATCACCATGGGGATCAGCAAACAACTGCTGCCGATCTATGACAAGCCGATGATCTATTACCCGATCTCTGTGCTGATGCTGGCGGGCATCCGCGAAATTGCGATGATCACCACGCCAGAGGATCAGGCACAATTCCAGCGGTCTTTGGGCGATGGCAGCCAATGGGGCATTTCCCTGACCTATATCGTGCAACCCTCGCCTGACGGGCTGGCGCAGGCCTATATTCTGGCAGAGGATTTTCTGGATGGCGCCGCTTCCGCCATGGTGCTGGGCGATAACATCTTTTTTGGTCATGGCCTGCCCGAACTGCTGGCCGATGCGGATCAGCAGACCAGCGGTGGCACGGTTTTCGGCTATCACGTGGCTGATCCGCAACGCTACGGCGTGGTCGGTTTCGACAAGGCGGGCATGGCGCAGAGCATCATTGAGAAACCGGCAAAACCCGCCTCCAATTATGCGGTCACCGGACTGTATTTTCTAGATGCCAATGCGCCCCGGATGGCCCGCGAAGTCAAACCCTCTCCGCGCGGCGAGCTTGAGATCACATCCTTGCTGGAAATGTATCTGGCCCAGGACGCATTGCGGGTGAACCGCATGGGCCGCGGCTATGCCTGGCTGGATACCGGGACCCACGCCAGCCTGCTGGACGCCAGCAATTTCGTGCGTACCCTGACACAGCGGCAAGGCCTGCAAACCGGCTGCCTCGAAGAAATTGCCCATGATCAGGGCTGGATCAGTGACGACGCCCTGCTCCAACGCGCCGAGCTCTTTGCCAAGAACGATTATGGCCAATATCTGAGGGATATGGTCAAGTAGCGCCCATAGCGATTAAAAGAGCGCGCCTTACCCCTTTGCACCCTGACCGCGTGAATAGATGTCCTCGTAGCGAATGATGTCATCCTCGCCCAGATAGCTGCCGGTCTGCACTTCGATCAGTTCCATCGGGGTTTCGCCAGTGTTTTCCATGCGGTGGATCGCACCCAGCGGGATGTAGATCGACTCGTTCTGCTGAACCATATGCACGTTCAGACTGTCCAGCGTTTCACCCAGCGTGACCTTGGCGGTGCCTACAACGACGATCCAATGCTCTGAGCGGTGTTTGTGGCTTTGCAGGCTAAGTGCGGCACCAGGTGTGACCACGATGCGTTTGACCTGAAAGGTATCGCTGAGAATGAGGGTTTCGAAAAATCCCCATGGGCGGTGATCCTTGGGAAAGTTGTCGGCCTGCGGCACAGCAGCGGCGCGCATCTGCTTGACCACGTCGCCCAATGTGGACGTGCGGCTGCGGTCGGCGACCAGCACAGCATCAGCCATGGCAACCGCGACGATGTTTTCCAGCCCCAGGCCAACCAGCTGTACCGCACCGGATTCAGAGCGAAGCAGCGTGTCCTTGCATTCAACCGCATGCGCCTTGCCCTGAAGCGCGACGCCGTTGGCATCTTTTTCGGCGTGCTGGTGCACTGCGTTCCAGCCGCCCATGTCAGACCAGTCACCCTCATGGGCGATGACACTGAGGTTGCTGACCTTTTCCATGATGGCAAAGTCGATCGAGATGTCTTCGCACATGCCCCATGCTTCGGGGTCCAGACGCAGGAACCCCAGATCGGGCTGCGCCTTGTCGACGGACGCCTGAACATGTTTCAGCGTTTCAGGGGCATGGGCGGCAAATGCATCAATCAGCGTCTGGGCGGTATACATGAAGATACCTGCATTCCACAGATAGCCACCTGCGCTGATCATCCGCTCCGCCTCGGCCAGCTGCGGTTTTTCGACAAAGCGTTTCAGCGGCAATGCGCCATTCACTGTATCTATGCCCAGTTCCAGATAGCCATAGCCCGTTTCAGGACGGTCTGGTTTGATCCCAAAGGTAACGATCTGGCCCGCCTGTGCGGCAGGCACAGCACGCTGGACACTTGCACAGAACACATCGGCCTGGGTGATATAGTGATCCGACGGGGCGGCCAGCAGCAATGCTGCGGGGTCCTTCTGTGCGGCGATCAGGGCGGCGGCCAGCAGGGCGGGCGCAGTATTGCGGGCCTCAGGCTCAATCAGCACAGCGCCGGGTGTTATCCCTGCGTCATGCAGCTGCTGCGTGGCGATAAATCGAAAGTCAGAGTTGGTAACAACCACAGGTTCGGCAAAACCGTCGCCCGACAGACGTTTGCTGGATTGCTGAAACAGGCTGCCTTCGCCAATCAGATCAATGAATTGTTTGGGAAAGCTTTTCCGTGAGACAGGCCACAGGCGTGTCCCCGACCCACCGCACAAGATGACCGGGGTAATATCGTTTGCTGCCATGTCCTGCCCTATTCAAAGTCGTGCTATCGATCTGCGCGGATGTTTATGCGCTAAAATACCCGTCTAAGATGGCTGCACCTCAACTTTCAAGACTTAATAGCCGTATCGTGACGTGCATCGCAGTGCTTTTGGCGCGCTTTTGCCGTTTCTTTGATAATTTCTTGAAAATGATGCCTGAAAGACCCGCTTCCGGCGGTTGTTGGCCCAGCCTCAGGAAATATTCAGCACCTCTTGACCTTCCAGTTACCGGAACCCTTATGTTGCAATCCAAAGGGACTCAACAAGGACAGCTTTGATGCAAGAGACCGTTACTTTTCCGGTGCAGAACATGACCTGTGGTGGTTGCGCCAGCAGGGTCACCCAGGCGTTGAAAAAGGTCCATCACGCAAAAGAAGTCAGCGTCAATCTTGCCGAAGAGACAGCGCAGATCACCGTCGATGATGCTGCATCCTTTGCCGAGGTCATTTCCATGTTGGAGACCGCAGGTTACCCCGCGCGGCCCCAAGAGGTACGCCTGTCCATCACTGGGATGTCTTGTGCATCCTGCGTCGGCCGGGTGGACCGCGCCCTGCGGGCGGTGCCGGGCGTTGTCGAGGTGCAGGTCAACCTTGCCGATGAAACCGCCTTGCTGCGTTATGTGCCGGGGCTGACCAGCCCTGCCGCCTTGGTCAATGCATCGGCAAAGGCGGGGTATCCGGCCCATATCCAGCAACAGGCAGAAGTCGAGGACGAGGGCGCGCGCAAGGCCGCGCAGGCCCTTGAGCAGCGCAATGCCATGCTGGCGGCCGCCGCGCTGACACTTCCTGTGTTCGTGCTTGAGATGGGCGGCCATATTTTCCCGGCGTGGCATCACTTTGTCGGCTCCACGATTGGCCATGAAGCCAGTTGGATCATTCAGTTCATCCTGACCACAGCGGTTCTGGTCGGTCCGGGACGGCAGTTTTTCCTGGCCGGATTTCCCGCACTTTGGCGGCGTGCGCCGACGATGGACAGTCTGGTCGCCATGGGTGCCGGCGCGGCCTGGACATTCTCGACAATCGCGCTTTTTGCACCGTCGGTTTTGCCACAGGGGACAAGGGTGGTCTATTTCGAGGCAGCAGCAGTGATCGTGACCCTGATCCTGTTGGGCCGTTGGTTTGAGTTGCGTGCAAAAGGGCAGACGGGTGCCGCCATTCGCAAGCTGATCGGTCTGCAGCCGCATAATGCCAAGGTGCGGCGCGGCGAGGATTGGGTTGTGGTGCCGGTGGCCGAGTTGGAAGTCGGGCAGGAATTTCTGTTGCAGCCGGGCGAACGTGTGCCGACCGATGCGACCGTCGTTTCGGGCACCAGCAGCGTCGACGAAAGCATGATCACCGGTGAACCCATGCAGGTCGCCAAAGCGGCAGGCGACGCGCTCACGGGCGGCAGCGTCAATGGTCACGGCGCGCTTGTTTGCAAGGTCGAACGCGTGGGCGAGGCGACAACACTGGCGCAGATCATCCGCATGGTTCAGCAGGCGCAGGGCGCGCGTTTGCCCATTCAGGCCCTGGTCGATCAGGTCACGCTTTGGTTTGTGCCGGCAGTGATTGCTGTGGCCGTGGTCACAGTCCTGATCTGGCTGATCTTTGGTCCAGAACCTGCTTTGTCTCATGCGCTGGTCGTGGGGGTTTCTGTGCTGATCATTGCCTGTCCCTGTGCCATGGGTCTGGCCACACCGACGTCAATCATGGTCGGCACCGGCCGGGCCGCCGAATTGGGTGTCCTGTTTCGCCAGGGCGATGCGCTGCAATCCCTGAGCGATGTGGCGGTGATCGCATTGGACAAGACCGGTACCATCACCCAAGGCAGGCCTGCCCTGACCACCTTTGATTGTCTGGATGGCATGGACCGCAAAACATTGTTGTCCCGGATCGCAGCGGTTGAAAACCAATCAGAACATCCTGTTGCCCGCGCGATTGTGGATTTCGCGCATGAACAAGGGTGCAGCCTTGGCCAGATTGCCGACATGCAGGTCCATGCAGGCCGGGGCATCAGTGCCATGGTTGAGGGCCGCCGCCTCGCCATCGGCAATGCCGCCATGATGGCACTGGAAGGGGCCGATCCCGCGCAATTTGCCGATCAGACCGCAGCACTCGAAAACGCTGGGCAGACGGTTTTCTTTGCCGCGCAGGACGGCCAATTGGCGGCACTTCTTGCGGTTTCGGACCCGCTGCGCCCGACCAGTGCAGCAGCGATAGCAGCGCTCAGGGCACGCGGCCTAAAGGTGGCGATGATTACCGGTGATGCCCAGGCCACAGCACAGGCCGTTGCAAATGAGCTTGGCATCGAAACCGTGATTTCCGGGGTCTTGCCCGAAGGCAAGATGGCAGCGCTGAAAGAGCTGCGCACCACCCATGGCAAGGTGGCCTTTGTTGGTGATGGCATCAATGATGCGCCGGTACTGGCAGAGGCGGATGTGGGCATTGCCATCGGAACAGGCACGGATGTGGCCATCGAGACAGCGGATGTCGTGCTGATGTCAGGCGATCTGCAGGGGGTTGTGCAGGCCTTTCACATGTCGCGCCAGACCTTGCGCAATATCCGTCAGAACCTGGTCTGGGCTTTTGGCTACAACGTGCTGTTGATCCCGGTCGCGGCTGGTGTGCTCTATCCCGGTTTTGGCGTGTTGCTGTCGCCGGGCCTTGCGGCGGGGGCGATGGCGTTTTCGTCGGTCTTTGTGCTGGGCAATGCCCTGCGGTTGCGCCGCGCGGAGGCAGCTGCATGAACATCAAATCCGTCAGCGCCTTGACTGGCCTTCCGGCAAAAACCATCCGCTACTACGAAGACATCGGGTTGATCCGCCCCCGCCGAGAGGAAAACGGCTATCGTGTTTTTTCAGATACGGATGTGCACAAGCTGGCCTTTCTGGCGCGTGCCCGGTCCCTTGGCTTTGCGGTTGAGGATTGTCGCAGTCTCTTGGCGCTTTACGATGACAAGAACAGGGCCAGCGGCGATGTCAAATCCATCGCCCAACACCACCTGAAAGAAATCGACCGCAAACTAAAAGAGCTAACCACCATGCGTCAAACCCTGTCAGAGCTGGTGCGGTCCTGCGCAGGGGACAACCGGCCAAATTGCCCGATCCTGTCTGATCTGGCCGGTCACGGCGCGCTGCGTTCAGGCGGTACAGAAGGCGCGTAGCTGGTTGCGAATGGGATGATCGGGGGTCAAGATGTCGCCCTCCAGCCCCACAAGGGTCACCACCGCGGCTGGTGTACCCTGCGCATCAAAGACAGGGCAGGCCAGCGCGAAAAGGCCGGGAATGAATTCCTGATCTGCCGTCGCAAAACCGATGGTGCGAATATGCGATCTGAGGTCAGCCAAATCTGCCAATGTCGCGCCTTCGGTGCTAACAAGGCCGCTGAGCAAACGGTCAGGTAAATACCCCAGAAATATCCGCCCCGTCGCAGATCGGGTGACAGGCAGCACCGACCCAAGGCCCAAGGTGGTGACCAGCGCGGTCGCTGCTTTTTCCCAGCGGATGACGGTCGGCCCATGGGTACCCCAAACGGCCAATGTGGCGCTCAGCCCGGTTTCCTCAACCAGACCGGACAGCCCATCGGCTGCGCGGTTGACCGGATCGATCCGCGCCACCGCAGCGATGCCAATCTCGGCGGCACGTGGCCCCAGATCATAGCTGCCAGACTTGCGCTGTCGAACCATGCCGCTGTCGACAAAGCTGGCCAGATAGCGGTGCACCTTGGCCGGGGCCATGCCCACAGCCTGGGCCAGATCACCCAGCGGCATGGCAGCCCCGTTGCGCGCAAGGGCCGTCAGCAGGGTGACCGATACCTCAACCGATTGCACGCCTCTGCCGCGATCCTGACCTGTCATGACAACCCCCTTGATTACGAATAGCGTAACGTGTTACGCAATATCTCGCAAGGGGGGAGACTATGCAAATCAACATTCTTGGGGCCGGTCCCGCAGGGCTTTATGCGGCGATCCTGCTCAAGCGGATGCGGGCGGATCTGACGGTGCGTGTGTTTGAGCAGAACCCGCCTGATGCGACTTTTGGCTTTGGTGTGGTCTTTTCTGATCAGGCGCTTGAGTTCCTGCGCGGTGATGACCCTGAAACCGCCGATCTGATTGAACCGCATATGCAGCGCTGGTCTGATATTGTGGTCAACCATCGTGACGCGCATATCGCGATTGATGGCGTTGGATTTGCTGGCATCGGGCGATTGGAATTGTTGCAATTGCTGCAAAGGCGCGCGGCTGATCTGGGAATAGTTCCGCAGTACGGCATGCGTATTGATGCCCTGTCCGACCTGCCTGATGCGGATCTGACCATTGGTGCGGATGGTCTGAATTCGCTGCTGCGCCGGTCGAACCCGCAGGCCTTTGGCGAAAAGATCACGGCGCTGGATAACCGCTTTGTCTGGTATGGGGCCAACCGTGAATTTGATGCGCTGACGCAGACCTTTATCGACACGCCCCATGGACCGATGAACGCGCATCACTACAGCTATGCGCCCGGGCGGGCGACGTTCATCATCGAAATGGGCCCCCTGACATTTGCGCAGTCAGGATTTGCCGATATGGCCGAACCTGAATATCGCGCCGCCTGCGAGGCGCTTTTTGCCGATCACCTGGAAGGGGCCGCGCTGATCCCCAATCAATCCACTTGGCGGCAATTCCCCAACCTGTCCTGCGAGACATGGTATCACGACAATTGCGTGCTGGTCGGTGACGCCCTGCACACGGCGCATTTTTCGATCGGGTCGGGGACGCGGCTGGCGCTTGAAGATGTGATCGCGCTGGCCCGGGCCCTGCGCGCGGCTGATTGGGACGTGACTGCGGCCTTGCCTGCCTATCAGTCTGAACGCCAACCGGTGTTGAACAAGATCGTCACTGCCGCCCGTCAAAGTGCCGATTGGTACGAGGATTTCGGCACCCACATGCAGCTTGACCCCTATCCTTTCGCGCTCAGCTATATCCGCCGTGCAGGCCGGTTGTCGGCAGAACGACTGGCCCGAATGGCCCCCGCGTTCACGGCGACCCTGCGCGCCAAAGGCATTGATCTGGAGGGCACTCTATGACGCCGCAAACAATCGCCCAGAACATCGGTTTTGCCCTGCCGCAGGACTATAACGCCGCCCGCCTGCTGTGGGACAATGACCCCGCGCGGCTGGCGATCCTGCATGATGCAGGCAGGTGGACCTATGGCGATCTGCAGGCAGAAGCGGCCCGGATCGGAAATGCCCTGCTGGCTGCCGGATCGGTGCCGGGCGATCGTGTGCTGCTCTATCTTGAGGATCACCCGGTCTATCCTGCGGCGATCATGGGCGCGATGCGCGCGGGTCTTGTTCCGATGCTGATCAACACCCTGTCAACGCAAGAACTGATTGATTTCTATCTTGAGGATTCCGCCGCCACCGCCGTGATCTATTCGCCGGGGCATGCGGCGCTGTTTGCGCAGAGCGCTGTCACGACCTTTGATGCAGGCACCCGCCCCTGGCAGGACGCGCCCGCGCAGCTGTCAGAACATCCAAGCAAGCGCACAGATATGGCGTTCTGGATGTATTCATCCGGCTCTACCGGTAAACCCAAGGGCGTCGTGCACAAACATGAGGATGCAGCCTATACCGCCCATACCTATGCCCGTGATGTGCTGAAGATCACCGCCGATGACATCTGTTTTTCGATCCCCAAGATCTTCTTTGCCTATGGTTTTGGCAATTCGGTCACTTTCCCTTTTGCGGTGGGTGCGGCATCGGTCCTGTTGTCTGACCGTCCGACGCCAACGCGCTGTTTTGAGCAGATCAATGCCCATCGCCCGACGATCCTGTTCGGGCTGCCCACGCTCTATACCGCGCTGGCCAATGATCCGGGGATCGAGACGGTGGATATGTCATCCGTCCGGCTCTGCGTTTCAGCGGCTGAGGTTCTCTCACCCGAGCTGGCCCGCGATTGGAAGGACCGCTTTGGCCTGCCGATTGTCGAGGGGTTAGGCTCAACTGAGATGCTGCACATCTACCTCAGCAATGATGAGACGACGCAGAAACCTGGCGCTGCTGGTCGTGCGGTTGAAGGATATGCCATCCGACTGCTGACACCCGAAGGGGTCGAGGCGCAGGACGACGAAGAGGGCGTGATGCAGGTTATGGGCCTGTCAGGTGCTGAATATTACTGGAACCGCCCCGACAAGACCGCCGAGACCATGAAAGACGGCTGGTTAGACACGGGTGATCGTTTTCAACGCGACGCAGACGGGTTTTACTATTTCAAAGGTCGGGCCGATGATCTGGTCAAAGTTTCGGGTCAATGGGTCTATCCGCTGGAAATCGAATGGGCGCTGAATGATCATCCGCAAGTGCGCGAGGCCTGCGTGATGGCCCTGCCGCTGCCCGACGGTCGCATGACGATCAAGGCCTGGGTATCGGCCAAGACAACCGGCGATGACGCCCTGCGCAAAGACCTGATCAGCCACGCCAAAGCAGCATTGCTGCCCCACAAATACCCGCGCGAGATCGTGTTCCTGCCTGACCTGCCGAAAACCGGTACCGACAAGATCGACCGCCAAGCCCTCAAACGAATGGAGCCCGCATCATGAGCCACGCCGCCCCCCCAAATTCGCCCGAACGCGAGGCGTTCTATAACGCCATTGAACCCGAAAGCATGCGTGCGCTGTGGTCGGTCATGGCGGGTATCATCACGCCTGAGCCGAAATCAGCCTGCATCCCCTTCAAATGGTCCTATGACAGCGTCCGCGCCCGCCTGATTGAGGCCGCAGGCCTGATCACCGCCAAAGAGGCAGAGCGCCGCGTGCTGATCCTGGAAAACCCCGGCCTGAAGGGGACCAGCAAGGTCACAACCAGTCTCTATTGCGGGGTGCAATGCGTGATGCCGGGGGAAATTGCCCCGGCCCATCGCCACACCCAATCTGCGCTGCGCTTTGTTCTGGAATCCTCGGGCGGGTTTACCGCTGTGGGTGGTGAAAAGACCGAAATGCAGTTTGGTGATTTTGTCATCACCCCCAATTGGGAATGGCATGATCACGGCAATACCACGGATGACCCGATATTCTGGCTGGACGGGTTGGACATTCCGGTGGTGCAGTTCTTTGATGCTTCCTTTGCCGAAGGGCTGGGCGAGGATCAGCAGGAAATCACCATCCCGACTAATGACAGCACCGCCCGCTATGGCGCGAACATGCTGCCCTTGGGCTATGAGCGGGCCAAGCCGACCTCGCCGATTTTCAACTATCCCTATGCCCGCTCGCGCGAGGCGCTGGAACAGATGCGCAAGACCGAAGAATGGGACCCGTCCCATGGACTCAAGATGCGCTATATCAATCCGGTTGATGGCGGCTGGGCGATGCCGACAATTGGCACCTGCCTGCAACTGCTGCCCAAAGGGTTCAGCGGCGCGCCCTATAAATCCACCGATGCGACCGTCTATGTCTGTGTTGAGGGGTCAGGGCGCACCCGTGTGCGCGATCAAGTGATTGACTGGAAACCCCGCGACGTGTTCGTTGTGCCCAGCTGGCATGAAATCATCCATGAAACAGACGAGGACGCGGTGCTGTTCTCTTACTCCGACCGACCCATTCAGGAAAAGCTGGGGCTTTTCCGCGACCACAGAGGAAATCACTAATGTATGTATTTGACGCCCCCAAACAGGCCAGCCTAGCGGTGCAAGGCACCGAGGACCGTTTCCCAATCCGCCGGATTTTCTGCGTCGGTCGCAATTACGAGGCGCATGCCCGCGAGATGGGCAAGGACCCGACCCGCGAGGCACCGTTCTTTTTCACCAAGCCGGCGGATGCCGCCTTGGATACGCCCTGCACCATCGCCTATCCCAAGCTGACCCAGAACCTGCATCATGAGATTGAGCTGGTCATCGCCATCGGCAAAGGCGGATCAGAGATCGCCCAAGAGGATGTGATGGATCATGTCTGGGGTGCGGCCGTGGGTTTGGACATGACCCGCCGCGACCTGCAGGGCGAGGCCAAGGATATGGGCCGCCCCTGGGATTGGGGCAAGGCATTTGACCAATCCGCGCCGATTGGGCCGATCAAACCGATTGCGGATGTGCCCAGCGTTGAAACCGGCCGCATCTGGCTGGCTGTGAACGGCGAAATCCGCCAGGATGCCGATCTGGCCGATCTGATCTGGTCGGTGCGCGAACATGTGTCGATCCTGTCCCACTCGATGGCGCTCCAGCCCGGCGATATCATCATGACAGGCACGCCTGCGGGCGTGGGCGCGGTGGTGCCCGGTGATGTGATGACCGGTGGCGTTGAAGGCATCGGCGAGCTTGAAGTCACAATCGGGCCACGCGCATGAGCGATCTGATCCTGCACAACTACTTTCGCTCTTCGACCTCGGTGCGTGTGCGTGCGGCGCTGAACCTCAAAGGGTTGGCCTATGACTATGTCCCGCTGTCGTTGCTCAAGGGGGAACAGGCCAGCGCCGAACATCTGGCGCTGAACCCCTCGGGGTTGGTGCCGACGCTGGTGACGCCCCAAGGGGCGCTGCCGCAATCCATGGCGATCCTTGAATGGCTGGAAGAAGTCTACCCAGAGCCCGCGTTATTGCCCGGCGATCCATGGGGGCGGGCGCGCGTGCGCAGTCTGGCCAATATCGTGGCGCTGGACATTCATCCGGTCAACAACCTGCGTATCCTCAAACATCTTGAAACCGAATATGGCGTCGATGCTGAGGGCAAGGCCGCATGGTTCCGCAAATGGGCCAATGCCGGGATGCTGGCAATGGAAACGCGACTGGCGGGTGAGGCCGAGACAGGTGAATTCTGTCATGGCGATACCGTCGGGCTGGCGGATCTGTGCCTTTATGCGCAGGTCCTGAACAATGCCCGCTTTGGTGTGGACATGGCCGCCTATCCGACGATCAGCCGCATTCACGCCAATTGCATGGCGATCCCCGCATTGGAGCAGGCCGCCCCCGCCAATCAGGTCGATGCGGTATAACAGAGCCTAAATGGGGTTTTTCTGCAGGAAGTCGCCCATGTGACTGGCGACTTCCTGTGGCGCATCCCAGGCAATGGAATGCCCTGCGTGATCAATGATCACATGGGTGCCATTGGGGAAACTGTCAAAGCTTGCGCGTGCCACATCCGCCGGGATCATCAGGTCTTGGCCCGCATAGATCAGCAACATGGGACAGGTGATTTCGGCCGGTTTCGCCTTGGGGCGGAAGCTTTGAAAGGCTTTGACCTGCAGGGTCATGGCCTCGGCGGTTTGGGCATATGGATAGGCCAAGGCCGCCTGCAGCGCCGTTTCGGTGTTGTTCTTGTCCTCAAAGAAGGCATTGCCAAAAAGCCAGGGATAGAGGGCGCGCAGCCACATTTCTTCGCCCATGGGCGCGCGGCGGATGGCCAAAAGTGTGTCAAACAACGACGCTGTGCGCGGCGAGCGTACCCGGCCAGAGGCCAGGACGGAGCCTGTTGCCACCCGCTCCGGTGCGGCTTGGGCGATCTCCATCGTCAGCAATCCGCCCAATGAATGGCCCGCCACATGATAGCGGGCAAAGCCCAGGTGCTCCATCAGCGCCATGGCGTCCTTGGCCATCAGGTCACAGCCAGCAGGGGCGTCCCAAGGTGTCGTGCGCCCTGTGGTCCGGTTGTCCGGGCGCACCACGGTAAACCGGTCTGACAGCAAGGGCACCAGCGGGGACATGGCGGCACTGTCGCTCATCATGCCTGACAACAGCAGCAAGGGCGGACCGCTGCCGTCGATTTCATAATGCAGGGTGATGTCATCAAGAGCCAGTTCAGGCATTGAGCGTTCTCCAACAAGGCAGCAGATCACCGGGGGCCGGGGTCGCCTCAAATGCGGCGCGGGCAATGGCGCGGGCCAGACAGAGGGCGGCGGCATGACCGATCAGCCCGACATTGCCCGCAGGCCCTGCATCGGTGGACAGGGCAAAGACCAGATCTCCGTCCTGGGGCATATGCGCAGGCACAGTGGCCCGCCCAATTCCGTCATGGGCGGCAACGGCGACACGCTGGCATTCGGCCTTGGTTAGGGTCGCATCTGTGGCGATAATGGCGATGGTGGTGTTTTCGCGCATGGACATGGCGGCGATCTTGCGGCTTTCCAAATTCAGCCCAAGACCAGAGGCGGGATCGCTGCCCAGACCGCCAAATTCACCGTTGATCTCAAAGGGGGCGGCATAGAAATGCCTGTCACCGGGCGTGGTCACGGCACCGACGGGATTAGACGCCACCAGCGCCCCCACCGTGGTACCATCATCCAGCACCAGCGATGCTGATCCCAGTCCGCCCTTTACCATCGCGGTCAAAGCGCCGGTGCCCGCCCCGATACTGCCTAGGTCGAAATGATCAGAGGCGTCGTGCAAGGCGCGGCTTCCGAGGTCGCGATAGGGATTGTCGGTCCAATCCTTGTCGCCACCGTTCAGCAGATCAAACAGAATCGCACCTGGCACCAGCGGGATCGTGGCCCGGCCCACCTTGAACCCGCGCCCCATGGCCCGCAGCCCGTCCACCACGCCAGAACAGGCGTCCAGCCCATAAGCAGACCCGCCCGACAGCACCAGCGCATCCACCGCAGCCACGGATTTGTCCGGGGCGAGCAGATCCGTTTCCCGCGTTCCCGGCGCACCCCCCATGACATGCACCGAGGCGGTAAAGGGCGTGTCGCCCAGCACCACCGTAGAGCCTGATTTCAACACTTCATCTTGCGCATTGCCGACCTTCAGGCCCGCAACATCGGTGATAAGGTTCTTTGGTCCGGCGTGCATGATGCGCCCTCAGGTTACGGATTGCGTGATGTCCGGCAGGACGGGTGCCGCCGCGATCAAGGTCTTGGTATAGCTGTGTTGCGGGTTCTCAAAGACATCAGCCGTCGCCCCTTCCTCAACAATCTGGCCCGATTGCATCACCAGCACCCGGTCTGTCACCGTGCGCACCACGGACAGGTCATGCGAGATGAACAGATAGGTCAGGTTATAGGCGGCGCAAAGATCGGCCAGCAGATCAAGGATCTGCGCGCGCACCGAGACGTCCAAAGCGCTGACTGCTTCGTCAAACAGGATCAGGTCAGGGCGGATGATCAGGGCCCGCGCGATGGCAATGCGCTGGCGTTGACCGCCCGAGAATTCGTGAATGTATTTGGTCGCATCCGCAGGGGTCAGGCCGACGGCTGTTAGTGCCTCGCCGATGGCGCGGCTGCGGTCGGCCCCGGTCGGGGGTGCGGACAGCAAATGAAAGGGTTCGGTGATCAGCCTGTCAACGCGGTGGCGGGGATTGAAGCTGCCAAAGGGGTCCTGGAACACCACCTGCATCTTGCGCCGGACTGCCAGATTGGGGCGGTTGCCCGTAAAGACAGGTTCACCGTCAAGCGTGATGCTGCCGCTCTGGACCTGTTCCAGACCCAAAAGTGCCCGTGTCAGGGTCGATTTTCCACAGCCGCTTTCGCCCACCAGACCCAGCCGTTCGCCCCGCTGGATGGTGAATGACACATCATCCACCGCGCGAAAATGTCCCGGCTTGCCCATCAGCGTCTTGCGCGGCAGCCGGTAGTCACGGGTGACCCCTGAAACCTCCAGCAAAGGTTTCGGCGCGGGTGCCGGGGGCAGATCTACCTTGTGGGACGATGCGGCAAACAGCATTTTTGTATAGGGATGCTGCATGTTGTGCAGCAGCGCCTGGGTTTCGCCCTGTTCGACAATCCTGCCCATCCGCATCACCACAATTCGATCTGCCATATCGGCGACCACGGCCAGATCATGGGTGATCATCAGCAGCCCCATGCCATCTTCCTTGGCCAGCCTTTTGAGCAGATCAAGGATCTGGGCTTGTGTGGTCACATCCAGCGCGGTCGTCGGCTCATCCGCGATCAGCAGGCGGGGGCGCAGGGCGATGGCCATGGCGATGACAACGCGCTGGCGCTGCCCGCCGCTTAACTCATGCGGATAGCGCGACAGGGGAAAGCGGTCCTGGGGCAGGCCCACGCGAGTGAGCGTTTCAGCCGCCTGCGCCTCTGCCTCATCGCGGGGGATGCTGCGGTCATGAATGCGGATCGTCTCTGCGACCTGCGCGCCGATGGTCTGCACGGGGTTCAGCGCGGTCATTGGTTCCTGAAAGACCATCCCCATGTCATTGCCCCGCATGTCGCACAGGGTCTGTTCAGGCAATTGGGTGATATCCTGATCGCCCAGCATGATCTGGCCAGTGGTCTGCGCACCCTTGGGCAGCAGTTGCATCGTGGCCAGTGCGGTCATGGATTTGCCCGACCCGCTTTCGCCGGTGACGGCGACAATCTCGCCCGGGGCGATTGACAGGGTCACGTCATGCAGGATGCCCGTGCCATAGATCGACAGGGTCAGGTTGCGAATATCCAGAAGGCTCATGACCGCGCCACCCGCAGCCGTGGATCCAGATAGTCACGCAGCCCGTCGCCCATCAGGTTCAGCCCCAGCACCGTCAGGATGATCGCAAACCCCGGCACCAGCGCCATATGCGGTGCGATGCTGACCAGGGTCTGCGCATCTGCCAGCATCCGTCCCCAGCTGGGCGTGGGCGGCTGTGCGCCAAGGCCGACATAGCTCAGCCCTGCTTCGGCCAAGATGCCCAAAGAGAACTGGATGGTGCCCTGAACGATCAGCAGATTGGTGACATTGGGCAGGATATGTTCAATGGAAATCCGGGTTGCGTTCTTGCCGGCCACACGGGCGGCCATGATGAATTCGCGCTGCCACAGCGACAGCGCCGCCCCGCGCGTGATGCGGGCAAAGACGGGAATGTTAAAGATGCCGATGGCGATGATGGCATTCACAGCGCCCGCCCCAAAGATGGCAGTGATCAGGATCGCGATGACAAGGCTGGGAAAGGCAAAGACCAGATCATTGCCGCGCATGATCAGTTCGTCCACCAGCGTGCCCTGGCGCGCGGCGGCCCAAAGGCCCAGCGGCACGCCCAGACCCATGCCAATTCCAACCGCGACAAAGGCCACGGCAATAGAGGTGCGCGCGCCCACCATGATCATGCTCAGCAAATCACGGCCAAAATGGTCTGTGCCTAAAAGATGGGCAGCATAGGGCGCTTGCAGCTTGTTCGGGATGTCGAGGGCCGCATGGTCATAGGGCGTCCAGACAAAGCTGATCAGCGCGGCAAACAGAAACAGGCCCGACAGCAGACCGCCAAGGATCAGGTTACGCTTCATGACCGGGACCTCAGACGGGGGTCAACGGCGGCATAGGCCAGATCAACCAGAAAATTCACCAGGATCACGGAAAAGACCAACAGCATCACGACCGATTCCACGACAATCAGGTCGCGGGCGGAAATGGATTGAAACACCAGCCGCCCAAGGCCGGGCAGATAGAACACCTGTTCAATGATGATTGAGCCTGCCAGCAAAAAGGAAAACTGCAAGCCGATGATCGTCAGCACGGGGATCAGCGCATTGCGCAGCCCATGCCGCCACAACGCCTGCCGTTCCGTCAGGCCCTTGGCCCTTGCCGTGCGCATGAAATCTTCGCCCAGCACATCCAGCAACGATGATCGCATCACGCGCGCCAGGATTGCGGCCTGTGGCAGGGCCAGCGCAATGGCCGGCAGGGTCAGCGCATGCAGCCCTGCGAAAAACCCCTTGTCCCAGCCTACGAAACCGCCCGCAGCGAACCAGCGCAGGTTGATGGCAAAGATCAGGACCAGCATCATTGCGAACCAGAAGTTCGGCACCGCGACGCCCAGCTGCGTGGCCCCCATGACGCCGATGTCGCCCGCGCGCCCCCGACGGCTGGCGGCGAAAATACCGGCAGGAAAGGCAACCAGCGTGCTGAGCACCAGCGCATAAAGCGCCAGGGGCAAGGACACCCAGAGCCGGTCAGAGATCATGTCGATTACCGGCGTGCGGTAGGTATAGGAGGTGCCGAAATCACCCGTCAACATGCCGCTGACCCAGGCCAGATAGCGCTGAACCTTGGGCACATCGAGGCCCAGTTCACTGCGCAGGGCGGCCAGTGTTTCGGGCTGTGCATTCATCCCCAGCATAAAGGACGCAGGATCACCCGGAGCGATTTCGATCACGATGAAAATCACGATCGACGCAACGGCAAGGCTGAGGACCAGCGACAGAAAGCGTTTGAGTGTATAGCGCAGCATTGATCGGACGTTAGGCTGCTGGCCAAGCCTCGTCCAGTGCCGTTTGATCGTTTCAACACTGGTGCCAACACGCGCTACGTTGGCAATGGGTCAGGCGGGCCCTATCTTGGGCAGATGCAACGCCCCATGTTCATCGGTCACGAGATTTTCCGCCATTCCACCTATGGCAAGTGGCATCCGCTTCGGGTGCCTCGGGTATCCACGGTGATTGACCTGAGCCGCGCGCTGGGCTGGTTGCCGCAGGACCAGTTCATCACCTCGCCCCGCGCCAAACCGGCCGCCTTGGTCCATTGGCACACAGCCGCCTACATCGCCGCCCTGCAACGGATAGAGGCGGCACAAAGTGCCACCGCCGAGGACCACCGCCTGCATGACATCGGCAGTGTCACGAACCCGGTCTTTCCAGAGATTTTCAGCCGTCCGGCCACGGCGGCGGGCGGATCCATTCTGGCGGGCGAACTGCTGCGCGACGGGGGTGTGATCTATAATCCGGCGGGCGGTACGCATCATGGCATGCCAGACCGCGCCAACGGTTTTTGCTATCTCAATGATCCGGTGCTGGCCATGCTTAGCCTGCGTCATCACGGCGTGCGCCGGATTGCCTATGTTGATATTGATGCCCATCACCCTGACGGGGTCGAAGTGGGCTTTGGCGGGGATCCGGACTGTCTGATGATCTCGGTTCACGAGGCGCGTTTGTGGCCGCGCAGTGGGCCGATAGAAAACGATGGCGGCGGCAATGCATTCAACCTGCCGGTGCCGCGCGGGCTGAATGACAGCGAAATGGCCTTTGTCAGGGATACGCTGATCTTGCCAAAGGTGGCTGCCTTTGAACCGGATGCGATTGTTTTGCTCTGTGGTGCCGACGGCCTGGACGAAGACCCGCTGTCGCATATGAAGCTCAGCAACAACGCCCAACTGGACGTGCTGCGCGGGTTGATCGGCATGGCCCCACGCCTGCTGGTTCTGGGCGGGGGTGGCTATAATCCCTGGTCTGTCGGGCGGCTTTGGACGCAGGTTTGGGGCGTTCTGAATGACCGTAAGATCCCCGATGATCTGCCTCAGGCGGGGCAGGACGTGCTGCGGGCCCTGCGTTTTGATGGGAACCGCCGGGGCAAGAACCCGCCCGAACATTGGTTCACAACGCTGAAGGACGCACCGCGCCCCGGTGCTGTTCGTGATGAACTGCGCGATGGTATCAGGATGTTATTGCAGCGCTGACAGGACCAGACCCTCAGCCGGCTTTCTCGGCTTCCGCGTCATATGTGGCACGGGCGGCGTCGATTGACGCCAGATTTTCCAGCGCCCAGGACCCCAATACACGCACCGGATCGCGAAAGGATTCGCCCATCGGGGTCAGGTTATATTCCACCTTGGGCGGGATCGTGGGGTGATAGGTGCGGTTTACAAGGCCGTCCCGCTCCAGCCCGCGCAAGGTGAGGCTGAGCATCCGCTGGGAAATACCCAAATTCCGTTTGAGCGCATTAAACCGCATCGTCCCGTATTGGGCCAATGAGATAACGACAAGAACACTCCACCTGTCGCCAACACGCGACAGAACTTCGTTGATACGTTGGCAGTCGGGGCATTTTTCAGTATCCAGCATGGTGGTTCCCTTTTTGTGACCGGGGCAGCTTTCTGTGCCTTCTTGTGGTTGAATAAAGTTCCTCATATATCCCCGGTATTAAATGTATACCGCACCTGAAAGGTGCCGACAATAGGACCAAAACCATGGCTGACAGCACCCTGATTGACCAATTGAACTGGCGTTATGCCACCAAGAAAATGGACCCTTCCAAGCCCGTTCCACAAGACAAGGTCGATACAATCATCGAAGCCATCCGCATGGCACCAACCTCAAGTGGCACGCAGCCTTTTGAACTGATCGTCGTGACCAATCCGGAGGTGCGCAGCAAGATCGCCGAGGCCGCCAATGGTCAGGCGCAGATCACCGATGGTTCCCATCTGTTGGTTTTCGCCGCCTGGGACAATTACACGGCAGAGCGGATCGACGCGGTCACATCGCTGAACGTGCAAGAGCGGGGCGACCTTCCGATGTTGAACGCCTATTATGAGAACCTCAAGAAAAGCTATCTGCCCCGCGATGCAGAGGTGAATTACAATCATACCGCGCGCCAGGCCTATATCGCGCTGGGCATCGCATTGGTCGCTGCCGCCGAACAAGAAGTTGACAGCACCCCGATGGAGGGTTTTTCGCCGGCGAAAGTTGACGAAATCCTGGGGTTGAAGGAACGCGGCCTGCGCTCTGTTGTCTTGCTGCCACTTGGGTATCGTGATGCCTCTGGCGATTGGTTGGCACCGATGAAGAAGGTCCGCAAGCCGGTGGAGACGATCGTGACGCTGGTCGACTGAACCGCGTACATGAGGCGAAAATAAACGAAAGGCCCCCGCAAAGCAGGGGCCTTTTTGTATTCTTGTGGATTAGGTTTATTCCGACCAGCTGACGCCGGTCAGATCCGTGGCCTGTGTCGGTGCATCCGCCCAAAGGCCCTGCACACCTGCTTTGGCAACCGTGGCTGCGGCCAGCTGGAACAGGTAACCGTTCACATAGTCATCGGCGATGATCTTTTGCGCTTGGGCCAGCATTTCGCTGCGCATCGCGGGGTCGGCCGTGACGTTCAGCTTGGCAATCAGATCCTGGAAGGCCTTGTTGTCATACTGAAAGTAATATTCGGGATTTGCGTAGATCCCGATGTCCATCGGCTCTGTATGGCTGACGATGGTCAGGCCAAAGTTCTTGCCCCGGAACACGGTTTCCAGCCACTGGGCCCATTCCACATTCGTGATCTCAGCTTTGATGCCGACCTCAGCCAGCTGTGCGGCGATAATTTCGCCGCCGCGACGGGCATAGGATGGGGGCGGCAGGTGCAACGTGGTCTCGAACCCGTCTGCAAAGCCTGCTTCGGCCAGCAGCGCCTTGGCCTTGGCCGGGTCATAGTTGGATTGCGCGGTCAGATCGACATAGGCGGGGTTATGGGGGGCAAAATGCGTGCCGATGGGCGTGCCCAGACCGAACATCGCGCCGTCGATGATGGCCTGGCGATCAATCGCATGGGCCATCGCTTCGCGGACCTTCACGTTGTCAAACGGCGGCTGTTTGTTGTTGGTGGACAGGATCGTCTCACCTTCGGTTGAACCGACCAGAACCTGAAACCGGGGGTCGGCCTCAAATTGCGGCAGGTTCTCTGGTGCGGGGAAACCGGCAAAGACGTCCACATCTTCGGCCATCACAGAAGCAAAGGCCGCCGTTGGGTCAGAGATGAACTTGAACGTCGCCTTGGCCAGCGCGGGGGCCGTGCCCCAATAGGCGTCATTGCGGCTCAGCTCGATCTTGTCGCCCTGTGTCCAGCTGTCAAATTTGAAGGCACCGGTGCCGATAGGCTGCTGTTTGATATTCTCGATGCTTTCGGGGGCCACGATCACGGCATCGCCCCAGGCCAGGTTAAAGATCATATTGCCGTTTGGCTCTGACAGTTTGATCTCAACCGTCATCGGGTCGATTACATTGACCTGCGAAATAGCGGCATAGAGCGCCTTTTGCGCGTTGGCACTGTCTTCGGCGGCGATACGGTCAAGGCTGAATTTCACATCCTCGGCGTCCATCGTGGTGCCGTCATGAAAGGTCACGCCGTCCCGCAGTTTGAAGGTATAGGTCAGCCCGTCCTCAGAGATGTCCCAAGAGGCGGCCAGGCCCGGCACGACCGATCCATCGCTCATAAATCGTGTCAAACCTTCGAACACGTTCGAGTACAGCACCGAATCGATGGCACCGGCCGCGGCCGAAGTCGGGTCCAGATGCGGCGGCTCAAGCTGCAGGGCGACGGTGATATCGTCCTTGGCGAGTGCGGAACCGGCCATGAGAGCGGCGGTGCTGACACCCAAGAGGAATTGGCGAAGATGGATCATTGCGATCTCCCTTATTGATTATAACGAAAGGCTAACCAACTTAATCGCATCTGACCAGTGTTCCCTGCGATGCGTTGCCTTTGGTCATCCGACAGACTAGAGACGCGCTCTTTGACGTAAAGGGCGTAGTGATGTCGGGCACTTTGGGAATTGATTTTGGCACATCCAATTCAGCTGCAGGCATATGCCTGAACGGCAAGCCGCATCTGATTCCGCTTGAGGATCAGGCACAGACGATGCCCACGGCCGTCTTCTTTGATTTTGAAGCCCGCGAGATGCGGGTTGGTGCGCAGGCCAGCGACGCTTTGCTGCGGGGTGATGACGGACGCTACATGCGCGGGCTGAAAAGCCTGCTGGGCACGCGCCTGATCCGCGAAAGCCGGATGTTGCTGGGTGAAAGGATGGATTTTCTGGACATCATCGCGCGGTTTCTGCGCTGCGTCAAAGACCGCGCCGAAGCGCAGAGCGGACAGACCTTTACCCATGCTTTGTCGGGCCGTCCGGTGCGGTTTCATTCCGAGGACGAGGGGCGCAATGCGCAGGCCTTGGTTGATCTGACTGAATGCTACCAGCGTGCCGGGTTTGAGGAGGTGCGTTTCATGAACGAACCGGAGGCGGCGGCACTGGCCAACCGTGATGTGCTGGCCCCCGGTGATCTGGGGCTGGTCGTTGATATCGGCGGCGGCACCTCTGACTTTACCCTGTTCCGCCAGCAGGGCGGGACGGGTATCGAGATACTTTCAAGCTACGGGGTGCGCGTCGGCGGGACAGATTTTGACCGCCGTCTCAGCATTGCGCGGGTGATGCCGCAACTGGGGATGGGCAGCCCGATCCGCCATGCCTTTGGCAATGATACGCATATCGCGCCAAATGCGATCTTCAATGATCTGGCCACATGGGCGAAAATTCCGTTTCTCTATACCCAGGATACGATCCGCGCGGCCAAGGATCTGCAGAAATACGCCGTTCATGACAAACGTCTGGCCCGTCTGGTCAAGGTGTTGGAGGAAGAGCTGGGCCATGATCTGGCATTTGCGGTTGAGGCAGGCAAGATCATGGCGAACACACCGGGTGTTGCGGACCCGGTGATCAAGGTCGGGATGCTCAAGCGGAATGCCGTATTGCCCCTGCCAACTGAGATGATGACCAAGAAACTGTCGCCGCTGGCAAACCAGATCGGGGCTGCGGCCGAGGCTGCATTGGCTGATGCCAAAGTGGGCCCCGCGGACGTGACCAAGGTGATATTTGTGGGCGGGTCAAGCCTGATGCAGGTGGTTGAGGATGCGCTGACCACGCGGCTGCCGGCTGCCGAAATCCACCGGGGCGCGGCCCTTACCGCAATCGTGGATGGTTTGGCGATGGGCAGTGAGACCGCGTTTTGACGTCAGGCTTTCGGCAGCAAAAGCGTCTCTAGCGCGGCCCCCATGACCTTGGCGCTGTCGATCATGTCGTCGATGCCGATGTATTCATCAGGCTTGTGCGCCAGATCCAGAATACCGGGCCCATAGGCGATACAATTCTTCAGCTTGCCGATCCGGTCGATGTGTTTCTGGTCGTAACTACCCGGAGAGGCCACATATTCGGGCGGCTTGCCCATCACGTCCTGAATGGCCTGTGCGACGGTTTTTACAATCGGCGCTTCCTTATCCGTCATGGAGGGCAGCACGCTGTTGCGCTCTGTCAGCTCATACTCAAAGTTGGGCCGCGTTTCGCGCAGTCCTTCCAGCAGGCCGGTGACCTCATCGCGGACCTGATCCAGTGGTTCTTCGACCAGGAAACGCCGGTCAATGACGATTCGGCAACTGTCGGGCACGCAATGGGCCTGCAATCCGGTGAAACCCGGCTCTGGTTCGTTCTCTCCACCGTGGATGGAGTTGATGTTCATCGTCGAATTGCGCGCGCCTTCGGGCACAACGGGCATCTCCGTATAGCGGGCGGCCATGGCGGGAAAGAGCTTGTCCTCAAACTCCTGCAGCACGGCACCCATGTGGCGCACGGCGCAATCGCCAAGAAAGGGCATGGCCCCATGGGCAATCTCGCCCTTTGTCTCAATCTCGGCCCACCAGCCGCCGCGATGGCCCAGGCAAATGCGGTCCTTGTTCAAAGGTTCGGGGATGATCACATGCTGTACACGGGACGGGTTGAAATACCCTTGTTCCGCCAGATAGGCGACGCCGCCATAGCCGCCTGATTCCTCATCCGCCGTGCCGGAAATCTCGATCGCGCCGGCAAAATCGGGATAGGTTTCGATGAACGCCTCGGCCGCAATGATAGAGGTGGCCAGCCCGCCTTTCATGTCGCAGGTGCCCCGGCCATAAATCTTGCCATCCGCGACCTCGCCCCCGAAGGGATCAAAGGTCCAGCCTGCGCCGACCTCGACCACATCGGTGTGGCTGTTGAAATGCACGCATTCACCGGGATGTTTACCCTCGCGGCGGGCGATGATGTTCCACCGGGGATATTTATCACCGTCGCCGGGGGTGCCAAAGGCGCGGATCAGTTCGGTCTGGAAACCGTGACCGGACAGGCGTTTGTCCAGATATTCGCAAATCAGGCGATAATCCTGGCCCGGCGGGTTCAACGTCGGAATGCGGATAATGTCTTGGGTCAGGGCGATCAGGTCGTCGCGCTTGGCCTCGATGGCGGCTGAGAGTGCTGTGTTCATAAGTTTATCGTCCACCGGTTGGATGAAATTGGCAAGGATTGCTTTAGCCTGAAATGCCTTTCATGGCTGCCAGCAGCCTGCGAACTTCATCTAGCGTATTATAGTGGCACAAAGAGACGCGCACCGCCGCCTCAAGGCCCAGCGGGGTCAGGATATTGCCGGAATAGTGGTCAGCTTTGCGCAGATGCGTACGAATGCCCTCGTCATTCAGCTTGGCAACAATCTGGGCTGCGGGCAGATGATCAAGGGCGAAACAAACCAGTCCCTCGCGGTCAGGGTTGTCCACGCCGCCCAGAATGGTGACACCGGGCAGTTCCGCCAGACCGGGCAGGTTGTCGATGCCGTGCAGCATTGCATCGGTCAGGGCCTTTTCATGGTCGTGAATGGCCGCACCCCCTGCAACGATCCGGGCACGTGGATCAGTTTCGGCTGATACCTCACCACCCAGCCAGTCGAAATAGCGCACCACATCGGTGAATGTCGCATAAGATCCGGTGTCGCGGGTGCCCATCTCCCAATTGCCTGCAGGCCCGTTGATCAGAGTCTCGATCGGCAAGGCCGTCAGACGGTCAGAGACCCATGCCACCCCGTAGCCATGGCGCGAAAAGACCTTGTAAGGAGAGACGACATAGCCGTCGATGTCATAGCTGGCGATGTCGATACGCCCGTGGCTGGCGTGCTGGATACCGTCGACAATGATGAAAGCGTCAGGGGCCACGGCGCGGATGGCCGCGCTGATCCCTGCCACGTCATTTGCAATGCCGGTGACCGGAGACGTATGCAGGATCGTGGCGACCCGGACCTGTGGCGTCATGACAGCGGCATAGGTGGCGGGCGTCACCTGACCTGTGGCATCGTCATGTGCGACATTGAGATAGGGTTTGCCTGCGATCTGCGCCCAATGTTTGGCCGCACTGCGCGAGGCGGGATGTTCAACCGATGATCCGATCACGGCACCACCCGACGCGCTGCCCATGACCGCCGTTCGGATCAGCCGAAACGTCAGTTCGGTCCCTGATTCACCCACGAAAAACCGCCCCTCTGGCGCATTGAAAAACAGCGCCATATCGGCCTTGGCCCGGGTGATCACATCCACAAGGGCATGGGATGCCGGGTTGTCGCGCCCTTGATTGTCGGGGATGGCCGCAAATGTGCCAGAGGTTTCGACAACCGATTTTAACGTCAGCGCCCCGCCTGCGTTTTCAAAAAAGATACGCGGACCCTGAAAGGGGCATGCATCCACATGGGCAAAGCGGTCCCTGATGGCCTGGGTAAGTGTCGCTGAAGAAGTGATCATGCAAGGCGTCCTTTGTGCCGGCTGTCGCCCAAGTGGCTTGGGGGACATAGACAGAAACCGCCACGGGCCTGTCAATGCAGGATATGCGCGCTAACTTTCTTTCCATTGGCAAGGTGGCCGTCCAATCGGGGGCCGCCGCATCGGATTTAGGGGGCTTGCGGCGTCACAGGGGCCCCTGCTCCATTGGGTGCGGTGATTGGTTTGTTTCAACCGGTGCTTGCTGATACCCTGTCCGACAAAGCATCTCTCATAGTGCTTTATGTCTTGGGCAAGGGACGCATTGAGTTTGGCAACGTAGATCAAGGGTAGGGCAGTTTGGCACATTTTTCAAATCTGGGCCTCAGGGGGTCCTGGGCCATTCTCAGAGCAAGCATCGCCCATGTCGGCGAAAACAATCTGGCGCTGATTTCCGCAGGTGTTGCGTTTTTCTCGATGCTGTCGCTGTTTCCGGCGCTTGCGGCATTGATCGCGCTCTTGGGCCTGATCTCTGATCCGGCGGTGGTTGTCGCGCAGTTGGAAGAGATGCGCCCGCTGTTGCCCGAAGATGTCTATCAGATCATCAACACACAGGTGGTCAGCCTCGTGACCGCCTCCAGCGGCAGTTTGGGGCGGGCTGGTGTGATTTCGCTCATTCTGGCGCTGTGGTCGGCGCGGGCTGGCGTGGGGGCGATGATCACGGGCCTGAATGCGGTCTATAACAAACGGGACCGGAACACCGCCCGACATTATTTGCGGGCTTTGCTGCTGACCATCGGGCTGGTCGCAGTGGGCATTGTGTCCTTGCTGAGCCTTGTGGTGATCCCGATCCTGCTGGCATTCTTTCCGCTGGGCGGATTGGGCCGCTTCGCGGTTGAGGCAGCACGTTGGGGTGTTGTCGTGACAGTGCTGTTTGCAGGGATCGGCATGCTGTACCGCTATGGCCCAAACCGCCGGGGTGCGCAGTTTCAATGGCTGTCCGCAGGGGCAATGGTGGCCGTGGTGTTCTGGGTGATCCTGTCGGTCGGGTTTTCCTATTACGTCAGTAATTTCGGAAATTATAACCAGGTCTACGGATCTATCGGTGCGGTGATCGCGATGCTGATCTGGCTTTGGATCAGCAGTTTTCTGGTACTGTACGGGGCGGCACTGAACGCCCAGATCGAATTGCATGACAAAGGGGTGCCGAACGACGGCTGAAACCTGCAAAGACAGCTTTGCGGGATCTTGAAACGCAAAAGCCCCGGACAATGCCGGGGCTTTTGAAATCTGATGCCGATCGCGAACTTAGACGCAAAGCGTTTCAGTGGACGAAAAGAACATCGCCTGAGAGACCGAGGACATCACCTGATCAACCGAATAGGGTTTTGAGATCAAGAAGGCAGGTTCCGGTTTGTCACCGGTCAGCAGACGTTCGGGGAAGGCAGTGATAAAGATCACGGGCCTGCTGCCCATCTCTTGCAGGATGTCGTTCACCGCATCAATCCCTGACGAATTGTCGGCCAACTGAATATCCGCCAGAATGAGGTCCGGCTTGTCCGCACGGGCAAGGGCGATCGCCTCATCTCGGGTGCGGGCGATGCCGGTGATGCGGTGGCCCATGTCGCCCACGATGGCTTCGATATCCATGGCGATGATCGCCTCGTCCTCGATGATCATGACAGAGCCTGACGCGCTATCTGCCATCTCGCGTCGCGCAATGGCGATCAAATCCTGCGCTTCTTTTTGGTCAACGCCGATGATCATCGCGACCTCTGCAAAGGAAAACCCCTCGACCGAGTGCAGCAGCAGCGCCTCGCGGCTGTTGTTGGTTAGGCTGGCCAAACGCGCCTGCGCCTTGGCACGCGCGCCGCTCTCTCCGGCCTCAATGGGGGCACCAGCGCTGGCCCAGATCCCGTAGAGAACCTTGAACAAACCGGTTTTTACGTCTATGTCGTCCAGAACTGAACGGTCCGCCAAAATGGCTTCGAGGGCGGCAGCGGCAAAGGCGTCTCCGCTTTTCTGACTGCCCGTCATGGCGCGTGAAAAGCGGCGAAGATAGGGGATATTGGCCCCCAACTGGTCGCTGATCCCTTGATCTGGTGATGCATCACTCATCGAAGCGGTCCTTTTATAAACTTTCTGGGAACAAAACACCTGAAGTCTGCGTTTGGTTCCATGTGGGCGAGAATATTAATGTGCACAACGCGTGAACCAGAGGTCATATTGTGAATACCCCAAAGAAAGACGATTACGAACGGGCGATTGACGAAAACCTCAAGAAAGTTTTCGAACAGACCCTGGAAGAAGGTATTCCGGACCGGTTTCAAGACTTGCTCAGCCAGCTCAAGCAGCAAGACCGCAACCAGGGATCAGCAAAATGAGCAATGCTGATCCACGGGATGAGTTGATTGAACATCTTCCCGCGATGCGCGCCTTTGCGATCAGTTTGACCCGAAACAGCGCCGTGGCCGATGACATGGTGCAAGACACCGTGGTCAAGGCATGGACCAATATCGACAAATTCGAAAAAGGGTCAAACATGCGCGCCTGGTTGTTTACCATCCTGCGCAACACCTATTATTCCAACCGCCGCAAAGCCCGGCGCGAAGTGTCAGATGTAGACGGCGTATTCACCGAAAGCCTGGCTGAAAAGCCGGCCCATGACGGGCACATGCAGATGGCCGATTTTCGCCGGGCATTGGGCCAACTGAAAGATGAGCAGCGCGAGGCGCTGTTGCTGGTGGGCGCATCCGGTTTTTCTTATGAAGAGGCCGCGCAAATGTGCGGCGTCGCGGTGGGCACGATCAAAAGCCGCACCAACCGCGCCCGCGCCCAATTGGCCGAGATATTGGGTCACAATGAGAATGAAGCGATGGAAATGACGGATGACGCAACAATGTCGGTCCTGTCTGCCTCCAAGGTCGCCAGCTTTTAACGATGACGTCTGGTTTCTTCAGGGGTGATATCCTGCGCGGCCTTGCCGTGCGCGTGCTGTTCTTCTTGTCGCTGGCGCTGTTTCCTATCGGCCTGATCGCGATCAGCCAGACACAGCAGATCTCCGAACAGAACCGGATCAACGCCGAACTTTCGCTGCTGGCGATCACCGAACAGGCCTCAATGGCGGAGCGGCATGTCCTGCAAGATGCCTTTGGTGCCAGCGAGGCACTGGCATCCATCATTTCGCTACATCGCAGAACGCCAAAGGAATGCTCTGACTTCTTTGCGGCCTACAGGGGGGCCAACACGCTTTATACGATGGTTGGCTTTATTCAGCATAACGGTCTGATGGCCTGCTCTTCGACCCATGAGGTGCATGATTTTTCGGATAACCCGGCCTTTCAGCAGGCGATTGCAGAGCCTTTCAGACGCACGCAGACCCTGCAGATCGGCGCAATATCGCAACAGCCCGTGACGGTCGTGACCTCACCGGTGATGGAAGGGGACGATTTTCTGGGGATCATCGCGATGTCGATCCCCTCGGCCGCTTTCGCCACCATCAAAGAACCCGAATTGGCGGTAACGCCTTTGGCGCTGATGACATTCAACCGCAGAGGCGAAATCATTACAACAGAACGCGGTATGGCCAATGCAGCAAGCGAACTGCCGGCGGATGTGGCCCTGTCTGTATTCACGGATCAGAAATCGGCAGTCTTTCAGGCTGAGAATGAAAATGGCGTCACCCGTGTCTACGCGGTGCGCCCCATCGTGCAGAATGCCGTGTTCGCGGTCAGCGTCTGGCCCACGGACACCCCGATACTCAACCCGTCAATCGGCACACGTCTGGGCACCTTTGTTCCGATCGCGATGTGGGCTGCCAGTTTGATCGTCGCATTCTGGGCGCTGAACCGTCTGGCGATCCGGCACATCCGCAAACTGGGCCGTCAGATGCGCCGCTTTGCCCTGAACAGGAACCTTCCTCGCGTCACGCTTGGGTCCAGTGTGCCGACCGAACTGGTCGAGATGGAGGCCGCCTTTATCAGCATGGGCGAGAGTATTCTGCGCGATGAGGCCACATTGGAGGACAGCCTGCGCGAAAAGAACATGCTGCTCAAAGAAGTGCATCACAGGGTGAAGAATAACCTGCAGCTGATTTCATCCATCATGAACATGCAAATCCGTCAGGCGAAAACCAGTGAATCAAGCCTTGTCCTGCGGCGCCTGCAGGAGCGTATTCTGAGCCTCGCGACCGTGCACAAGAATCTCTACCAAAACGACAATCTGGCGCAGGTTGATGCATCTGTGCTGCTGCATGAGGTTGTAAACCAGTTGCTGTCCGTCGGTCTGGGACCCAGTTCCAACGTCAAGGTGACGCAGAATTACGCGCCGATCACCCTTGAGGCGGACGATGCCGCACCACTGACCCTGTTGATGTCAGAGGCGATGACAAATGCATTGAAAAACGTGGCCCATAGCGCAAAGGCGCAGGGCGAAATTTCTGTCACGCTGGAACAGATCAGCCCTGATCAGGCCAAGCTGGTGATTTACAACACCACCGGCGGCACACCGCAGCAAGAGGGGACAGGCCTGGGCGGCAAGTTGATCAATGCCTTTGCACGCCAGTTGAACGGCCAGATCGACATCGAGGAAACTGAGACCTCCTATAGGATGTCCATCTCATTTCCGATCCATCAGGGGCCAAAACAGCTTTACGACTACTAAAGCGCATTTCAAGAAACGCGGTTGGGTTCGACCACCTGCTGCGGCGCGCGCCTGATGTTGCGATCCAGCAACATGTGAAATGGCCCGGGAACTTTTTATCCACAGCCGCGTTGGGCTGTCACTGTGGCAAAGCAAAAGGCAGCATATGATCTTTGAATTCTATTTGGGCGGCATGATAAGCATGGTCTTTGTTGCCGTGATCATCATGGCGATGACCACAAATCGTCCAAAGAAAGATGACGTCAAGGGCAAGAAATCTGCAAAGCGCCGGACCGATGATCAAATCGCGGCATCCATCGCCCCCCTTAACTAACCGCCCCGCACCAATGGCGCGCGGCTGTTGGGCCAGCACGGCGCAGGGGTACTTAGAAACTGGGCGGGGTGCAGGCGCTGACCACTTCGCAGACGTCTTTGCCGATGTTTCTGAATCGATGCGGCAGGCGGCTGTCAAACAGGTATCCGTCACCGGTATTTAGAATCGATACCTGACCATCCACCGTCACTTCGATGGATCCACGCACGACGATTCCCGCTTCTTCCCCTTCATGAGAGATTTCTTCGGGTCCGGTGTCAGCGCCGGGGGGATAGGTCTCGTGTAGGACCTGAAGCGCGTGATTTTGTGCGTCGCCCAGCATTCGCAAGGACAATTTGCCGTCACTTTCGGGCGCGATCTCGGTAAACTCGCTGGCCTTGTAAAAGACTTTGGGCGTATCGCTATCTTCGATGGTGGAAAAAAACTCTGCCATGCTGATTGGAATCGCATCCAGCAGACTTTTCAATGAGGCCACAGAAGGACTTGTGCGGTTCTGTTCAATCAGCGAAATGGTCCCATTGGTCAGCCCCGCCCGTGCGGCCAGCTCGCGTTGGGACAGCCCCCGCTTCTTTCGGATTGTCTTTAGCTTCTGTCCAATATCCACCGCGGTGATCCTTGCGTCATGCCTGCATCGTTCGTAACGACAGCGCCGGACCTTGTCACAGGCAAAATTGAGCCAACAGCGCAAAATTCATCTCAGCGGCTGCAATGATGAATTGACAAGTATATTAAACGGTATGATAGGATTTTTTAAACGAACGCTCAGTGTTTTCATCATAGGATTATGAAAATGTCCAAGACTGTAAAGAACTCCAGCCGCAAGGCTGCCCCAAAAGCCAAGAAAACCACGGCTGCTGAAGCCAAGGCTGTTGTTGACCATATTGTGTCAGAAGCCGTTGCCGCCGCTGAGCTGACAAATGCGCAGTTGATTGCCCGCCGTGAGGCTGCCGTACCACGCGGCGTGGCCTCTGCCGCGCCGATCTATGCGAAATATGCTGAAAACGCTGAAATGTGGGATGTCGAAGGCAACCGCTTTATCGACTTCGTTGGCGGCATCGGCGTTTTGAACACAGGCCACCGTCACCCCAAGGTGATCGAGGCGGCAAAAAGCCAGGAAGACCATTACACGCATACCTCTTTTCAGGTTGTGCCTTATGAGCCCTATATCGAATTGGCAGAGCGGCTGAATGCGCTGGCCCCCGGTGATGCGCCCAAAAAGACGCTGTTGGTGACCACAGGTGCCGAGGCTGTTGAGAATGCGGTCAAGATTGCGCGCGCTGCAACAGGCCGTCCGGGCGTGATTGCCTTTACCGGTGGCTACCATGGCCGCACCCTGCTGACGCTGGGCATGACCGGCAAAGTATCCCCCTACAAAAAGGACGTGGGTCCCTTCCCGGCAGATATCTTCCGGGCGCCTTTCCCGAATGCCCGTGACGGTATCACCGTTGAAGACGCGATCATCGGCCTCAAGAACCTGTTCCTGACCGACGCACAGCCAAGCCGCGTTGCCGCGATTATCATTGAGCCGGTTCTTGGCGAAGGCGGTTACGTGCCGGTGCCTTTCGACATGATGCAGCAGCTGCGCGACATCTGTGACGAACACGGCATTCTGCTGATCGCGGATGAAGTGCAGGCAGGCTTTGGCCGCACCGGCAAATGGTTCGCGATTGAACATTCGGGCGTTGTGCCTGATCTGATCACAGTGGCAAAATCCATGGCGGGCGGCTATCCTCTGGCTGGTGTGATCGGGCGCGCAGACATCATGGATGCGATGGAGCCGGGCGGTCTGGGTGGTACATATGGCGGCAACCCCGTTGCCTGTGCTGCGGCCCTTGCTGCGATCGAGGCCATCGAAGAAGAAGGTCTGCTGGCCCGTTCCCTTTCGATCGGTGAAACGCTCAAGTCGCGTTTTGCGGCGATTGGCACGCGTTCGGCACCCTACCGTTTCTGGGATATCCGCGGTCTGGGTGCGATGGTTGCTGTTGAATTCGTCACCGATTTTGACACGGCCAAGCCCGATGCGGCCTTTACGAAAAGCGTTGTTGCCCATGCGCTCAAGCGCGGTTTGCTGCTGCTGAGCTGTGGTATGCACGGGAACGCCATTCGTGTCATGGTTCCGCTGACAGCGTCTGACGCCATCATCGACGAAGGCCTGGCAATCTTTGAAGCTGCTGTTCAGGCAGCAGTCGCCGAACAGGCCTAAGGTGTTTTTGCAAGAAACCTGATCCCACCAGCGCTGCCTGAAATCATAGATTTCTATGCGTTAAGTGATAAGGAATGCACCAGGTTCAACAAAAAGGCGCGGCCCCTGGGCCGCGCCTTTTTTCATGCCGGGGCATATTGCTGTCAGGTGTTGATGACCGGCGCAAACGACTCTGCGCGCGCCCGTCCCCAGCGGCTTTTGTGGCCCATGAAATCTTCGGCATTGTCATCCAGCAGGAAACCTTCGGGCAGATAGGCATAGACTTCGCTGCCCTCAACCATGCTTTTGTCCCCCTGCCGAAGCATCAGGTGATAGGGCAGAAAATTGCTGGGGTGATCCAGACCCGCCGCGCCGGTCATTTCTGCCAGCGCCTTCATGGTGTTGCGGTGGAAACGGGCCACGCGCTCGCTTTTGTGGGGAACATCTAGTGCCCGCATCCGGGATTTGTCTTGGGTGGCCACGCCGACCGGGCAATGGTTGGTATGACAGGCCTGGGCCTGAATACACCCGATTGCAAACATAAAACCGCGTGCCGCATTGCACCAATCAGCCCCCATCGCCAGGGCGCGCGCGATGTCAAAGGCCGACACCACCTTGCCGGCCGCGCCGATTTTTATGTCGCGCCGCAATCCGGCACCGCGCAGGGTATTGTGAACAAAAGTCAGCCCCTCGATCATCGGCATTCCGACGTGGTTGGAAAACTCCACCGGTGCTGCGCCTGTCCCGCCTTCGGTGCCGTCGACCACGATGAAATCAGGCGTGATCCCGGTTTTCAACATGGCCTTGACCATACACATGAATTCCCGCCTGTGGCCGATGCACAGCTTGAACCCCACGGGTTTGCCCCCTGACAATTCGCGCAGTTGCCCGATGAATTCCATCATCTCGATCGGATTGGAAAAGGCTGAATGCGCTGCTGGCGACACGCAATCCTGACCCATCGGCACGCCGCGCGCCTCTGCGATTTCTGGCGATATCTTGGATGCAGGCAGCATGCCACCATGTCCCGGTTTCGCCCCCTGGCTGAGCTTCAGCTCAATCATCTTGACCTGATCAAGAGACGCGGTTTCGCGGAACTTTTCAGGATCGAACGACCCATCCGCCGCACGGCTTCCGAAATAGCCAGAGGCCAATTGATAAATTAGATCCCCGCCACCTGCCTTGTGATAGCGGCTGACTGACCCTTCGCCGGTGTCATGGGCAAATCCGCCCAGCTTTGCACCGGTGTTCAGCGCCTCGATCGCATTGGCCGAAAGGGACCCGAAACTCATGGCCGAAATATTATAGATCGATGCAGAATAGGGTTTGCTGCACTGCGGGCCACCAACGGTCACCCGAAAGTCGAAATCGTCAATATGCACCGGTTGAACCGAATGTGTAATCCACGAATATCCCGCATCATAGACCCGCTGGCGTGTGCCAAAGGGGCGCGCATCCTCTTGACCTTTTGCGCGTTGATAGACCAGGCTGCGGTCATCGCGGCTAAAGGGTTCTTCGTCCTGATCGGATTCAATCAGGTACTGCCGGATCTCGGGCCGGATGCCTTCGAAAAAGAACCGCATATGGCCCAGAACGGGATAGTTTCGCAGGATCGAATGTTTGGTCTGGGTGATGTCATAAATGCCCATTCCGGCCAGCACGGCAAAGCCCAGAAAGGGCAATATGAACCATCCCGACCAGGCAAACATCAGTACTGCACATAGTATCGCAAGCAGAAATACGGCAGCGAAAGTTGTAAATCTGGTCATTGATCCAAAGTCTGGCATCATGGTTTCCTTCTTCGCGCTCTGCATGGATTTTCCGGTACTGTGACGGGATTGGTGTTTTTCGCAAGCACTTGCTCCGTCAAGGAGGGAGAATTCGTTGTTCACTGGACTAAATCAGCAAAAATAACTATTCATTAACAATGTGTTAGATTGCCTATTAAACTTCTGAAAAACCTTCCTTGAAGAACAGGGAAAAGCCTCCTAGGCTGATGTAAAGGCTCTATCGCGGCAGGTTTGACGCAGTCTGATCGCAGCCGGAAAAGGGATGATCGCGGGGTTTCAGTGGTCAGGAAATGCATCGCCATGGATGCATTCTGCGGCGATGCGCAAAGGCGAAAGAGCAATCGGGAGGGATGGCGTGAAGATATTGAAGATGCTTGCACCAGCGGGGGCCCAGCGCCCTGTGCGGCCTCGGTCTTGCCACCGATTGATGTGTATGATTTTCCAGAAACTCAGCGGGCCGCAACTGTCATCTTGAACCAATCCTCATATTGGTCCTGTCGGGACCCATGGGGCAGGTATTTCACCTGTTTCCCTCAGGCCTGGATAGGCGTAAAGAGTGTGCATATCGGCGCGTTTTCTGTGGCACCTCCCGCCCGGCGCCGTGTTTCACGGAGTTTTAAGATATGACACCTTTCGCAATCGCTGGCGTGCAGATGTACGTTAATGCCCTTGAATCCAACGTCGACGGAATGATCCATCGGCTGGATATCCTGATGGCGCGTTTCCCCTGGACCCAGATGGTCCTATTCTCCGAATTGGCCCCCTTTGGCCCCTTGGACAGGTTTGCCCTGCCGCCCGAAAACGAAACCATCGAACGGTTTCAGGCTGCAGCACGCAGGCACCGCGTTTGGTTGATCCCGGGTTCCATGTTCCTCAAGGATCCGACCGACGGACGGGTTTACAACACCTCCGTCGTGATCGACCCCGAGGGCGAAGTGATCCGCCGTTATGCCAAGATGTTCCCGTTCAGGCCCTACGAGGCCGGGATTGCGGCGGGAACTGAATTTTGCGTCTTTGACGTACCTAATGTAGGCCGCTTTGGCCTGTCGATCTGCTATGACATGTGGTTCCCGGAAACGACGCGCCAGTTGACGTCGCAGGGCGTTGAGGTGCTGCTGCATCCGGTCCTCACAGGCACAACTGACCGTGATGCTGAACTGGCCATCGCGCGTGCCACGGCGGCGCAATTCCAGTGCTATATCTTTGACGTGAACGGTCTGGGCGCGGGCGGCGTGGGTAAATCCTGTGTGGTTGATCCAACCTCCATGGTGCTGCACCAATCCGCAGGCCAAGAAGACATGTTCCCGATCGAGATTGACCTGTCCATGGTGCGGCGTCAGCGCGAAACCGGCATGAAAGGTCTGGGTCAGGTCCTGAAATCCTTCCGCGACCGGTCTACCGATTTTTCCGTTTATGACCGCAACAGCGGAACGGATGCCTATCTGCAGACATTGGGCCCGCTCGAAATCCCGCATCAGGGAACCCGGGCTGGTTTGCATGTTGATGTGCCCGCACAGCGGGTGCCGGATGTGCCGACATTCAAAGGTCAGGGCGAGATGCCGGGCTTTGCGAAAAACCAACCCGCCTTTGCGCCCGAGCCGCTGCCAAACCCATCGGCAGGATCGGCAAACCTGGCCCCTGAAACCAAAGCGCCGGCTGCAGCCATACCTAACCCTCCTGTCAGACCCGGTGTCCTGACGGGAACTGAAGAAACATCCAGCGGATAAGCAGCTGCAAGACATCCCGGCGCATGCAGCGCCGGGATCGCATGCAGGTGCGCGCCGCCCAGTGGAGAAGCGACTATGCATTCGATGAACGAATATTCCTCGGCCATTCAACTAAGGTCAGATCGCTGGAGCGCTCTTAGAGAAGCGTCAGCTGCCCTGACCCGGGACCCAAAGGCCAAGGAAATAAAAGCCCTGACCGCGAAGGTTGAGGTGCTCTTTCAGTCGCTTGCAGTGATCGAACCCTATTGGGCCTTTCCGGGCATGGCAGCATTTGACCACCTGCGCCGCCAGTTCGAACATGGCAACTACGAAGACCTTGCGTTTTCCGTTAACCGCGTGACCCGCGCCCTGACCACGGGGGCCTATCGCCGTCGCCACATCCCGCTGGACCGCGATACCGTTGATCACGAAGAAGATGACGAGGCGATGCTGCCGCCAGAGGCGCGCGCATTGGCAAAACCCTATTTCGAAGTCCTGATCGTTGATAACGTGAACGAACAGCAAGAGCGCTGGCTCAAGTCAAATGTGACCCGCATGCGCCGCTCTGAAGATTCCTTTATCTACGAAGCCGTGGTGGTTCAAAGCCTGGAAGACGCGCTGATTGCGGTGATGTTCAACCACAATATTCAGGCCATCGTGGTGCGCCCCGGTCTGACGCTGAAATCCAAGAATGATCAGGACATCCTGACCCGCTATCTGGCCCGCGCCGGCGGCCGCCAGGAGATTGATGCGCTTGATCCCGAAAGCTATGGCCCGGAACTGTGCCGCATGGTCGCCAAGGTCCGCCCCGAGCTGGATGCCTATCTGGTCACTGAACGTTCTGTTGAGGATATCGCAGGGCTTGATCTGGGGATCTGCCGTCGGGTGTTCTATAATCAAGAAGACTTTATGGAACTGCACCTGAACATCCTGCGTGGTGTACAGGCGCGGAATAAATCGCCGTTCTTTACGGCACTTGTCGAATATTCCAAGCAACCCACAGGCGTGTTCCACGCGATGCCGATCAGCCGGGGTAAATCCATCACGCGGTCGCATTGGATTCAGGACATGGGGGCCTTTTATGGCCCGAATATTTTCCTTGCTGAAACGTCGGCCACATCCGGCGGCCTCGATTCATTGCTTGAACCACATGGTCCCATCAAAGAGGCACAGGAACTGGCCGCACGGGCCTTTGGCGCGAAACAGACGTTTTTTGCCACGAACGGGACCTCCACCTGTAACAAGATCGTGGTGCAGGCGCTGATCAAACCCGGCGATATCGTTCTGGTTGACCGTGATTGCCACAAGTCACACCACTATGGCATGGTTCTGGCCGGTGCGCAGGTTTGCTATCTCGACAGCTATCCGTTGAACAAATATTCGATGTACGGTGCCGTCCCCCTGCATGAGATCAAAAAACAACTGCTTGAGCTGAAGGCAGCAGGCAAACTGGATCAGGTTCGGATGCTGCTGCTGACCAACTGTACCTTTGACGGTCTGGTCTACAATGTTGAACGCGTGATGGAGGAATGTCTGGCCATCAAGCCAGACCTGATTTTCCTGTGGGACGAGGCATGGTTTGCCTTTGCCCGGTTCAGCCCGACCTACCGCCAGCGCACCGCGATGAACGCGGCCAATGTGCTGCGCGAGCGGCTGAAGTCCGAGCAGCATATCAAGCGCTATGAGGAACAGCAGGCCGCGCTGGAAGGCGCTGACGAAGAAACCTTGTTAAACACCCGGTTGATCCCGCCGCCCACCGCGCGGGTGCGCACCTATGCCACACAGTCAACACACAAGACGCTGACGTCGCTGCGGCAGGGTTCGATGATCCATGTGAATGACCAGGACTTCAAAGGCGAGGTCGAACAATCGTTCCACGAGGCCTATATGACCCATACGTCGACCTCGCCGAACTATCAGATCATCGCCTCTTTGGATGTGGGCCGCCGCCAGGTGGAACTGGAAGGGTTCGAATTTGTTCAGCGCCAGGTCGAAGCGGCCATGTCGATGCGCCGTGCCATCACGGACCATCCGTTGTTGTCCAAGTATTTCAAAGTTTTGACCGCAGGCGACATGATACCCGAAGAGCATCGCGAAAGTGGTGTGACCAGCTATTACGACACCGAACAGGGCTGGACCGATATGTGGGATTGTTGGGAGAAAGATGAATTCTCACTTGATCCCACACGGGTGACGCTGGCGGTGGGTGGCACGGGCTGGGACGGTGACACGTTCAAGACCGATATCTTGATGGATAAATACGGCATCCAGATCAACAAGAC
>JAFMGZ010000068.1 GCA_017854855.1 Sulfitobacter sp. | reverse complement strand
ATGGCGGATCGACAGGGATTCGAACCCTGGAGACGGTCTCCCGCCTACACACTTTCCAGGCGTGCGCCTTCGACCACTCGGCCACCGATCCATTGCGCGGGGTTTAGCGTGGGGGTGGTATAAGTTGCAAGAGGGAAAACACCGGTTTTTCGGGCAATTTCATCAACTGTCCAGATGAATGTAGACGCGGCGGTTCCAGCGGCCCTTTTTCTCGATCTTGCCCAGGCGCAGCGCGCCGATCTCTCCGGTGCGCGCCACATGGGTGCCGCCGCAGGCCTGCACGTCCAGCCAATTGTCTGCCTCGCCGATCCGGATCAGGCGCAGCCTGTCGATGCCCTTGGGGGGGCGGACGGCCATGGTCTTGACCAGATGGGGATTTTCCTCAAGTGCGGCGGCTGTAATCCAGTCTTCGCTGACCCGTGCGTCCTGCGCCACGTAATCATTCAAGGTCTGTTCTATTTCTTCGCGGTTTTGGGGAATGTCGGGCATGTCGAAATCCAGCCTGCCGTGGCTGGCCGAGATTTGCCCCCCCGTGACCTCGAAGGGGATCACGGCTGACAACAAATGCAGGGCCGTGTGCACACGCATCAGCCGGTGCCTGCGGTCCCAGTCGAGGGCCTGGGTCACATTGGCCCCGATGGGGGGCAGGCCTGCGGCCTCGGCGGGGACCAGGGCGATGGCGTCCCCTTCGGCTTTGACGGTGGTGGCGATGGGCAGTTCCTTGCCATCCCACCTGATCCAGCCTGAATCGCCCGGCTGCCCGCCGCTGGTCGGATAGAAAAGGCTCTGGTTCAGGATGACGCCACCTTCAGGCGTGATGCTCTCTACGATCGCTTTGGCATCGCGCATATAGGCGTCGGTGCGAAACAGCATCTGCGTCATGGGTCCTGGTCCTGCGGTTTGGGGGGCAAGGGGGCAGCTGCTGCGGGCGCATCGCCGCGCAGGGCTTCGGGGTTGCGCAGCCAGATGTCGCGCTGCGCAAAGGGGATTTCGATACCTTCCTCGGCAAAGCGGGCGGCGACGGCGTGGTTGATGTCATTCTTGACGGCCATCATCCAGTTCACATCGCGCAGAAAACAGCGCACTTCGAATTCCAGCGCATCCGCGCCGAAATTCACAAACAGGACATTGGGTGGCGGATTGACCAGAACCATCGGTTGCGCCTCGGCGATCTCGCGCAGGATCGCATCGACGCGTTTGGTATCCGTGCCATATGCGACCCCGATGGGCACGATAACGCGGCCGATGGTATTGCCACGGGTGTAGTTGGTGACCGTGCCGCTGACCAGATCGGCGTTGGGCACGATCACGTCGGTCTTGTCAAAGGTCTCAATCCGGGTGGAGCGCACGGAGATGTCGCGCACGTAGCCCATCTTGCCCCCCACTTCGATCCAATCCCCTTCTGAGATGGGCCTCTCGATCAGCAGAATGATGCCCGAGACAAAGTTGCTGACGATGTTTTGCAGGCCAAAACCAATGCCGACGGACAGGGCACCAGCCACAATCGCCAGGGAACTCAGGTCGATGCCCGCGCCCGTGATTGCGGCCAATGCGGCCAGAAAGATACCAACATAGCCCAACCCCGAGACGATGGCGTTCTGGCCGCCAATGTCGATGCGGGTCTTGGGCAGAATATTGGTCCGTAGCGCCGATTGCACCAGCCGCGTCAGCAGGTAGCCAAAGCCAAAGATGATCGCAAAGGCCAGAAAATCAGAAGGCGAAATCCGGCTGTTGCCAATGGCAAAGCCACGGCCAAAGGCCGCCCAGATCTCGGTCAGGTCAGTTACCCTGGCCCCCCAGATCAAGGCCAGTATCGGGGTGACCAGGATCAAAAGGATCATGCCAAACAGCACCGGCATCAGGGCATCGCGGGCCTCAACCCCCTGCCCTGTGACGACGCCGTAGAGATCCGCGGCAAAGCGTTGCAGCGTCATCACCAGCCCAAGGATGGCAAGCGTCATGATATAGGGCGGCAACAACGCCTCTGCGGCGTTGAAATACCCGGCTGCCAATAGCAAGGGCGACAGGCTTGCCACCACCACCGCCCCGGTGCCCAGGCCCCGGACCACACGGTTCATGGTGGATGCGCGTACGTCGGACAGGGCGGCATCTTCGCTTGGTTCATCCGAAAAGGCGCGCAGGATGATGCCGATGTTGAACAATGCAATGCAGGACACCGCAAAGAACGGAAAGACCAGAACCGATTTGGAGGCCACTTCCGGATAGCCTGCATCAATCACAAGACTGACCAGCTCAGAGCCGATGATCATCAGGGTGATCAGGCTGACATAAAAGCGCAGCTGCCTGCGCTTGGGCTCAGGCAGCAGGATCAGCGCTTCGTCGTCGTCGCGCGAAAATACCCGCTCCGAGACCCAGCGCACCCCAAGGATGGAACCGCCGAGCAGCACCAATGTCAGGATGATTTCATTGCCCTTGGCCCCGAATTGGTTGCTGGAAATAGCCGCCAGCGCCAGCAGGACAACCCCGCTGAACGGGATGATGATGCGCAGCAGTGATGCCAGAAACCGCCAGATGCCAAAACCGCGCGCGCCTTTGCTTTGCAGGCGCATGACAAACCACGAAGACCATTTGCGGCCCCGCAGAATGAGCACAATACCAAAGGTCGCCAAGAGGATCACCAGCGGCAGGGTCTGGCGCAGGTTGTCCCAGCTCAGGGCCTCTCCGCTGGCGGGGGGCTCGATCCAGATCAGGTCAACGGCCGACAGAAAATCGGTCAGCGCAGGTTTCCAGTGAACAGGGTTGAGCGGCGTCGGCGTCACCTTGAGCAACTCGTCCGTCTGACGTTCGCGCAGGATTTGATCGATCTGCCCGACGATTGCATCGGCGCGTACAAACCCGGCCTCGGCGGTTTGCACAGGCACCAGCAATTCGCTTAGCTGTTTGTTCAGTTCGGTGCGTTTGGCCGTCACATCCTGTGCTTCGCTGGCGGCCCCTTCGCCTTCGGCGGGCGGCGCGATGGCGGCCAGTTGTTCGCGCAGTGTGGCGATCCGGTTCTTGTGCTGGTCGCGGCCCGCATCAAAGATGGTGCGGTACTCCGCCACGGCCGACCGCAGCGCTTCGAATACCGCATCGCTGCCCTGCCGGGTATCAATTGCCTTTTCTGCGCGGCTGGCCAATGTCTGCCAGCGGTCCATGTCGGCATCGGTTGTCGTCTGCGCCTGGGCTGTAGCCACCGCGAGCCATAGGCCCAGAACTAGCCAGACACTAAAACGGAATAACGCGCGCATCAGTTGTCCTCAAAGACGCTGGGCAAATTGGCCGGTGCCGCGTCCAGCCATATGGGGACAGGCAGTCCTTTTTCGCGCAGGAATTCGGGGTTGAAGAGTTTGGATTGATAGCGTGTCCCAAAATCACAAAGGATCGTGACAATCGTATGTCCGGGGCCCAGATCGCGGGCCAGCCGCATGGCACCCGCCACATTCACCCCCGATGATGCACCAAGGCACAGACCCTCATGCTGCAAAAGGTCAAAGACAATCGGCAGCGCTTCCAGGTCGGGGATATTGTAGCTGAAATCGGGCTTTAACCCTCCGAGGTTCTTGGTGATGCGGACCTGACCGATGCCTTCGGCAATCGATCCACCCTCACTGGCCAGCTGTCCGGTGGTGTAATAGCTGTGCAGCGCCGCCCCGTCAGGGTCGGCAAGCGCTATTTTTACCCCCTTGGGCTGTAGCGCCATTGCAATGCCTGCCAAAGTGCCGCCTGACCCGACCGCACAGCAAAAGCCGTCGACCTTGCCGCCGGTCTGTTCCCAGATTTCGGGGCCGGTGGTTTCAACATGGGCCTGCCGGTTGGCGGTATTGTCGAATTGATTGGCCCAGATCACACCTTCGTTGCTGCTGCGCGCCAGTTCATTGGCCAGCCGTTCCGAGTAGCGCACGAAATTGTTCGGATTGCGGTAGGGCGCCGCAGGCACCTGAACCAGTTCCGCCCCGGCAAGGCGCAGCATGTCCTTTTTTTCCTGGCTTTGCGTTTCGGGGATGACGATCACTGTCTTGAACCCCATGGAGGCACCCACAAGCGCCAGACCAATGCCTGTATTGCCTGCCGTGCCCTCAACAATGGTGCCGCCGGGCTGCAGCGTGCCTTTGGCAATCGCGTCATTGATGATGTAGAGCGCCGCGCGGTCCTTTACCGACTGGCCGGGGTTCATGAACTCGGCCTTGCCGTAGATTTCGCAGCCGGTTGCCTCTGATGGGCCCCGCAGCCTGATGAGTGGTGTTTTGCCAATGGCTTTGGCCAGATCAGACGCGACGTGCATAAGTGCCCCCAGACAGGATATTGATTACCCCCTTGGTGTACCTTTGGTGCTGTCAGACCTCAAGCGTTCGCGGTGCCGTGCGAGATAATAGGCACAAAGCGCCAGCGGCACGTTTGCCACGTCCTGACGCGCCACCCGCGCCATCAAATCATCAAAGGATACCAGGTGCGCGCGGATGTTTTCATCTTCGGTGTCCAGCCCGCCGATGCCGGTAATACTGTCGGGCAAATCGGTGATGCCCAGGTAGATGTAGAAAAATTCGCTTGATGTGCCGGGGGATGGATAGCCCTCGACGATGGTTTCCAGCCGCTCCAGCGTCAGGCCTGCCTCTTCCTTTGCCTCGCGGTGGGCGGCTTGCTGGGGGGTCTCTCCGGGATCGACACGGCCTGCAATCGGCTCTGACTGCCAACAGGTTGGATCACCCCGGCCGATGGGGCCAAGGCGGATCTGTTCGACCAGCAGCACAAGGTCGCGCTGGGGATCATAGGGCAGCACCAGCGCCGCATCCGCGGGGATGAAAACCGCCCGCTCCAGCGGCGCGGACAGCGTGCCGTCATAGCGTTCATGGCGCAGTTCGATTTCGTCCAGCGCAAAGAAGTTGGCATAGACCCGTTTGCGCGACTGCACCTCGATCGCTCCGTGAAAACTGTCTTTGCCGTGCAGGGACGCGCCTGCGCGCAGCTCTGACGCGGCCCGTGTGCGGATCATGTCAAACATGCCCGCCACCTCTTTACGGCTGCGGCTGCCAAAATATCCCATGACCTCGCGGGCTGCGATGACGCTGATGGCACCGGGTCCTTGTTCCCATTCGTGCAGTGACCACGGCCCATCTGGGGTCCACAGATCCGGCTGCGGGACATAGACTTCGGCTTGGGTGCCGCTGTCGAGGGTGACCTTGCGCAGATCATAGGCAAAGCTGCCCTCGTAGAAATCGAGCCGTGCTATTTCTTGATCAGTCAGGCCCCGGACAAGAATGCCCTGGGCGCTGGCACCGGGGTCCGGCGCGATCATCGGAAAGGGCCCTTCGGCGACGGCGCTGACGCGGTAGCCGGTCAGCTGGTCGGCAGTGACGTCAAGGGCCGTGCCACTGTTGCCCATGACAATTTCCAGCAAGGGCAGATGGCGCAAAGTGCCATAGAAAAACAGGTTCTTCACAGGGTCAGCGCCAGTTTCTGGCGGCTATTTCCGTCACCAAGCCCGTGATCAAGGCACAGGCCACAAAGGCCAGCCCAATCTGCACGGTAGCAATGATCAAGGCATATTCGGCACCGATCTCGAATACGGCAACCATTGCCTCGCCGGGACCGTCATAGCGGTTGCGCATGGACAGGCGCACCATTTCATTGATGGCCTGAACCGCCACGCCCCAGAACATCAGGACGAAAACACCGGTAAAGCCGTTGTTGATGGCCGGTGTAACCCCGCGCCCTGCCCTGCGGCCCATCACAAACCAACCCACCAACAGACCCAGACCGATGTTCACGGGGATGAAATAGCCAAAGTCGGTGCTTTCCGGCATCAGCGGCATCACAAGAAGCGACAGGAAAAACCCTGTGATTGCCAGGGATATCGCAGCTATCAGTCGTGCAGCCGTGGGCATGTGAACGATCCGTTGTAAGGCACCCGTTTAGCCGGGACGCCTGATGGTAATCTGGGTGACGTCGCAATTGCCACTGTCAAATGTCGCAGCACAGGAAGTGAGGTAAAAATTCCACATCCTGCGGAACCGCTCATCAAAACCAAGGGCGGTAATCTGATCCCATTTGCTGTTGAATGTCTCATGCCAGCGGCGCAGCGTGATGTCATAGCTTTTGCCGAATTCGATGGATTTATCGACCACCAGCCCTGCGCGTTCAACCTGCTCGCGCAGCACCTTGGGCGATGGCAGCATGCCGCCGGGAAATATGTATTTCTGGATAAAGTCGACGCCGCGTTTGTAGACATGCCAGCGGGCATGATCGACGGTGATGATTTGCAAGGTGGCCATGGCCCCGGGCTTGAGCCGCTCGCGCACGGTTTCGAAATAGGAGGGCCAGTATTTCTCGCCGACAGCCTCGAACATCTCGATGCTGGCGATGCCGTCGTAACGGCCGCGCTCATCGCGGTAATCTTGAAGCTTGAATTCAACTACGTCAGAAAGTCCTGCGTTATCAATGCGTTCCTGTGCGTACTTGAACTGCTCTTTCGAGATGGTCAATGCGGTCACCCGCAGCCCCCGTTCCTTGGCCGCATATTCGGCAAAGCCGCCCCAGCCGCATCCGATCTCAAGCACGTGATCGCCCGGCTTTACGCCCATCTGGTCGACCATGCTCTTGTATTTCGCGGTCTGCGCGGCTTCCAGCGACTGCTGGGCGTCCTTTTCAAACAGCGCAGAGGAATAGGTCATCGTCTCGTCCAGCCAAAGGCCGTAGAAATCATTGCCTAGATCATAGTGATAGCTGATGTTCTTGCGGGCCTGCGCCTTTGAATTGCGCTGCAGCCAAAAGCGCAGCTGCTCAAACCGGCGCACCAATCCCATGCCGGGAAAGCCGTCATAGACATTTTCATTGCCGTGATGGACCAGATCCATAAAGGCCTGCAGGTCCGGCGTGGACCAATCACCATCCAGATATGCATCGCAAAAGCCCAGATCGCCTTCGCGGATCAGACGCGCGAACAGATCATCGGTATGGATATGCAATTCGGCCACATGGCCCGGCTTGGCCCCTTCGGCGCGAAAAATGCGGCCGTCGGGCAGGACAAAATCCACCCGTCCGTGCTGCATCTGTTGGGCCATGCTGAACACACGGCTGAAATAACGCGGCAGATCGTGCTGCCCCTCTGTACTCGTCAAGATCATGAGCCACTCCCAGTGGTATTCTTACGCGCAGTCTAGACTGTCCGGCGTGATGTACAATTATTAAAAGCCACGGTTTTCATAGGCTTCCAAGGCGCGCTTGCGTCCGTCTGCGGGCGACACGACAGGGGCCGGATAGCGGTCTGTCGGGGTCATCTTCCAGTGACGCGGTACCGCGTCAAAGAACTTCAGCGCGTCCTTGTGCGGGTTTGATTTGCCTTCGGCGATCCAACGGTTGGCATAGTCCCGATGTTTGTCGAATTTGTCCAATTGGGTTTCAGGGTTGAAGACCCGGAAATAGGGTGTGGCATCCGGGCCAGAACCCGCAGACCATTGCCAGCCCATGGCGTTGGCGGCCGGATCCCAGTCGATCAGGCAGTCCTCGAACCAGTGCTGGCCAATGCGCCAATGGGTCAACAGATGTTTGGTCAGATAGCTGGCCACGATCATTCTGCCCCGGTTGTGCATCCGCCCCGTCACGTAAAGCTCGCGCATGGCGGCATCGACAAAGGGAATGCCCGTACGCCCCTTTTTCCAGGCCAGGACATCGTCATGCTCGGGGTCTTCGTTCCAGGCAAAGGCCTGCCATTCCTCGCGCCAGTTCTGGTCAAGGATGCGGGGCGTGTGATGCATCAGGTGATAGGCAAATTCGCGCCACACCAATTCCTTGAGGAAAGTCTCGGCCCCCGGTTTGCCTTCTTGCAAGGCGCGTTGGCCGGCATGCCAGCATTGATGGGGGCTGATTTCACCCAAGCTCAGGTTCTCTGACAGGTTCGATGTGCCATCCTTGCCCGGAATATCGCGGTTCTCTTTGTACTGCGCGACGCCCGCTTCGATGAAACGGCCCAGCCGCTCTTGTGCTGCCTGCTCTCCCAGTTGCACAAAGGGGCGAACCACCTCTGCGCCGCGGTTCATGGCGGCCCCCATGTGCCAGTCGCCCAGGTCATCGCTGTCTGGCCAGGACGCAGGTGCCGGGATGGCGTCAGGTGCGGGCAGTGGTGTGTCCACCCCCACGGATTTTACCGTGTTCCAGAAGGGCGTATAGACTTTGTAATAGCCCCCTGTCTTGGTTTCGACGGTCCATGGCTCAAACATCAGATGCCCGCCAAAGGACCGTGCCGAAACGCCGGCGTCCTTGAGCGTCTGTTTGACCCGGCTGTCGCGGGCAATCGTTTCGGGATCATAGAGGCGCGACCAATAGACATCGGTTGCCCCTGTCTGACGTACCAGGGTCTGCAGCATCTCAACGGCATCTTCCCCGCGCCGCAGGATCATTCTGCTGCCTCGACCCTGCAAAACCTTGTCCAAATGACCAATACCAAGACCCAAGCGCCATTTCGGTGCGGCCCCCAGCTTGTCCACCAGCGAATCGTGTAGGAAAACCGGGATCACCGGCCGCCCGGTATCACAGGCAGCATTCAGGGCGGCATGATCCGACAGACGCAAATCGCGCCGGAACCAGACCAGTATGGGGGCCTTGTCAGTCATGTTGTTGCCTGTGTTACCTCTGCCATTTAGCACTTAGGTCAGACGCAGGGCATTCAAGACAGTTGTTTCACAAAACCGCATCTAATGCGTTCAAAAGCTGATCTATTTCTTCTTTGCACGTGTAATGGGTGAAACTCAGGCGCAAAACGCCCTTGTCCATGTCCACACCCATGGCCGACAGGGCGCGGCCTGCGTAAAAATCACCGCCTCCGGCCATGATGCCATGTCGCGCAAGCTCAGCGGCAACACCCTCGCCCGGTCTGTTCAGCGCCAGTGCGACGGTGGGTGCCCTGCCCGCCGCCTCTGAGGGACCGATCAGCCTTACGGAGTTGCGCGATTTCACGGCATCCAGCAACGGCTGCAGCAGCTCTGTCTCATGCGCGCGCATCAGATCATGGGCTGCCGCGCCACGTTCCGCTGGACCCGCAGCGCCGCCGATGTGATGGGCATAGATCGCATCCACATAATCGGCCATCCCCGCAGAGGCTGCCACCTGCGCATGGTCAGGGCCTGCGGGCGTAAACCGTTTGTACAGTGTATCGCCGTTGAAAACATGACCCTGATTGGGCAGCAGCGCCCCCAGGGCGCGGCGGATCACCATCAGCCCCTGATGCGGTCCAAAGGTCTTGTAGGCGGAAAACAGGTAGATGTCGGGGCCCAGTTGCCCCACATCGGCAAAGCCATGCGGCGCATAGGATACGCCGTCCACGCAGACAAAGGCACCGGCGGCATGGGCCAATGCGGTAATCTCCACCACGGGATTGATCTGTCCCACCACGTTTGAACAATGGGGAAAACACACCAGCCTGACGCTCTCATCCAGCAGGATCTCCAGATCATCGGTGTCCAGCTGCCCGGTCTCTGGGTTGATCCGCCACTCGCGTACCTCGATCCCCCGATCGGCCAAGCGCCGCCAGGGGCCGGTATTGGCCTCGTGGTCCTGGTTGGTCACGATGATCGCCTCACCGGGCTGCATCATCTGGCCAAAGGCCTGCGCCAAAACATAGGTGTTCTGCGTGGTCGAAGGCCCAAAGCTCAACTCGTCGCTGTCCACGCCCAGGATCGCAGCCATGCGGCTGCGCGCCTCGTCCATTTCCTGACCGCCCAATGTGCTGGCCTCATAGGGCGCATAGGGCTGCACCTTGCGCTGCGTGTAAAAGCGCATCAGCCGGTCAATCACCGGTTTGCACGTGTAAGAGCCACCGGCGTTTTCAAAGAATGCCTGACCCTGCAGTGAAGGTTCGGCAAAGGCGGGAAATTGGGCGCGGACCCAGTCGATATCAAGTTTCATGGCTGCCATGAGTTCATCGCCCGCGCCCCCGCGTCAAGATGCAAATGACGGCAAATGCCGCCGGCACTATCACAGCGCCGCGATGATCGCGTCGGCGTTTTTCTTGATCTGGTCCATATCGCCCTGCTTGCCCGGTGGCAGCAGCGCTGTGCCCTCGTGGCGCGGATGGATATGGAAATGCAGGTGAAATACCTCCTGCCCGCCAGCGGCCTCACTGAATTGAAACAGGGTGATGCCATCGGCATCAAAGGCCGACTTGGCCGCATTTGCCACCTTGTTGACCGTTTTCATACAGGCGGCCAGCTGCTCTGGTGTGGCGTCCAGAATGTTGCGGCAAGGGGTCTTGGGGATCACCAGGCAATGGCCCTGGCTGCGCGGAAAGATATCCATGAAACACAGGGTGTCTGCGTCTTCAAACACTTTGAAACAGGGGATTTCACCGCGCAGGATCTTGGCGAAAATGTTCTCGTCGTCATAGTTGGGCATAACAGGTATCCTTGTCACTGGTTGCCCCCTTCTACGAAGGGAAAGGCCATAGGTCGAGGGTCAGCCCCAACGTAATTTGCGTTCGGCCAGCCGCAGCAGGCATTTTGCATAAAACCGGTGCAGCGGCATCGTGGCGCGCAGCCATACGGGAAAGTCCTGCCCCGCGCGCCCCACCACGGCAGAGCCAAACAGCAACCGCGTGACACCGCCCTGCTTGCCCGCCACCGCAAGGTAGGACCGCGTCCCGCCCGACAGATCGCGCAGCAGGATCTGGGTTGGCTCGCGCCCTTCGACGGTCCAGACGGCAAAGCTGTCTGCCTGCGCATTCGCCAGTGCCGTGACCTCGTGATCGCGGACCCTGCGGCGCAGCGCGATGCTTAATACTGCCCGCTCCAGCCGAAACAGCCATGTGGTATAGAAAGCCTCGATAAAGTCATGCAATCCCGCCTCGCCAGGCAGCATGACCTCAAAGCAATCGGTATAGGTGCCTGCCCGGTCCACATAGGCGCAAAGCAGCGCGTCGCGTGGCACGGCGCAGGCCCGCGCGATCATGCGTTCACATCAACCACAACGCGGCCCTTCACCTGACCTTTCAGGATATCGGACCCCAGCTTTGGCAGATCCGACAGGGTCGCGGGCTGCACCATGGCTTCCAGCTTGTCCATCGGCAGGTCCTTGGCAATCCGCTGCCATGCGCGCAGGCGGTTCTCATAGGGCTGCATCACGGAATCGATGCCCAGCAGGTTCACACCGCGCAACAAGAAGGGAATGACAGTGGCAGGCAGCCCGGCCCCACCGGCCAGCCCCACGGCAGCAACGCTTGCGCCATATTCCATCTGCCCCAGAACCCGCGCCAGCATTGGCCCGCCAACAGCATCCACACAGCCGCCCCAGGTCTCGCCCTCCAGCGGACGTTTCACCGTCTCGTTGATCTCTTCGCGCGCAACGATCTGGGTGGCCCCAAGGCTGGTCAGATAATCTGCCGTCTCAGGCCGTCCGGTGACCGCCGCCACCTTGTGACCCAGATGCGCAAGGATCGCTGTGGCCACGGATCCCACACCGCCTGCCGCCCCCGTCACCAAAACCGGACCGCTTTTGATGCCATGATCCTCGAGGGCCATGACCGCTAGCATCGCGGTGAATCCCGCCGTGCCAACCGCCATCGCCTGCCGCGTATCCAAACCGGCAGGCAGGGGCACCAGCCAATCCGCCTTGACGCGTGCTTTTTGCGAATAGCCGCCCCAATGCGCCTCGCCCACGCGCCAGCCGGTCAGCACCACCTTGTCACCGGGCTTGTAGCGCGCGTCGTCCGACGCCTCCACCGTGCCGGCAAAGTCGATGCCCGGCACATGCGGATATGTGCGCACAAGCCCGCCGCCCGGGCCGATACACAGACCATCCTTGTAATTCACGGTGGAGTATTCGACAGCAACGGTCACATCGCCCGCAGGCAGCTGGTCCAGCGACAGCTGGGTTACCGCGGCAGAGGTCTTGCCCTCATCATCCTTGTTCACAACCAGTGCATTAAACATCTCATTCTCCATTCCGGGGCATTGCCCCTTTCTTTTTGGCTCAAAATACCTCGGGGTGTCTGAGGGGCAGCGCCCCTCGGTCCCGTCCTTGCAGCTTGTCTAGGCCCAGAAGGCCTCGCGCACCACCGCGTCGCGTGGTCCTTGCGAGGTTTCCACCCGCACTGACGTGCCGTCATCCCAATGGGTCATCCGTACCATGCCGATGGCCACATTGGTCTTGAAATCCGGCGACCAGGCCGCCGATGTGACCTGACCGATCTTTTTGGTGCCTGACATGATCGGCCATGCGCGGTCACAGGGCGGCACGGCCGCGCCGCCAATGTCGATCGCGCGGATCTGCTGCACGGGGCCTTCCTTGGCCACCCGCAACAAGGCATCGCGGCCCATGCAGCCGATGGCGGTCTGCGTATCACAAAACCGGCCCAAACCACATTCATGGGGTGTATTGTCGTCGGTCATATCATTGCCATAGCTCAGCAGGCCACCCTCGACCCGCTCGATCCCATTGGGACAGCCAGCCCGAACATCCAGGTCGCGGCCTGCCTCCATCAAGGCGTTCCACAGCGGCATTCCCAGATCGGAGCCTTCGACATAGATCTCAAATCCGCCCTGCTTGGAATAGCCAGAGCGCGCCACAACGAGAGAGCGGCCCTGGAAGTCAAACATCCCGAAACGAAAGAACTTGATATCACGCACAGCCTCGCCAAAGACCCGCGCCATCAGGTCATCGGATCGGGGCCCCTGCACCGCCAGCGGGCTGACGTCGGGTTCATCAATCAGCACATCCAGACGGTAGCCGCTGGCGATGCCCTTGACCCAGAACATCAGGTCACTGTCCGCGATGGAGATCCACCAGCGATCCTCAGCCAGTTTGACCGCGACCGGATCATTCAGCATGCCGCCGGTTTCATCAACGATCGGCACGTAAAAGCACCGCCCCGGTAACATGCCGCGCAGATCACGCGGGGTCAGCATCTGCATCAGCCGGGCCGCATCCGGCCCGCGCAGTTCGACCTGTCTTTCGCAGGCGACATCCCAGACCTGCACCGCCTCTTTCAGGTGATGATAGTCTTCCTCGACGCTGGCAAAGAAGGTGGGCAGCAGCATGTGGTTATAGACGGTGTATCCTTTGACACCCGCGGCCTCGACCCCTTCGGAAAAAGGGGTGCGGCGCAAGCGTCGTGAGGGTGAAATCAAAGGCATCAGGCGTCCTCCGGCATAAAGACAAGATCCGAGGTGGGGGCCGGCAGACCATTCGCGGTCAAAAGCCCGTGCACCTGTCCCCTGTGGTGGGTCTGGTGGTTGAACATGTGAAGCACGCAAGCGCTATGGGTTGCGACACCTGCCTGCCTTGCGCGCCGGAAAACCAGCTCATCTCGCCCGTCAGATCAAAGTGCGACAGGGTTTCGGCCCAGATGCGGATGCGTCCGTCCATGCGAAAACGCTCCGCCTCCCAGACACCCAGCGTGGGCGCGAAACCTGTACTTTCCTCAATGCTTTGCGACGGTGTGCTGATGTCCGTACAAAAGCGGCTCATCCACAGGGTGTCCGCCCAGAGGATGTGGTTCAAGGTGCCCATGATCGATCCGAAAAAGGCCCCCTGATCCTGTGTCAGAACAGCTTGATCCGCTTGCTTAACAATGTCCATCAACTGTTTGTTTTGCCACGCATTGTAACGCGCCATGGCCAGAACATAGGCCTTGTCGATCATGCATGCGGACCTTTCCAGTCGATCGGGCAGATTTCTGCGGACATGCCGCCAAAGTCCCAGACCCGCCCGTAATCGCGCACCCGGCTTTTCAGGCCTTTTGCTGCAATGATATCTGGACCCATCCAATATTTGGAATTGCTGACCATCACGGGGTGATCGGGCGATTTGCCTGCGATCATCTCGATCTCGCCTTGGATCTTGCGGCCAATCTGGATCGACCGTTTCGGCCCGTCGCGCACGATCTGGACGGGGGCACGCTCTGCTCCGATGATCTCTGAGACCAGCATGGTGAACAGGCCTGTCGTGCCGCCTGCGGCACCGCTGAAAATCTGCAGGATGCCGTTATAGGCCTTGCCGCTGGCGCGTTCGTCCACATAGGCCGCAACCTTCCAGTTGCCCTCGCCCATGCGGCCGGGAATATCGACCAGCAGGCCTACGTTCAGACCGCCCAGGTCCTCGCCCTCGTAATGGCCCTCGTCAATGGCGATGGCCATCCAGGCGTGGCAATGCCCTTCGGTGGGGGGATGCGCGCCAAGGCTGACCACACAGGGGCAAAAGACGGTGCAAGAGCAGTTCAGAAACAATTCGCCCTTGATCGCCCATTCGGTCGGCGTGCTTTGCCGGCGTCCGGGGTTGGGCATGCGCTGGTCAATCCGCTGTGAAATCGGCAGACGATCTGCATCAGGTCGCTTCTTAGGTGCCATGTTATCCTCCTGTCAGCATGGGCCAGACCGCCACGGCACCAGCGCCGAGGATCAAGGCAAATCCCATTGGTTTTGTTACGTAATGCCCCACTTGCGGAAGCTTCTCTATCACCATGAATAGCGTGGCCAATCCCATCCATGCAAGGTTCATGACCCCGCCGGCAAAGCCCAGCACCATGAAACCCCAGCAGCAGCCGACGCAAAACACGCCCAGGCCCAGCCCCATGCGCAGCCCGCCCGCAAAGCCGCTGCGCCAATGCCCCAGGAAATACATCATCGGTGAATGGCAGACCCCGTGGCAAATCTGTTTGGTGCGGCTGAACTGGAACAGGCCCACCCCCAGCAGCAATGCGGCCGCAAACCAGCGCGACGTGGCAATGCCCAGCATGTCGATCACACCACCAAACAGCAGCGCCAATTGCACCGCCGCGATAAGCGCGGCAAAGGCCAGCCAGATCACGAAATAGCCCAGCAGAACGCCCAACCACCCTGCCCGCGTGCCATCTGCGCTGACCATCAGGTCCTCATAGCTGCGCAGCGTCGGCACCATGGTGGGCAACATCATGGCAGCCATCATGGCCCCCCACATCACGAAGAGCGGACCAAAGTTTGCCATGGGCATATACATATCCATGCGCGGATCCATCCAGCGCATCCGTTCGCCCATCGGACCGGGGCGGCCCAAAAGGTCGACGTCCATATCGGCTGCCATGAAATACATCATGGCCCATGCGGCCAGCACCAGCCCGAAAAAGGCCAACCAAAGCGTGCTGCGCAGGACAGGATTCATCAGCATCATCCGACTCAAAGAATTGCGTTTTTAATGTCAGACAATTAAAGTTCCCGCAAACCTTAATTGTAAGACATATGAAAATTGACCCTCAGAACCCCGCCGATCTGTCAGCCCAGATTGCCAGTGCGATCCGCGATGCCATTGTGTCGGGGGCCTTGATCGTTGATCAGCGTCTGCCGTCGGAGGCCGAACTTTCAGAGCAGTTCGAGGTCTCTCGCCCCACCGTGCGCGAGGCGCTCAAGCGGTTGGCGGCGCAATCGCTGATCCGCACGCAGCGCGGTGCCACGGGCGGTGCCTTTGTCAACCGGATCAGCTTTGAAGAGGCCTATAGCCAGCAGATCACCACCTCTACCTTGCTGCTGTCCATGAATGCCGTCAGTTTCGAGACGGCCTGCGAGGCGCGATATGCGCTGGAGCGTGCCTGCGCAGGGCTAAGCGCAAAGCGGCGCACGGCAGATCATCTGGCAACCATGCGGGCCGAAATTCACCGTCAATCCCAGCCGGGCCTGACCGATGAGGCGTTTTGCGCCTCCGACGTGGCCTTTCACCGCGCATTGGTAGACGGTGCGGGCAATCCGGTGATGTCCTATCAGCTGGCCGGTGCGGTAGAGGCGATGCAGCCCTTGATGAACATGATCACATTTTCCGCGCGCGACCGCGCCCGCATCGTGGCCATGCATGGTGATATTGCCGATGCGATGACCCAGCAGGATGCAGCGGCGGTTGAGGCCGGGCTGACCGCGCTTGAGCATGAAACCCAGCAACTTGCGATCCACGCCTTTGCCGCGCGCAGCGCCGCCAAACAGGGCAGCGCGACCTGAAGGCCATGCACCCTTTGAAACATGCAACCTTTTCGGCGCTCGGGCGTTGGTCAGCTACATAATTTGGGGAACCCAATGGAATTTACAGATATCATCAACATTCTGCTCGCGCTGGTCAGCATCGGCTTTGGCGTGATTGGCTGGCTCGCACCGCGCTACACGATGGAGGTGCTTGATATGACCGATGGTGGCTCGACCATGGGCATGTCGGAAATCCGCGCGGCATCGGGGGCGGTCTTTGTCGCGGTGGGCATTGGCGCGCTGATCCTTGGCACGCCCGAGGCCTATGCGATGATCGGCTTTGTCTGGGCGGGCGGAGCGCTTGGCCGGGTGACGTCATTGGTGTTGGACAAACGCACGCGCCTGAAATGGATCTTCTTTGCGACCGAACTGGTTGTGGCCGTGATCGCCTTGGCGGTGAACCTGTGACGCGGCCTCTTGAAAGGCAGCGTCACAGCGGCTACTTATAAGGTGTCCTTCGGGACTATGAACATAAACGCGCTCGTAATAAGCGGATCGGACCCGGGGGCGGTACCCGGCGACTCCACCAA
>JAFMGZ010000067.1 GCA_017854855.1 Sulfitobacter sp. | reverse complement strand
TTTAGTTCTTAACGGGCGTTTACTGGGCTGAACCCTGCGTTCAGCGGGCTGGCTGGGTTTCAACGCGGGCGTTCCGGCTCAATTGCTTGCGCCATGCTTTCCAGACCACCACGCTGTAGCGCAGCCGGTAATTATAGCCATTGGCCATCTTCTGGGTCTCTGTTTCGATCAGTTCGGCGGCGCGCAGTTTGGCGATATAGCCAGAGATCGTGGCGCGGGACCGGCCCAGCCGATCACCCAGTTGCGCCAGGGAAGGCCAGCATTGTCCTTCGGCATTTGCCATGCGGCACAATTCGGCCAGGTTGCGAAAGGTACCGGGGGTCAGATTAAGGTCAAACACAGACATGGGCAGCGCGATAAACCCCTTTCTGGGATCCGCTTCTAAAATATCAGGCACAAAACCTCCTTGTCCTGAGATGCAATGCTTCGATGGCTTTGGTAATTTTTAAAGTGTAGGGACGGACAGTATAAAAGCTGAATTTTACATGAGGCCTGGTGTGGTTGCCGCCACGGGAGGCTTTGTTTTCCGGGTTGTCTGATGGGGAATTACTGCCGGGTCTGCACCTCCTGTTTCTTGCGTATTCCATTGCACCCGCAGCGCGGCTGCAGAATAAGGAATCGATACACTGCCCCATTGGAGATTTTGACCTCTTTAAGCCGATAAATAGACCCCCCATTCCGTGCAAAATGCAATGACTAAAGCATTTCTACTTTAACTTGAGACATAGCCTGCAGCCTGAAAGTAGTTCCAGCCCTCTTGGGGTGAGTACATATTGCAGATGTCACCGATGGCTACGAAGACGGATGTGAAGCTGCGGGCACCGATGCGGCGCAAGTGGGTTTTGAGTTTTGAGAAGGCCAACTCTATGGGATTCAAGTCGGGCGAGTACGGTGGCAAGTACAAGAACCGGCATCCATGGGCGTGCAATGCCGCAGCAGCTTCCTTGTTGCGGTGGATGGCAAGGTTGTCCAGGATGACCGCAGTTCCCGGCGCGATCTCGGATACCAACACCTCTCGCACATAAGCGGCAAAGGCGGGGCCGTCCATCGCGCCTTTGATCACCCACGGCGCGACAAAGGCCTCCGCTGTCAGGCCTGCAATCAGCGTCTGCGTGCCCCAACTGCCAAAAGGCACGTCCATGGTCAGCCGTTCCCCGCGCGGGGCCCAGCCGGCCAAGCGTGTCAGATTCGTCTTCACAGCCGTCTCATCAATAAAGACAAAACGTTCAGGTATCTGCGCGATGGTTGGAAGGCGATGTTTGTACCACTCTGCGCGCCAACGTCTTACTCTGGCGTTGCCGCGCTCGGTGGCCTTCAGTGACTTTTTTATGCGTGAAGCCGAGACGCTTCAGGAGGTGGCCAATTGCCGAGTGCTGAACCTGCAGGCCGGTCGCATCGGACAGGGCATCGCGCAACTCAAAGAGCGTAATATCTGGGTCCTGTCCGATCAGCTCTTCGAAAAACGGCACATGCGGAGCCAGCTTGCCAGATCCTTTCGGTCGCCCTTGAGGCGCAGGAGCGATCTCGATCTAGTCTCGCGGATGTGTCGTGCCCATCGCGCGCCTGTCGCGGGCGAGAACTTCAAACGCAACTCTGCCGCGCGCCCGCTTAATCCCTCTTCAATATAAACCTGAAACCGCGCCCGAAGCGCCAAAGGCAAAGGTGCTGACATGTTCCATCTTCCCAAACAGGATGAATCACAATCAGACCCATTTGGGAATCCCCCGCGACTCAGGTTCTGTTAGAAACGCTGTAATGTCTGGTAGTCCCATTCAGGCCGGGGAGGGATGCCTTTACCCCCAGCCAAAACTAGACCGGTTTTCTAAGTCGGATTAAAGACAAAGCGCAACATGTCACTTTTAACTGACACATCGCCGCGCTAGGCTGGGCCGGAAACCCAAAGAGTACAGACATTCATGACCGACACTTTCGAAACCGAGAAAACCCAGGCATCCGACTGGTTCCGCCAATTGCGCGACGATATCGTCAGCGCCTTTCACGCGCTGGAGGACCGCCATGAAGGTGCCGGGCCCGCAGGCCGTGTCGAGGTGCGCAAGACCTCGCGGACCTCTGACGACGGGTCCGATGCGGGCGGTGGCGAAATGAGCGTGATGCGGGGCGGCCGGGTATTTGAAAAGGTCGGTGTAAACATCTCGACCGTATACGGCACGCTGGGCGAACGGGCGCAATCGGCCATGGCCGCGCGCAAGGGCATTCCCGGAATGAAGGATGATCCGCGGTTCTGGGCCTCTGGCATTTCGCTGGTGGCGCATATGCAGAACCCCCATGCGCCGGCGGTCCATATGAACACGCGGATGTTCTGGACCCCCCATGCGTGGTGGTTTGGCGGCGGTGCCGACCTGAACCCCTGCATCGAATATGAAGAGGATACCGCGCATTTCCATGCCGCGATGAAAGGGGCCTGCGATCCGCATGGCGACACCCTTTACCAAGAGCTCAAGGCATGGGCAGACGAATATTTCTATATCCCGCACCGCAAACGCGCGCGCGGTGTCGGCGGCATCTTTTATGACGACCGCAACACCGGCGATTGGGCGGCGGATTTCCAGCTGACCCGCGATGTGGGTGCTGCCTTCTTGCCGGCCTTCGTGCCGCTGGTGGACAAGCGCCGCGAGATGCCTTGGGATGACAGCCACAAGGAAACCCAGCTTCGGCATCGCGGGCTTTATGCCGAATACAACCTTGTCTATGACCGGGGGACAAAGTTCGGCCTTGAGACAGGCCATGACCCCGAAGCTGTCCTGATGAGCCTACCACCCGTGGCCAAATGGTACTGATCACGGCCTGCCGTCTGCCGGCCGCACGCGCGGTTCAGGGAAACCCCGAATACAGGCTTTAGGTTGCCAGATGGCAGGCGACCTTGGCACCGCGCAGGGCGCGCATCTGCGGGCGTTCAGCCTTGCAGCGGCCATTGGCCAGCGGACAGCGCGGATGATAGGCGCAGCCAGAGGGCGGATTGATCGGATCGGGGATTTCGCCGACCGGCGGGGGCACTTCGCGGCCAAATTCGCCCAGCTTGGGTGCGGCGGCCAGCAGCATCTGGGTATAGGGGTGCTTGGGGTTGTCAAACAGCTCTTCAGGGGTGGCCTCTTCGACCAGGCGGCCCAGATACAGAACGCCCACGCGATCAGAGATATGCTGCACCACGGTCAGGTCGTGGCTGATGAACAGATAGGTCAGCCCCAGATCATCCTTGAGGTCGGACATCAGGTTCAGCACCTGCGCTTGCACCGACACATCCAGCGCGCTGGTGGGCTCGTCACAGACGATCAGGCGCGGCTCTGACGCCAATGCGCGGGCGATGCAGATACGCTGGCGCTGCCCGCCCGAAAACTCATGCGGGAACTTGCCTGCGTCGCGGGCAGACAGGCCAACCTGCTCCAGCAGCTTTTCGGCCAGCCCCTTTGTCTCGCCGCCCCGCGCGGCGACGGGTTCAACGATGATATCGCGCACCCGCCAACGGGGATTGAGAGAGGCAAAGGGATCTTGAAAGATCATCTGGATATCGGCGCGCACCGCGTCGACCTTGGCGGCATCGGTTTCGCGGGCCAGATTAATATCGCGGATTTTGACAGAGCCGTCCGAGGGCGGCAAAAGCCCCACCAGCATCTTGCCGATGGTGGATTTGCCAGAGCCCGATTCACCGACCAGTGAATAGACGGTTTTTTCCTCGATCTCGAAGGATACATCGCTGACAGCGGTCAGGAACGCCTTTTTGCGCCGCTCGATCATGCGGTTCAGCCAGGGCTTTGATACATCAAAGATGCGCGTCAGATGTTCAACGGAAACCAGAGCCATCAGGCGACCTTTGTTGCGTGGGGCAGGGGGAACCAGCAGGCCGCCCCCTCACCTTCGTTAAGCTTTGGCGCGGGATCGGCCTTGCACTGAGCCTGGGCATAGGGGCAGCGCGGATGAAAGGCGCAGCCCTGCGGCAGGCTGTCCAGACGCGGCATGGCACCGGGGATCTGGTGCAGCCGGTCCTTGCCCCGTGACGCCAGCGGAGTCGATCCCATCAGGCCGTCCGTATAGGGGTGGCGCGGCGTGGTCAGAACCTCGCGGACCGGGCCCAGTTCGACCAGCTTGCCGGCATACATCACCGCGACACGGTCGGCGGCCTCTGCGATCACGCCCATGTCATGGGTGATCAGCATGACGGCCGTGCCACGATTGCGGCACAGCTGTTTCAGCAGCGCGATGATCTGTGCCTGAACCGAAACATCAAGCGCCGTGGTCGGTTCATCCGCGATGATCAGCGAGGGTTCGGCACATAGCGCAAGCGCGATCACCACCCGCTGTCGCATGCCGCCCGAGAATTCATGCGGATAGCTGTTGACCCGTTCGGCCGCCCCCGGAATGCCCACTTCGTCCAGCGCCTGAACTGCGCGTTCTTCGGCCTGGCTGCGGCTGAGGGGCAGATGGGCCAGGATGGTTTCGGTCAGCTGGTCACCGATGCGCAGCAGCGGGTTGAGCGAGGTCAGCGGGTCCTGGAACACCATGCCGATTTCCTTGCCGCGCAGCCGACGCATGGCGTCGCCCTTGAGCTGGTCAATGCGGGCACCATTCACGTGTATTTCACCCTCGGCAATGCGGGCAGGGGGCGACAGCAACCCGATGACGGCATTGCCCGCCATGGATTTGCCCGCACCGGATTCGCCCACAACCCCTAGGATTTCACCGCGCCCGATGTCATAGGACACCCCGTTTACAGGCCGCAGGATGCCCTGCCGGGTGGGAATTTCAACGGTGAGGTTGCGGATGGAAAGAATGGGTTCAGACATCAGCGCAACCTCGGGTTCAGCGCATCGCGCAGCCAGTCGCCCAGCAGGTTGACCGACAATGCCAGCGTCAACAGGGTGACCGCAGGAAACAGCAAGATCCACCATTCCCCCGAGAACAAGAACCCCTGTCCGATGCGGATGAGCGTGCCCAGTGACGGTTGGGTGGGCGGTGCGCCCACGCCCAGAAAGGACAATGTCGCCTCGGCGATGATCGCCAGCGCCAAGGAGATGGTGGCAATGACCAGAACGGGTGACAGCACGTTGGGCAGGATGTGTTTCAGCATGATCGCGGGGCTGGTGCGGCCGATCAGGCGGGCGGCCTGCACGTATTCCTTATTCTTTTCCACCAGTGTGGCACCGCGCACGACCCGGGCGAATTGGACCCAGTCGGACAGGCCGATGGCGATGATCAGCACCCAGATGGCCATCTGGTCGCGGTATTCGACGGGGGTGATCCCCTTGGCGATGCCAAAGATCAACATGGCCACCAAGATCGCGGGAAAGGTCAGTTGCACATCGGCCACGCGCATGATGATCGTCTCGGTCCAGCCACCCACATATCCGGCCAGCAGCCCCAGCGTAATACCAAGCACCATGGCAAAAAGCACCGCTGCCGCCCCGACAAACAAGGAAATCCGCAGCCCGTAAAGGATGGTAGAAAACACATCGCGTCCCTGGTCATCGGTGCCCAGCCAAAAGGTTTCGCCGGTAAAGGCGTTGGGGGTCATCGGGGCGGAAAAGCCGTTCATCAGGTTCAGCGTGGCCGGATCAAACGGATCATGCGTGGCGATCAAGGGCGCGCAGACGGCCGCAAGCACCAACAGCGCGGCCACGCAAAAGGATGAAATCGCCACCGGTGAGCGTTTGAAGGCATACATGAAATCGCTCTGCCACCACAGCGACAGACGAGAGGGATCTTTGACGGGCAGGGGGCTATCGGTCATCCTAATGCGCCTTTGTGCGGTCCGCCCGCAGGCGCGGGTCGATGGCAAAATAGAGCAGGTCCACGATCAGGTTGATGCCCACGAACATCACCGAGATCAGCATCAGATAGGCGGCCATCACCGGGATATCGACGAATTGGATGGCGTTGATGAACAACAGACCCACGCCCGGCCATTGGAACACGGTTTCGGTGATGATCGCAAAGGCGATGATAGACCCCAGTTGCAGGCCGGTAACCGTGATCACAGGCACCAGCGTGTTTTTCAGCGCATGGCGAAAATTGACCGCCCGGTCGCGCAAGCCGCGCGCGCGGGCAAAGCGGATATAATCCTGGCGCAGCACTTCCAGCATTTCGGATCGGACCAGCCGCATGATCAGGGTCATCTGGTACAGCCCCAACGTGATGGAGGGCAAAATCAGCGCCTTGAGACCGCTTTCGGTCAGGAAGCCCGTACTCCACCAGCCGATCTGCACGGTTTCGCCGCGCCCAAAGCTGGGAAGCCAGCCAAGCTCTACCGAGAAGAGGTAGATCAACAGGATACCGATCAGAAAGGTGGGCAAGGAGACCCCTATCAAGGATAGCGACATGATGGCATTGGCGGTAAACCCGTTGCGCCGGATCGCGGTAAAGACGCCCAGACCAATGCCGATCGTAATGGCCAGAAAGCCAGATACAGCGGCCAGTTCCAGCGTCGCAGGGGCCCGCTGCACAAGGATTTCCGAAACGGGCCGGCCCTGACGATAGCTGACACCAAAGTTGCCCTGGGCCGCACCGCTGAGGAATTTGACGTATTGCACCGGGAACGGCTGATCCAGACCCAGCTGGGTGCGCAGGCGGTCGATATCGGCCTGGGTGCGTTCCTGACCCAGCATATTGTCCACCGGATCACCGACAAAACGGAACATCGAAAAGGCGACCAGCCCCACGACCAAAAGGACGAGGGCGGATTGGATGACGCGTTGAATGACATATGCCAGCATGAAGGCAAAAGACATTGTGCGGACGGCGGGGTCAATAGATCGCGCGCCAGTTTCGTGTCTGGCGCAAAGATAACGGGCAATTTCGGTGGTTTCACAGCAATGACGCTATCAGCACGCACCTTGCGCTAACGGCCAATCGGGTGTTGGGTAGGGCGGCATGCACACTGCCCCTTGGGCTTTGCCTGATTTTCACTGCCTGTCCTTTACAGAAAAGTCCCGCCTTCCATGGTCGCCACAACACCACCGAACGATGTCCCGCTTGCCAGCCTGATCTTTGGGGATGGCACCCCGCGCAAGGCCTTGCTGACGGCCCTGGTTGTTGGCACCGCCCTGACCGGGATCAACCATGGCGACGTCATCATTGCGGGGCAATTTCCACCGCTGATCAAGGTGCTGCTGACCTATTGTGTGCCCTATTGCGTCACCACATGGGGTGCCGTGACGGGCAAACGTGCGCAGGCCAGACGCCAACATATGTCACCGGCGGCCACGCCCGTATTGAAAGATACCTGATATGAACGCCGAGCAATTCTTTAACCAGAAATCCATACTTGATCTAAGCTTTTTCAACTTCAAGAACGCCATAACAGCTGCCTATTTCGCCAATCAGGACCTTGAAATTCAGCGCACCAACGAGAATTTCCGAAGGTTCTTCCCGATCCTGGGCAATGTCGTCAATGTCTCAATGCTGGATGTGCTGACCCAGCTGGGCCTGCCGGGCGCGCAGATTGATTTCTTTGCCTCCGAGCTTAGGACCAATGGTTCCGTGCTGCTGCCAGAGATACGGGTTGAAATTGAAGGTCAGGAGCGGGTGTATTCGCTGTTGTCGACCTATACGCAGGATGCCGATTTTTCCTATCTCAACGGGGTGCAGGGACAGTTCGTGGACCGTACCGCGGAATGGGAGCTGCGGCGCGACCGCGAGGACCTGCTGGAGCAGAAAATCCGCGACCGCGAGCTGATCGAGGAAAAGAGCCGCCAGTTGGAGCAGCTGGCCAACCGGCTTGCCAAATACCTGTCACCGCAGATCTACCGCAGCATCTTTGCCGAGACAGAGGACACATCCCATACCCATGCCAGAAAGAACCTGACGATCTTTTTCTCCGACATCGTGCAGTTCACCGATCTGAGCGATGTGATGGAGCCGGAGCGGCTGGCGCTGGTTATCAATTCATACCTTTCGGAAATGACCAATATCGCGCTGGAATGTGGCGGGACGATCGACAAGTTCATTGGCGATGCGGTTTTGGTGTTCTTTGGCGATCCCGATTCCCAGGGCGAAGTTCAGGATGCGCTGAATTGCGTGGACATGGCGTTTCGCATGCAGGAACGGGTCGAGGCGCTGCAGGGATATTGGAAGAAGAACGGCGTGTCCAACGGGCTTCGGGTGCGGATGGGCATTGCGACGGGCTATTGCACGGTGGGGAATTTCGGGTCGGACCAGCGGCTGGACTATACGGTTCTGGGCAGTCCGGTGAACCTTGCGGCCCGGCTGCAAAGCCTGGCAGAGCCCAAGGGGATCTTGTTGGATCAGAACACCCATTCTTTGGTGGAATCCTACGTCAATGCCGAGGCCAAGGGTGAATTCGTGCCGCGCGGTTTTTCGCGGCCAGTGCCCTATTACAACTTGCTGGGCTATGCGCCCACCAAGGATCACAAGGCGCATCGGCAATTGTCGCATGTGGGCCAGCGGGTCGAGGTGAACATCATCGACAGTTCCGACATTCGCGGCGCGATCGAAGAGTTGCGCCAGATCCAGGTCCGGTTCGAGTCCGAGTTGGACCAGTCGGAGACAGACAAGAAGGGCTAGCCCGCGTCCGGTTGCATCAGCCGCGCGCCACCCAGCCGAGGATGCAAACGCCCCGCAATGCCCCAGGCGATGGCACAGGCGACCCCGGTGGCCGCAAAGATCCCTGATATGGGCGAGACCAGCAGAACCAGCCAGGCGATACCGGGCGTCAGAATGCCCGATACGTCCCGGTAGGAGGAATATATCGCCGACATCTCTGTCCGCTCAGAGGGTTTGACCGCCATCAAGAAGGGCAGGCCCGCGCTGATGTCCAAAAGGATCAGGAACAGGCTGGCCGCAAACAGCATCACCACCGTCAGCGGGGGTGCGAATGCCACCAGACCGGCGGTGGAAAACAGGATCGTACAGGCAAGGAACCCGACCCTGACCGTATAGCGGATGGAGCGCGCCTGCATCCAGCGCAGCATGAAGGGCGACAGGAACAACGAGGCATTGGTGATCGACAGCAATATGCCACCCAGTTGATCCCCCAGCCCGCTTTCCACGGCAAAGATCGGCAGATAGACCACATAGGCCCACCAGCCGCAGGAACGGATCACGGCAAACAGCCAGCCTGCAATCAGCCGGGGTTGTGCAAAAAACCGGCCCAGAAAGGCCACCGGATTGGGCGGTGTCCTGCGCGCCCTGGAAATCAGTTTGCCATTGCCCATGCGCATAAAGCCAAAAGCCCCCAGCATGATCGCGGCAGAGCACGCAGAGATCAGGAAGGGCGCAGGTTGCCACCATGTCCACAAGGTTACCCCCAGCACCGGACCCAAGGTCCAGCCAAGCGCGGAATAGAACATGCGCAGGGTTTCGCATTTGCCCAGTTCGATCCGCGCGATGTAATCCAGCACATAGGCGTTGAAACAGACAAAGGTCGTGACCGTCGCGATGGAATTCAGCACCAGGGCCAGAACAAGCATTTCCGCCGTCCCGACAACCGCCAGCAGTGACCCGATGACAAAGGACGTGGCCCCCAGCGCATACATCCAGCGGCGCGGGATAAAGCGGATCAGGAAAGGCACCAGCAGCCCCACCACCAAAGAGACGATGCCGATCGCGAAATAGATCGAGCTGATCAGGGCCGCATCCTGAAGGGCGGTGTACATCGCGACCGGAAAGACAGAGATCAACATGCCCCGCGTGATCGCCTCAAAGGCGGCCAGCGTTGCAAAACCGCGCACTGATGGCGCGGGCGCGTGGCGCAGCCATTCGGGTATGCGGCGTTCAAACATGGTGGCGTTCCGTTTCTCTGACACCAGCCATGCGCCCGGGCCTGCGGCAAAACTGTCTGCGCTGCGACTTCGGTTCGGCAAAAACGACCGATGTGGGCGTTTTTAACAACAAAGGCCGCTGACGTGGTGGTCAGCGGCCCTGAGTGTCGTCAGATGGGTCGTGGATCAGTTCACGGTCACCCAGCGCAGGATAAAGAAGTTGTCGGGGCGCTGTGTCATCTGAATATTGGCCTGCGTGCCCCAAACCAGTGGCTGGACGTACAAGGGCACATAGGCAACCTCGTCTTGCAGGATCTTGGTGGTCTCATCCAGCATCGCCTGCCGTTTTGTGTTCTCGATCTCTGACTGGATCATTGGCAACAGGGCGTCAACGCGGGCGTTTGAATAGCCGCCAAAATTCCATGACCCCAGTTTCTTTTCCTCATTGGGGGTCGCTGCCAGAAAGCGGATGGGGTGTTCGGCGTCGAACGTGCCGGGGGACCAGCCCAGCAGATACATGTCAAAGTTATCGGCGCGCAGTTCGGGCCAGTAGTTTTGCACCGGCATCGCGTCGAGTGTGGGTTTGATCCCGACCTGAGCCAGCATGGCGGTGACGGCCTGACAGACGGATTCGTCATTCAGGTAACGGTCATTGGGGCATTTCAGGCCAAAGGAGAACCCGTCGGGATAACCCGCCTCTGCCAGCAGTGCCTTGGCGGCTGCGGGGTCAAAAGCTGGACGCGCGGCCAGGGCCTGGGAATAGCCGCGCATCGCGGGGCTGACCAATTGGCTGACTTCGGCTGCATTGTCGCGCATGATGGTCTGCAAAATGGCCGGAACGTTGATCGCATGGGCCACCGCCTTGCGAACGCGGACATCGGCAAAGGGGTTCTTGTCTGCTGTCTCGGCCGAATATTTCAGGGCCGCCGCCTCATGTGCGAAACCCAGCATGATAACGCGGGCCTCGATGCCTTGGATGACAGTGACATCCCCATTCGCCTTGAGGCGTTCGGTGTCCTGGATCGGCACGGGGTTGATGAAATCAACGTCGCCCGACAGCAAGGCCGCAACCGCAGTGGCGGGGTTCTGGATGGGCGTCAGTTCGGCGCGCGTGATGTTATGCTCTGCCGTGTCCCACCAGCCGGTATGTGGCTCTAACACTGTGCGTAGACCCGGTTCGCGGGTGGTGACCATGAAGGCACCTGTGCCATTGGTGTTCAGCGTGGCAAAGTTGCCGTTGTCCTTGTCAGGGCGGGTGGCGTTATTTGCCTCGGCCCAGCCGCTGTCGACGATCATCCAGTTGGCGATACTGTCAGGAAAGATCGGGTTTGGCGCGGATGTCATGATGTCGACGGTATAGTCATCGACGACGTTGACCTGTGATACCGGCGCGAACCAGCTGCGGGTATCGGCCTGTTCAGAGGACGCACGTTCATAAGAGAACAGAACATCCTGCGCGTCAAAAACCGCGCCATCGTGAAATGTCACACCCTGTCGCAGCGTAAACCGCCAGCCTTCGCCGGCACCGATGGGTTCCCATGCGGTGGCCAGCGCAGGTTCGATCGCCATGTCCTTGCCACGCCGCACAAGCCCTTCGTAGACGTTATTGAGAAAGCCGAGAACGGGGGCGGAGTTCACCGCATGGGGGTCCATGGTCTGCGGGTCGGTGGTTTCGGCCCATTTGAATTCGGCGGCATGGGCCGTGGTGGCCAGCATGAGTGCCGTGGCAGTGGCGAAAAGGCGCATTGGCGGTTTCCTTGTTCTTGAGGGGGTAAAGCGGGCAGGCATTCATCACAGGATGCCTTGCGAAACCCAAAGGCGCAAGTTTTCGCTGGATCAAGGGGTTCTGACCCTAGGCCTTGACGATGCCGCGGGCACACCAATCGTCAAAGATTTCCAATGCGGTCTGGGCAAAGATCGGGTCGTTGATGTGCCCCTTGACCTTGACGGTGGTCACATTGGCGGGGCAGGTGGCTTCCATCTCTGACAGGAAGGCGGCGAGGCCCTGTGAATCGTTCAGGTCAGCCCCGCTGCGGTCCCATTCGCCCAGCCCGTCCTGGGGCAGCAGCAGGGTAACGGGGCCGGTTGCCTGAGCCAGTTGAACAGCATGGGCGCGCGCAACGGCGCGGCGCGCCTCATGATCCAGCACGATCGAGGTCAATAGGCGGTTGTGGGCATGGCTCATGTGGTGGGCCCATTTGTCGGGGATGGGTTTCCAGCCGACGATATCAACCAGATCGTAACAGCCCGGTGCCACCAGCTGCGGCGTGCCGTGACGTCCCGCATTGGTCAGCCGGTCCGCCCCCGCCGAGATGTTGGAGCCGTGGATGTGGTTGCCCAATTCCTGCGTGCAGAAATCAAAGACGCAGGCAAAGGCCCCTTGGGCTGCCAGGCTTTCAAAGGCACGCCCGCCCATGCCGGTGGCGTGAAACACCGCAACCTCGAAACCGCGTTCCTCAAGGGCGGGTTTGAGGGTGACCATATAAGTCAGTGCAGATTTGCCCAGCGACGTCATGCCGATCAGCGGCTTGCTGCGGTCAGGTGCCACCACGGCACGCGCCGCACCCAGCACCGCCCCTGCGGCCTGACTGAGCGAAGCCTTGCACACGGAATTGAGACCATAAAGACCGCCCGCCCAGAGGATCATCTGGGTATCAGCGGCCAGACGCTCTGCCGGGATCAGCGGCGAAAAGGAAACGGTGGAGACGATGTATTTCGGCACGCCCAGCGGCAGGGCCGTGCAGACATCCAGCGCCAGATCGGTGCCCATCGTCCCGCCCAGCACGACCATCCCGTCAAAGCGCCCTTCGGCATAAAGGCGCGCGGTCAGCAGGGCGGCACCCTTGGCCATGATCTGCATCGCGTGGTTTTCATCGCCGGTGTCGATGGCGGCGCGGATGCTGCTGCCGCCTTCTTCTGCCACCTGATGTTTGGAATAATCCGTCGGCTGTGACGGATCGCCCAGCACCGAGACATCCATGGTGACAACCGTCCCGCCCTGATTGCGGATGGTCTGGGCCATGAAACCCAGTTCGTCATCCTTGGTATCATAGGTGCCGATCACGAGAATGGTTTTGTCAGACATGGGGCTCTCCTGTGGGCGGATCAGAGTTTGATCCAGGCGGTTTTGAGGTCGATGTATTTATCCAGCGCATGCAGGGATTTGTCATGGCCGTTGCCCGATTGCCCGACGCCGCCCAGCGGGACGGTGCCGTCAGCACCGCCATAGGTGTTTACATGCATCACGCCTGTGCGCACCGCGCGCACCATGCGGTGGGCACGCGACAGGTTAGAGGTCCAGACGGCACCGGCCAGACCGTAATCGGTGGCATTGGCGATGCGGATCGCCTCTGCCTCATCCGAAAAGGGGGTGACGGCGAGGACGGGGCCAAAGACCTCCCTTTGGGACAGGGTTGCCTGAGGTGTCACGCCGGTGACGATGACGGGGTCCATGTAATACCCGCCTGTCTCGGTCAGGATCTGGTCGCCACCGGTCACGATGGTGCCGCCTTCGGCGCGGGCGGTTTGCATGAAACGCAGGTTCTGGGCCAGTTGCGCCTCTGAATTCACGGCCCCGATGTGGTTGGTCAGGTCAAGCGGGTCACCGATCCTGAGTGATCGTGTGACCGCCGCGACCTTGGCCACGAAATCATCGTGGATCGCGGCATCCACCAGCAGGCGGGACCCTGCCACACAGACCTGACCGGAATTGCGAAAGATGCCCATGGCGGTGACCTTGGCTGCCTCGTCCAGATCGGGGGCATCGGCAAAGACGATGTTGGGGGATTTGCCGCCCAGCTCAAGGTAGATCCGCTTGAGGTTGGAGCGGGCGGCATAGTCCAGCAGGCGTCGCCCGGTGGCACCGGACCCGGTAAAGACCAGCGCATCGACATCCATCGACAGGCCCATGGCCTTTCCTACCACGGCACCCTGGCCGGTGACGACATTCAGCACACCGGGGGGCAGGCCTGCCTCATGCGCCAGTTCCACCAGACGGATCAGCGACAGCGATGCGGTTTCGGCGGGTTTCACCACCACCGAATTGCCCATGGCCAAGGCCGGGCCCAGCTTCCATGCGCCTATCATCAGAGGAAAGTTCCACGGGATGATGGCACCGATGACGCCCACGGGTTCGCGGTGGATCAAGGCCAATACATCGCTGCCCGTGGGGGCGATTTCGCCATAAACCTTGTCCAGCGCCTCGGCGTAATAGCGGATTGAGCCTGCGGCAGAGAGCGGTTCGGCCTTGAACGCCATGCCGATTTCTGTGCCGTTGTCGCGCACCCCCAGAACGGCGAGTTCCAGGGCATGCGCCTCAATCAGATCGGCCCATTTCAGCAAGACCTTTTTGCGCGCGGCGGGGGGCTGCGCGGCCCAGCGGCCATCGTCAAAGGCTGCGCGGGCGGCGGCGATGGCATGGGTCATATCCTGCACCGTGCCACGCGCCATCGTTGTCAGCAGCCTGCCATCAATGGGGGAGCTGACATCCATGGTGCCCCCGTCACTGGCCGCGACGGTATGGCCGTCAATCAGGTGCCCCTGCGGTACGATGGCCGTTTCACGCAGCGCGTTGATTTGGGTCTGATCCATGGTCTGCCTTCCCTGATCGGTTCAATTATTGAACCCGTATTGTAAAAAATAGATTGCCTTGTGGGATCTATTTCGTCAAACTTTTTTAGAACAGGGTCGGATAAGGGAACGAAATGTCTGTCGTCGCCAAAGCAGTGGACCTGTTGGGACATTTTTCCAGGGAAGCACCCGAGATCGGGTTGTCAGAGCTGTGCCGCTTGGCGGGCCGCGACAAGGCGACGACCTATCGGCATTTGTCAGCGCTTGAGGGTTTGGGTTTTGTGGAGCAGAACCCGGCGACGAAAAACTACCGGATCGGTCCGGCGGTCCTGCCTCTTGCGGAATTGAGAGAGGCGACCGTGCCGCGCCGGGATGGGGCCGATGCGCCGCTGCGGGCGCTGGCCGAAACCACGCAGGAGACGGCGCATGTTGCGGTCTTGTCGGGGCAGGCACTGCACCGGTTGATTGCCTGCGAATCCGTGGCCCATAGCACCCGCGCGGTGGTGGACCTGCAACAACTGCCCTTGCATGCAACGGCATCGGGGCTGGCGGCGCTGGCCTTTGGGCCGGCTGATTTGATGGCGGCAGCCACCGCGCAGCTGACCGCGTTTACCGCGCATACGGTGACCACAGCAGAGGCGCTGAAGGCGCGTGTGGCGCAGGCGCGACAGACCGGTTTTGCCGTATCGCCACGCGGTTATGAAGATGGCATTCACAGTCTGGCGGTGCCTGCATTTGACCAAAGCGGCCAGCTGGCCGGGACCGTGGCAGTGGCCTGTGTGGCCAGCAGAATGACCCCTGAACTGGAGCGGCGCATCCAGCGCGGTCTGGTGCAGGCCAGCCGCGAGATCACCCATAATTGGGGCGGCACCGTCCCTGATCCGCTTGAGGCGCTCTGGCGTCTTGCCCTTCCCCTTTGCACACAGAAAGAACTGGCGCGATGAAAGATTCCAACTTCCTCAAAGAGAACAACGCCCGCCATTTCTGGCATCCCATGACCTCGCCCGAGGACAGCCAGCATACACCGCCCAAGATCATCACCGATGCGCATGGCGTGTCGATCACGGATATCGACGGGCATGAGGTGATTGATGCGGTGGGGGGGCTGTGGAACGTGAACCTTGGCTATTCGTGCCAACCGGTCAAGGATGCCATATCAGCGCAGCTGCAAAAACTGCCCTACTATTCGACCTTTCGCGGGACCAGCAATGATGCGGCGATTGAACTGTCATACGAGCTGGCGCAGTTCTTTGCGCCCGACGGGATGCTGCGGGCGTTCTTTACCTCTGGAGGATCGGATTCCGTGGAAACGGCGCTGCGGCTGGCGCGGCAGTATCACAAGCTGCGCGGTGCACCGGGGCGGGTGAAATTCCTAAGCCTCAAGAAAGGGTATCACGGCACGCATTTCGGCGCGGCCAGCGTCAACGGCAATGCCAATTTCCGCACGGCCTATGAGCCGCTGATGCCGGGGTGTTTCCACATTCCCGCACCCTATACCTATCGCAATCCTTTCAATGAGACCGACCCCGCCAAACTGGCCCAGCTGTGCGCGGCCGCATTGGAGGATGAAATCGCCTTTCAAGGGGCCGAGACGATTGCGGCCATGATCATGGAGCCCATTCTGGGGGCGGGCGGGGTGATACCGCCGCATCCCTCCTTTGCGCCAATGGTCGAAAAGATCTGTACCAAACATGGCATTTTGCTGATCACGGATGAGGTGATCACGGCCTATGGGCGCACTGGCGCGTGGTCCGGGGCGCGGCTGTGGGGGATCAAACCTGACATGATGTGCACCGCCAAGGCGATCACCAATGGGTTCTTTCCCTTTGGGGCGGTGATGCTGGGCGAAAAAATGGTCGAGACCTTTGAGAATAATGCAGCGGCCAAGATCGCCCATGGTTATACCTATTCCGGCCATCCGGTGGGGGCGGCGGCGGCATTGGCCTGTCTGGCTGAAACCAGGCGCTTGAATTTGATCGAAAATGCAGCCCTGCGGGGCACGCAGATATATGAAGGCTGTCAGGCCTTGATGGAAAAGCACGACATCATCGGTGATGTGCGTGGCGGATATGGGTTGATGACCGCGATCGAGATGGTCAGCGACCGCGCGACCAAGGCCCCGATTGACGCGAAATCAGCACAGGTGGTGCAGGAAACGGCCTATGAGAATGGCGTGATGGTGCGGGTTTCTGGCCCGAATTTGATCCTGTCACCGTCGCTGATCGTGACGGCGGCGGATGTGGA
>JAFMGZ010000103.1 GCA_017854855.1 Sulfitobacter sp. | reverse complement strand
TGGTGCGGGTGAAGGGACTCGAACCCCCACGCCATAGGCGCCAGAACCTAAATCTGGTGCGTCTACCAATTCCGCCACACCCGCACTTGTCCTTGGGGCGCTGCCCCGAGGCTGAACTTGCTGTTAGCAAAGTGTCAGCGCCATGGCGAGAGCAAAAAAGGGCAAGACATTAAGAAGTTGTTGTCATATACTTTGCATAACCAGAGCAGGTTAAAAAAGAAAGAGACGCCCATGAAGCCGAATACGGCCGGGCGCGTAGGCGACAATGATCGTCATGCGGGCCAATATTCCCCCTATGCCGTCCTGGATACAGGATTGGTGCCAGGTGCGATGCTGCTGACACTCGACGGTGAAATGCCGGTCGAGTTTTTGTCCGTCGGGGACAAACTCATCACCCGGGACACAGGCATTTCCAAGATACAACATATTCAGCGGACGACACGCAGGGTCCATCTGATTGCCCTGTCAGCCGGATCGCTTGGCCATACCCGGCCTGAACGCGACGCGGTGCTGGCGGGGGACCAGATGGTTCTGGTGCGTGACTGGCGGGCGCGGGCGCTGTTCAACTCGGAACGCGCGTTGGTGGCTGCACGTGCCTTGGTCGATGGTGAATTCGTGACCGATCTGGGCATGCAGGACACCACGCTTTACCAGATATTCTGTGACGGTCCGCATATCCTGTATTGTGACGGTCTTGAGCTGAGCACGGCTGACGGGGCCAGGGCCCGGGGGGCCGTGCTGCACGCCGCCTGAAGCGTTTTTTGGAATGCCTGATCTGACGCCTGCCCCTCAGCGCGTGACGATCTTTGATTTCCCTTGGCTTCAAGTGAGACGGGAGATTCCGAAAACCTTCTAAAGGCGCAGATCCCGCAGTACCGCTGGGATCTGTTCGGGAAGGTCATCGGCAATCAGGCCGGGGCCAAAGCTGCGGGCGGCTTCTGCGTGCAGATAGGCGGCCACTTCGGCCATGGTCAGCAGATCCGCGCTGTGACGTGATGCGGCCAGCCCCGCGATCAAACCGGCCAGCACATCCCCTGCCCCCGCCGTGGCAAGCCAAGGAACTTCTCTGTCGTATACAGCCGCATGAAGGCTTGCTGCACCCTGCGGCGTTGCCATCACCGTATCGGGCCCCTTGAGCAGCAGCACACAGCCCGCGCGCGCGGCTGCCTGCCTGACGGCATCGACTTTGGACAATGCACCCCGCCTTGCCGCACCCAGATCCGGAAAGAGACGGGCAAATTCGCCCTCATGGGGTGTCAGAATACACCGTGGATGCAGATGCCGGAACAATCCGTCCGGATCATCGGCAAAACAGCTCAGCGCATCGGCATCCAGCACAACCGCAGGATCACGGGCGGCGGCATCCTTGGCACGCCGGCCCAATACCTCCAGCACGCGCTGGCGGGTCAGCTCGGTTACCCCCATCCCCGGCCCCATGCAAAATGCAGTGACACGCGCGTCCGCAACCTCGGCCAGCGCCTGACCCTTGGCCAAGGCGCGCAGCATGATGGCGTCCAGATGGCTGGCATTCTCAATCAATGCCGCTGGCGGGCAGAGCACCGTAACCAGCCCGGCACCGGAGCGCAGCGCGGCACGGGCCGCCAGTCGCCCGGCACCGCCACGTCCCACCCCGCCGGAAAAGACCACGACGTGGCCGTGATCATATTTATGCCCCCCAAAGGATGGCTTGCCCATCACCGATCCGGGCCAGCGCATGCCCGCTTGCGGAATGTTCAGCCCGCTTGGGTCAACCAGCCTGACCCGTGCCGGATTATGCGGCAGCCCAAGCATCGCAGGGGGCGTATCAAATGCGCCAAGCCCGATGTCCGCCACCGCAAGATGCCCGCATAGCGCAGGCCCCATCGCCAGATAATGGCCCAGCTTTGGCGCGTGAAAGGTCACTGTCAGGTCTGCCGCATATGGCGCTGCATCGTCATCCTGCGCCTGGCCTTGCCCCTGAGGCAGTCTCCCACGGTCCAGATCGAGACCAGATGGGCAGTCTACGGCGACAATTCTGGCACCGTCAGCGCCAAGATGCGCCGCGGTTTGCAGCGCTGCGGCGAGGTCAGCAGGCAAAGGGCGGGAAAGGCCAATGCCAAAGATCGCATCGACGATCAGATCAGGCCGGTCATCCCCGAACAGGGTGTCGGCATTCAGCGGCAGTACCGCATTTCTGGCGCACCACCGGTCATGATTGACCCGCGCATCCGGCGGCAGCTTGGCCGGGTGGCCCCACAGATGCAGGCGAATGTCCCACCCCCTGTCCTGCAGCAATCGCGCGATGACAAATCCATCCCCGCCGTTGTTGCCCGGACCACATAGAACCGATGCGCGATGCGCCCCATCGGCAAGCTGAGGCCAAAGATCAAGAACCGCATCAAGAACGCCCTGCCCGGCCCGTTCCATCAGGTCCAGACCGGTCACGGCACCGCTGCCAATTGCCGCCTGTTCCAGACTGCGCATCTGCGCCCCTGTCAGCAGTTCCGTCATAATCGGCACTCCAAAGTTTCAATATAGCCTAATTTTTAACCGGCCTGCACTAAAAGCGGGCAATCATCTGTGATTCACCCTGATCTGCTGGCCCCGCCTACTGCACCTTATGGATTCCCCAGAGCCAAAATGAAATGACGCCAATCAGCCAACAAGATCATGCACAAGAGGACACAGAATGAAAAAGATCGAAGCGATCATCAAGCCGTTCAAACTGGACGAAGTGAAGGAAGCTCTTCAGGAAGTCGGTGTGCAGGGTCTTTCCGTGATCGAAGTGAAAGGGTTTGGCCGTCAAAAGGGCCATACCGAACTTTATCGCGGTGCTGAGTATGTGGTCGACTTTTTGCCCAAGGTAAAAGTCGAAATCGTACTTGACGATGATCAGGTCGATGCAGCCATCGAAGCAATCGTAAGCGCTGCAAAGACCGAAAAAATCGGCGATGGCAAAATCTTTGTCAGCCCGGTTGAACAAACCATCCGCATTCGCACCGGTGAAACCGGATCGGACGCACTCTAAACCCTCTCTCTACCTCAAGGAAAAGGACACTCCCTGATGAGCACCAAGGACTTTTTGAAGACATTGAAGGACGAAGACATCGACTACGTCGATATCCGTTTTACCGACCCGCGCGGCAAACTGCAGCACGTGACCGTGTGTTCCGACCTGGTTGATGAGGACTTCCTTGAGGAAGGTTTCATGTTCGACGGCTCCTCCATCGCTGGTTGGAAATCCATCGAAGCGTCCGACATGAAGCTGATGCCTGACGTCGACAGCGCCTATATCGACCCATTCTATGCCGAGAAAACAATGTGTGTGCATTGTTCCATCGTGGAGCCAGACACAGGCGAAGCCTATGATCGTGACCCACGCGGCACGGCCCAGAAAGCCGAAGCATATCTGAAGTCTTCCGGCATCGGTGACGTGTCCTACTTTGGTCCAGAAGCCGAATTCTTCCTCTTTGATGATGTGCGTTTTTCAAACACCATCAACAAAGTGTCTTACGAAGTTGATGCGACGGATGCGTCCTGGAACACCGACACTGAGTACGAGATGGGCAACATGGGCCACCGTCCCGGTCTGAAGGGCGGCTATTTCCCCGTGAACCCAACAGACGAGGCACATGATCTGCGCGCAGAAATGCTGTCCACGATGAAGCGTCTGGGCATGAAAGTGGACAAGCACCACCACGAGGTTGCATCGTGCCAGCACGAGCTGGGCCTGATCTTTGGCTCGCTTACCGCACAGGCAGACGAGCTGCAGAAATACAAATATGTGATCCACAACGTGGCACATGCCTACGGCAAATCCGCAACCTTCATGCCAAAGCCGATCTATGGCGACAACGGTTCTGGCATGCACGTGAACATGTCGATCTGGAAAGACGGCAAGCCGTTGTTTGCAGGCGACA
>JAFMGZ010000017.1 GCA_017854855.1 Sulfitobacter sp. | reverse complement strand
CTTGATCATTGGCGACAGTGGCAATGAGAATATCACCGGCTACCCTTACGGACCAAAGTTCAACGTGGTGGGTTAAGGACCGGGCCCTCCGGAACACATCCGGAGGGCCCTTGGCAATGCTCCCGCTTCAGCCCAATCCCCCAGCGTATCCGGCTTGCATGGGCTGAGTGGCAGAAGACGGGCTAAAGGGTAACGGACTGTCTGTGCGATAGGGCCCGATATCTGTTGTGCAGGATTTTGCCCCCGTTCAACGAGACAGGAAAGAAACAACGTTTCTAATTCTTGGGGATATTGACCGTCCCAACAATGTGCGACTGCCTCAATGGCATTGCCTTGTACATTATCTCTGCTCCTGTTGTAGCAATCCCTTCGCCTGTCATTCCGTCAAACTTTCCTGTTCCGCCAACGATGGTCCAGGTGTTCGCTTTGCCTTGCTCACCTGCTTTCCAACGCATTGTGAATGTGTCCTCACCCTCTCCGAAAACACAGACGCCTTGAATCGAGTTTTCGCCGTTCTGCGCCCCGAAGCCACCTCCAACGCAACGCGCAGGCCCTTCTTCTAACGGGCCTTCGACAACTTCGTAGTAGCCTCGGTTATCCTGCATGAAATAGATGCTGTCCGACAGCTGGAAGTATTCCTGATTAAGCGGGTAGATATTGTTGATCTCAATGCGTTCCTCGGCAAAAGCCGTACTTGAGGCCAAGCAACCTAAAAAGGCTAGGTTGAGAACTGAAAGTTTCATAAATTTTCTCCTGACAATTGTTGGACAGTACATAAAGTTTGTTGGGAACGAATGGTTTCTGACGGCTTTCTTTGTGAAGAGGGGCAATATTGGTCGTTACTGGCACTGCATGAGATGGGACACGATTGTCTTCAATCCGTCATCTGGCGTTTTTTCCAGTCCCCTTTGGGACCAACGCATGGAGCGGAGTCTAACGTGAGCAGTTTATTCTGTACAAAGTAATTGTGACCAACACCGTCCGCGCAGGGCCATGACCACCGTCAGGATTGTCGCGCTCTGAGCCCGGATACAATCTGGACGGTGATGACACGGGATCGACAAGACAAAGGGTCGTGTCGTGTTTCGCCGTTTGAAATTCGGGTTTTCCAACACCCAACAAGGGCTGGTCTGGGCAACAGCCGACCTTTGCTGCGGTCTGAATCAATCTGTGGCTTTGACCTTTACCCGATCACAACCTGACGCCTGTCCCCTGCAACACGCCGTGTTCCAAAGCATAGCGCGTCAGCCCGGCTGTATTGGCGATGCCCAGCTTGCGTTTGATGTTCTTGCGATGGGTTTCGACAGTGCGCACCGAGATGTCCAGGACATTCGCCACTTCCTTGTTCGACCGACCCGAGGCGAGCTGCAACAAGATCGTCTGTTCCCTTTCGGTCAACGCCTCGCGGTCGCCTTGATCCTTGGGCGCGATAGAGCCTTGGGCCCCCGTGCACAGATACCGCTCTGCGCGCATGACTGCATCAATCGCATTCTTGATCTCGTCGGTGGGCACATCCTTGAGCAGATACCCCATGGCACCATGGCTGAGGGCGGATGAGATATATTCAGGGTTGTCATGCATCGACAGGATCAGAATGCGCGTGCCGGGGCGGCGTTCCAGCATGATTTCCGTCGCGGTCAACCCGCCCATCTGCGGCATGTTCAGATCCATCAGCACGACGTCCGGGTCCATCGCTTCCAGCTTGTCGATGGCGTCGCGGCCGTTCGACAGGGTCCCGATCACGTGAATGTCGTCATAGCTTTCCAGAATGGACTGGATGCCTTCGGCGACCATAGGATGGTCGTCGACGATTACGACACGGATCTGATCGGTCATTCTGCTGCCACCTTGGAATGTTCGCTATCCTCTGGGGGCAGCATATGGCTGAGCGGGACGGTGGCTTCAATAGTGGTTCCGCCCGACTTGCCCTGGCTGATGGTCAGCGTGCCGCCCAATTGGTCCATCCGTTCTTGCATGTTGCGCAGCCCCAAACCGGGAGAGCCGGCAGTCTGGGTGCTGCGCACGCCGCGTCCGTTGTCCGCGATGCTCAGCGTGCCGCCGTGGCGGTGTCCGCGCAGCGAAATCTGCACATGGGTCGCAGCTGCGTGTTTCTCGATGTTGGTCAGCGCCTCCTGGGCGATGCGGTAGAGTGCGATTTTGGCCTCGTCGTCCAGCCGGTTGCGAAAGACCACGGTTTGAAAGGCGCAAGCAATGCCGGTGCTGGTCTCGAATTCTTCGGTCAGGGTCTTGATCGCGGGACCAAGGCCCAGATCGTCCAGCACACCGGGGCGCAGATCGCGGCTGATGCGGCGCACTTCGATGATGGCCTGGGCCAGACTGTCGATGCCTTTGTTCAGGGGCTCTGCCGCCCGTGTGTCGCCGCGTTCCAGCCTGCGGCGCGTGTTGTCCAGCGCATAGCGCACCCCAACAAGGATCTGGCTGATCCCGTCATGCAATTCGCGCGCCACGCGCCCGCGCTCTTCTTCCTGGGCGTCAAAGACCCGCTGGGTCAGGCGCTTGAGCTTGGCATCCGCCAGACGCCTTTCGCGCAGATTGATCAACATCCCGGTGGTGAACACGACCAAAAGGGCCACCAATGTGATCGCCCCGATATAGACAAAGGTGCTTTGTACGCGGGCCTCGACATCGGCGCGTGCCGTCGCCACAGATGCCAGGACATCGTCAATGAACACCCCCGTGCCCACGGCCCAACGCCACGATGGAAAAGAGGTCACATAGGTGATCATCCGCGCCTCTTGGCCCGTAGAGGGTTTGGGCCACAGATAGCTGTGATAACCGGCCCCGTCGCGGGCGGTACGAATGAGTTCATCGACCACCGGCGTGCCCTCACTGTCGGTCTGGCCGGACCAGTCTTGATTGATCCGCTCGGTCTGGCGCGGGCTGACCAATTGGGTGCCGTCATAATCATAGACAAAGAACTGCCCCTCATCGCCGTAGATCATCGCCGACAGGATCTGTGCGACCTGCTGTTTTGCGGTTTCGTCATCGGGGGCGGCATTGCCATAGATAAAGTAGAACCCGTTCCGGGCCTGCGTCACATAATTGCGCAGCTCTGCCTTCTTGGCCTCGATCAACTGTGTCTCAAGGGTCGAAATCTCGCGTTCGGCCAGCGCGCGGGCCTGCAGCGCCACCAACAAGGCGATGGCCGCGACCGCAAGGATCAAGGGCACCGCCGCCAGCAGCGTCAGCTTCTGGGCATAAGAGGGGATTAGAAGGGCAAACCAACGGCGCATATGCGATTCGATACGATGATTTTTATGTAATTCAAAGGGCTGGACGCAGATTCGGGGGGGAATGCCGGCTTCATCACAAGCGAGTGAGATGTAATAGTCAAATAAATACAGTATCTTAGCGTAGGTTTGCGGGTCGGCTACGTAGTAGTAGGTATTTCATCTTTCGCCCATCCGGCTAATTTACGCCCACTTGTAACAACCCGCAGGGCCTATTTTGCGCTGCGGGCTATATACTCGGGAGGAGTAAACCTATGGATCGTCGTTCATTTCTGAAGACATCTGCCCTCGGTGGTACAGCCGCCGCAGCGACAACACTTGCCGCACCTGCCTACGCGCAGGGCAAGCGTACATTGACAATGGTCACATCCTGGCCGCGCGGTTTCGCCGTGCTGGACGATGCGGCAACATATCTCAACAACATGGTCAACGAGATGTCTGACGGCACTCTGACCATCGACAAAAAAGCCCCCGGCGAGCTGGTTGGCGCGTTCGAAGTGTTTGACGCGGTTTCCTCCGGTCAGGCCGACATGTACCACTCTGCCGATTACTACTTCATCGGTCAGCACCCAGCCTATGCTTACTACACAGCTGTTCCGTTCGGCGGCACAGCCCAAGAGCTGACAAACTGGTACTACCACGGTGGCGGCCACGACCTGCACAACGAACTGGGCGAGATCTTCAACCTGAAGTCCTTCCAGGCGGGTAACTCCGGGTCTCAGTCCGGTGGCTGGTTCCGCAAGGAAATCACATCCGCTGCAGACTTCAACGGTCTCAAGTTCCGTATGCCTGGCCTGGGTGGCAAGGTTCTGGGTAAACTGGGCGCATCTGTTCAGAACATCCCCGGTGGTGAACTGTATCAGGCGCTGTCTTCCGGTGCTCTGGACGGTCTTGAGTGGGTTGGTCCTTTCGCGGACGAACGCGCGGGCTTCCAGGAAGTTGCGAAAGTATACTACACAGCGGGCTTCCACGAGCCAGGCTCCGGTCTTTCTGCTGCTGTAAACCTTGACGTCTTTAACGAGCTGTCAAACGCACACCAGAAGATCATCACATACGCAACAATGGCGACAACGCACATCCAGCTGGCCGAAACGCTGGCAAACAACGGTGCCGCATTGTCCCGTCTGCAGCAGCAGGGTGTGAAAACCATGCAGTTCTCCGACGATGTATGGGATGCCTTTGGTAAGGCTTCCGCAGAAGTCATGGACGAGAACATGGGCGATGAGCTGTTCGCACGTACACGCGAAAGCTTTGAGACGTCACTGACGTCTTCTGCTGAATGGCTGTCCAAGTCTGACGCTTTCTATGTAGAGCAGCGCGAGCGCGTCCGTAACGCGGGCTAATCGGCTGAAGCAATAACGCACAGGGGCCGCCTTAGTCACAGGCGGCCCTTGATGTACGTGACCGACAGGCCTGTGCGGACAGGCATGACACTCACACACGGATGCAAAAGTCCGTACGTGGCCCGGGGAGGGGACATCAATGGCAGACGACGTGGTATGTTCGGGATTTTTCCGTGCAGCTGAAGGTGCAAAACTTGGCTGTCTCGATAAGTTCCAAGACAGCGGTATGATCCAGTTTATCCTGGGCAATACGCTTGAGGCTTTTTACAATTTCTTTGCGGCGATTTTCAATCCAGGCATGTGGTTGAACTGGTCTGATCCGCAGGCCATGATGCGTTTCATCTATTATGGTGGCTCGGTCGAGCTGTTCTTTGTCTGTTTTGTGGGTCTGCTGATCCTGACTGGCGTGGGCATCTGGCGGCGAAACGTCATGTGGGCTGTGGTCCGTGGGCTGGAATGGTTCGGCAACGGCATGGGGCGGCTTTTTGCATGGGCCGGCCTGATCATGGTGGTCCAGCAGATCATCATCGTTTTCCTGCAGCGCATCTTTACCCGGCCGGATATCTCTATCGGTTTTGGTATCCCGCTGCAGTTCGACATCAGCTGGTTCGCTGAGGAACTCAAGCTTTTCAATGCCTTGGTGGTCTGTCTTTGTGTGTCCTACACCTTTATCCAGGGCGGGCATGTGCGGGTTGACCTGTTCTATGCCGGCGCGAAATTCCGCACCAAAAAGATCGTCGACATGTTTGGCGCGCTGTTTTTCATGATCCCATTCGCTGTGGTGACATGGCTTTACGGGTGGTTTTTCATGTGGCGTCATTTGGTGACACCAAACCCCTCGGCATCAGACAGCCTTGAGCTGTTGCTGCGCAAGGCACGGGTTTTGAAATGGAACGTGGAGACCATCGGCTTCTCACCCAACGGGTTCAACGGATATTTCATCTTCAAGGTCTTGCTGTGCATGTTCTGCATCATGGTGATCCTGCAGGCGATCGCGCTGTTCTATCGCAGCTGGTGCGAGTTCATGGAAGGCGAAGATTCTGCGGACAAATACCTCGACAAGGACACCCTTGGCGAAGGTGAAGAAGCCTACGAAGGCACACATTAAAGGGAGGCGGGAGCCATGTTTTTTGGTCTCGACGGGGTCGAAGTTGGCCTGATTATCGTATTCATCTGCCTCTTCGGCGGTATCTTGTCAGGCTTTCCGGTGGCGTTTGCCATTGGTGGTGCAGGCATCATTTCTTTCGGCATCATTGCCGCGATGGACAGCGCGGGTTTGCTGATCCACCAGGCGATTGATACCTCTTCCGACGCCTATCGGGCGCTGGTCAATTCCGGCATCCGCGAGGATACGGTATCCATCTTCCGCTATCCGGACCTGCCGCGTATCGGCGAGCCGGTGTTCCCGGCGGGCTGGGAAGTGGCACTGGACCGCAACGTGTCCTTTATTGTGAACCGGATGAACGAACGTGTTCTGGCGGGTCAATCCATCGAGACACTTCTGGCTGTTTTGATGTTCGTTCTGATGGGCATCACCCTTGAGCGTTCAAAGATCGCAAACGACCTTTTGACCACCATGGCGCGCGTCTTTGGCCCGCTGCCCGGCGGTCTGGCTGTGTCCATCGTTGTTGTGGGGGCCTTCCTTGCTGCCTCGACCGGTATCGTTGGTGCGACCGTGGTGACCATGGGCCTGCTGGCCTTGCCCACCATGCTGCGCAACAATTACTCGCCCGAACTTGCCACTGGCGTGATCGCGGCGTCGGGCACATTGGGTCAGATCATTCCGCCCTCTATCGTCATCGTGCTTTTGGGCACGCTTGCGGGCGATCTGTATTCTGCCGCGCAGGAAAAACGTGCCCTGCTGGCAGGTTGTACGGATGCCTTGACCTTGCTGGGCAAGCCTGCGGTTGTTTCTGTCGGAACGCTGTTCCAGGCGGCCTTGTTGCCGGGGATCATGCTGGCGCTGCTCTATGCGCTTTATGCCTTTGGCTATGCGCTGGTGAATCCAGACAAGGCACCAGCGGTCGAAATGGGATCCACCAACGCAGAGCCGATCACCCGCTCCGAAGCCTTTACCTGGTTCCTGGGCGCACCGATCCTTTTGGTGGTCGGGACGATTTTTCTGGGCAATCTGGGCGTCGTGGGCAGCCAGTCCACCACCGTCTCCAGCTTTTCCGACATCGGACAGGCGGCAAGCCTGCGCACCAACGTAGGCGATCAGTGTAAGGTGTCCATGATCGAGTTGCACGGCCAAGAAGCCTGGGACACGGCGGTCCAGGAGCAGAAGGTCATCGATGATGCCGGTGGTCTGGTGCAGTCCGAAAAGCTGAGCGTCGAGGACCTTGCCATCAAACAGGCCGCCAAGATCGCGGATGCGGCACCAATCGGGACGGGTATTGCGATCCTGTTGGTCTTGATGTCGCTGTTCATGACCACAGCGCGCGGTGTGTCGCCGTCGTCTGACACCCGTCCTCTGATCATCGGTGGCATTGGTGTGGTGCTGGCGGTGTTGGTTGATATCCTTCTGGTGGCACCGACCACATCTGCCGGTGTTACCGTGGTGCTGATGGCGATCCCCTTTGCCATGGCGATGTATGGTGTGGTCTATGGGACCAAACTATGCGCAGGCAACGAGCTGATCCGCGTCGTCTTTCCGCCGCTCATGCTGATCGTGGCGGTGCTGGGGTCGATCCTCGGCGGTATCACAAACCCGACGCCTGCGGCGGCTTTGGGTGCGGGCGGTGCGATCATGCTGGCAGCCTATCGCAAGCTGAAGGACGAGGACCGTTCCCCAAAGGTGATCATCTGGTCCACGCTGGCGATCATCATCTGTATCCTGGTCGGCGTGAACTTTGATCTGCGGATCAACCAGGACGGTGTGAGCTTCGAAAGCTGGGTGGCCTTCTTTGTGGCCTATGGTGCCTATCTCTATGCGGTCTTTGGTCTGCTGTTTTCTTGCTGGATCCTGTACACATCGGGTGTTCTGACACCGGTGGTGCGTGAGACGGCCAAGGTCACATCGATGGTGTTTACCATCCTGATCGGTTCTCAGCTGTTGAACCTTGTGGTGATCAGCTTTGGCGGAGAGCATTATATCCAGCAGTTCCTGAAGTCCTTCGACAATGAGTTGACGGTTTTCCTGCTGGTGATGCTGGTGCTCTTTGTGCTGGGCTTCGTGCTTGATTTCCTTGAGATCATCTACATCGTTGTGCCGATTGTCGGGCCGGTGATCTACGGCGGTAGTTTTGACCCCAAATGGGTGACGATCATGATCGCGGTGAACCTGCAGACGTCCTTCCTGACACCGCCCTTTGGCTTTGCGTTGTTCTATCTGCGCGGGGTGGCACCGGCGAGCGTGACCACACAGCACATCTATCGCGGGATCATCCCCTTTGTGTTGATCCAGGTGGCCGGGCTTGCGATCTTGTGGTTCTTCCCGAGCATCGTGACCATCGTGCCGGACCTGATCCCGAACTGATCCGACGCAGATTGTGAAAATGCAAAAAGGCCGCCCCAAGGGGCGGCCTTTTTGTATGTGTCACGGGCGATTGCACAGATCATGTGGCCGTGACCGCGCGGGTGCCGGGCCGGTGCCGGGGCGCTCAGGTATTTTTGGCCAAAAAGAGGAGGCGTGTTAGCGGGGCGCGCGGACCATGTCGGGCAGGGCGATATTTGCCACCTGTTCGGCGATGGGGTCATTGCCGAGGGGATGCTGTTCGGGGCGGAAGCTGGCCGGATCTGCCAGCTTTTGCCAAGTGCCGCCAAGATAGACTTCGAGCCCTGAAAACTTGGCCTTATATCCCATCTTCTGGCTGCCGGGCACCCAGTAGCCAAGGTAGACATAGGGCAGCCCTGCGGCGCGTGCGATGTCGATATGATCTAGGATCATGTAATTGCCCAAACCGTTTTTGGGCCGGTCGGGGGTGTAGAAGGAATAGACCATGCTTACCCCGTCACCCAGCACATCCGTGAGGCACACACCGACCAGTTCACGGCTGTCTTGATCGACATATTCGATAACGCGGCTGCGGATCGGGGTTTCCTCAATCATGGCGGCAAATTCGAACACATCCATATCGGCCATGCCGCCATCCGCATGCCGGCTGTCAAGATAGCGGCGGAACAGGCTGTATTGGTCTTCGGTGGCCCAGGGGGATGTGGCGCGGCGCTGCAGTGTCTGGTTGCGCGCGATGATGCGGCGCTGACTGCGGCTGGCCTTGAAGGCGGCGACGTCGATCCGTGCGGACAGGCAGGATGCGCATTCAGTGCAGGATGGACGGTACAGAACGTTCTGGGACCGACGGAACCCCTGTGCAGACAGGCTGTCGTTCAGATCGGATGCATTGTCGCCTTGGAGCGCCGTGAACAATTTCCGCTCCAACCTGCCCTCAAGGTAGGGGCAGGGTTGTGGCGCAGTGACGTAGAACTGCGGCGTAAGCGGGAGTGTATGGCGCATGGTTTTCCGATCGTTATCTTTCAAACTGTAACCTTGCTGATCCGGAGCGCCAAGGGATGTTTTAATAAAATCTGCGAGATTTGACAGAACCGGTTAACGGCGGCTGGCGATGGCCGCCGGTCAACGGCGCCGATTAAGGGCCACCGTCCCCAGTGCCATATCGGTCAATCCCTGCCGCCGCTCAGAGGTAAGCATCAGCACGATCGAGATCACCTGCAAGATGGGGAAGGCCAGCGAGATGGAATAGCCAAGGGTGTGCAAAATGGCGGTGCCGCCGTCCAGCGGGCGGTCATCGCTGCGGCGCAATTCCATCGACATCAGGCGCATGCCCCATGTGGCAGAGCCACCCGCCAATGTCCCACAGCGGTAGATAAAGCCAACGACCAGCATCAGGAACGGAAAGAAGAAGATCCCGGTAAAGGCGGTGAAGGGTACAATCAACACGCAGATGATCGCGATCAGCACCATGTCGACCACCCATGCAAGCAGGCGTTTCAGGGGGATGCCGTCATAGAATTGTGGTTGTGTATGGGGATCGGGTGTCATGGTTGTCTCTTTGGTGGAACACGGGATGGTGCCCCCAGGCCCATTGGACCGGGGGGCGTTGAATATCAGGCTTCGGCGGTTGGGGTGTCGCGCTTTGCGCGATCATCCATGAACTGGTCGAACTCTGCCTTGTCTTTCGCTTCGCGCAGACGCTCAAGGAAGGCCTCGAAGTTGTGCTGCTCTTCTTCGAGGCGGCGCAGGGTGTCTGCCTTGTAGGCATCAAAGGCGGAATTGCCGGTGTTACGGGTCGCCATCATGCGGCGGCTGTTGCGCGTGGCGCAGGATTTTCCAGTGAACATGCGTTTGCTCCAGATCATATATGCCAAAAGGGCCAGGCCAACAGGCCAGAAGGCGATAAAGCCAAGGACCATTGCGGCGATCCATGCGCCTTTGCCTTTGCTGTCGAGCCAAATTTCCGCGCGGGCGAACCAGTTGGGTCGCGTGGCGTAAGATTGCTCAGATGTCATCGTTGTCATAGGTCGAGCCTTTCTTGGGTGTAGGCCTGACTGCGGCCTCTTTGCTTTAAAGGGTCTTATGTGAATGCCCTTTACATCATCCAAAATGGGAATTGTTTTGGGTTGCGCAAGGCTAAATGTGAACACTTTTTACATTATTTGTGTTTTCTGAATGAAATCAGATATTTCCGCGTTAGAAATTTTCGACATTTCCATGGGGTCCATCCCGAAAACATGCTGTGGCGTGCCTGCTGCAGCCCAAATGATATCAAATTCCAGCAAGGTTCTGTCGAACCATTTGCGGGTCTGTGTCACATGACCCACCGGTGAAACGCCCCCGATGGCAAAGCCTGTCTGGCTCCGGATCAGGGCGGCATCTGCCTTGCCCAGTGGCTCTCCGGCCAACAGCGATGCCGCGGCAAGGTCGACGTGCTGGCCCCCCGCGGTGATGAACAGAAGGGCCTCCCCCGTGGTGTCGCCGCGCAGCATGATTGATTTGGCGATCTGGTTCACCGCGCAGCCCAAGGCAGCGGCGGCCTCGGGGGCGGTGCGGGAAAGGGCGGTTTCGCGGATGTCGGCGTTTGCCCCGGCGGCTTGCAATGCGGCGCGGACGCGTTTCAGGCTCTTGCTCATGGGGCAAGCTTGGCGCAAAGCTGGGGGCATGACAACACGCTTTGCCTCTCAAATCACCCGCGTTCCGCGCATTTTTGATTCCAGTCGCGTGGCGGATGCGCGCGCCCTTGTGGCCGATGCCCCGGCTGACGTGCGCGAGGTGATTATTGGCGCGACATCTGCCTCTTCATACCTGTTCGGGCTTTTGGAAAAGGAAGCAGACTGGCTGTTGGAGGCCATTGAGGATCCCGGCACTGCCGTGGGGCAGGTCATTGCCCAGACCCACACATTGACCGCGGCGGATGTGAAATCAGACTTGCGGCAAGCCAAGCGTCGGGTGGCCTTGATGACCGGTCTGGCGGATCTGGCCGGTGCTTGGTCGCTGGAACAGGTCACGGGGGCCTTGACCGATTTTGCCGATGCCGCCTGTGGTGCTGCATTGCGCGCGGGGCTTGCCCCCTTGATCCGGCGGGGCAAATTGCCCGGCATGTCCGAGGCCGACCTGCACGATTGCGGCGGCATGACCGTGCTGGCCATGGGCAAGATGGGCGCGCATGAGCTGAACTATTCCTCTGATATTGATCTGATTTGCCTGTTTGATGAAACCCGCTTTGACGCCAGTGATTTTCACGATGCACGGACCGTTTTTGTCAAAGCCACCCGTGCGATGAGTGCGACACTCAGCGATTTGACCGCCGAAGGCTACGTTTTTCGCACCGATCTGCGGCTGCGGCCCGATCCAGGGGTCACCCCCGTCTGCATGGCGATGGAGGCGGCAGAGCGGTATTACGAATCCCTGGGCCGCACCTGGGAACGGGCCGCCTATATCAAGGCGCGGCCCTGTGCCGGTGACATCGGGGCCGGTGACCGCTTTGTCGCGGCATTGCGGCCCTTTGTCTGGCGCAGGCATCTGGATTTTGCGGCGATTCAGGATGCACATGACATGCGTCTGGCGATCCGCGAACACAAGGGACTGGGGGGGCCGATCACCCTGCCGGGACATAATATGAAACTGGGCCGTGGCGGGATCCGCGAGATCGAGTTCTTTACCCAGACACGGCAGTTGATCGCGGGCGGCAGGGACCCCGCGCTGCGCCTGCGCGGCACCTGTGAGGGGCTGCGCGTGCTGGCGACAAAAGGCTGGGTCCCGCAGGATGTGGCGGATGTGCTGACCGATCACTACCGCGCCCATCGCACAGTCGAGCACCGCTTGCAGATGGTCCGCGATGCCCAGACCCATGATCTGCCGCAATCCCCCCGCGAATTTGCCCGGATCGCGGCCATGATGGACACCGACGTGCCGACACTTGAGGCAGATCTGCACCGGCGTCTGTCGCAGGTGCATGACATCACCGAAGGTTTCTTTGCGGCGTCACGGGCAAAATCTGCTCCGGTTGTGGCCCATCACGCCTTTGACGACAAGGTCATCGACCGCTGGCTGAGCTATCCTGCGCTGCGCTCTCAACGGGCAGCCGAGATTTTCGAGCGGCTGAAACCCGATTTGCTGGAACGGCTGGGGCAGGCCTCCAAACCCGATGAGGCCTTGTTGGCCTTTGATGGATTTCTGGCGGGGCTGCCCGCCGGTGTGCAGTTGTTTTCCTTGCTCAAGGCGAACCCGCAGCTTGCCGATCTGCTGATCGATATCGTCAGCATTTCACCGGCGCTTGCGGCGCATCTGTCGCGCAATGCGGGGGTCTTTGACGCGGTCATCGGGGGCGATTTCTTTAGTGATTGGCCCGGCGCGCCCGAATTGACCGACGCATTGGCAAAGGTTTTGGCCGCCGAGCCGAACTATGAGGCGCAACTGGACGGGACGCGCCGCTGGGCCCGCGAATGGCATTTCCGCATCGGTGTGCATCTGCTGCGCGGTCTGATCGACGCTGAGGCTGCGGGGCTGCAATACGCTGATCTGGCGCGGGCGGTGCTGGGCGCGCTATGGCCGGTGGTGACCACACATTTTGCGCAGCGCCACGGGCCACCGCCCGGACGCGGTGCCGCACTTCTGGGCATGGGGTCGCTTGGGGCAGGGCGGCTGACGGCGACCTCTGATCTGGACCTGTTGGTCATTTATGACCCTGACGGGCAGGAGACATCACAAGGACCGCGCCCCTTGGCGAGCCGGACCTATTATGCGCGGCTGACGCAGGCGATGATCACGGCCATGACCGCACCAATGGCGCAGGGCCGTCTTTATGAGATAGACATGCGCCTGCGCCCGTCAGGCAATCAGGGGCCTGTTGCCACCAGTCTGGCCAGTTTTGAAAGCTATCAGTTGGGACAGGCATGGGTGTGGGAACATCTGGCGCTGACCCGGGCCAGCGTTGTTGCGGGTCCTGCGGATCTGTCACGCGATGTCGCCGCGCTTTGTGCGCGGGTGCTGGCCCAGCCCAGTGACGCTGACACGGTTTTGCGCGACGTGTCGGAAATGCGCGAAAGGATCGGGGCCGCCAAGACCGCCACAGGCCTATGGGATGCCAAGATCGGGGCAGGCAGGTTGCAGGACATAGAGCTTTTTGCGCAGGCCGGTGCATTGATCGCCGGGCAGGCCGCCCGCAGCATTCCCGATGGGATCGCGGCGGCACAGGCGGCGGGGCTGATAGGGCCCCTTGCGGCTCAAATACTGCGGGACGGCTACCAGACCTGCTGGCGGCTGCAATGTGCCGGGCGGCTGTTGTCTGCATCCCCTGTCGACAGTGACACGCTGGGGCAGGCCAGCCGGGCCTTTCTGTTGCGGTCGCTGCAGAGCGACAATATGGCGGCGCTTGAACATCATTTGACCCAAACCTATGCCAAAGCAGACCACGTCATTACGGCCGCTTTGAAAGGTGAGGCTCCTGCATGAAGAAAAGTACCGTGGATGACCCCAAGGGGCTGATCTATGAAAGCTACCGGATCGAAGGCATCACCAAGGCCGAATGCCGGACGATCTTTCTGGATTGGGCATTGAGCCTCCCGCTTGAGAGCGACACAGGTCGCACGATCAAGGCGCTCTTGGCGGTCTACAGCCCAAGCCATCCCGACCATCCGATGACCGACGTCCTGAACGAAGGCCTTGTTGCCATGGCCGCCCCCCAAAGGCGTGGCGGCTGGCGCAGCAGGCCGCGCAACTGACCGCATCTTGCATTTTCATTTGGATGCAGGAGACGGCCATCTTTCTTTCCCACTGACCCTATTTTTCTCCAAAACGCCCAATTCTCTGCACATTTCGCCTCATTTACGCCCAGTTTACCCGTCATATCATCGTTAACAAAAGGTGGGGCCGACTGGTTGGCCCAAAGTGAGGTTGATATGAAAATTCTGAAACTCTGTGCTGGTCTTTGTTTGGCGTCCTTGATCACAGCCTGTGGTCAGATCCCTGACAACACAAGCCGTAGCGCACCCTTCGAGATTTCGTTCAACCACATCGAACCGCAGGGCTTTGCCCTGAAGGAAGCACCGAACACCTTGCCGTTTTCGGTCACTGCGATCCATGTGAATGTCCCCCAAAGCCTGACTGTCTCAGAGGCAGGAAACCTTGATCAGACAGCTGATATTGTTTGGGCAGGAGACAGCCTTGGTGATCATCGTGCTGAGGTCAAGGCGATCGTCGAAAGCGCCTTTTATCGGGGGACGTCCGACATGATTGGTGCCACGGCACTGACCCTTGATGTGGACTTGCTGCGCTTTCATTCGGTTGCCGATGCGGACCGCCCCACAGCCGGCAGCGATCATACCATCACCTTCAACCTGACCGTGCGCCGCACCTCCACCGGAGAGCCATTGGCCCCTGCACGCCGGGTCGAGGCCAAGCTGGACGCAGGCCCAATTCTGATGCCTTTCGGTGAAACGGCCGTCGAGGCAAGCCGCAAAGTCGCGAACCAGAACGACCTTGTGATTGACCATCTGACGCAAGTGATCCGCGATGAATTGAGCCGATTTGTGATCGGTTGACCCAAAGCTTGCATTCAGCGCTTTCGCAAGGCGCGCGAAACGACTAGACGGGGCGCTATGACAGCGCCCCATACCCCATCCGCCCCCACCGATATGCCCACAGTCCGGCTGATGCCCAAGGCCAATGCCCGTGCGATACGCCACGGCGCACCTTGGGTTTATGCCAATGAACTGGTCATCGACCGCCGCACAAAGAACTTGGCCCCTGGCACGCTTGCCCGGCTGGAGGATGCCGAGCGGCAGCCCCTGGGCATCGTCGCGGTCAACCCTGCGTCAAAGATTGCCGCGCGGATGTTGGACCAGGACCCTGAGGCGCAGATTGATCAGTCATGGTTCGAGGCGCATATCACCCGCGCGTTGGCACTGCGGTCGCAGCTGTATCTCGATCCATATTACCGTCTGATCCATGCAGAGGCCGATGGCCTGCCGGGCGTGGTTGTTGACCGTTTCGGCGATACTTGCGTGATCCAGCCGAATGCCGCCTGGGCAGATGTGCTGATTGAGCCGCTTTGTGCCGCGCTGATCAAGGTGACTGGCGTGACCAATGTGCTCAAGAATGCAGGCGGGCGCACGCGCGCGCTTGAAGGGCTTGATGATATTTCAACCGTGCTGGCCGGGACGGCACCCGGTGACGCTTTGCCGGTACCGATGAACGGTGCCACCTATATGGCCGACCTGACCGGCGGTCAGAAGACAGGGTTGTTCTACGACCAGCGTCCCAACCATGCCTTTGCCGCCAGCCTGTCCCGCGGCGCGCGGGTGCTTGACGTTTTCGCCCATGTTGGCGGTTTCGGCCTTGCCGCCCTGGCGGCGGGTGCATCCAGCGCCCTGGCGGTTGACGGGTCAGCCCCTGCATTGGCGCTGGCGGAACGCGGTGCGGCGGCGATGAATGTCAGCGGTCAATTTACGATCCGACAGGGCGATGCCTTTGACACGCTCGCGGCCCTGCGCGACGAAGGGGCGGAATTTGACGTGGTGATCTGTGATCCACCGGCCTTTGCCCCATCCCGAAGCGCCTTGGAGGCAGGTTTGCGCGCCTATGAGCGGATTGCCCGTCTGGCAGCCCCCTTGGTGGCTGAAAACGGCATTCTGGGGCTTTGTTCATGTTCGCATGCTGCTGATCTGGCACAGTTCCGCAATGCCTCTGTCCGGGGCATTGGGCGGGGCGGGCGGCGTGGCATCATGCTGCACACGGGCTTTGCCGGGCCAGACCATCCGCAACTGCCGCAATTGGCCGAAAGCGGATATCTCAAATCACTGTTTTTCCGGCTATGATCGCCCCTCGGATCCTGATCGACACTTGTGTCCTGTATCCAACCGTCATGCGTGAGGTCGTCCTTGGCGCGGCCAAGGCGGGCCTGTTTGAACCCATGTGGTCCGAACGGATACTGGAGGAATGGGCCCGTGCAGCGATCAAATTGGGCGCTGAGGGCGAAGCCCAGGCGCGTGCCGAAATAGCGCTTTTGCGTGCGGCATGGCCCGCCGCCGAGAAAAAGCCAGCCCCCGGCGTTGCCGCGCGCCTGTGGCTGCCCGACGAGGACGACATTCACGTGCTCGCCGTGGCCGTTGACGCCAGTGCCGATATGCTGATGACCCTGAACGCCAAGGATTTCCCCCGCGGTACCTTGGTGGATGAAGGCATCGTGCGGGTCGATCCCGATGGTTATCTGATGCAGCTTTGGGCCGAAAACCCCGCCAAGATCGAAGCGGTGGCACAAGATGTGCTGAAAACCGCACGCGACCTTTCGGGCAAGGGCTGGGATATCAGTGGCTTGCTGAAAAAGGCACGTTTGCCGCGCCTGGCCAAGGCCATAACCCGACGTAGCTAAAGCATTTTTTGGAATGCTTGGGCCTAAGTCTTTGTCACCCAACGCTTTTGCAGCTTTTGCAGCGCGGTGATCCGTTCTTCGGTCTTGGGATGGCTCAAGAGCCAGGCAGGTGCCGTGCCTGCGTTTGACTGGGTCAGCGCCTCAAGTTTCTTGAACAGTGAAATCTGGGGGGCGACACCGATGCCCGCCTTGGTCAGCAAGGCCGCCGCATAGGCATCTGCCTCATATTCGTCGCTGCGCGACAGCCGGGCAGCCAGCAATGTGGTCAGGAAATTCGCGATCCACATCCCCGCAAAAGGGATGAACCGACCCAGCACCATCGCCAGCACAGTGCGCAGCGCGTTCTGGCCGGAAAAATCTATCATCCGGCGGCGGGAATGGCCCAGGGCCACATGCCCCAGTTCATGGGCAATCACACTGCCCAATTCATCTGCGCTGACCTCGCCTGCGCGAAACTTGTTATAGAACCCACGGGTCACGAAAATGCGCCCGTCCGGGGCAGCCAAACCGTTTACCGGGTCAATTTCATAGATGAACACCTTGATGCGCGGCAGGTCGAGCGCCTTTGCCAGCCGGTCGATCACGCCCTTTAATGCCGGATCGACCAGTTCAGTCGATCTTGCATCCAGCTCCCGCGCGGTGCGCCAGGCCGAAAACCGGTACATGATCAGCCCGTAGACCACCACGAGAAGAATTGGAAAGACGCGTATCATGAACCTAATATGGGCGCTGCGATCAGAAGGGCAAGCGGTCTTGCATCATTGTGACCTGGTATTTCGGGGCGGATGCATAGGCGGCAGGATGCGAAACGGGGCAGGGTACCCGCCCCCCGGCATCGCTGCGCGTCATTCACCATGCAAAGGGGGCCCAATGGGCCTTAGCGCGTCAGTTCCTTGATCCCGCGGCTCAGCCCTTCGAGGGTCATGGGGACCATCGCATCGGGGCCAAATATTTCGCGGATCATGCTGATCGACTGGGTATAAGGCCAGTATTTCTCTGGGACCGGATTGATCCACAGATTACTTTTCCATTGATCGCGCGCACGCGACAGCCAAACCGATCCCGCCTCGGCGTTCCAATGTTCATTGGCCCCACCGGGATAGGCGACCTCATAGGGCGACATGGAGGCATCGCCCACAAAGATACATTTGTAATCGGGCCCATAGGTGCGCAGAACCTCGTGGGTAAGCATCTGTTCGTCCCAGCGGCGGCGATTGTCTTTCCACACGCCTTCGTAAAGGCAATTGTGAAAATAGAAATATTCAAGATGCTTGAACTCGGCCTTGGCTGCGGAAAACAATTCCTCAACCACTTTGACATGCGGGTCCATGGAGCCGCCAATATCAAGGAACAACAGAACCTTTACCGCATTGCGGCGTTCAGGCCGGGTTTTCACGTCAAGATAGCCATGTTCGGCCGTGGCCCGGATTGTCCCGTTCAGATCCAGCTCTTCCTGGGCACCATCGCGCGCCCAGCGGCGCAGGCGTTTCAATGCAACCTTGATGTTGCGTGTGCCCAGCTCGACTGTGTCATCGAGGTTCTTGAACTCGCGCTTGTCCCAGACCTTTACAGCCCTTTGGTGACGGGATTCCTTTTGGCCTACACGCACGCCTTCGGGGTTGTAGCCATATGCGCCAAAAGGCGAGGTGCCAGCAGTGCCGACCCATTTGTTGCCCCCCTGATGGCGGCCTTTTTGTTCCTCAAGCCGCTTTTTCAGCGTCTCCATCAGCTTGTCAAAACCACCCATGGCTTCGATCTGGGCCTTTTCCTCGGCCGACAGATGCTTTTCAGCCATCTTTTCCAGCCATTCGCGCGGAATTTCGACCGCTTCCAGCACGTCGTCAAAGGATATGTTTTCCAGCCCCTTGAAGGCCGCCGCAAAAGCCTGATCGAATTTGTCGATGTTGCGTTCGTCTTTGACCATCGACACACGGGCAAGGTAATAGAACGCCTCGACATCATAGGTGGCGATGCCTGCCGCCATACCGTCCAGAAACGCCAAGAATTCCCGCATTGAAACGGGAACCTTATGGGCGCGAAGCTGATCAAAGAAGGGCAGGAACATCCGCGTCAGCCCGCCAGCATCCGGTCAATAAAGACGGTGATCACCAAGCCCACGATCATGAAGGCCATCGCATAGCCACCCGCATATTGTGCGATATCCTTGCGGTTGCCCTTGCGCTTGCGGGCTGTGTTCCCGCCAATCAGCGCACCCAACAAACCCGAGATGATGATAATCATGTGTGCCCTTAGCCTTTTACCTCTTGAGCGGGTTCAAGGATGCAATCTCACGCAATTTGGCCCGCACAGCCCAGTCTGGACCAAAGCCGTATCTTGCCCAGCCGATACTGTCCAGCCTGACGCTGCGCGCTTCGGCATGGCGGTTGACCAGCTCCAGTGCTTCGGAGCGCAGCAAAAGCAGGGTGGACAGCAGGGCCGCGTTCTCGTTGCGCTGGGATGCCTCGATATGTGGGGCAATCAGCCGCAGCGCTTCTTCGCCCTGGCCCTTGGTGATGGCATAGGCCGACAATTGCGTGGCGACATAGGCGCGGTGCAGGGCGGTTCCCGAGGAGCCGGCATAAAAGCGGTCAGCGGCAAGGTAATGACTATGGGCGGCCTCGGCATCCGTGGTTTGCAAGACCCGGCCCATTGCATAATGCGCAAATGCGCGGCGGTGATCCTGCCAGCCCATGGCGGTGGCAATGCGGATCGCTTCCTTGGCGGCCGTGACGCGACCACCTTGCGAGATGGAGGACCCAAGTGCGGTCTGGATCGCCTTGCTCCAGGCGCGCGGTGTTCTTGTGGCAAAACGGGCCGGACGGTTTTCGCCTGCCGGATTGATCCGGGCAAGAATGCCAGGAAGGGCCGCAGCCACCTGGCCACGGGTCATCCCAGAGCGCAGCGCAGGATCATAATAGGCCCGCAAGATCAACATATCAAAGCCGGTCAGCACAGTATGCACATTGTCGTCGTTAAACACGGAATCGGGCAGGCGGTAGAGATCGTTCAACGGCCCCATGGCCTGTGCCAGTTCCTCATGAAGGCAATCGCGCACCTCTTGGGGGCTGGCATCATTGGGCAGGAAGATGGCCAGCTTTTCGCGCTTTTGCAGCAAGGACCAATTGGTCTGGGGCTTGCGCCGCACGCTGCGGTATTCGTCCAAAGAACTGACATTGGGGGCCACGAAACACGCAGCCTGCGGCAGCACCTTGCGAATGTCATTGCGGCTGACCGCCTGGATCGTGATGTTTGCTGCGGGCGAATTGGTCTGGCTGATGTCAATCCGCGCTTCGCTGCGCAGCCGCGACATCAGGCGGTTCAGATCAGGACCCAATGACGCCGGTGCCCGGCCTGTGACGCGCACGGTAATGGGCGTCTCGAACCTTGTGAGCACAGGCAACCTGCGCCCGCTTTCCATTTGAAAGGAAAGTTCGATGAAATCCAGGGCCAGATCATTGTTGGACTTGCGCGGTGCCGCAGGCCTGCTCTGTGCAAAGCTTTTCATGGCAGGCAGATCGCTCTGCGCAAAGCTGGCCCTGGTCGCGACATCGGGCTGCGAGGCAGGGACACAGGCGTTCAACAAAAGCACAAGCGGAAGGACACTGCGCGCTTTCATGATGCCACCTGATTGTTGTTTGAAAGTCTTGGCGCAAAAAACTGATCTGCCATCGCGCCAATTGCGTGCACAGAACCAAACGATTTAACTGTCATAACTGCTTGCCTGCCCTTTTGAGCGTTGGATTTCAGCTCTTATCGCCTTTGTTCCGGACCATTCTAGGGAGCAATTGAGACATATTAGGGGCATATTTTTCGTAATGTGGCAAGCATTTAAGATGCGCAGGCGCAAACTGGCGGCCATTCTTGACGCGCCAGTCGGGCAGTTGTCTGCGCAGCCAATGTCCGGCCGCGCAGAGGCACAAACCCTTTACGGACAGGGCAAATCGCTACCTTTGACCGCGTGCCATAAAGGCCAGCCGTTCAAACAAATGCACGTCCTGCTCGTTCTTGAGCAAGGCACCATGCAGCTTGGGCAGGGCGGATGTGCCGTCTTTTTTCAGATCAGCCGCATCCAGATCTTCGGCCAGCAGCAGCTTGAGCCAGTCCAGCACCTCGGACGTGGATGGTTTTTTCTTGAGCCCCTGTTGATCGCGGATCTCGTAGAACTGGGTCAGCGCCGTGGTCAGCAGGGTTTCCTTGATCCCCGGATGATGGACTTCGACGATCTTTTTCAGTGTCTCCATCTCGGGAAAGCGGATGTAGTGAAAGAAACAGCGCCGCAGAAAGGCGTCGGGCAGTTCCTTTTCGTTGTTGGATGTAATGATGACGATGGGACGATTGTCGGCCTTGATCGTCTCGCCCGTTTCATAGACGTAGAACTCCATCTTATCGAGCTCTTGCAGAAGGTCGTTGGGAAACTCGATATCGGCCTTGTCGATCTCATCAATCAGCAAGACAACTTTCTCGTCAGCTTCAAAAGCCTCCCAAAGCTTGCCTTTCCGGATGTAGTTCTTGACGTCATGCACGCGTTCTTCGCCCAACTGGCTGTCGCGCAGGCGGCTGACCGCGTCATATTCATACAGACCTTGCTGCGCGCGGGTTGTGGATTTGATGTTCCATTCAATCATCCGCAGGCCAAGGGCCGTTGACACCTGCTTGGCCAGCTCCGTTTTGCCGGTGCCGGGCTCGCCCTTGACCAACAGGGGCCGTTCCAGCGTTACCGCCGCATTTACAGCGATGGTAAGATCGTCTGTTGCGACATAATCAGCGGTGCCTTGAAATTTCATCTTGAATATAAATCCTGTACTCGACCATGCATGTTGGCCTGTTTAACCAAAAATCAAAGGGATTGTGTAGTGACAATTCGCCAACGCTAGGATAGACGCTGCGGCAGGGACGAACACGGGGAGACGTGTCTCGAATGCCAGGACTAAAAACTGTTGAGGGACAAACTATGAAACAGGAAGTTTTCCTGCCGGATGAATATTATCCGGCTGAGGACGAGCCGTTCATGAATGATCGGCAGATCGAATACTTTCGCCGCAAGCTGCTGAATTGGAAAGCTGAACTGATTGAGGGCAGCCGCGACACCATCGAGGGGTTGCAGGACGGCACACGCAATATTCCGGATGTTGCAGACCGCGCATCAGAAGAAACCGATCGCGCGCTTGAGCTGCGCACCCGTGATCGTGCACGCAAGCTGGTCGGAAAGATCGACGCCGCGTTGCGCCGCATTGAAGAGGGCGAATTCGGGTATTGCTCTGTGACGGGCGAACCGATCTCACTCAAGCGTCTGGATGCCCGGCCCATCGCCACGATGAGCCTTGAGGCACAGGAAAAGCACGAGCGCCGCGAGAAAGTGCACCGCGACGATTGATCTGTTTGATCGCATCGCAGGCAAAGAATACGAAACGCCAGGGGCTCTCCTCTGGCGTTTTTGTTTTTATGCCGCCACTTTGGGGCGGAAGACTCGCTTGTCGGTGAATAAAACGTGTAAAACACGCGGCGCTGCGGTGTCGGGCTGGGCAGCAAGGAAAAAGAATGAGTATCTCAAATGCGATTGTTGTCGGCGGTGGGATCGGCGGGCTGGCGACGGCCGCCGCTTTGGCCCGGCGCGGTGTTGCGGTGACATTGCTGGAACAGGCCCAGTCCCTGCGCGAAGTGGGGGCCGGGCTGCAGGTCAGCCCCAATGGCCTTGCGGTTCTGCGTGCCTTGGGGCTGGAGGCGGCGTTGAAAACCAAATCTGCCGTTCAGGCGCAGGCGGTGGTCCTGCGCGACTTCAGGCATGGGGCCACAGTGGCGCGGCTGGACCTTGCCCGGCTGCGACCTGAGCAGAAATATTACTTTGTCCACCGTGCTGATCTGATTGACATGCTGGCGGGCGCGGCAAAGCGCGGCAATGTGACCTTTGAGATGGGGGCACAGGTGGCCAGCGTCAGGCCCGGTCCCATTGCGCAGGTTCAGATGGCCAATGGCCGCATCCAAAGGGCGGAACTGGTTGTCGTGGCGGACGGGATCCATTCTGTGGCGCGACCAGTACTGAACGGGCCTGATGTCGCGGCGTTTTCAGGGCAGGTGGCCTGGCGTGCCACGATCCCCAATACCATCAACCATCCGCCCGAAGCGCATGTGCACATGGGACCGGGGCGGCATCTGGTCAGCTATCCCTTGCGCGGCGGGCAGCTGATCAATCTTGTGGCCGTCGAGGAACGCACAGATTGGGCACCCGAGGGCTGGAACCACGCGGATGATCCCGCGCATCTATGTGCCGCTTTTGCTGAATTTGGCGGGCCTGTAGCCCAGATGGTGCAGGCGGTGCAGCAGGTCACCCTATGGGGGCTGCATCTGCATCCTGTGGCCCAATGCTGGCACAAGGAGGGTGTCGCCTTGCTGGGGGATGCCGCGCATCCAACGCTGCCCTTTCTGGCACAGGGGGCCAATTTGGCGCTTGAGGATGCCTGGGCGCTGGCCAGGGCCGCGACCAGCGGCAGGGGCGATGGGCTGGCGCGATACCAACAGACGCGCATCGCGCGGGTCACCCGTGTGGTCCGTGCCGCCGAAAAGAACGCAGCCCGCTATCATCTGCATCCGGGCCTGCTGCGCACGGCTGCACATATGGGGCTGCGGCTTGCCAGTACCCTTGCCCCCGGCCGGATGATCGGGGCATTTGACTGGCTTTATGGATATGACGTGACCGCAGGGCCAGATCAGGGCTGACGGCCATTAGCCTGCAGCGCTGGCACCCTCAGGCCTTGGCGCGTTGCAACATGCCAAAAAGATCGCGGGGGTCATCAGGGTCTGCCAACAGGTCCAGCGGATGGAAAAGCCCCGTGCCTGCGATCTGGTCCCTGACATAGCGCAGCGCCGAGAAGTCTTCGATCGCAAAGCCCACGCTGTCAAAAAGCGTGATCTGCTGATCATCGCGGCGGCCCTTGGCCTGACCGGTCAGCACCTTCCAGAATTCGGTAACGGGGTGATCTGCCGCAACTTGCTGAATTTCACCCTCAATCCGTGTCTGTTCGGGGTATTCGACAAAGATTTCAGACCGGTGCAGGATGGCCGGGGCAAGCTCTGTCTTGCCCGGACAATCCCCGCCGATCGCGTTGATATGCACGCCGGCACCGACCATGTTATCGGTCAGGATGGTGGCGTATTGTTTGTCCGCTGTGCAGGTGGTGATGATCTGCGCACCCAGCATGGCGTCCTGGGCAGAGGTGCAGGACACCACTTTCAACCCTTGCCCCGCAAGGTTGGCCGCACATTTCGCCGTGGCGGCAGGGTCGATGTCATAAAGGCGCACCTCGTCGATCCCGGCGATGGTTTTCATGGCCAGCGACTGGAACTCGGACTGCGTCCCGTTGCCGATCATTGCCATGACCCGCGATCCCTTTGGGGCAAGCACCCGCGCCACCAGCGCCGATGTCGCCGCTGTGCGCAGGGCGGTCAGCAATGTCATCTCGCTCAGCAACACCGGATAGCCGGTCGCCACATCCGCCAAAAGGCCAAAGGCCGTGACCGTCTGCAGCCCGTCTGCGGTGTTGGACGGGTGCCCGTTGACATATTTGAACCCATAGACATCACCGTCCGAGGTCGGCATCAGCTCAATCACGCCGGTGTCAGAATGGCTTGCCACACGCGGGGTCTTGTCAAACAACTCCCAACGTTTGAAGTCCGTCTCGATATAATCGGCGATGCCGCGCAGCATCTCTTCGATGCCGATGTGATGCACCAGTTTCATCATGTGATCGACGGATACGAAAGGCACCAGCGCCTTGGCGGAAGGGGTCGTGTTGGTCATCATATGTTCTTTCAATAGGCCCGCGTTGGCCGGTCAAAGACGCGACGGCCCAATGCGGATGCGGCCAGATCGACCATCAAAGTGGCGGTGCGCCCGCGTTCATCCAGAAACGGGTTCAATTCGACCAGATCAAGTGAGGTCATCAGGCCACTGTCGTGCAGCATCTCCATGACCAGATGACCCTCGCGGACCGTCGCACCACCGGGCACCGTTGTCCCCACGGCCGGGGCCACGGCAGGATCAAGGAAATCAACATCCAGCGAAACATGCAGCATGCCATCCGCCGCCGCGACCTTGTCCAGAAAGCTGGACAGTGGCCGCGCGATGCCGGTTTCGTCAATCTCGCGCATATCGACATAGGTGATCGCACTGTCCTGCATCGCCGCCCGTTCCGCCGCATCGACAGAGCGCAGTCCGATAATGGCCACATTCTCATGCGGCACCGGGGTGGTGATCACGGGAAAGCCGGTAAACCCCGGGCGGCCCGTCACATAGCCAAGCGGGGTGCCATGCAGATTACCGCTGTCGGTCGTATCGGGCGTATGAAAATCGGTATGCGCATCCAGCCACAAGACAAACAAGGGCCGACCGACCTTTTCCGCATGGCGCATAGCACCCAGCACGCTGCCCAGCGACAGGGCGTGATCGCCGCCCATAAAGATCGGCATGCCATCGGCCAAAGCGTTCTGTGCGGCTGTGGCAAGGCTGGTGGTCCAGGCAATCGTTTCCTCAAGCGCGACCAGACGGGGGTGGTCCTTTGGGGTGAAAGGGGCAGGGGCGACATTGCCGCGATCCTCAAAGGTATGGCCCAGGCTTTGCAGCGCGGGGCCAAGCCCGGCGGTCCGGTAAGCATCAGGCCCCATTAGACAGCCCTTGCGGGCTTTGCCGCAATCCATGGGTGCGCCGATAAGAATGCAATGCTGCTGTGTCATGTCTGGTCCTTTTGATCGAAGTTGGTCTGTTCTATTTGGTTTATTTGGTCACCAACAACCTATATAAGTGTCCATATCGGATTTAAAATGGTCATATCGGAGGGATTTATGGACGATTTGGATGGCCGCATCATCTCAGCCCTGCGGCACGACGCCAGGCTGCCCCTGTCTGATCTGGCAGCGCAACTGGATACGTCGCGTACAACGCTGCGCGCGCGGATCGCGCGGCTGCAGGAACGGGGGGATATTGTGGGCTTTACGGTGCTGACCCGCGCCGACGTGATGCGCGACCCCGTGCGCGGACTGATGATGATCGGGATCGAAGGGCGCGGCACCGAAAGGATCACCCGCCAACTTGGCAGTTTTCCCGAGATCCGCGCCGTGCATTCCACGAATGGCCGCTGGGATATCATCGTTGAGATTGGCACCGACACGCTTGAGGCCTTTGACGCGGCCCTGACCCGGATCAGACGCCTTGACGGCATCGTCGCAAGCGAGACGAACCTGCTGCTCAAAACCCGCAAGGCGGGTTAGGCGCGGCGCGCAGCCATGATCCAGATTGCTGTCAGCCCAAAGGCAAAGATCGCGTTCCACCCCGCCATGGACATGCCCATAAACTGCCAGACTATTTCGTCGCACATGATAATACCCGTTGGCGTATCCAACGACAGCAGTGCACCTCCGTCCATGGCCCCCAGATCCGCGCCGCCGCCACTGCACGATGTGGGACCGGCCCACCATTTCCATTCAACACCGGCATGATACACGCCAATGCTGCCCGTGGTGGCGGTGGCAATCGGGCCCAGCCAGATAATGTTGCGCTTGTGGCCCAGCAAAACGATGAACGCGACAACGATCGCGATTCCATGGGGCCAGCGCTGCCACAGGCACATCTTGCAGGGCAACAGCCCGCCGATATGCTCGAACCCGTAAGCGCCCAAGAGCAAGGCGGCCGATCCCAGACCGGCAATGATCACCAGTGCTTTGCTATTCATAGAAACCTCACCAAGGCGAAACCACCCAACAGCAGCAGAACAAAGACGGTGAACACCAACCCCAACCGCTTTTCAATAAAATCGCGCATCGGTTCCCCAAAACGCCACAGCAACCCCGCCACAATAAAGAACCGCAGTCCCCGGGCAAGAATAGAGGTGGCAATAAAGACGCCCAAGGGCATGGCCGTCCAGCCCGACATGATCGTGATGACCTTGTAGGGGAAAGGCGTGATCCCCGCGACCAGAACGGCCCAAAATCCCATATCATTGAAACGTTCTGAAAATTCGGACATTGCAGCGGCCTTGCCCAGCGCCTGCAAGATCGGCTGCCCGATGGTTTCATAGGCCAATGCGCCGATGGCATAGCCCAGCAAACCGCCCAATACGGATGCCAACAGTGCGACGGCCGCAATCAAAAACGCCTTTTGTGGTCTGGCGATGATCATCGGTATCATGATCAGATCCGGCGGGATCGGGAAAAACGAACTCTCCATGAAGGCCACAATCGCCAGGCCCCAGATCGCATGGCGGTGCTGGGCAAGGCTCAGTGTCCAGTCATAAAGGCGTTTTAACATCTGCTGACCATTGTTGTTCATTTATGCCTGCAACATCACGTCACACAACCAAGGTCAAGTCATAGGCCAAAGAGGGTGCAAAATACTCTTGCCGGTGCTTACGATGCAGGCTAGAGACCTGCTACGTGCCCAAGTGGCGGAATGGTAGACGCAGGGGATTCAAAATCCCCCGCCGCGAGGCGTGCCGGTTCGAGTCCGGCCTTGGGTACCACTGATCCTCGGATCAGCCGCATTTCATAAAGTTTTGACGACACAGGAACCGGGCGATTGCACCGTTCGGCCCCGGCAGTTCTGTGCGAATAGGCCGGATTGCGGGATTGTGGGCATTTTGGGCATCGGCGCGGGCAGGATTCCCTAAAGTTGCGTTTTGATTCGTATTAATTGTGACTATTTCAGCCAGAATACTGAACCAGTAAGACCCGATTTCACAGATTGGTTCCAAGTTGGGAACGCGCGTTTTTACATTTGGGCAAGAATAAGGCGAAGGTTTTCCCTGCGATTTGCCAGCTGCACTGTTTCCCTAATTGGCATAATGGCACAGGGTCACAACCGGCGTTTCAGGGGATGCGGCCTGATAAACTGTTGTTTTCATCGTAATCACCCAATGAAAACCCATTCGATCTGGAAACAATCCCTCCGATTGCAGGCCCCGATCGGATAGCAATACCTATCCCTTTGAGGCCTGAAGCCACCAGATCTGCCAATTTTCAAACATTTTTCCCTTTGTTCGATCCAATCGGGTGGGTATCTATGGTCTTGCCCAACTGGGGGGCATGTTTGAAGGTCAGGGGGCGGCCACACTTATCGCGTATCTTAGGATACGGGGGACGTGTGTACGCTGCACAATGTGTGACCGTATATACGGAGCTGTCGCGACATGTTGTCGGGCGCTTGCTGTCTTTATGACGCTCTCCCCAAATGTTGGTGTTTGTGTGTGTCGCCCTTTGCCGATTTCGTGCCTGCGGGGTGAGAGTTTGACTGGAGTAAACGAAATGACATTTGTGGCCTTATCACCACTTCCGACCGCTGCCGGGCCAATGCCGATGCACGTCGCGTTTACTGCTGCTTTCACACATTCCGCACCATCTATTACACCGGCCGCGTTGCGCGCCGCGCGCAACTAAGCTTAGGAGATTATCCGATGATCAGAACACTTGATTTCAATGCATTCCCTGCCGGCACCGTCATCGATGACGAATATCTGTCCACGGACGGCGTGACCGTTTCCGCTGTTGCCAACCCAGGTGGCACCAACAAGGCGATGATTTTTGACAGCAACAATCCCACAGGGGATGACACTGATCTGGCGTCCGACACGCTTAATGGCCTGCTGATCATTTCACAAGACGGCGATAGTTCAGATCCCGATGACAGCGACGCGGGCGGCAGCATCTTTTTTGATTTCGAAGATATGGTGCGTATCAAATCCCTGACATTCAAGGACATCGAAGAGACCGGCGGCGAAGGCGTCCGGATGATCTTTTACGATGCGGGCGGCAATGTCATCAGCAACCAGTTTGTTGATCCAACCGCCGATGGCGGCGAACGTTTCGTTCAGCTTAACGTCGAAGGCGTGTCGCGGATGGAAGTCCGTCTGCCCGGCTCAGGCGCGATCGACAACCTGGTGTTTGACGACGCCAAGGCACCCGACGAAGGCCCCACAGCCGTAGACGATTCCGCGCTGACAGATGAGGACACATCCATCGTCATCGACATCCGGTCGAACGACACGGACCCAAATAACACGAACGATCAATTGACCATCGGCAATTTCGTCAGCCCGAACGGCACCGTTGTCGACAACGGCGACGGCACGGTGACTTTCACGCCAGATGCCGATTTCAACGGCAATACATCCTTTACCTACACAGTCACAGATCCGAACGGCAATTCCGATGAGGGTCTGGTTGAGATCACCGTGACGCCCGTCAATGACGCGCCCGTGGCCCTGGACGATACCGCAGGCACGCCACTGGACACACCGATCGAGAACATTCCCGTTCTGGCGAATGACACCGATGTCGATGGTGATCCGCTGCGCGTTGTCAGCGCGACAAGCCCGAACGGCATCGTTGCCATCAATCCCGACGGCACGCTGGACTTTACTCCCACGCCAGGCTTTACCGGCCCGGCCCAGATCAACTACACCGTATCGGACCGCCCAGCAGGCGATCCCGACGGTTTGACCGATGACGCGGTTCTGACCGTCAATGTGGGCGATACCCCCACGCGGGATGGCTATGTGGACGGCACGCCGGGCAATGATGAGATTGATCCCGCCTATGCTGGCGATCCTGACGGCGATTTCATCGACCGCAACGATGCCCTGCTGCCGGGTCAGGCCCCGAATGACGACATCGTGCGCGCCGGTGACGGCAACGACACCGTCATGGCTGGTGAAGGCAACGACAGCATCGACGGTGGCGACGGCAACGACAGCCTCATGGGCGAGACTGGCAATGACACCATCGATGGTGGTGATGGTCGCGACACGGTCGATGGCGGCGCAGGTAATGATGTGATCAACACATCAGGTCCAGATCTGGCACCAGATTCCGGCTATCCCTTTGCACCTGGCACGGACCCGCTGGGCTATGCGCCTGACGCGGACCCTGAGAATGACCGCGACCTGGTCCGTGGTGGTGACGGCAATGACACCATCAGCACAGGCGATGACCGTGACACGATCTTTGGGGGCACCGGTGCCGATGTGATCGATGGCGGCATCGACAATGACAGCATCCAGGGCAACGAAGACAATGACCGGATCGTCGGTGGCGAAGGCAGCGACACGATTGAGGGTGGCGACGGCAATGACACGATCTATGCCGGCAATGACCCCGACCTGATCCCCGATCTGGTGGATATCACAGATGAGGCAACACCTGCGTCTCCCTTCTCGCCTGACCGCAACCCGACCAATGGGCGCGATTATGTCGAAGGCGGTGCCGGCAATGACCTGATCTATGGTGCAGATGACGATGACACGCTGTTCGGCGGGTCGGGCAATGACACCATTGATGGCCAGATCGACGATGACTTCATCGACGGGAACACCGGCGACGACTCGCTCATGGGTGGTCAGGGTAACGACAGCATTGACGGTGGTCAGGGCACGGATACTCTGGATGGTGGCACCGGCAACGACACGCTGCGCGGCAATCTGGACAATGACACCCTGCTGGGTGGCGACGGCAACGATGTCCTTGATGGCGGCGGCGATAACGACTCCCTTTCGGGTGGCGAAGGTGACGACGACCTGCAAGGCGCGCAGGGCGATGACACGCTGAATGGCGGTGCCGGCAACGACACCATGACAGGCGGTGCCGGTCAGGATACATTCTTTAACGTCAACGCAGGCGACGTGATCGACGGCGGTTCAGGCCCGGTTGATTTCGATACGCTGCTGCTTGGGGGCTCTGCCCCTACCGGTGGCCGGTTCGAGATCGAATATACCTCTGCTGACCGCGAAGATGGCTTCGTCAACTACTTCGAAGCCGATGGCACAGCTGCGGGTCGCCTGTCCTTTGTCGAGATCGAAAACATCGTGCCATGTTTCACACCCGGCACCATGATCGCGACACGCAAGGGCGAATGCCGCGTCGAAGATCTTCGGGTTGGGGACCGCGTGATCACACGTGACAACGGCATTCAGGAAATCCGCTGGGTCGGCGCGCGCGCCATGTCCGGTGCTGAACTGGAAAAGGCCGCGCATCTCAAGCCTGTGCTGATCCGTCAGGGTGCCCTGGGCAATGATCTGCCAGAGCGTGACATGATGGTCTCTCCAAACCACCGCGTGTTGGTGGCCAATGACAAGACCGCGCTTTATTTCGAAGAGCGCGAGGTTCTGGTCGCGGCCAAGCACCTGACCGGTCTGGAAGGCGTCGATATCGTGGATGTGTCCGAAACGACCTATATCCACATCATGTTCGATCAGCACGAGGTCATCCTGTCCGATGGCGCATGGACCGAAAGCTTTCAGCCCGGTGACATGTCCCTGGCAGGTATCGGCAATGCCCAGCGTCAGGAAATTCTGGAACTCTTCCCGGAACTGGCCACACAGGACGGCATCAACGCCTATGCATCTGCCCGCCGCTCGCTGAAAAAGCACGAGGCGAAGCTGATCACTCAGTAACACCTGGGTTTCAAAAACAGATACGCGCGCAGGGGGCTGCGCGCTGGAAATATGCAGCTGTGTGTTCGGGGCGTATCACCACGAACAGACAAGAAGCGGGGCAGGAAACTGTCCCGCTTCGGTCGTTCCGGACCGCATGCAAAACCCGATCCCAAAGGGCGCAGGACCTGATTTGTCAGCGCAGGGATAGCAACCCTATCCATATGTCCCCCTGATTATCCGCAAGCGCGCATGCCGCATGGCAATGCAAAGCGTAGGCTTTTCTGGCGTAGATCCCTTCGCGGGATCTGCGGACTGAGGGGAAATGTTTGGATAAAGGGGAAATTGCCATGGCCGATATCAATGGAACACCGAACAACGATACGCTTTTGGGAACGGCCGAGGCGGACCGAATCTTTGGCGGCGATGGACAGGATATTGTGTCGGGTGAGGGGGCAAGTGACCTGATTGACGGCGGAGCCGGCGATGATGTGCTATATGGTGACGCCGGGGTCGGCACGGCCCAGGGCCGTGATGCCACACCAATCACCCTGGATTTCGCAAATCGTGTCGCGGACACGGGCACCAATGCCTCGGTCGGTGACAGCGTGGTTTACCGCGACGTGGCACAGCTTGCGGATGGGACAGCCATCTGGGGCCGTCTTATCCTGGTGGCAACCTCTGACAGTCGCATGCCGATTGACCTGACCGGGGGGCGCGGCTTTGAAATATTGCTCAACAGTGCGAGCAGGAGCAGATATGTCGGCGAAACCGCGACCTTCCGGCTTGAGTTTTTTGACCCGGCAACCGGCGAAGCGGTTGCGTTGAATTCCACCGCAACCTTCAATGATCTGGACCAGAACAGCCCCGGCGATCATGAAGCAGTCACCGTTGATGCCGATAGTTTCACAGCCTTTTCTACTGCTGATGTCACCTCTTTGGCCGTGACCCAAAGCGGCGCCGCGATCCGGGCCCAAGGCACCCAAGCAAATTCGCCAGAGGATCAGGATGCATGGTTTTCCGCCCAGTTCGAAAATCGCGAATTCATTGAATTTGAGCTTGAGGCACGGTCAAGCCAGTCAGGTTTCACCCTCTCTGGCGATCTGATCACCGATGGGTTTGAAACACCCATCAAGGCCGGAAATGACACGCTTTTGGGGGGTGAAGGTGCCGATACCCTGTTTGGCCAGGGCGGAAATGATTTCATCAGTGGGGGTGACGGAAATGACCAGATATTTGCCGGGGCAGGAGAGGATACGATCCTTTCCGGACTTGGCGCAGACCGGGTTGAGGGAGGCGCGGATAGTGATCTTTTCGTGTTTGATGGTGCAGGGGATCATACCCTGCTGGGCGGCGAAGATGCTGATGGTCTGGATGTGGACCGGATTGACCTGACGGGGATTGATCGCGGAACTTACCGGCTGATCAGAGAGGCCCCCGAAGCGGGCCGGATCGAATTCCTGAACGACGCGGGCCATATCACGGGACGGACCAACTATAGCCAGATCGAAGAGGTCATCATTTGCTTTACCCCGGGCACGCTGATCGCCACAAAACGGGGCGAAAAGCCAATTCAGCAGCTCAAGGTCGGGGACATGGTGATCACCCGTGACAACGGGCTCAGGCCGGTCCGCTGGATCGGTCGGCGCAATCTCAACCGGACGGATCTGCACCGGATGCAGCATTACTATCCCATCATGATACGCAAAGGGGCATTGGGCCCCGGCGTGCCGGATCGCGATATGATGGTCAGCCCGAACCACCGAATGCTCATCGCCTCAGAACTGGCCGAAATGATGTTCGCCGAAAACGAGGTTCTGGTGGCCGCCAAACATCTGTTCCGCCTTGACGGAGTTGAGGAAATGCCGGTTCAAAAGGTCAGCTATATTCATGTCCTGTTCGACCAGCATGAGGTGATCCTGGCCAATGGCGCATGGGCCGAAAGTTTTCAACCCGGTGAACAGTCGATGGACGGGATCAAAAGCAGTCAGCGCGAAGAAATCCTTGAGCTGTTTCCCGATTTGATAGATGTCAGAGGGCTGCGGAATTTTTCGGCGGCACGGCGTTTACTCAAGGCGCATGAGGCGCATCTTATGACGCTAGAAGAAATTAGGTAAATCAATATATTATCAGCATAAGTTAATGTTTCTCTGCGCGCCAAGCGGCCCAATCTTCGGGCGTGTCCAGATCGCGCCGGGCATGATCTGCGGGCAATGGAACTGGTAGGATTCGTCCCTGTGCCTGCGCCATCACTTCCCGGCCACCGCTGTCGCCTTGCAAGGCGATAAAGCTGTCAAACAGCGCGGCGCGCACCACGATGGGATGGCCCATGGCCCCCGCCTGAGTGCTGCCGCGCCAGACCAAGGTTGCGCTGTCCAGATCCACCGCATCCGCCACCGTCGCCAGATCATCAGCGGTCAGATCGGGCAAATCAGCCAACAGCAGCATCGCATGGGTGCAATCGGCCGGCAGCGCGGCAAAGGCGCGGCGCAGGCTTGCGTTCATGCCTTCATCGGCATCCGCCACGGGCAAAAGGTCTGCCTCCAGACCGTCCAGCGCATCATACCTTTGATGGGGCGGCGGGGGCAGGGTGACCAGCACCGGCCCCCGGGTGACGGCCCGCGCCTTGATCACCTGTTGGCGCAGCAACGGCATGCCGTCGATCTCCTCCATCAGCTTGTCACGTCCGCGCATCCGCGAGGACGCGCCAGCGGCAAGGATGATGATGGGCAGGTCGCGGTGGTCCATGGGCCCACCCTACGCTGCCAACGGGTGGCACGCAAAGCGCAAGATCATGGCCTCTGTCACCTCAGCCCCGCATACGTGCCCCATCGACGTCAAAAAGCGGCGTGGTGATCACTGTGGCGGGCCGCATCTGCCCCAGTATCTCGATCTCTACCGCCAGTCCCGCCTTGGCGCGATCCCGCGGCACAAAGCCCTGCGCAATGGATTTTCCCGCATAATGGGAATAGCCCCCCGAGGTGCAAAACCCGACCACGGCCCCCTCCAGCCAGATCGGTTCATAGCCTTGCACATCCGCGTCATCGGCCTGTACCTCAAAGGCCACCAATTGACGCGCCGGAGGATGCAGGCGTTCGGCCTCCGCAGGGCTGCGACCGATAAAGTCGGTGGTTTTCTTGAAGCTGATAAACCGGTCCAGCCCGGTTTCTGCGGCCGTATAATCGGGCGAGAATTCCGACATCCAAGAGCCAAAGAACTTGTCCAGCCGCAAGGACATCATCGCGCGCATGCCAAAGGGCACCATGCCATGGGGTTGCCCTGCGGCCCAAAGGGTATTCCACAGGCTTCGTTGATCCATCGCGTCGCAATAGATCTCATAGCCCAGATCCCCGGTGTAGCTGACGCGCTGGACGATACAGGCACTTTGTCCAACGGTCATTTCGACCACATCCAGAAACCGCAGGCCTGTCACATCGTGGCGCGTGCAAGCCTGCAGCACCGCGCGCGCCTTTGGCCCTGCAATCTGAAATCCCGTGCGCCGGTCAGAGATGTTTTCAACGTGAACGCCGTCCTCCAAGTGGTTGATAAACCAACGGTAGTGATAGGCTTGCGATCCATATGACGCGGTCAGTTGGAAGTGATCCTCGGCCAGGCACGACATGGTGAAATCCCCGATCAGCTTGCCTTTTTCCGACAGCATCGGTGTCAGCGACAACCGCCCGACCTGCGGCACACGGCCTGCCATGATCCGGTCCAGCCAGGCGCGGGCCCTGGGGCCTGTGACCCGGTATTTGCCAAAGTTCTGGACCTCGTTGATCCCGACGGCCTGCCTGACGGCCATCACCTCGCGGCCCGTGGCCGCAAAGGCATCGGACCGGCGAAAGGAGGGTGTCTCGTAATCCGGCTCATCCTCGCCGGTGGCAAAGTAATTGGCCACCTCAAGCCCGAATTGCTGGCCCCATACCGCGCCCATTCCGCTAAAGATATCATACATCGGCGTGGTGCGATGGGGGCGCGCGGCGGGCAGTTCCTCGTTCGGGTAAGAGACGGAGAACCGCTTTTGATAGTTCTCGATCACCTTTGGCAACGTATAGCCCGGCGTGATCCAATCGCCAAAACGCGCGACATCCATCGCCATCACATCCCGCTCCGGTTCGCCCTCGATCATCCATTGCGCCAGCGTCAGCCCCACACCGCCCCCCTGCGAAAAGCCAGCCATCACACCGCAAGCGGACCAATAGTTGCGCATCCCCGGCACGGGGCCGACCAGTGGATTGCCATCAGGTGCAAAGGTAAAGGGGCCGTGGATGACGTTCTTGATGCCCGCACGTTCCAGGTCAGGAAAGCGTTTGTAGGCAAATGCGATGCTGTCCTCGATCTTGTCGAAATCATCCTGCAGCAGATCCTGACCAAAGCTCCACGGGGTGCCGTCCACAGCCCAAGGCCTGCAGGTTTGTTCGTAAAAACCAATGCATAGCCCACGGCCCTCTTGGCGCAGATAGCTTTCTCCGGCGGGGTCCATCACATGGGGGTGCTCATGGCCGCTGTCCATCATCTGTTCGATCAGGGGGACGTTTTCGGTGACCAGATATTGATGTTCCATCGGGTGCAGCGGGAAATAGACCCCCGCCATGGCCCCCACCTCGCGCGCCCAAAGCCCGCCTGCATTGACGATATGTTCGGCATGGATCGTGCCCTTGTCGGTGACGACATCCCATGTGCCGTCCGGCCTTTGGTTGGTTTCCTGCACCATGCAATGGGTTTCGATCGTGGCACCGCCCATACGCGCGGCCTTGGCATAGGCGTGGGTGGTGCCGGACGGGTCCAGATGACCGTCCAGCGGATCATAAAGCGCGCCGATGATCCCGTCGGTATTGGTGACCGGGGCAATCTTCTTGATCTCTTCGGGCCCTACGATCTCTGTATCCAGCCCCATGAAACGGTGTTTGGCCCGTTCGGCCAGCAGCATGTCAAACCGGTCCTGGTTATCGGCAAGGGTGATGCCACCCACATGGTGCAAACCGCACGACATGCCGGTGATCGCCTCCAGTTCCTTGTAAAGGCGGATGGTATATCCCTGCAGTGCTGCCATGTTGGTGTCACCGTTCAGCGTGTGAAACCCGCCCGCCGCATGCCATGTCGACCCAGAGGTCAATTCAGAGCGTTCCACCAGCATGACATCCGACCACCCCAGTTTGGTCAGATGATACAACACAGAGGCGCCGACCACGCCGCCGCCGATCACCAGCACTCTTGTCTGTGTTTGCATGATGTATCCTTTCAGTTCCCTGCAATCTGCATGGTGCTGCGGGATGCCTCATGCTCTTTTCCGACGGCAAGTGTCGTTTCGGTGCGTTGGTTTGCGTTGATTTGCAACGCATTGGCGTTTTGCAGCCCGCAAAACAGCGCTAAGGTGGTGATATGAATATGTCCTTGCTCACCCCCGTCACGCTTTTGCGCAAAGCCCGCGAATATGCCCATAAACTTTGGATCCGCGTGGCGATCATGGGCCTGTTGGCCTTTGTCGCGGTGGCAGCGGCCCCGCTGATCGAAAATCTGGTCCCGCCCAGATTGGCCTTATCCCTTGGCGGGCAGGCGGCGGACCGGTTGTTGCAGATCATCGCCAATGCGATGCTGGCGGTCACGACATTTTCCCTCACAGTAATGGTGTCGGTCTATCGCGCGTCCTCCAACCAATGGACGCCGCGTGTGCACCGTCTGATCATTCAGGACCGCACCACCCAGAACACGCTGGCGGTTTTTATCGGGGCCTATGTCTATGCGCTGCTGGCGATCATCCTGCGCGAGATGGGGGTTTTTGCGGACCAACGGGCCTTTGTGCTGTTCTTGATGACCGTGGTCGTGCTGGCGGTCATCGTGATCTACCTGGTGCGCTGGGTGCTGCATCTGCAAAGCTTTGGCAGCCTGATTGACGTGACACGCCAGATTGAAAAAACCGCCTGTGACCAGTTCAACGAACGGCTGAACACGCCTTGCCTGGGGGCCAATCCGTTGACGGAGCCTGTGCCCGAGAGGGCCAGACCGGTCTGCGCCACGCAAAGCGGATATATTCAGCAAATCTATCCCGAAGCCCTGAACGAGGTCGCCCAGCGCTTTGGCGTGACCCTCTATATGATCAAGGCGATCGGGCATTTTGCCTTTGAAAACGATCCTTTGATCATGGTTGTCGACAACGCGGATGCCAAAGACAGCGCTGATGCAAAAGAGCGGGACGGCGAGAAAGATTGGGACGCCTTGCAAAAGAATATCCTCAGCTGCGTGCACCTTGGTGATCTGCGCACCTATGATCAGGACCCGCGTTTTGCCCTGCTGGTCATGGGAGAGGTGGCATCAAAGGCCCTGTCACCCGGCGTGAACGATCCCGGCACAGCCATCGACGTGATCAGCCGGATCGGGCGCATTCTGTCGCTGTACAAGGATGAAGTGGAAACCGCTCAGAAGGTTAAACTGCCCCATGTCTATGTTCGCCCCCTTGATCCCGTTGATCTGATCGAGGACGGCTTTGGTGCTCTGGCCCGTGACGGGGTGTCGACGGTCGAGGTTCAGATGCGTCTGCAATCGGTGCTGACCGGGCTGATGCGCCATCCCGATAAAGGGCTGGCCGCTGCCGCCAAGGCCGCCGCCCTTGAGCACCTCAAACGGGCACGCCAGGCCATCGCATACGACCCCGATTGGCAGGCCGTCGCCGCATCCGCCACGCCAGAGCTGCGCGAAAAGGTCACCGAGACCGCCCCAGACTGACCAGCCACGCCCGATTTATCACCCCAGTTTGACGCGCGCGACGCCAGATGTCGCGAACCGGCAACCGTGAACCCCGTGGCGCGGGTCAGATCAGCCTGCACGCAACCCAGTTCAGGACCAACTCATGCGCACTCATGCTCAGGCCGTCATCATCGGGGGCGGCGTTATCGGCTGCTCTATCCTTTATCACCTGACCAAGCTGGGATGGACAGATGTGGTGCTGCTGGAGCGCGATGAGCTGACATCGGGCTCCACCTGGCATGCGGCGGCCAATATTCACGGGTTGCACGACAACAACAACATCACGCGGATCCAGAACTATACGATGGATCTGTACAACGCGCTGGAGGCCGAGACGGGCCAAAGCTGCGGTGTGTTCCAGCCCGGATCGCTCTATCTGGCGCAGACCGAAGCGCGCGAACACCAGTTGCGGCTGCAGGCGGCCAAGGCCAAATATTACGGTCTGAATTTCCATGAAGTCAGCCGTGCCGAGGCCGAAGCGCTGCATCCGCTGGTGGATTTCGACGGCATCCGCTGTATCATGTTCGAACCTTCTGGCGGCAATGTGGACCCGTCGGGCGTAACCAACGCCTATGCGGCAGGCGCGCGCCAGAACGGGGCAGAGATCATCCGCTTTTGCCCCGTCACCGGCACCGAGCAGCAGGCCGATGGCACATGGATCGTGCGCACCGACAAGGGCGATATCGCCACCCAATGGGTGGTGAACGCAGCCGGGCTTTGGGGGCGTGAAGTTGCGGCTCTGGCGGGGCTGAAGCTGCCGTTGCAACCTACCGAACATCAGTATTTCGTGACCGAGACCATCGCTGAAATTGCACAGATGGACCGCCGCTTGCCCTCTGTCGCGGACCGCGACGGGGAATATTACCTGCGCCAGGAAGGCAAGGGCCTGCTGGTCGGGGCCTATGAAAAGGACATGCGGTTCTGGGCCGAAGAGGGCACGCCGCAGGGCTTTGGCCATGAGTTGTTCGCCGATGACCTGGAGCGGATCGAGGAAAACATGTTGCGCGCGATTGACCGCGTGCCCGCCGTGGGCGAGGCGGGGATCAAGCGGGTGATCAACGGCCCGATGATCTGGTCGCCGGATTCCAATGTTCTGTTCGGCCCGGTGCCTGAGCTGTCGAATTATTTCTGCTGTAACGGCATCATTCCGGGCTTCTCGCAGTCTGGCGGCATGGGGCTGCTGGCCGCCGATTGGATCGTGACGGGCGAAACCCGCTATGACATGTTTGCCTGGGATATGGCGCGCTTTGGCGACTGGGCCGATGCGGCCTTTACCAAGGCGCGGGTGGGCGACCAATATGCCAACCGTTTCAAGATCCACTTTCCCAATGAGGAACGCGAGGCGGGCCGCCCCATGCGCCAACGCCCCGCTTACGGTGCGCAGCGCGATCTGGGTGCCGTCTTTGGCCTGAATTATGGCTGGGAACATCCGCTGTATTACGGCTATCCGCAAGGTTCCAAGGACCGGACCGAAGGTTTCACCCGTCAGGAGTGGTGGACGCAGGTCGGTGCCGAATGCAAGATGCTGCGCACAGATGCGGGCATCATCGATATCTCCAATTTTGCCAAATACCGCGTCAAAGGGCCGGGGGCCGAGGCATGGCTGAATGCAATCTTTGCCAATACGATGCCACGCGCCGTCGGGCGGTCCTGTCTGACACCGCTGATCGGGGTGCGTGGCGGCATTGCGGGGGATTTCACTGTGACCCGTCTGGCCGAAGATGAGTTCTGGATCATCGGGTCCGGCATGGCCGAGCGTTATCATACGCGGTTCTTCAAGCAGGTGCCGCTGCCCCAAGGCACGACATTTGAAAGCCGCACAGAGGCGATGTGCGGCTTCAACGTGGCAGGCCCCAAGTCGCGCGACCTGTTGCAACGCCTGACAAATGCCTCGCTTGCGACGGCGGATTTTCCCTTCATGCGTTCTGCCTGGATCGAGATTGCCGGCCTGCGCTGCCTGGCGCTGAGGGTCAGTTTCACTGGCGACCTGGGGTGGGAACTGCATTGCGACGCCCAGGATCAGGCCCGCCTTTTTGCCGCCCTTGTCGAGGCGGGTGCCGATCTGGGTGCCGGCCCTGTCGGATCGCGCGCGCTCATGTCGCTGCGGATTGAAAAGGGATATGGGTCCTGGAGCCGGGAATACAGCCCCGAATATTGGCCACAGGAGGTGGGGCTGGACCGGCTGTGCAAGATGGACAAGGATTTTCTCAACAAGGCCGCTGTCGCACAGACGCTGGCCCGACCGCTGCGCGAACGGCTGGTCGTGCTGGCGCTGGACAGCGCCCAGACCGATGCGTCACATGCCGATGCCACCGGCGGCGAGCCGATTTTCAAGGACGGCAAGGGCGTCGGCCGCGTGACATCGGGGGCCTATGGCTATTGCGTGGGCCAGTCGCTTGCCCTGGGGTTTGTCAAGGATGTGCAGGCCGGTGATACTGTCGAGGTTATGGTCCTGGGGCGGCCGCACCAAGCGGTTGTGCTGGCAGAGCCGCCCTTTGATCCCAAGGGCGCGCGCCTGCGGGCCTAGGGTGTTTTTTCAGACAGGCTGATAAAGGGTGTATCCCCAACCAGGCGGGGGACCCGGATGAGAGTGCGGCAGGTATTTAGGGCCAAAAAGAGCAGGCAGTGTGGCTGGATCAGAGGGGTTTGATCTTTAGCTGGGTGATGCGGTTGCCCTCGCGGCCCATGACCTCAAGGCGGAAGCCATGAAAGCTGAAGACCTGACCGGGGGTCGGGATCATCTGGGCCTCGTGGATCACCAGTCCGGCAAGGGTATTGGCCTCGTCATCGGGCAGGGACCAATCGGTTGCCCGGTTCAGGTCGCGGATCGTCATGGCACCGTCCACGTAGAAATGGCCGTCTTCGCCGGGCAGGAGTTCCTGGTCTGCGTGGGGGTCGAATTCATCGGTGATCTCGCCGACGATTTCTTCGAGGATGTCCTCAAGCGTGATCAGGCCCTGGAGCGAGCCGTATTCATCCACAACAAGGGCAAAATGGGTGCGGCGGCGCAGGAACTGGCGCATCTGTTCGTCGAGCGTGGAGGTTTCGGGCACGAAATAGGGTTTCATCGCCACGCTGGCCACATCGAATTTCTTGAGGGCTGCTGCATCGCCATCCGGTCCGCCGATCAGCTTGTACATGGCGCGCAACAGGTCCTTGGCGTGGATCACCCCGATGATGTTTTCGGGATCATCCCGAAAGACGGGCAGCCGCGTATGGTTGGACTGGAGGCATTGTTCGAGGATGTCGGACGGGGCAGATGCCGCGTCGATCATTTCGATGCCCGAGCGGTGGAGCATGATCTCTTCGACCACACGTTCGCGCAGATCGAGCGCGCCGAGGATGCGGTCACGGTCTTCTTTTTCGACCACACCTTCGGAATGGCCCAGCTGCAGGGCACCGGCAATCTCTTCGCGTACTGCCAGGATGTTGCTGTCGGGGTCGACCTGGACCCCGAGCAGGCGCAGGATGCCACGGACCAGGAGCCGGACTGCCGCCACGACCGGTGAAAAGACCAGAACGACGATCCCGATAGGCCGTGACACCAGCGATGCGGCGCGTTCGGAATTGGTGATGGCATAGGTCTTGGGCAGGACTTCGGCAAAGATCAGAACCAAAAGGGTCATGACCAGCGTGGCCATCGCCACGCCGCTTTCGCCAAAGACGCGGGTGAACATCGTCGTGGCCAGCGATGCGGCAAGGATGTTCACCAGGTTATTGCCCAGCAGAACAGAGCCGATCAGCCGTTCATTGTCTTCGGTGATGTTCAGCGCGCGCTCGGCTCCTTTGGATCCCTTGTCTGCCTGTGCCCGCAGCTTGCCGCGAGAGGCGGCCGTCAGCGCGGTTTCCGAGCCTGAAAAGAAGCCGGACAACACCAGCAAAAACAGGATAATGCCAGCGCTGAACCAAAAAGCGCTGTCAATCACCACGGGGTCGGTTTCCATTCGAGCTCAAGTCCTTATGATAAGTGTAGACTTGGTTATGGGGTGGCTTGCCCCCGCGTTCAAGAGCAAGGACGGCAACTGCGGCATGAAGCATCGCGATCTTGGCATTTTGGACGGTCCGCTCTTGCTGTTTGGGGGGCCATATTCCAATGCGCAGGCGCTTGAGGCGTTGGTTGCTGAGGCAGATGCGTTTGGGCTGGGGCCGGAGCAGATGATCTGCACGGGCGATATTGTCGCCTATTGCGGTGCGCCGCAGCGCTGCGTGGCACAGATGCGTGACCTTGGCTGTGCGGTTGTTGCGGGCAATTGCGAAATCCAATTGGGGCAGGGCGCGCAGGAATGCGGCTGCGGGTTCGAGGCGGGCTCTGCCTGTGATCTGCTAAGTGCGGGGTGGTATGGTTTTGCCAGCCAGATGCTGAACCGGGATGACAAGGCCTGGATGGCGGCCTTGCCGGATATCATCAGCTTTGTGCATCAAGGCGCGCGTTATGCGGTGATCCACGGCGGGGTCAGTGATGTCGCACGCTTCATCTGGCCTGGCACCGATGCTGCTGTTCTTGAGGATGAAATAGCCCTGATCGGACAGGCCATCGGACCTGTGGATCACGTGATTGCGGGCCATTGTGGCATTCCCTTTGTCGCGGCCACCAGCACGGGGCGCTGGATCAACGCAGGCGTGATCGGCATGCCGCCCCATGATGGCTGTCAACAGACCCGCTATGTGCTGCTGGAGGAGGGCGCGGTGCAGATCAGGCGGCTGACCTATGACGTGGAGGGGGCCGCACAGGACATGATGCAGGCCGGGTTGCCCCAAGGCTACCGGGATGGATTGCACAGGGGTTACTGGCCATCAGAAGATATCTTGCCAGCAGAGTTGCGCCGGCCGTCATTGGCCAGCGGGTGACGTTCCAGCACCAGTTCGGCCAGCCGCTCTTCCAACACATGGGTATAGATTTCGGTGGTTGCCACATCCGCATGGCCCAGCATGGTCTGAATGGCACGTAAATCGGCCCCATTGGCCAGCAGATGCGTGGCAAAGGCGTGCCGCAGGGTGTGGGGGGTGACCTTGCCAGGTTCCACGCCTGCGGCGACGGCGAATTCCTTGATCAACAGGTAGAACCAATGCCGGGTCAGGTGGCCCGATTTGCCCCGTGACGGAAAGAGGAACCGCGACACTGGCTTGCGGGCGAGGCGGTTTTCCTCATCCAGCGCATCGCGGGTCTCAAGCCAGACTGCCAAGGCTTCGCGCGCAGGCGGCGAGAGCGGGACCATCCGTTCCTTGCCGCCCTTGCCCATGATCAGCAAGAGCCGTGGGTCGCCCCTTGTGGCGGCGATGGGCAGGCTGACCAGTTCGCTGACCCGCATGCCCGTCGCATAGAGCAGTTCCATCAGACAGGTATTGCGTTGCTGATCGCTGCGGGACCGGCCAGAGCTGCGCGCCGCCGCAAGCAGCAGGTCAACTTCGGCTTCGGTCAGGATTTTCGGCAGGCGTTTGTCCAGACCGGGGCCAGAGATCTGAATGGCGGGATTGTCACTGCGCAGCCCTTCCTCAAAGGCAAAGCGGTAGAGCTGCTTGATCGCGGAAAGCCTGCGGGCGCGGGTCGATTTGGCAAGGCCCTGCGCATCGCAATAGACCAGATAGCCCTCTACATCTGCGCGGGATGCATCCGCGAAATTCAGGTCCCGGCCGGCCAGAAAGGCGTCAAAATCCTTGAGGTCGCGACCATAGGCCAATTGGGTGTTCGTGGCCGCACCCAGTTCTGCTGATTGTGCTTCGAGAAAGCTGGATATCCAGTGAAAGGTATCGGTCTGCATGGTCACCTGTCCAACAAGAGCGTCTGGATCGCCAGCCGGCGGGCCGTATCCTCAAGCCCCAGCGCCCGCAACGTGGCCAAGGCATCCGTCAGGGTCCGGGCATTGCCGCGCGCCCCCTTGTGCGCCAGGGAAAGCACGTTCAAGATCGCCTCGCCCAGACGGTCCTGCGCTACCATCGCGACAAGGTCGGCCCGTGGTGCCGCATCGTTGAAGGCATCGTAAACGGCCGCCTGCATCACCTCTGCGGGGCGTGCAGAGGGCAATTGCCCCAACGCCACGCGCACCACGATTGTGTCGTCTTGCATCTGTGCGGCAGCATTTTCATATCCGGGCGACAGCAATTGTATTTCTTGGGCGATGGCTGCGGCGCGCCCGGTCAAGGGGATGCCGGACAGCGGGGCGGCAAACAGGGTGGCAAAGGACACTTCCAATGCGGCTTCTGTCATCGCCTGCCAGACGGGGGGCAGGGTTTTGGTCACGGCCTCCACACTGCCCGAGCCCAGAGCGGTTTCAAACCGTTGCAAGGCCGCCACCCGGTCCCATACCCCGCCAGATGCGGCAGGTTTACGATCTGTGTACAGGCCCAGAAGCCGATTGTCGGGCAGGGCACCGGCCCGGGTCAGCCGCTCTGCCGCTTCGATCTGCGATTTCCAGCCTGCCAGATCACGCAGATCGGCCACCGCATAGGCGCGGGGCAAGGTGCTGGAGGGCAGCGGCTCTCCTATGGTTTCAAACAATCGAAAGCTGAGCGGGTCCATTTGACGGGGCTGCGGCAGCGTGGGTTCCCCTTCAAAGGCGTCGGGGTCCATGAAACGATCCAGCAGCGCCAATTGCGGCTCAGGGATCAGATCAAGCGCATGGGCGGTGTTGAGCATCAATGCCGCGTTTTCCCAGCGCCTGGCCCGGACATCACAAAAGATGCGAAACCCGTAATCCGCACTGAGAAAGGGAGAGGCCGAGAGCATCGCACAGGCGCGATCTTCGGTGCCTGTCAGCAGGCTGATTTGCATCCACAGGTCAAAATGTTGCGGGCTTGTGGTCACACCGGCCTGTTCGATCAAGGACAAGGCGGGGTCCAGCGCCCCTCGGGCGATCAGCTTTTCGACACGGGCCAATGCCAGGGCATCGCCTGCGTCGGCTTTGCCGCCGGGCGCACCTGCCTCGGCCAGAAGTACCGTATAGAGCAGCGCTTGGGCGGCGGGCAGATGCAGGTCCGGCATCAGGGCAATCAGCCGCTTCAGGCTTTCCAGGTCACTGCCTGCCCAAAGCTGGACAGGCAGGCCGGTAACGGTGGGGGGCACCAGCCCGATCTCGCGCGGACCCGGCGCGCCCAGCGACTGGACGGCAACGTCTGGTACAAGCGCTGTCTGTGTCACCGGCGGCTCTTCTGGTCGCAACTTGGCCGTCGGCGCGGCGGGTGCCTGTGTCCCAAGCCAGTCGATCACCGACAGGGGAATCTCTGTTTGGGAAACCTCTTTCTGGGCCACCTGTGATTGGGCCGTCGCAGTGGGGCCGAGGCTGCTGCATATCACGGCTGCAAAAAGGCTGCTGGGCCAGGCAGGCATGCGGTTTGGGCGCATTCAGTCTGTCCCCAGGGTGACTGTCTGTCTCATCTCGACAGGGGACGGGGCGAATTCGACACCAAAAAAAGGTGCCACATAGGCATAGGCGACAAGCGCGACAAAACCTATAATTGTCAAGAAAATCAGAAACTTGAATAGTCGACCCATGAAAACTGCCCGTTTGTTTTAGCGCTGCCTGTTCATTCTATATATGGCCTTTTGGCCAAGATCACGTCATTCACATGAAAATGAGTGGAATTGAGCAAACCATGGCCGATCACAATGCCCCAACCCCGCTTTATCGTCTGAAAAAGACGGTCGTGCTGGTTGGCATGATGGGGGCAGGCAAAACTGCAGTTGGCAAAGCGCTTGCAGCCCGTATCGGGGTGCCGTTTCTGGACAGCGACCTTGAAATTGAGGCGGCTGCCAATCTGAGTGTACCGGAAATCTTTGAGCGCGACGGAGAGGCGTTCTTTCGCAAGCGCGAATCCGAAGTGATTGCGCGGCTGCTGGAGAGTGAAAAGGGAATCCTGTCCACCGGTGGCGGTGCCTTTCTGGCTGAGGGCAATCGAAAGCTGATTTCGCAGCAAGGTGTCTCTGTCTGGTTGAACGCCGATCTGGAACTGTTGTGGAACCGGGTGCGGCACAAGGACACCAGACCGTTGCTGCGAACATCCGATCCCAAGCGCACGCTGTCCCAGCTTTATGAGGCGCGGCTGCCGATGTACCGGCAGGCCGACCTGTCGGTGAAATGCGACCCCGGCGTCAGCATTGAAACCATGGCGGAGCGTGTCATCGCCACATTGGCCCAGCGCACAGATGTATTGGAACGAACAGATGCCTGAAACAGTTCATGTGGATTTGCCCGGCCGCGCCTATGACGTGCTGATCGGCCCCGATCTATTGTCAGCGGCAGGCCGGCATGTCGCACCATTTCTGGCACGTCCACGCGTCACCGTGATCACCGATGAAACCGTCGGCGCATTGCATCTGGAGGCGCTGCGCGAAGGGCTGGCGTCTGCGGGCATCACGCTTGAGGCGCTGCATTTGCCCCCCGGTGAGGCCACCAAGAGCTGGGCGTCGGTAGAGCGCTGCACCGATTGGTTGCTGGACCAAAAGGTCGAACGTCGCGATGTGGTCATCGCCCTGGGCGGCGGTGTGATCGGTGATCTGGTGGGGTTCGCGGCGGCCATCCTGCGGCGCGGTGTGCGGTTTGTTCAGATCCCCACGTCACTGCTGGCACAGGTGGACAGTTCGGTCGGAGGCAAGACCGGCATCAACGTCCGTCAGGGCAAGAACCTGATCGGGGCCTTTCACCAGCCCACGCTGGTTCTGGCCGATACGGCGGTTCTGGGCACGCTGCAGCCGCGCGATTTTCTGGCCGGTTACGGCGAAGTGGTGAAATACGGCCTGCTGGGGGATGCGTCCTTTTTCGAATGGCTGGAAACCCAAGGGCCTGCCATGTCCGCAGGTGACATGGGTGCCAGAATAGCCGCCGTGCAGCGTTCAGTGCAGATGAAAGCGGATATCGTCATGCGCGACGAGACAGAGCAGGGGGATCGCGCGCTATTGAATCTGGGGCATACGTTCTGCCATGCGCTGGAAACGGCGACAGGCTATTCGGATCGCCTGCTGCATGGTGAAGGCGTGGCCATCGGCTGTGCGCTGGCGTTTGAATTATCCGCCCGTCTGGGGCTATGTGCCCAAGAAGAACCAAGCCGCGTGCGCGCCCATCTGCGCGCCATGGGGATGAAAACCGACCTTGCCGATATCGATGGCGATCTGCCCTCGGCAGAGGCCCTTCTGGACCTGATGGGGCAGGACAAAAAGGTCGTGGACGGGCAGTTGCGCTTTATCCTGGCGCGCGGCATCGGGCAGGCTTTTGTCACTTCGGATGTGCCGCGAGACGTGGTGCTGAACCTGCTGCGGGACGCATTGCGCGACAGATCGTAGGCGGGACGTGCCCTTGAATTCGGCGTTGGCGTTCATCCAACGCCCGCCTGTCATTCCTTGCGCATCACCATCGCAAATTTGTCTTTGGACGAAAAACCGATGGCTTCATAAAAGCCCGCAGCGCCACGGCCCTGTCCGGTCATCAGCATGACCTTATAGGCGTCTGCAGCCCATGCCGCATCAAGGGCTGTCTGCATGACCTGACGGCCATAACCCTGTCTTTGGTAGATGTGGCGGGTGACGACGTTCTCGATCAAACCGTAAGGTCGTCCATCCCAGACCGCGTTTGGCAACAGATGTAATGTGACCATCGCTGTCAGGGTGGGACCGTCAAATGCACCGTAAACCGTCGTTCCCTGATGGTGGATCACGCCAGCAAAGGCGGAGTGGTCCAAAGCTTTTGGCCCGACCGTCAATTCATTATAAAGCACAAGGGCCTCTGTCGCGTCCGATGTCGTCAACGCCCTGACAGAGGCCCGTTGTGTCATCAAAACGGGATTTCGTCGTCCAGATCACGCGACGACCCACCGCCGCCGCCAGAACCGCCACCCTGCGGGCCACTGTCATAACCGCCCTGCGGACCGCTGTCATAACCGCCGCCCTGTGGACCACTGTCATAGCCACCACCGCCAGAGCCGCCACCATCCCGACCGTCCAGCATGGTCAAAGTGCCGCCATAGCCTTGCAGAACCACTTCGGTCGAATATTTGTCCTGACCGGACTGATCTTGCCATTTGCGCGTCTGCAACTGGCCCTCGATATACACTTTGGACCCTTTCTTGAGGTATTGCTCTGCGATGCGCACCAGCCCCTCCTGAAAGATCGCCACCGAATGCCATTCGGTCTTTTCGCGCCGCTCACCGGTGTTGCGGTCTTTCCACGTCTCTGATGTGGCGATGCGCAGGTTGCACACCTTGCCGCCATTCTGGAAGGACCGCACCTCAGGGTCACGCCCCAGATTTCCGATCAAGATCACTTTGTTCACTGAACCAGCCATAACATCCCCTGTCAGTCTCTTGCTGTAGGCCACCGAATCCGGTCGCTTGCTTCATTTTGGTCTTATACCGGCCCAACCTTGGCCCGACCATGGTTAACGAAGCCTTTCAGGCCGAGTTTGCCCCTACGCCCCTTTATCCTGTTGTGTCCTGTCCGCCTGTATATCCCGTTCCCAATCCAAAACGCCCCCGGCAAGACGGTTGATCTATGTCTGGCAGAGGGCCTGATTTCTGGTATAGTCGGCCAAATCGAAACGGGCAGGAGCGCCGACAGGATGCTGAAAAGAACAGTATGTGCTACCTTTGCGACCTTTGGTGTGCTCGCTCTGCTGGCGGTACCGGTTGCGGCCGATGTCCTGTCCTCCAAGAACCGCAAGGCCTTGTTCAAATCGCAGTCCAAACTGCTCGATACGCGCGCGGCCAAGCAATATTCATCCTCAGTTCGGCTGCAGCCGCCTTCTGTTGTGACGCCAACAAAATGGCAGACGCCCAAATATCGCGGCCAATACAAGGGCAAGTTCCTGCCCATCGCAAAAGAAGCGGCCATCCGGCACAATGTGCCTGTCGATCTGTTCTTGCGGCTTGTCCAACAAGAAAGCAATTGGAACCCCGCTGCGGTCTCTCATGCCGGTGCCATCGGTCTGGCGCAGTTGATGCCCGCCACGGCCCGCCTGCTGCGGGTCGACCCCAAGGATCCGATCCAGAACCTTGACGGCGGCGCGCGCTACCTCAAGGAACAATACCGCACCTTTGGCACATGGAAACTGGCCTTGGCCGCCTATAATGCAGGACCCGGTGCCGTGAAAAAACACGGCGGTGTCCCACCCTACAAAGAGACGCGCAACTATGTGCGCATCATTGGCGGCAATTAGACCCACGCCCTCACGGGCTAAACGCAACCCACCAGACCAATCTGATGTCGCCAAGAGGGGCGCGGCCCAATACAGGGCCACGCCCGGGGTTATTCGGCGGCGACATTGATCTCGATCACAGGCTCCATCTCGGCGAACTTCTGATCCGACAGGTGGCATTTGACCTGGTGGCCATCGGCCAACACCCGCATCGGCGGGACCTGCGTTTCGCACAACCCACCGGGGACTTCTGATTTCCAGCGGCACCGCGTCTGGAACGGACAACCGGGCGGCGGGTTCATCGCAGAAGGAATATCGCCCTCAAGCACGATGTGCTTTTTCTTGACCCGCGTATCGGCAATAGGCACCGCCGACAGCAGCGCCTCTGTATAGGGATGATAGGGAGGCGAGAAGACCTGGTCGGTATCGCCCAGTTCCACCACATGGCCGAGATACATCACCATGACCCTGTCACTGAGGTAACGCACGATCGACAGGTCATGGGAAATGAACAGCAGCGTGGTCTTGTGCTCGCGCTGGATTTCCATCAACAGATCGGTCACCGCCGCCTGCACCGATACATCCAGTGCCGATACCGGTTCATCCGCCACAACAATCCGCGCATCCCCCGCAAAGGCGCGGGCAATGCCAACACGCTGCTTTTGCCCGCCGGACAATTGCCGTGGCATCCGATTGGCAAATTCACGCGGCAGCTTCACCAGGTCCAGCAATTCCAGCATCCGCTTTTTGCGCTCAGCCTCGTTCTTGCCGATCTTGAAAATCTCAAGCGCGCGGATGATCTGGCGGCCCACCGTCATCGAAGGGTTCAGCGTGTCAAAGGGGTTCTGGAACACCATCTGCACATCCGCGACATTCTGGGTGGTGCGCTTTTCAATCGGCACCCCGCCGATGCTTTCACCATTGAGCAGGATCTGTCCCTCGGTGGCCGTCTCAAGCCCCATCAGAACCTTCGCAAAGGTGGATTTGCCGCAGCCCGATTCCCCCACGATCGCCAATGTCTCGGATTCGCGGGCCTCGAACGTCAGCTCTTCATTGGCCTTGACCACCTTGGTGTCACCCCCGCCAAACATCGCATTTGCCGCCACCTGGTAGTATTTCTTGAGCTTGTCCATCTTGAGAACAACTTCGCCGATCTCGCCCTTGGTCTTGACCTCCGCCAGCTCCAGCGGTGCGTTCCAGTCGATTTCCTGAAACTTCAGACATCGCGTGTGATGGCGGTCATTGCCCGGCACAGCCGACATGACAATATCACCCGCATCACAGCGCCCCGCTTCGAAATAGTCGCAGCGCGGGCCAAAGTTGCAGCCCTTGGGCCGCTCATGGGGCAGGGGGAAGTTGCCCGGAATGGCAATCAGCGGGCGCGCATTCTTGTCGGCACCTGGCAGCGGAATGGACCGGAACAGCGCCTGCGTATAGGGATGCTGCATCTCATCGAACACATCCTCAATGGAGCCGCGCTCCACCGCTTCACCCGAATACATCACGCAGATGCGGTCACAGGTCTCCAGCACCAGCCCCAGGTTATGCGAGATGAACAGCATCGAAGTGCCGTATTTCTTGCCCAGGTCCTTGACCAATTCGACCACCGCCGCCTCTACCGTCACATCCAGCGCGGTCGTGGGCTCATCCAGGATCAGCAGCGACGGCTCAGACATCAGCGCCATGGCGATGACGATCCGCTGCTGCTGTCCACCAGACAGCTGGTGGGGATAGGCGTCCAGAATGCGCTTGGGATCGGGCAGCTTCACATCCGTCACGACCATCAATGCGCGGTCATAGGCTTCCTTTTCGGACATGCCCGCATGGATCATCGGCACTTCCATCAACTGACGCCCGATTTTCATCGCAGGATTCAGCGAGGCCATCGGCTCTTGATAGATCATCGCGATCTCAGAGCCGCGAATGTCGCGCAATTCTTCGTCCGACATCTGCCCCAGATCGCGTCCCTTGAACTTTATCGAACCGCCCACAATGCGCCCGTTCTTGCCCAGATCCTGCATCACCCCAAGTGCAACAGTCGATTTACCACAGCCGCTTTCCCCCACCAGCCCCACCGCTTCACCGGGTTTGACCGAGACAGAAAAATCCATCACCGCCGGAATTTCGCGCAGCCTCGTGAAAAACGAAATCGACAGTTTGTCGATCTCAAGGATCGGCCCGTCATATGCTTGCTTCACCATGTTGTCTCCTCGTTGCAAGATGGGCGCAGGTCCCCTGCTTCATCTTGCCAATAAACTTCCGGGGGTCCGGGGGCAGGGCCCCCGAACGTCTCTCCATCAATCGCGCAGGCTTTCCTCGCGCAGACCATCCGCCAGCAGGTTCAACCCCAACACCAGGCTCAACAGCGCAAGTGCGGGCGCAATCGCCGCATGGGGATAAAGCGACAGCAAACGCCTTCCTGCGTTGATCGTGCTGCCCCAGTCCGGGCTCTCGGATTCCAGCCCCAGACCAAAGAAGCCCAAGGTCCCCAAAAGGATGGTCGTATAGCCGATCCGCAGACAAAAATCGACGATCAGCGGGCCACGCGCATTGGGCAGGATCTCCCATAGCATGATGTACCACGGACCTTCTCCCCGCGTCTGTGCGGCGGCCACGTAGTCGCGTGTCTTGATGTCAAGCGCGAGGCCGCGCACGATACGAAACACCGTGGGCGAGTTCACAAAGACCACCGACACAAAGACCACCAGTATACCACCATCAATGTCGAACCCATCCAGCACCGCAGGCAGCCCGGGGATCCGGTAGGTGCCAGTGTCCACAATCGCCCCGTTCGAACTGATCAGCGACAGATAAAGCCAGCCTAGAACCCCCAGCACCACGATCAGCAGCGGGGTGCGCAGGCTCGGCTGGGTATAGAAGCGCGAGTTCAGCAAGATCGCCACAAAGATGATCGGGAATATGAACAGGAAGACCGCCATATAGTTGGGTATGCCCGTCAGCACGATCTCGGGTGTGACCAGCAGATAGAACAGCAAGATAACCGGAAAGGCGAGGATCAGGTTGGCCAGAAAGCTCAGTACCGTGTCCAGACGCCCGCCGTAATATCCCGCAGGCAGGCCCAGCGTAATACCCACCATAAAGGCAAAGAGCGTGGCCATCGGCGCAATCTGCACCACGACCCAGGATCCTTTGATCAGGCGGCTGAAGACATCGCGCGCCAGATTGTCCCCCCCCAGCAGAAACCAGCCAAAGTCGCCGTCCTCGGCCCCGCTCAGCGGCGTGCCGGGCAGCTTGTTCTTCATGCCGGACACCTGGCTCAGGCTGTCATGGGTGATCAACAGATCCATCACACCGCCCATGATGCCCGTGAACACCCAGAACATCACGATGGCAAAGCCGATCATGCCCACGGTGCTGTCGAACAGTTTGCCATACAGCCCCAGCCTGCGCTTGTAAGTGATCGAGAGCGCGAAGGTTACGATCAACGCGATCCAGACCGGCAGGAATTGCCGTGACATCCCGCCAAAGATACCCGCAGAGGTCCCCATGATGACGCCGCCCACCAGATAGGCCAGGACAACGGCGATAAAGGCATAAAACAGATAGCCGGTCAGCATGTTGATAAATCCGGCCGCCCCCTTGTCGGTGGCCAGACTGCCATCCGCCCCCACGGCACGCGCGTCCGACGACGGCACGAGCGACACCAGGATGGAGGCCAGGACTGACAGCACCAAAAGCCCTGCCACGATGATAAAGATAAAATTCAGCCCTGAGAGAGAGCCCGTCCATGTCAATGGTTCCATGTCCATGCTCCCTTAAGAGATACGAATGCGAGGGTTGAGGTAGACATAGCCGATATCAGAGATCAGCTGGGTCACCAGAACCACAACAACAGAAACGACCGAGACCGCCAAAAGCAACTCAATGTCATTATTCGACGCCGCCTGCACCAAGAGCCATCCAAAGCCCTTGTAGTTGAACAATGTCTCGACAATGACGACCCCGTTCAACAGCCAGGGGATTTGCAGCATGATCACCGTGAAGGGCGCGATCAGCGCGTTGCGCAGCGCGTGTTTCAGAACGATATCCGAAAATTTGACACCCTTGAGGCGCGCGGTTCGAATATATTGCGCCGTCATGACTTCGGCCATGGAGGCGCGTGTCATCCGCGCAATATATCCCATCCCATACAGCGAGATGGTCAGGACTGGCAAAAAGAAGTTCCAGAAATTGGCATCCGCCATGGCCGAGGTCGCAGAGCCCAGGAACAATGTCTTGCTGTCAATCCATCCCCATTCGGCCAGCACCGGCGAAATCCCGAATTTGGAAGAGGCCAGCACCGCGATAAAGATCACACCGGACACATATTCCGGCGTCGCCGTCGTCGCGATCGAAAAGGTCGAGAGCGATCGGTCCAGCTTGGACCCCTCGCGCATGCCCGCCAGAACGCCCACGATCAGCGCGGATGGCACCATCAGCAACAACACGCAAAGCATCAGCTTGCCGGTCAGCGCCAGCCTTGTCATCACCGTGGCACCCACATCATCCTTGAAGACAGTGGAGAACCCCCAATCCCCCTGAATGATCCCGCAGAATGTCGGGCGTTCCTGTTCCGGGGTCCCTTCAACGAAACAACGGCCGAAAACCTTGCCGTCGTCCTTTTCGGTCACCCAACCGGGCATCACGCCCAGCCATTGGCCAAATTTCACCGGCATGGGCTGCAAATATCCCCGGTCCCCAAGATACGAGGAAACGGCCTCGTCCGACATGCGGAAGTTGCCTTGGGTCTTGGCGAGCTTTTCAAGATTTGGATAAAGATTGGTCAGCCAGAATACGATGAACGTCAGGCATAACGCCGTCAGCAACATCACACCGAGCCGGCGTAAGATAAAAATTCCCATTTAGCGCCCCTGTTGGTGGCTTGGCAGGGTTTTCCCCACCGTTTCTTATTTGGCCTGCGGCCTGCGTAGCGCTCTGAACCAAACGAAAGTCCGTTCCAGATCAAGGTCCAATGCGGTTTGAGTAGTCAAAGGGTTGACCATGATATCTGACGATATCCTGTTCCCCTCCACAATCGTCCCTCACGGCTATCAGGCACCAGTGCGGGCATAAGGTCAATGTCTTGCACCGCCAGTACAGATCATTTTTGCGACATTCCAAAAGGTCAAAAGCGACATCTTGGCCAAGAAACGGCATGTTCAGGTGGTGTTCAGCCCGCGTGCCCGCGCAGTTTGCTGGGGGTTTGGCCGGTGTGTTGCTGGATAAACCGGGTGAAATAGGCGGCAGACCCGAACCCCAGGAAACGGGCAATGTTCTGCGCGGGCTCCTTTGTCTCCTCCAGCAATCGGCGGGCCTCGTATACGACACGTTCTGTCAACAGATCTGAGGCGGTCTTGCCTGTCGCGGCCTTGACCGCGCGGGTCAGATGGGTCGGCGTGACGTCCAGGGCAGCGGCATAATCTGCCATGACATCGCCGCTGCCATACCGCGCGGACAACAGATCGCAAAACCGCTTGCTCAGCCGGCCTGCTGCATTGCGACGCTCGGGGACATGTTCGTCCTGCATGATCTGCCTGCGCAACCAAACCGACAACAAGGCGGCATGGGCCTCAAGCGCATCGCCGCGCAACGCACGCGTGCTTTGACTTTCGCGCATGGCGGCCTCGATCAAGCCGGTCAGTTCGGATTGCACGTGAACGTCACGGATCCGTAGGTGGCGCGGGATTTCCGGCAGGCGCAGAGGGGTTCCGGCAGGGATCAACACGGCCTGCCCAATGCTTTGCCTGCCCAGATCAAGCGCAAAGAGCGATCCTGCCGGAACGAAAAGCACGTTATGCGCCCCGATGCCCCGACGCATACCGTCAAGCAATACGCGCCCCTGTCCCCTTGTGATCCAAAGCAACAGATGGTGTGGCACATCATGGGCCAGCAGCAATCGCCAGTCCTGCCCCTGGGCAAGCTGGTTCAGGCTTCGGATGTGTATGTCAGTGACGCCAGAAAGCATGAATCATCGTATAATCGCAATTATGGCTGAGATAAACGGCTAAATAGCGCCAAAAAGGTTGATAATTTATGGGTCAGTTCAGGCTGACCCTATGCCAATCTGCCATTTTGTTGCGGATCCAGGTCCGCTGGCGCTTTGCGTAACGCCGGGTCGCGATGATTGTGGCCTCTTTGGCCTGTGCCAAAGTGATCTCTCCGGCCAGATGTGCCATCAGTTCCGGCACGCCAATGGCGCGGTGCGCGGGCAGGGCGGGATCATAGCTGTCGCGGTGCGCGGCAACTTCGGCCAGCGCACCCTGTTCCAGCATCAGATCGAACCGCTGCGCGATGCGCGCGTTCAACCAATTCTTGTCCACGTCAAAGGCGATAGGGTGACATTGTGACAACGGCAGGACCGGCGGGCCGGTATCGTCCTGCCATGCCGCCATGCTGCGCCCGGTGGACTGCTGCACTTCCCATGCGCGCTGAACGCGGGCGCGGTTGTTTATGTCGATCCGGCTGGCGGTTTCAGGATCAAGCGTGGCCAGCAGATCAGCCAGCGCAATGCCATCCCCCCGGGTGCGGATATCGGGCGGTGTTGCGGGTATTTCTGCCAGCCCCTGGGTCAACGCTGCAAAATACAACCCCGTGCCGCCCACGATGATGGGCCGTTGCCCCGTGGCCAGCAGCGCCGTGACTTCGCGCAGCCAATGGCCCGTTGAATAGGGGTCGCGTGCGCCCACATGCCCATAAAGCGCATGGGGTGCCTGCCGTTCTTCGGCGGCAGAGGGCCGCGCCGTGATCACGCGCCAGCAGTCATAGACCTGCGAGGCATCGGCATTCACAATCACCCCGCCTTGTGCGGCCGCAATCTGCAGGGCCAGCGCGGATTTGCCCGATGCCGTGGGCCCCGCGATCAGCACAGGCTGATCCGCGGGCACCGCGTTCAGGGCCTGGGTCAGGGCGGCGGATATGTGCATTTCTTTTCTCACCCTCTATTGGACTCATTGAAACTGTTCGTCATTTGCGACATTTTGCGCCCAAACGAAACACCCTGTACCGGAAAGGTGCCCCCATGTCCCCAGATACCGCCCCCAAGTCCTTTGATCGTGTGATGCTCAAGATCTCAGGAGAGGCGCTGATGGGGGATCAGGGCTTTGGCCTGCATCCGCCCACCGTGGAGCGGATTGCCCGCGAAGTCCAAAGCGTTCATGATATGGGCGTAGAGATTTGCATGGTGATCGGCGGCGGCAATATCTTTCGCGGCCTTCAAGGGTCTGCGCAGGGGATGGAACGGACCACGGCGGACTACATGGGCATGCTGGCCACGGTGATGAACGCATTGGCCATGCAATCCGCGCTGGAAGGGTTGGGCATCCACACGCGGGTGATTTCCGCCATCACCATGAACGAAGTGGCCGAACCCTATATTCGCCGCCGCGCGGTCCGCCACCTTGAGAAAAAGCGGGTTTGCATCTTTGCGGCAGGCACCGGCAATCCCTATTTCACCACGGATACGGCTGCGACCCTGCGGGCCAATGAAATGTCCTGCCAGGCGATCTTTAAGGGCACAAAGGTGGACGGTGTCTATGACAAGGACCCGGTCAAATACCCCGATGCCAAACGCTATGACACGGTCAGCTACGACGATGTCTTGCAAAAGCGACTGGGTGTGATGGATGCCTCCGCCATCGCGCTGGCCCGTGACAACAACCTGCCCATCATCGTCTTTTCCCTGGATGAACCGGGCGGTTTCAAGGGCATATTGGCCGGTGAGGGGACCTATACGCGGGTGCAGGGCTAGGCCTTTGGCAACCCGTGCAAAGCGTTCTGGTGTTTTTGACACCTGATGTTCTATACCCTTAACAAAGAAAAAGTATCGCGCCGTGTTCGGCGCAAGACCACAGGATAGACCCATGTCAGACGATTTCATGCTGGATACAGACGACCTTGAACGCCGTATGAAGGGGGCGATTGCCTCTTTACGGACTGAATTTGCCTCGCTGCGCACCGGGCGCGGCTCTGCTTCGATGCTGGAACCGGTGATGGTGGATGCCTACGGGTCTATGACGCCAATCAATCAGGTCGGCACAGTGAACGTGCCAGAGCCACGCATGGTCACCATCAATGTTTGGGACAAGGCGCTGGTCGGCAAAGTCGAAAAAGCCATCCGCGAAAGCGGTTTGGGCATCAACCCGCAGCTGAACGGCACCATCATCATGCTGCCCATTCCCGAACTCAACGAAGAGCGGCGCACGCAGTTGACCAAAGTGGCCGGTTCCTACGCCGAAAACGCGCGTGTTTCGATCCGCAATATCCGCCGCGACGGGATGGACCAGATCAAGAAGGGCAAGGCCGACGGCATGTCAGAGGACGACCAGAAGATCTGGGAATCCGAAGTGCAGGACATGACCAACAAATATATCGCCATGGTGGATGAGCAGCTTGAGACCAAGCAATCGGAAATCATGCAGGTTTAACCTGTGCTCAAGGCCCTCTTGCAGAGGGTCTTGTCGTTTTGGGCACCGCACCCCACGGATGGAGAACACCCCATGTCCGCCAGCCACGGCATCACAAATCCATGAACACCAAAGTCACGCCAGTGGATGATACCGTTGAGGGCTGCCCGCGGCACGTGGCGATCATCATGGATGGCAACGGACGCTGGGCCACCCAGCGGGGACGGCCCCGTCTGTTCGGCCACCACGCCGGTGCCAAACGGGTGCGCGAAATTGTCGAGGCCTGCCCGGATTTCGGCGTCAAATACCTGACGATCTTTGCCTTTTCGACAGAGAACTGGAAAAGGACCCAGGTAGAAGTTGCCGGGCTGATGAGCCTGTTTCGCCGCTATATCACCAAGGAAATGCGCCACCTGCGTGACCAGGGCGTGCGGGTGCGGTTTATCGGCGACAGGGTGCGTCTGGATGCCAAGCTGATCAAGCTGATGAACGAACTTGAGGATGCAACCGCGCATAACACCAAGGTGCATCTGACCATTGCCATCAACTATGGCGGCCGCGATGAGGTGGCCCGCGCCACGCATCGGCTGGCGCAAGATGTGGCCAGCGGGCGTCTGGACCCTGACTGCGTGGATGAAGAAACGCTGCCAAAGTATTTGGATACATACGTTTTACCCGATCCGGACCTTGTTATTCGGACCAGCGGCGAGGCGCGGATTTCCAATTTCCTGCTGTGGCAATCGGCCTACGCGGAATATGAATTCATCGACACTCTCTGGCCTGATTTCTCGCGGGCGGAATTCGGCGCGCTTTGCGCGTCATATGGCGGTCGGGACCGGCGTTTTGGCGGCGTAAAGACATAGAAGGTTAAAGAAGACATGGCGGAACAATGGAATGATCTGAATGCCCGCATGGGGGCAGGTGCCGCAATGGTCGTCATCGGCCTTGCTGGTATTGCGCTGGGTGGACATGTCTTTCACGTTCTGGTCGCGCTGATCTGCGGGCTGATGGTTTGGGAATTGGTCGGGATGCTGCGTCCCGGCGTGCGGCATTTGCAGCTGCAACTGGGTGTCGTCACCGGCTTGGCCGTCTTTTTGTCGATCTATCTGCCTGTTGGCTTTGCCTTGCCCGTCTTGCTGGCCCCGGCGCTGATCGGTTTCGCCTACCTTGAGCAGAACCGCTCTATCTATATTGCCTTCACGGGCATGATCCTTTTGGCCGGATACGGCATGATGCAGGTGCGCGACGATCTGGGCTTTGGCTGGATGCTGTGGCTGGTGCTGGTTGTTGTTGTGACGGATATTGTCGGGTATTTCGCAGGCCGGATGATCGGTGGGCCGAAATTCTGGCCAGCGGTCAGCCCCAAGAAAACATGGTCGGGCACGGCCTTTGGCTGGTTGGGCGCGGGCCTGGTTGGTTTGATCTTTGCGATTTATTTCGGTGTCGGCCTGCAGCTGATCGGGGTCTCCATTGCGCTTTCCATGGCCTCGCAGATGGGGGATATCGCGGAATCCGGCATGAAGCGAAAGATGGGGGTCAAGGACAGCTCCAGTCTTATTCCCGGTCACGGGGGGCTGATGGACCGGTTTGACGGCATGTTGGGTGCCGCGCTGTTCTTGTTGGTGATCGGGCAATTCATCGGCTTTCCTCCGGGTCTTGGCTGATCAACGTGGTGCGCAAGGTTAGCATTCTGGGGGCCACGGGTTCCATCGGGCAGAACACGATTGACCTGATCGCGCGTGCGCCCGACAGCTATGACGTGGTGGCCCTGACCGGTGCCAGCAATATTGCACAACTGGCCAAGGATGCGATTGCCCTGAGGGCCGATGTGGCTGTGACGGCCCATGACCATTTGCTGGATGAGCTGCGCGCGGCACTGGCCGGATCGGATGTTCAGGCAGCGGCAGGCACCGCCGCAGTGACCGAGGCTGCCAGCCGACCGGCAGATTGGACCATGTCCGCCATCGTGGGCGCCGCAGGGCTAGCGCCGGGCATTGCCGCGCTGGAGCAGGGCGGCACCTTGGCCTTGGCCAACAAGGAATCGCTGGTCTGCGCAGGCCAGCTGGTGCTGGAAACCGCCCGGCAGAACAACAGCCGCATCCTGCCCGTGGACAGCGAACATTCCGCGATTTTCCAGGCCCTCATCGGCGAGGAAATGTCAGCCGTTGAGCGGATCATCATCACCGCCAGCGGCGGGGCTTTTCGTGACTGGCCGATTGAGGACCTGGCTCATGCCACGCTTGATCAGGCCTCCAGCCATCCCAATTGGGCCATGGGGCAGCGGATCACGGTCGATTCCGCCTCCATGTTTAACAAGGCCATGGAAATCATTGAAACCCATGAGTTTTTTGATGTAACGCCCGATCAGATCGAAGTGCTGGTGCATCCGCAATCCATGATCCACGCCCTTGTCGGTTTCAACGACGGGGCGCTGATGGCCCATGTGGGGCCGCCCGACATGCGCCATGCCATCGGCTTTGCGCTGCATCACCCGCAGCGCCAGCCCCTTCCCGTGGAGCGGCTTGATCTGGCGGCCATCGGGCAGTTTGAATTCCGCGCCCCCGATGCGCGCCGCTGGCCTGCTTTGCGGCTGGCGCGTGAAACCATGCAGTACGGTGGCATGATGGGCGCGGTTTTCAACGCCGCCAAGGAAAGCGCGCTGGACGGTTTCATCGCCGGACAGATCGGATTTACCCAGATGGCCGACGTGGTTGAGGACACTTTGTCCCATATGAATGATGCCGGTGGCCCTGTTCATGCCGCAATGACCCTTGATAACGTGCTACAAGTAGACCATTTGGCACGAAAGGCAGCGCAGGCTGTCATCCGCAAAAGAGCAGGGTAGCGTTTTGGATATTGTAGGACTGATACCGCAGTTTGGCGGGCTGATCTGGACATTGCTGGCGTTTATCATCGCCTTGTCGGTCATCGTGGCGATCCATGAATACGGGCATTACATTGTCGGACGCTGGTGCGGGATCAAGGCGGATGTGTTCAGCCTGGGCTTTGGCCCGGTGCTATGGTCTGGCATCGACAAACACGGCACCCAATGGCAAATCGCTTTGCTGCCCTTTGGCGGATATGTGAAATTCGCAGGCGACGCCAACGCCGCATCGGGCAAGGACGAAGCCGTGATGGCCGCCGTTGCGGATGACCCGGAGGCTGCCCGCCATACCATGCATGGGGCACCCCTTTGGGCACGCGCACTGACCGTCGCTGCGGGACCTGCGTTCAATTTCGCCATGTCGATCATCGTCTTTTTCGCCATCGCCTATACCTCGGGCGTGGCCCGCGACCCTTTGACCGTCGGCGACATACGCCCATTACCCCAAGGCCAACTTGAGCTGCAGGCAGGCGATGAGGTGCTGGGCTTTGGCGGCACGGCGATCCCCAAGGATGACGCGGCCTACAGCGCCTTTCTGGAGACGCTGCCGGTTGGTCCCAGCCTGACCTATGACGTGCGCCGCGATGGCCGCGAGATGAGCGTTGAGGGGCCGTTCTTTTTGCCCCCTGTTGTGCTTCAGGTGGTGCCGCAATCCGCAGCGATCGAGGCCGGGCTGCGTGCCGATGACGTGATCACGGGGATCAACGGCAGCCCGATCTATGCCTTTTCGCAGCTCAAGACGGCAGTGGAGGCGTCGGATGGCGCGCCCCTGGATCTTGAGGTCTGGCGCGATGGCGAGACGCTGAACTTTACCATGACGCCCAAACAGGTGGATGAACCGCAAGCCGATGGCACGTTTAAACGGGCGTTGCGGATTGGCATCGCGGGCGGGCTGGCCTTTGAGGCGGCGACCGACACCCCCAGTATAGGTGCCGCCTTGCAGGGCGGGGTGGAAAACACCTGGCGCATCATCACCGGCTCCATCTCTGGGCTGCGCGAGATGATCGTGGGCAATATCAGCACCTGTAACCTCAGCGGTCCTGTGGGCATCGCGCAGGCCTCTGGTGCGATGGCAAGCCAGGGTGCGCAGTCCTTCATCTACTTCATCGCCGTGCTCAGCACTGCTGTGGGGCTGTTGAACCTGTTTCCCGTGCCCGCATTGGACGGGGGCCATCTGACCTTTTACGCCTATGAGGCGGTGACCGGAAAACCACCCAGCGACAAGGCGCTGCGTGTGTTGATGAGCATCGGTCTGGCGCTGGTGCTGTCCTTGATGATCTTTGCCCTGGGGAATGACCTGTTCTGTCCCTGATATCGTGCGTGTTTAAGTCCGGATCGAACAATGATCTTGAAATTGCCATAATTGGTCAAAAACGTGCCTCAATCAGCAGGTATTCCTTGTTTAGAGAAACAGGGAATTTGTGATGCAAACGATGCAGACCTCTTACACCGGACTTGGCTTGTTGATTGATCTCAACTGGGACCGCGTCTTGTACATCGGCACGATTGTCTTGGCGCTGATGGCCGGATCCTTTATCGGCACGATGTAAATCGCCCCCAGACACAGCATCCTGTTCCATGGTTGAAATGCACTGCATGATGTGGTGCATTTTTCCGCGTCTTGGTTTTGACAATCAGACCCAATCTGCGTACTCAGGACGTCAACGAAGTCTAAAGATTGGGTTGATACCATGGGACTGAACGCAAAGGCAGATCTGCCTTCATCGCGAGCGAAAGCACCGACATTTGGCAACCTCATGAGAGGCACCTGTGTTTGCGCATTGTTATCAGTGGCTTGGTTGGCACCTGCGGGCCAGGCTGCGGCACAGCAGTATCAATTCAACACGGTCCAGATCAACGGTAACGAACGGATCGGGGACAGTGCGATCCTGCGTCAGGCAGGAATCACACGCGGCCAACCCGTGTCGGGCGGCCAGTTGAACGATGCATATCAGAAATTGCAAAGCTCTGGTTTGTTCGAAACGGTGGCGATTGAACCGCGCGGTGGCACCCTTGTTATCAATGTGGTTGAGCTTCCGACGCTGAACCGCGTCACCTTTGAGGGGAACCGCCGGATCAAGAACGAACAGCTTGCCTTGCTGGTCGGATCGACAGAGCGTCGCGTTTTCAACCCCGCGCAGGCAGAGGCAGATGCGGCAGCGATCGCTGAAGCCTATACTTCCGAAGGCCGCATCGCAGCCCGAGTGCAGCCGCGCATCATCAAGCTGAACCAGAACCGCGTCAATCTGGTGTTTGAAATCTTTGAGGGCGACAATGTCGAGGTGGAACGCCTGAGCTTTGTCGGCAACCGCAAATTCTCTGACCGGCGTCTGCGCCGGGTGCTGGGCACCAAACAGGCGGGCTTTTTCCGCCGGCTGGTGCGCCGCGACACATTTGTCGAAGGCCGTGTCGAAGCGGATAAACAAATGCTGCGCGATTTCTATCTGTCGCGTGGCTATGTCGATATGCGCACCACTGCCGTAAACGGTGAGCTTACCGAAGAACGCGACGGGTTCTTTGTGTCCTACAACATCGTGGAAGGCCAGCAGTTCAAATTTGGTGAGGTCAGCCTGGTCTCTGAAATGCCAAATGTGGATGCGGATGCCTACCGCAAGATCATCAAGGTGCGTTCAGGCAAGGTATATTCCCCGACGGCGGTGGAAAACGATATTTCAAGGCTTGAGCGTCAAGCGATCCGTGACGGCGTTGATTTCATGCGCGTTGAACCAAGGATTGAGCGGAACGAGCGCGACCTGACGTTGGATGTGACCTATGTGATCACCCGCGGACCGCGCGTTTTTGTTGAACGGATCGATATCGAGGGCAACACAACCACGCTGGACCGGGTGATCCGAGGACAGATCAACAGCGTTGAGGGCGATCCCTTTAATCCACGCGAAATCCGCCAGGCCGCCGAACGCATTCGCGCCCTGAACTACTTTGAGACCGCCGAAGTCAATGCGCGCGACGGCAGCAGCGGCGAACAGGTCGTGATCGACGTCAATGTCGAGGAAAAGCCAACAGGTTCCCTGAACTTTGGCGGATCGTTTTCGAATAACGACGGCTTTGGCGTCGCCATCAGCTTTGCCGAGGAAAATTTCCTTGGTCGGGGGCAGAAATTGGCGCTGTCAATTTCAACAGCTGAAGAGGCCACGCGCTATGGCATCAACTTTGTTGAGCCAAACCTGTTGGGCCGCGACCTCGCCTTTGGTCTGAATATCGACTACTCCGAGGCGAATTCATCCTTTTCGTCCTTTGATACCAATCAGCTGCTTGTTCAGCCATCACTCAGCTTTCCGGTCAGTGAAAATGGCCGTCTGTCCCTGCGCTACACAGCGCAGCAGGTTGAACTGCTGCAGCGCGATCCCATTGAGAATGGCCTGACCATTGCAGATGATATTGCCTCAGGGGCGCAGATTTCATCGGCTCTGGGCTATGAATATACCTATGACACCCGCCGCTCGGGCCTTGACCCGACATCCGGGGTTCTGGTGCAATTCAGCCAGGATTTTGCCGGATTGGGCGGCGACAGCAAATACATCAAGACGGTTGCAAAGGTCACCGGCGAAAAGCGTGTGTTTAACGAAGAAGTCACCCTGCGTGCCAGCCTTGAGGGCGGTGCCCTGGCTTGGCGCAGCGGGAACAACCGGGTGACGGACCGTTTCATGATTGGCCCATCGGTGATCCGCGGATTTGAACCCGGCGGCATCGGCCCGCGCGACGTCAGTGGCACGGTCAATGATCCGCTGGGCGGCAACTTTTATGTGGCGGCCCGGTTTGAGGCTGAATTCCCACTGGGCCTGCCTGAGGAATACGGCATTTCGGGCGGCGTGTTCTATGATGTGGGCAACCTTTGGGATCTGTCTGATGTCAATTTGAACGGCGGCAGCGTTTTGGGCGAATCCGGCTCTTTCCGGCATGTGGTTGGCCTGTCCCTGTTCTGGGAGACCCCATTGGGGCCACTTCAGTTCAACGTCTCCAAGGCTTTGAAAAGTGAGACCTTTGACAAAGAACAATCCTTTGAGGTCACCCTGCGCACGGAGTTCTGATGTCATGGCGCGCGGCGCGCTGATTGGCGGAATAGCACTGATCCTGGGCAGCTTCAGCCCGCCGGCATTGGCCCAGCAGGGGCCTGTGCTGGACCGCGGTTCGGTGATCAGCGCAGTGCTGACCATCGATTCAGAACGCTTGTTTCTGGAAAGCGCCTTTGGCCGCCGCGTGGCCAAGGAGATCGAAGAAAAAGGTGCCGAACTGACGGCGGAAAACCGTCGGATCGAGGCAGAGCTTGAAGCAGAAGAAAAACAGCTGACCGAATTGCGCGGCACCCTGAGTGCCGAAGAATTCCGCGCCCTGGCCAATGCCTTTGACGAAAAGGTGCAGAAAACCCGGCAGGCGCAGGCGGCCAAGGGCCGCGCGATCAATGATCTGCTGGGCAAGGAACGCGAGGTTTTCCTCAAAGCTGCGGCCCCCGTATTGGAACAGCTGATGCGCGATGCGGATGCCGGCGTGATCCTGGAGCGGCGTTCGGTCTTTGTCAGCTCCACCGCAATCGAGATCACGGATAATGCCATCCAGTTACTGGATGAAACATTGGGCAGCGGGTCAGACTGAGCATCGCTTGCCCGTCTGGCTTGAAATTGATAGCCCGTAACGACCAGTAGTTACCTCAAAGGATACCGAATGAGCCAAGAGACAAAACGCGCTGACATCCAGATGATCCAGCGGATTCTGCCACATCGTTATCCGTTCCTTCTGGTCGACAAGGTCGAAGAGATCAACGGCACCGAGTCTGCCGTCGGGTACAAGAACGTCACCATGAACGAGCCGCATTTCCAGGGCCATTTTCCCGGCACCCCGATCATGCCCGGCGTCACGATTGTTGAGGCGATGGCACAGACCGCAGGTGTGATGGTCGGCGTGGCATTGGATCAGGTGGACAAGGATATGCTGATCTACTTCATGTCGATCGACAATTGTAAGTTCCGCCGCAAGGTCGTGCCCGGCGACGTGCTGCGCATGGATCTCAAGACCCTGCGTGGCAAGGCCGGTGGCAAGATCTGGAAATTCTCAGGCGTGGCAACGGTGGACGGCGAAATGGCCGCCGAGGCGGAATTCATGGCCATGCTGGATCTGCCCAAATGAGCAATATCCACCCCTCAGCTGTGATCGAGGATGGGGCCCGGATTGATCCGACTGCCAAGGTTGGTCCGTTTTGTGTCATAGGCCCACAGGTCGTCTTGCATGCCGGGGTTGAACTGCGATCCCATGTGGTTGTCAGCGGTCAGACCGAAATCGGAGAGGGGACGGTGATCTTCTCCTTTTCGGTGATCGGTGAAATCCCTCAGGACCTGAAGTTCAAGGGCGAGGCCAGCAAACTGCAAATCGGCAAGCGCAACCGCATCCGCGAACATGTCACAATGAACTGTGGCACCGAAGGTGGCGGTGGGGTCACGCGGGTGGGCGATGACGGGCTGTTCATGGCGGGCTGCCATATTGCCCATGACGCGCTTGTGGGCGACCGGGTGATCGTGGTGAATTCTGCGGCGGTTGCAGGGCATTGTGTGATTGAGGATGATGTGATCATCGGCGGTCTGTCCGGCATCCACCAATTTGTCCGCATCGGGCAAGGTGCCATCATCGGTGCCGTGACCATGGTGACCAATGACGTGATCCCATACGGTCTGGTACAGGCCCCAAGGGGGGAATTGGACGGGTTGAACCTTGTCGGTCTCAAACGCCGGGGTGTGGCGCGCAGCGACATCACCGCCCTGCGCGCCGCGTTTCAGATGCTGGCCCAGGGCGATGGCACCTTTCATGACCGCGCCCAACGGTTGGGGGAAGAAACCGAAAGCGACTATGTGCGCCAGATGGTTGATTTTGTCATGTCCGATACCGGGCGCCATTTCCTGACGCCGAAATGACGCTGGCGCTGATAGCAGGGCGCGGGCGTTTGCCCGCTGAGGTCGCAGGTGCGCAGGACGTTGCGCCGTTGGTCTGTGGTTACGAGGGCATGCTGCCCGACGCGCTGGCGGTGGACCTTACCTTCCGGCTTGAGACATTGGGCACTTTGCTGGTGCAGCTGGGTGAGCGCGGCATCACGCAGGTTTGTTTTTGTGGTGGGATTGACCGCCCGGCGCTGGACCCGACCAAGCTGGACAGCGAAACGATGGCATTGGTACCGCTGTTCCAAAAGGCGCTGGCCGCTGGCGACAACGGTGCCTTGCAAGTGCTCAAGGACATCTTTGAGCAGACCGGTTTCACCGTCGTCGGTGCTGATCAGCTTTTGCCAGATCTGGTGGCCCGGCAGGGTGTCATGTCAGAGACATGGCCAGATGCGCAGATGCGCCGCGATGCGGCACGGGGCGAGGCGGTTCTGGCAGGGCTTGCGCCGCTGGATATCGGTCAGGCCTGTGTGATCGGGGCCGAACAGGTGCTGGGTGTTGAAACCATGGGCGGCACGGATCATTTGCTGGCCACCCTACCTGCCAAGGCCCGCGACATGCGTGCGGTTCTATGCAAGGGCCCCAAACAAGGTCAGATCCGCGAGATCGACATGCCCACCATCGGTCCCGCCACCATAGAGGCGGCCCATGCCGCAGGCTTGGCCGGTGTCATCGTGGACGAGGGGGATGTGATCATTCTGGAGGCCGAGCGCTGTGCCGCACTGGCAAACCACTATGGTCTGGTACTGTGGTCGCGGCGCGGAGGAGACGCGTGAGGGTATTCATCCTCGCCGGGGAGCCTTCTGGCGACAAGCTGGGCGGTGCCTTGATGGCAGGGCTCAAGACATTGCGCCCCGATGTGCAATTTGAGGGCATTGGCGGTCTGGAAATGGCCGCCCAGGGACTACAAAGCCGCTTTGATATGTCAGAACTCAGCGTGATGGGATTGGCCGAAATCCTGCCACGCTACCGGGCCTTGATGGCGCGGATCAACGAGACGGCAGAGGCTGTGCTGCGCATGAAGCCAGATGTGCTGATCACCATAGACAGCCCCGATTTTTCGCTGCGTGTGGCGCGCAGGGTAAAGGAAAAAAGCACCATTAGAACAGTGCATTACGTGGCCCCGACCGTTTGGGCCTGGCGCCCCGGAAGGGCCGAGAAGATGGCCCGTTTCATTGATCAGGTTCTGGCGCTTTTGCCCTTTGAGCCGCCCTATATGCAAGCCGCCGGCATGCGCTGCGACTTTGTCGGCCATCCGGTGGTGGCAGAACCTGTGGCCACGCCCGAAGAGGCCGCAGCCTTTCGGGCGGCCCATGATCTCGGCGATGCGCCCGTCTTGTTGGTGCTGCCCGGATCACGCATGAGCGAAGTGTCGCGACTGGGTCCGATATTCCAGCAGGTCGTGGCGCGTTTGCAGCTGGAACGGCCAGACCTGCGGGTCGTGATCCCCGCACCGGCACCCGTGGTGGGCGCTGTGCGCCGCTTGACCCAGAACTGGGCACCGGCACCGGTGATCTTGAATCCGCTGGACACAAATGTCGCTGATCCAATGGCCGAAAAACGCAGCGCCTTTGTCGCCGCGGATGTGGCATTGGCGGCCTCTGGCACGGTATCGCTTGAACTGGCCGCAGCAAAAACGCCGATGGTCATTGCCTATGACATGAACTGGCTCAGCCGACAGATCATTGGCAGGATGGTCCGGGTGGACACTGTCACCCTCGTCAATCTGGTGTCAGAGACCCGCGCCGTGCCCGAATACATCGGTGCCAACTGCCGTCCCGGTCCCATCGCAGAAGAAGTGCTGCGCGTGCTGGCGGACCCGCAGGCGCAAAACGACGCGATGGCCTTGACGATGGCGCGGCTGGGGCAGGACGGTGAGGCACCGGGCCTGCGCGCGGCAAAGGCGGTGCTTGACGGTTTGTGAGCCGCTTTCCTCTGCCGCCGCCGTTGCCAGCCGTGTCTTAACCCCGGTGGATCCAGCCGCCGCCAAAGATACGGCTGCTGTCGGGATCATAGAACACACAAGCCTGACCCGGTGATACGCCTTCTTCTGGTGTCAGCAGTTCCACCTGGGCGGTTGTATCGGTAATGGGCCGCAAAATCGCATCGCGCGGCGGCCGGGTGGAACGGACCTTGACCGCGATCGGCCATTCGCTCTGCGAGGTCAGGGGCGCATCACCAAGCCAGTTGATCTCCTTGACCGGAATGGTGCGGGTGGCCAACATGGATTTTGGCCCCACGACAACTTCCTTGCGGTCGGCATCCAGTTTCACCACGTAAAGCGGATCGGCAAGCCCCCCGATCCCCAGACCCCGGCGTTGGCCGATGGTGTAGTGGATGATACCGTCGTGTTGGGCCAGGATTTGCCCGTCCGTGTTGACGATATTGCCCGGATCGGCGGCTTCGGGGCGCAGTTTGCGGATCACGGCGGCATAATCGCCGTTGGGCACAAAACAGATGTCCTGGCTGTCCGGCTTCATCGCCACGCTGAGCCCGTATTTGGCGGCCAGCGCGCGCGTGTCATCCTTGGATGGCAGATGGCCCAGCGGAAACCGCAGATAATCCAGCTGGTCGGGCGTGGTGGAGAACAGGAAATAGCTTTGATCCCGGCTTGCATCAGCAGCCGAATGCAGCTCAGGCCCCTGCGGGCCCATCTTGCGTTGAATGTAATGGCCCGTTGCCATGCAATCGGCCTCAAGGTCCTTGGCGGTTTCCAGCAGGTCCTTGAACTTGACCCGCTCATTGCAGCGGATGCAGGGCACAGGCGTGGCCCCGCCCAGATAGCTGTCGGCAAATTCGTCGATCACGGCATCCTGAAAGATATTCTCATAATCCAGAACGTAATGGGGAAAGCCCATTTCTTCGGCCACACGGCGGGCATCATGGATGTCGATGCCAGCGCAACAGGCCCCTTTTTTCGCCAAGGCAGCCCCGTGGTCATAAAGCTGCAGGGTGACGCCCACGACGTCATACCCTTCTTCGGCCAGCATGGCGGCCACGACAGAACTGTCCACGCCGCCGGACATGGCCACAACCACGCGGGTATCGGCAGGTGCCTTGGCAAAGCCAAGGGAATTCAGCGGGGGGGTCTGATCAAGCGGCATCATGGTCTCCGGGAGGCATTACGTGGGAATATAGGAAAATCCTAATTACTCACAAGGGGCAGCTTCATGCAGCGTTAAGGCAGATTGCGCAAAGTGTCGACCGTACGGATAAATGGATAGTGTCTATGTACCTGAAAAAAGTCGATGGCCCTCGGTCTGTGACCCTTGCCGACGGCAGCGTGATGAGCAGGGCGGATTTGCCCCCCGCAAAGACACGGCGCTGGGTGGCCTCTCGAAAGGCGGCTGTGGTGCGCGGGGTGGTCTACGGGCTGATCTCTCAGGCGGAAGCGCTGGAGCGATATCAGATCAGCGAGGACGAATTTCTGGAGTGGGTACGCGCTGTCACGGAACATGGGGAAGCGGCGCTCAAGGCGACGGCTTTGCAAAAGTATAGACAACCTTAGGTTGCTAGGATACAAAGGCAACATCGGTAACGGGTGGTTAACCTTTTTTGGTCACGATCTAT
>JAFMGZ010000016.1 GCA_017854855.1 Sulfitobacter sp. | reverse complement strand
CACTTGCCGCGACGGCATCGCCGCCTGTCAGCGTATCGTTGCCATCCCCCCCGACGATGGAATCGTCGCCTGACCCGCCATCTATCGTATCCGCATCGGCACCACCGTCGACGGTATCGTTGCCTGCACCCGCCAAAATGGTGTCATTTCCATCGCCCCCGTTTATCAGGTCGTCGCCCGGATCAACGGCGACTTGATCTGTAAATTCGATCTCTGCCCAGCCGCCGTGATTGGTTACGCCAACAAATTGGATATGGGTCGCGTTAATGGGAATGTTGATGTTTACCGTGGCATCCGACGGGCCTGAGTAGACCAAAACCGACTGTCCATTGGTTATGGCATTTTCATACCCTACGCCGCCTCCGCTGCCGGCGAGAGTGTCGCCATTGGGGTCGGTCGAACCGTAGCTGACGTACACGTCAACCCAATCGTCATCGACACCGTTTCCTTCGATCAGGCTTATCGACGTGCCAGCGCTAATTTCCTGACCGAAGGCATATTCCACAATATCGCCGTCGTGAAACCGTCCTTCAGTGGTCAGATCACCGTCGATGAAGTTTAATGGGTCGTTGGCCGTGCCGGCCCCGTATTCCCCGAAGTGATGTGCGTGGCCGCCTGTATTCTCCTGAGCGTAGCTGTATTGTATCGTCGCAGCTAAACTTTGAGCAAGTCCGTCTCCTTGAATAAAGTCATTGCCGGCACCACCGTCGATGGTGTCTCCGCCATCTCCACCGATAATTTTGTCAGCCCCGATTCCCCCATCAATACTGTCGTTATCAGCACCGCCGTCGATTGTATCATTGCCCGCGCCGCCGTCGATGGTGTCTGAACCCGTGCCACCAAGGATGCTGTCATGGCCTGCGCCGCCGCTGATGCTGTCGTTGTCCGCGCCACCGTCAATGGTGTCATTACCGGCACCACCATCAATCGTATCGTTGCCACCAAGGCCAAAGATGACGTCATCGTTTCCGTCCCAGCCGTCGACTTGATCTGCTTGACCGTCTGAATAACCGGGGCCGATCGAGTCGCTCCCGTTTCCGTTGCCACCGCCCGCATTTTGGATAGTGCCGGGGTTTGGTGCAGGCTGTTGAGTATAGGTCGTACCACCATCATTGGTCTCGAACGAATTACCCATACTTCCAGAGCCGATGTCTGTACTAGTCAAACCGGCTGCTGGGCCGTTTGTAGGGCTGACGGTATTATTATTCCAAGAAATAAATTGAAGCACCGTTCCGGTGTCGTCGAGCAAAGCAACCGCATCACCGTTGTCGAGATTGACCAGCCCGTCATCCGCGCCAGTCAACAGATATACGTCGTAGCCGTCAATAGTGTTTACTGTGCCATCGAAAGGCAATGTCTGGCGGATTGAACCACCATCATTATAAATTACTACTGAATAGGCTGATGTATCTGTACCCTGAGGGATCGCGAGTTCGATGAATTCAGACGAACCGCCATAAATTTGGACTTCGGAGATATAGGATGGCATGCTACCATCTCCATCTGTCCCGGTGACGACGCCATCTGGATAAAGGACCGTTTCGGCATTGGAGATATTGGCACCCGGATCATAGCTAACGACTGTATCGTTGCCGCCGCCGGTATCGAATTTCTTGCCGCCACCAAAGTTCTCACCAACCCTGATATAGTCGTCGCCAATCCCTGTCTTGAAGTCGTTGCTGGTGGTGAAATTGTCGCCGATGTTGACGGTATCTGCGCCGTTATCGGAACCAGTAAACTTATTTAGCGACACGTTGTCGCCGATCGACACGTCGGTAGTCAGTGAACGGATCGCGTTAATTTGAACACTGCCGAGATCGACATCGTCGGCAATCGATATGTTGGCGTTCAGATTATCTTTGATTTCGACGGTAAATGCGTTGGTGTTTGTGGTGCTGAACTGCACTTCGAAATTCGTGGCGGTTCCGGTGAACGACTCGAATCTGACGTTGTTTGACGCGGTCGCCTCAAAGATGAAAATGTCACCTTCGTTAACGAGGATCGTACCGCCAGAATAGTCCGTAGGGATGAAATATGTCGCCATCGTCTTTGCCCGTATTCTTTCATTTGCACCGTTACAAAAGACTTTGCTGTCCTCTGCTTGGTATCAAAGTCAAACAGGAGGCCTGCTTTGCCTCCTTACTCACCGATGCGTCTCTTCGGGTATTTTGTCATCCCGAGGTTTGACGCCTGTGGGCCCAACATGTTTCCCAGAGTAATGAGATGCCAAGCTTCGTGCTAGTAGAAGCGTAATAACTGGCGGAAAGAATGGTCCATTTGTGACAATATTATGGCAAACTCACTGTGTCGCTGTGCCCTGCACACGCCTGTGGTGTGTCCGGATAATTTTAAAATATTCTGACGGGAATTGCATGCCGATGTGAACAGAGCCCCTTGCCGGACAAAGCCATCTTGTGTCCCCATGGGGTCACAGTGGTATGACCCACGGACTGGTTTCGCAATTTCTGCAAGTCTCCGAACCGTATGCAACGGTATACTGTCGACGCGGGCTGATCCATGCGTTATGGAGCAGGAAAGTCATTCTCAAGAGGTTTCTCATGTCAGACATCATCTACACCAAAGTGGACGAAGCGCCCGAGCTTGCATCAGCGTCGTTGTTGCCGATTATCCAGAAATTTGCAGCTGCGGCTGGCGTTTCTGTGGGCACCAAGGACATCAGCCTCGCGGGGCGTATCCTTGCTACTTTCCCCGATCACCTGAGTGCCGCGCAGCGCCAGTCTGATGATCTGGCAGAGCTGGGCGAATTGGTTAAAACCGCAGATGCGAATGTGATCAAACTGCCAAATATCTCCGCCTCGGTGCCACAGCTGGTCGCGGCGGTCAAAGAATTGCAAGCCCAAGGGTATCCCCTGCCTGACTATCCCGAGACGCCACAAACGGATGCTGAGAAAGCAGTGCGCGCCAAATATGACGGGATCAAGGGCTCTGCCGTGAACCCCGTCCTGCGCGAAGGCAACTCTGACCGCCGGGCGGCCAAAGCCGTGAAAAGCTTTGCCCAGAGTAACCCGCACCGCATGGGCGATTGGGCGGCCGACAGCCAGACCCGTGTCGCGGCCATGTCCAGCGGGGATTTCTTTTCCAACGAAGCCTCGGCAACACTGGCCCAAGAGGCCACGGCCAAGATCGTGTTGGAAACGGCGGATGGCGAAACTGTCCTGAAAGAAGGGATCACCTATCCGGCAGGCACAGTCGTTGATGCGACCTTTATGAGCGCCAAGGCCCTTGATGCATTTCTGGCCGAAGAGATCGAAAAGACCAAAGCAGAAGGCACGCTGTTCTCGCTGCATATGAAGGCCACGATGATGAAGGTCTCTGACCCGATCATTTTTGGTCACGCGGTCAAGGCCTTCCTTGCCCCTGTGTTCGAAAAGCACGGCGCGGCGATGGCGGCGCTGGGCGTGAACCCCAATTCCGGCCTGGGCAATCTGCTGGCCCTGGTCAAGGGGGACGCGGCAATCATGGCGGACATTGAGGCCTGCATGGCCGCGCGTCCGCCGCTTTATATGGTTGATTCTGACAAGGGTATTACCAACCTGCATGTCCCGTCTGATGTGATCATCGACGCCTCCATGCCAGCGCTCATTCGTGCGGGCGGCAAGGGCTGGGGCCCTGATGGTGCCGAATCCGACGCCAATTGCGTGATCCCTGACAATTCCTATGCGCCTGTCTACGATGAGACGATCAAGTTCTTCAAAGAAAACGGCAAGTTGAACCCCGCCACCGCTGGCACCGTTCAAAACGTCGGTTTGATGGCCCAAAAGGCCGAGGAATACGGGTCGCATCCGACAACCTTTGAAATCCCGGCTGACGGAACGGTCAAGATGATCCTTGACGACGGTACGGTTCTGCACAGCCATGCGGTTGAGGCAGGGGACATCTGGCGTTCGGCCTCCACGCGCAAGGCACCGATCGAGGATTGGGTGGAATTGGCCATCGCCCGTCAAAAGGCCGAAGGATGCAGTGCGATCTTCTGGTTGGATGCCGCGCGTGCCCATGATGCGGAATTGATCGCCTATGTGAAACCGATCCTCGAGGCGCGCGGCGTTGCCGACAAGTTTCAGATCATGGCACCGCGCGAAGCCACACGCGCCTCGCTTGAAATCATCACAAAGGGTGAAAACAGCATCGCGATCACCGGCAATGTGCTGCGCGACTACCTGACCGATCTGTTTCCGATCCTTGAACTGGCAACGTCTGCCAAGATGCTTTCCATCGTGAAACTGATGAACGGCGGTGGCCTGTTTGAAACCGGGGCGGGCGGTTCGGCACCCAAGCATGTTCAGCAGCTTGTTGAGCAAAACCACCTGCGGTGGGACAGCCTTGGTGAATTCTGTGCGCTGGGTGAAAGCCTGACATTTCTTGCCGACGCAAAGAACAACGACAAAGCGCGGGTTTTGGGGCAGGCGGTCGATGCTGCCACCCAGGGCATCCTGGACCATGGCCGGTCACCTTCGCGCAAAGTGGGTGAGCCTGATAACCGCGACAGCCACTATTGGTTCGCGCGTTACTGGGCAGAGGCCCTGGCGACACAAAACAGCGATGCCGATCTGGCGGCGCATTTCGGTCCGATCGCAAAGGATCTGGCCGAAAATGAAGCAAAGATCATTGCTGAACTGGCGGCCGTTCAAGGGGCTGCGGTTGATCTGGGGGGGTATTTCCACACTGACCCTGCCAAGACAGCAGCCGTGATGCGCCCTTCACCGACGCTGAACGCGATCATCGGGTAAGGTCTTTTCCAACAGGTGACAGGGCCGCGCGTTCAACCGAACGCGCGGCCTTTTTGTTTCCGGCGATATGGGCTTTGGTGCGGGTGTTGAACCCTCTGGCGGGCAGACGGGCAAAGCCTGCTGGGTGATGCGGCACGCGGCTTTCGGTCGTCTGGTCCGCGGGCGATCTTCGTTTATTGTTAACATTTACAATATATTAACCCTCGATCTTGATGTGAAAATTTCATGGACATGCCCGCACAGTTCCGATGTAACCCTCTGAAAACCGGGTGGTATCTGGATCAAATGGGTCGTTTGGATCGGCCCGCTCTGGATACCGCCAGAGAGCAGCTGCTATGACTTCGGTGGAAAACCTGCTACCAATGTTCGAATACTGCGAATATCTGGATATGATCTGCTGATATAACCATATTTTTGCGCGTCTTTGTACCATGCTGCACTTGCTCCGCCCAAGCCTCAAAGGCCAATCAATGAACACGGATACATTCGCAACGGCATCGGTTGATCCTTCAGGATCCCCATCACTGCGTCGCACGCTGACCCTGCCGCTGCTCACTCTGTATGGATTGGGCGTTACTGTTGGTGCGGGCATTTATGTCTTGATTGGCGCGACAGCGGCGCAGGCGGGGCCGTTCGCCTGGGTCGCGTTTCTGCTGGCTGCCGTGGTTGTTGGCTTTACGGCCTTTTCCTACGCGGAATTGGCCACGCGCTTTCCGGTCAGTGCCGGCGAGGCCGCCTATGTCGACGCAGGCTTTGGCCGTGCGTGGCTTGCGACGGCAGTGGGGCTTTTGGTTGCTGTGTCGGGGCTGGTTTCGGCCTCTGCGATCACGGTTGGGGCTGCTGGGTATCTTGGCGGTGTGTCGGGCGCACCCGGTTGGGCGCTGACCCTTTGCATTGTCACCGCAATGGGATTGCTGGCGTGGTGGGGCATTACGCAATCCGTCATGGTCGCGGGTATCGTCACCATCGTGGAAATCTTGGGGTTGATATTTGTCATTGTCTGGGGCTTTGCCATTGCTGACCGGTTTGGTGTTTCCACCCAGGACCTTGTGCCGTCCTTCACAGGCGTGCAGTGGGGCGTGCAGTGGGGCGGCATCCTGGGGGCGACCGTTTTGGCATTCTTCGCCTTTATCGGCTTTGAAGACATGGTCAATGTCGCCGAAGAGGTCAAAGACCCGCGTCGGACCATCCCCAGGGCGATCATCTATACCTTGCTGATTGCAACGATCCTCTATCTCGCGACCTGTCTTGCGGTGCTGGTCAGCGTCCCGATGGAGGCGCTGGCGGGTTCAGCCGCGCCGCTGGTGCTGGTCTTTGCGACCGCCCCCCCAGAGGTGCAGTTGGGGTTTACGGCCATCGCCATCGTGGCCACGCTCAACGGTGTCCTGATCCAGATGATCATGGTCTCACGCGTCCTATACGGCATGGCGGACCGGGGCCGCTTGCCTGCTGTTTTTGCACAGCTTTCGCCGCGCAGCCGGACGCCGTCTGTGGCCACAGGGTTTGTCGCAGTTTGCATTCTGTGCCTCAGCCTGTTTCTGCCCATCGAGCAGCTCGCGGAATGGACCTCACAGGTGGTGCTATGCGTTTTTGTCTGCGTGAACATCGCCTTGGTGGCGGTCAAACGCCGTGGGGAAACGGCACAGGATCATTTTTCAGTGCCCCTTTTCGTGCCTGTCATGGGGGCCCTTACAAGCGTGACATTGCTGATGGCATCGGTGCTGTGATGATTGCCTGCCAGCAGGTGCTGAAATGGGGTCCCATGTGCAAGCGTGGCTAGGCGGGTGCACGCCTGCGTGGTACGCCTGTGCAAACACCAATAGGAGAGCCCATGCTGATTGATCACCTGAAAAAGACAGATCATCGTGCCCTGACCAAATGGAAACATTACTTTCAAATCTACGAACGTGAAATGAACCGTTTTCTGAACAAACCCATTTCCTTTCTTGAGATTGGCGTTTTCAAAGGGGGCTCAATTCCCATGTGGAAGGATTACTTTCCCAAGGGTAGCAGCCTGACCTTCATCGACATTGATCCGGCCTGCAAAGACCTTGAAATTGAGGGTACACAGGTGCGTATCGGCAATCAGGCGGATCCCGACTTTCTGGCGGCACTGGCGCAGGAATTCGGCCCCTTTGATCTGATCCTGGACGACGGCAGCCATATCTCGCAGCACCAGATCAAGAGCTTTGAAAACCTTTGGCCCCACCTGAAAAACGGTGGCCTTTATATGGTGGAAGATTGCCACACCAGTTATTGGCCCGGTTTCGGCGGCGGCTACCGCAATGAGGCAAGCTTTATCGAATATGGCAAGCGGCTGATTGACACGATGCATTCGTGGTACACTGATCAAGATGACCTGTTCCCGTTTCAACCGATGGCAAAAGAGCTGAACAGCGTGCGGTTTTTTGATTCAATCGTTGCCATCGAAAAACTGATCAAGACCGAACCGCCAGCCTCTCTATATTCCGAAAATGGACAGACCCGTGTGTCGCGCAAAGCGCTTGAAGTGCGTGGACGCGTGTCCATTTTTGCTGGTAAGGACGGCACACAACCACCTGAAAAAAAGTAGGTTTTTGGTCAGAGAAGGGCCTTTTGGTAGCCCTTTCGCTGAATGGGTTGGGGGGGCTGATCCGTGCCCTGCCTTACAATGGCGATATCGCCCGTTCGTCCACCAGGTGGCAGGCCACTTTGTGGCCTTCGGCGATCTGTTTGAGCGCAGGTTGTTCTGCCTTGCAGCGGTCCTGTGCAACCGGACAGCGGTTGGCAAAGCGGCATCCCTCGGGCAGCGCCAGAGGATCTGGCGGATCACCGGGGATCAAGATACGCTTGGTCTGCTCGCGGCGTTTTTTGTCTACCGACGGGACGGCTGACAACAGCGCCTTGGTGTAGGGGTGCAGGGGATTGTTGAACAGCGAAATCCGGTCGGCATGTTCCACGATCTTGCCCATATACATGACCGCGATGCTGTCGCACATGTGCTGCACCACGCCCAAATCATGGCTGATGAACAGAAATGTCAGCCCGAAATCGGCCTGTAGTTTGCGCAGCAGGTTCAGGATCTGCGCCTGAACCGCAACATCAAGCGCGGATACGGGTTCGTCACAAATGATCAGATCCGGTTGCGTTGCAAGGGCGCGTGCGATGCCGATGCGTTGACGCTGGCCACCGGAAAACTGGTGGGGAAACAGCCGTTGTTGTTCGGGGTGCAGCCCGACCGCCTTGAACAACCGATCGACAACACCCTGACGCTCCGCCTCGGGCCCGGCCTCCAGGTTATCAAGAGGTTCGCGGACGATTTTTTCGGCCCTCAGGCGCGGATTGAGGCTGGAGTAGGGGTCTTGAAAGATGAATTGCATCTTGGCGCGGGCCTGGCGCAATGCCTCGTCGTCCAATGCCAGAAAATTGGTGCCATCCAGATCAACCCGGCCCTTGTAGGCATTCACCAGACGCGCCACGGCAAGGGCTGCGGTGGTTTTACCCGATCCGCTTTCGCCCACAATCGCCAGCGTCTCTCCGCGTTTGATCTGGAATGAAATGTCATCGACCGCGTAAAGATATTTGGCCTTGCCAAAGATGCCACCGCGTTTGACGGCAAAGCGGACCGTCAGGTTCTCTACATCAAGGAGCGGTTTGTCGTGGTGGGTCTGATCCTTCATCACACGGCCTCCGCATGCCAGCAGGCGGCGCGTTGGCCTGCATCAAACATCACTTCGGGCGGCCGCTGGTCCAGGCATTGCTGGCTGACCATCTGACACCTTGAGGCAAAAAGGCATGAATCCTTGCCAAATTCGCGCAAGGGCGGGACGATCCCGGCGACCTCAGTCAGATCATGCCGTTCATTGGTGAGGGTGGCCATGATATGGGGCACGCAGGAAATCAGCCCCTTGGTATAGGGGTGACGGGGGTGTTCGATGATCTGTTCCACTGGGCCTTGTTCGGCATTTCGGCCCGCGTACATCACGATCATGCGTTCCGCCATTTCCGCCACCGCCCCCATGTCATGGGTGATCATGATGATGGCCGTTCCTGTCTGACGCTTGAGGTCGTTCAACAGGTCAAATATCTGCGCCTGCACGGTCACATCCAGCGCTGTGGTGGGTTCATCCGCGATCAGTATTTTTGGCTCGCAGGCCAGGGCCATTGCGATCATCACCCGTTGCCTCTGGCCCCCCGACATCTGGAAGGGATAATCCGACACGCGGCGTTTGGCATTGGGGATGCGCACCGCGTCCAGCAGTTCTGTTGCTGTGTTCCAGGCGGCAGCCTTGCTCAATCCCTGATGGGCCCGCAGGACCTCTGCAATCTGTTCACCGACCGAATAGACAGGATTGAGCGAGGTCATGGGTTCCTGAAAGATCATCGAGATGTCTTTGCCGCGAATGCTGCGCAGGCGTCTTTCGCTGGCGGTGGTCAGTTCTTCACCATCAAAGGTGATAGAGCCCGATGCGATGCGGCCGATCTTTTCTGGCAGCAAACCCATGATCCCAAGGGCGGTCATGGATTTCCCGCAGCCGGATTCACCCACAAAACTGATGCTTTCGCCGGCACCCAGATCAAATGACAGATCATCGATCACAGGTGCGATCCCGTCACGGGTGGTCAATTCGATCCGCAGGTTCTGAACTTTGAGGAGGGGCTCTGTCATCGTTGTCTCAATTTCGGATTTAGCGCGTCGTTCAAACCGTCACCCACCAGTGAAATGGCCAGAACCGTGACAAAAATCGCGACACCGGGAATGGTGACCGTATAGCTTGCATCCAGAATATACTGGCGGTTCGATCCAATAACCTGTCCCCAGGACACGACATTTGGGTCGGTCAAGCCGAGGAATGACAGACCCGCTTCGAACAAGATCGCAGAGCCCACCATCAATGCCGCCTGCACGATGATCGGGGGCAGGGCGTTTGGCAGGATGATCTGGAACATCAGCTTGGCATTCCGCGCCCCAGAGGCCCGGGAGGCCGTGACATATTCCAGCTCGCGGATGCGCAGAAACTCAGACCGGGTAATGCGGGCCACCGCTGTCCAACTGACAATACCGATGGCGAATGTGATCATCGGCAGCGATGCACCAAAGAGCGCCACGATCACCATGGAGAACAGCAACGTGGGAAGGACCTGAAAGAATTCGGTCACCCGCATCAGAACTTCTTCGACCCAGCCCCGGTAAAACCCGGCCAAGGCACCAACCGTCACACCGATAAAGACAGACATGAACGCCGCCGCCAGACCAATCACGATCGACACCCGCGACCCATGGATCAGCGCCGCCAAAAGGTCGCGGCCCAGGTAGTCCGTTCCCAACAAAAAGCCGTCGGCACCGGGAGGAGAGAAGGGGGCCCAAACCATGTCAAATGGGTCTGTGGGGTAAATGCTGGGTCCAAAGATGGCGATCAGGATGATCAGCGTCAAAACCGCCAGTGCGACCATTGCCGCATGGTTCCGGCGGAACATCTCCCAGGCCTCTGCCATGGGATGGCGCGCGGTTGCCTGTTCTTGCTGGGGTATGACGGGCGGTTGGGTCATCCTTTGCCTCCTACGCGGGGATCAACCAGCCGCAAGGCCAGGTCGGTCAAAAGGTTGCCCACGATCACGACAAGGGCAGAGAAAAACAAAATGCCCAGAATGGTTGGCGTGTCTCTTGCGATGATGGATTGAAACGCCAAGGTGCCCAATCCGGGCCAGCTGAACACAGCCTCCACCAGCACGGCACCGGAAATCACGGCGGAAAATTGCAGGCCGGCCAAGGTGATCACGGGCGACAGCGAATTCTTTAACGCGTGTTTGTAGACCACCTGGTTCTGGCTCAGTCCCTTGGCCTTGGCCGTGCGCACATAATCGGACCCCAACACTTCCATCATGGTGGCCCGAGACAGCCGGGAATAAAGTGCCAGAAAGATCGAGCCCAATGTAATCACCGGCAGCACCAGATGCCGTGCGATATCCAGAAAATGAACCCAGAAGCCGCCTTCGATGGTGACGTCCTGCATACCGGCCACTGGAAAGATTTGAATTTTTAGCGAAAAGCCGATGAGCAGCAGAATTCCGGTCCAGAATACCGGGGCAGAATAGCCAAAGAGCGCCAGTATCGTCACGAAATGGCTGGCAATCCCATTTGGCTTTCTTGCCGAGATGACGCCCAGCACGACACCGATGAACAGCGCCAGAATTTGCGCCGTAAACACCAGCAGCAGCGTTGCGGGCAGCCGCTGAAGGATCAGGTCGGTCACGGGCGCATTGTAGAAAAACGAATAACCCAGATCAAACTGCAGCACATTGCCCATGTAGCGTCCCAGTTGCACCAAAAAGGGCTGATCCAGACCATAATCGGCCCTGATCTGATCCAGAATTTCCTGATCCGCACCACCCATCGACTGGCTGATGGTGTCGGCCACGTCACCGGGGGCCAGATGCATCATTGAAAAATTCAGCACCAAAACGGCCATGAGCATGATCACAGCATAAAGGCAGCGCATGAGGAAGGACTGGAGGGATGCCACGATCTGGGTCTTCTTATGATCAGAGAAACGCACGGCGGGGCAGGCCCGCCGCGCAAGGAAGAGAAGAGATTTACTCTTTCAGATAGGTCATATCGATGGGGGTGGATGTGCCCCAAATGCCCAAGGGTGGATTGCCCACTTTGTCACTGTAAACAGTGTGATAGGGGATTGTGTTGGTGTGATAGACAGGCACTTCATCCGCGATGATCTGCTGGAACTCAGCATAAAGCGCTGTGCGTTTCACAGGATCGCTTTCGACCGCTGCCATCGCCATCAACTCATCCACACGGGCGTTTGAATAGCCCTGAGTATTGGACCAGACGCCTTTGGCAATGTTGCTGCTGTCGTAGGTCCGGTGCACCCCGATGACCGGGTCACCCCAGTTAAAGACGGTATCCCATGACAGATCGAAGTCCATTTCCCCCATCCGCTTGGCCCATGTTGGGAAGTCAGCGCTGGCGCGCACCTCAACGTCGATATCGACCTTTTTCAACGCGGCTTTGACATATTCGACCTGCGGTTTCACGCCGGGCCAGCCAAAGTCGATGGTCAGTGACATGCGCGACCCGTCCTTGACGGGATATCCGGCCTCATCCAGCAAGGCTGCGGCTTTCTCCAGATCCAGATCATATGCTTCCACATCCCCGCTATAAAAGGGGCTGTCTGGGTGGATGCCGGTTCTGCTGTCGGATGCGGTCCCTTGCATCAGTGCATTGAGGATAAAGTTCTTGTCGACCGCATAGGCAATCGCCTTGCGCACCCTGACATCGGCCAAGGGGCCTTTGGTTGTGTTCATTGCCAGCCAGTCAAGCGGGCCGATCGCACCATAACCATCTGGTGTCACGGTCAGGCCTTCGACTTTCTTGAGGCGGTTGATGATCCGCGGCAGCGATTCAAACGCGCCCATATGCAGCTCGCCGTTTTCATAGGCGATCGCTCTTGCGGCGGGGTCCGTGATGATCCGCATCACGATCCTGTCCAGATAGGGGCGGCCGTCAATAAAGAAGTCATCGAAACGCTCAAGGATGACGTGCTCACCGTTCTTGAACTCAGTCAGTTTGAACGGACCGGAGCCCACGACATTCTCATTGTTGCGCGGATGGGTTTTGACATCGCCAATCGCGCCATCGCCGTAAATGTGCTTGGGGATGATCGACATCAGCTGACCCGACATCGCCAGCATCAAGGCGGGGTGCGGTTTTGACAGGTTCAAGACAGCAGTATGCGCATCCGGTGTGCTGACACTTTCGACAGGTGCAAACATCGACTTGAAGGGGTGGTTTTCCTTGATGACCTCAACGGAAAACGCGACATCCTCTGACGTGATGGGTGTCCCGTCATGGAATTTTGCATTCGTGACCAGATTAAGGGTGACAGTCAGCCCGTCATCGGAAATTTCCCAGCTCTGTGCCAGATAGGGCTGTGGGGTCCAGTCCTCATCATAGCGCAAGGGCGACGCGAAAAGCTGCGCACCGGGGAAACCCGTTACAATGCCGGATTGAACGGCTGAGTTAAGGTTTCTGACATTCGATCCAAGCACCGTGATCAAGGTGCCGCCCTGCTTGGGCTCTTCGGCTTGGGCAAAACCGGTCAGTGACGTCGTAACCGCCGCTGCCAATGCCAAGCCTTTAAGTATTTTGTTCATTGAAATTGCTCCCTGTTTTTTCGGCTTTTTGGTCTTCTGCAAAAAGCTTAGATCAAGCATTTTCCGACACAAAACAGTTTAAATAGGGTTCTATGCCCTATTTTGTGTGGTTATCAGCGGTCAATGAACAGTTATATCGTCAAAGGCACCAGCCTGTGCCAGACTGACACATTGCTGAACAAAGGCCTCCACGATCTTGGGCTGGCGCATGCCGGACATCGTGATGATGCCAAAAACCGGTGCGCGCAGATTGTCGCTGATCGGCAGGGTTCTAAACCTTGTATCGTCGCGTCGATAGTCCGGGGGGCAAATATTCAAGATCGAATAGCCATATCCGCCCGACACCAAGGCGCGGGCAATTTCAGCAGAGCGGGTGGAATGGGCGAGCGTGGGTTTCAACCCCAATTGGTCGAACATTCCAATGAAGTAATCTTTGGTCCGTGGCAGGTCCAGCAGCACCATCGGGCGCTCTGCCAGATCTGCCATACTGACTGATGTGCCGTTTGCAAGCGGATCATCAGCCGCCATAAGCGCATAGGGGGCTGCCTTGAACAAAGGGGTAAACTCATGCCCGTTCCCCACCATTTCATCATAGGTAAAGGCAAGATCGGCCTCTCCATTCGTCAGGTAGGAAATGGTCGCTTCCATGTTCCCCTCAAGGAGTTTGATGGAGGCGTCTGGGTATGTGGATTTGAAGTTCTGCAAGATGGGCGGCAGAAATGACGGTGCCGCCGTTGCATAGCACGAAATTCGGACAGACCCTGTAGCATCGCCGCCGACAGACATGACTTCTGCTTCGAAATGACGGCCTTGGATGATAAAGGCCCTGATCAATCGGATGGCGTCTGCACCGGCCGGTGTAACGCTGATGCCCTTGGCCGGTGTGCGCACAAACAGGTCATAACCAATCTGGCGTTCAAATGCACCGATCGCCGCAGTGATCGAGGATTGCGAGATATGCAGTTCCGTGGCGGCATTGGCGATGGACCCCAGCCGGCCCGTCGCCTCAATGTACTTCAACTGCTTCAAGGTGAAATGCATCAGGACCACTTCCTATAAAAAATAGTAGTTATAGAGCAATAAAAACCATTATTCACCTTTAGGAAAGCATCTTAGGCTGGTGGGCACCCCCGGAATTCATTTTGCAGACAAGGGATGCACCAATGAGCGACACCACAATCTATACGGCCCGAAAAATCATCACGATGAATCGCAACAGGCCGATTGCCAGCCATGTGGCCGTGCGCGACGGGCGAATCCTGGGGGTGGGCGATCTGGAAGAGCTGGCCACCTGGGGGGAGTACAAGCTGGACGAAACCTTTGCGGACAAGATCCTGATGCCCGGCCTGGTCGAAGGGCATGCCCATACGATGGAAGGTACACTGTGGCGCTATGTCTATTGCGGCTATTTTGATCGCGCGGACCCGGACGGCAAGATGTGGGAAGGCGCGCGCACGATCGACGCGATCCTGGACCGGCTGAAACAGGCAGAAGTCGAAATGACCGATCCCGACGCGCCCCTGTCGGGCTGGTCGCTGGACCCGATTTATATGGACAACAAACGCGTCACCCGAGCTGATCTGGACAGCGTTTCTCAGACGCGGCCGATTGGCGTCTTGCATGCCTCGGGGCATATCCTGAACGTCAATACCAAGGCATTGGAGCTTGGCGGTTTGATGAAGACCGGCCTGAACCACCCCGGCATTCCCCTGGGTGCCGATGGCTATCCGACGGGCGAACTTTATGGTCCAGAGACGATGACACCGGTGGGGGTACATGTGGGGTTCAACCGGTCACTGACCGACAGCGACGCGCAAGGCCTGCGCGATTTTGGCAAACTCTGCGTGCGCACGGGTGTCACCACGATCACCGATCTGGCCGCACGGCTTGAGCCCGACGGCGTTGAATCGATGCTGAGCGTGACCGGCGAGGACACTTATCCGGCACGGGTCGTGCCCTTGCAGATGTTTATGGGGGCGACGGCCAAGGAAACGGTAGACAAGGTCGTGGCGCTCAAGAAACGGGCCACTGACCGTCTGCGCCTTGGCCGGATCAAGGCGGTTGCGGATGGATCCATTCAGGGGTTCTCGGCGCGCATGCGCTGGCCGGGTTATCACAACGGGGCACCCAACGGGCTATGGTACACCGCACCTGAACAATTGGCCCAATTGTACCGTCTGGCCTTGGCTGCGGGTATTCAGGTGCACACCCATACCAACGGCGATGAAGCGACTGAGATGGTTCTGGACACGCTTGGCCCCGCGCTGACTGATGTGCCAAGCCCTGATCACCGCTTTACCCTGCAGCATTGCCAATTGGCGGATGCCGCGCAGTTCCGGCGCATGAAAAACCTTGGCATGTGCGTCAATCTGTTTGCCAATCATCATTTCTACTGGGGGGATGAACATTACCGCCTGACCGTCGGACCAGAGCGGGCACTGCGGATGAATGCCTGCCGCACCGCGCTGGATACGGGCGTGCCGATGGCCATCCATTCAGATGCGCCGGTTACCCCGCTGGGCCCGTTCTTTACCGCATGGTGCGCCGTGAACCGGATCACCGCCTCTGGCCGGGTTCAGGGGGAAAGCGAAAAGATCGCCGTTGAAGAGGCGCTATATGCCATCACGATCGGTGCGGCCTATACTTTGCATATGGACGATGAGGTGGGGTCGATCGAGGTGGGTAAGAAGGCTGATTTTGCCATACTTGAAGATGACCCGACAGAGATCGGGGGCCCCAACCTCAAGGATGTTCGGGTCTGGGGCACGGTATCGGGTGGCCGCGTCTTTTGCGCGGCGGACCTGTGACATCGGCAATGCCTGCACTGCCGGTCACTGTCATCGGTGGCTATCTGGGGGCTGGAAAGACGACCATGGTCAACCACCTTCTGCGGCACGCCGATGGGGTCAGATTGGCCGTTCTGGTTAATGAATTCGGTGAGCTTGCGATCGACGAGGACCTGATCGAAGCCGAAGATGACACGCTGATTTCCATTGCCGGGGGCTGTGTGTGCTGTTCATTCGGCAGTGACCTGACGGGCGCGCTGCTGGAAATGGCCAAAATGCACCCGCGCCCGGACCATTTGCTGATTGAATCCTCTGGCGTCGCGATCCCGGGGGCGATTGCCGGGTCGGTGTCGCTGTTGGACGGTTTTCATGTGGACGGCGTGGTGATCCTGGCGGATGCCGAAACCCTGCGGGACAGCGCGCAAGACAAATACATGGGCGATACGGTGCTGCGGCAGATCAGCGACGCCAATATCATTATTCTGAACAAGACGGATCTGGTTGCGGCAGATGCATTGGCAGAGACATCAGCCTGGCTGGCGGCGCAAAACCCGAATGTCCGGATCATCGAGACGCAGCACGGCAATGTCGTGCCAGAGGCCGTGCTGGATAGTTTCTTGGTAAAGGCCGCGGCATCCGGTCCGCATCATCACACCGCGAATATGGAAATGATGACACTGACGCCTGACCAACGGGTCGATGTTGACGATCTTGCGCGCCACCTTGCCGATGAAAATCTGGGATTGATCCGGGCAAAGGGGTTTGCCACCTCGCTGTCCGGTCAAAAGATGCTGATCCAGGTCGTGGGGAGCCGCTGGGCAACCAGCGAGGCCGCGCAGGACAAAGCCGATGGTATTGTTTGCCTTGGCTTCAAAGGGCAGATGTCGAAGGTTGCGCTGCCTTGATCGGGCGGGATGGCTACACCTTTCTCCAGAACTCAACAGATTTAGGTGCCCTGCGACGTGATCTGCCCCGTGGGGGATGCGGACCTTATACATTCGAACACAGGCATTCAAACACGGGCATTCGAACACGGGCATTTGAACGGACTTTAATCTGACATTGCCATATTGAGGTTTGCAATCAGACGCTGCAAATGGTGTGTGTCTCAGTGCGGCGGCGCAGGATGCCGGCAAAAGTATCTGCTGTGATTTCGTGGAGCATCACATGAAAAGCCTCGTTTCTGGATTGATCATGGCCAGCGTGCTGTCTCTCTTCCCGATGCGGCCCGTCTGGGCGCAGGACTTTGCCAGGGGCGTGGCGGCGTTCGAGGCGGGTGATTATGCGGCGGCCCTGCGTGAATGGCGACCATTGGCAGAGCAGGGGAATGTCTTTGCCCAGACCAACCTTGGCTACATGTATGATACAGGCAGCGGTGTGGCCAAGGATTATGCCAAGGCCGTCAAATGGTACCGGTTGGCCGCAGAAAAGGGGAATACATCTGCCCAGAACAATCTGGGCAGCATGTATGACAATGGCAAGGGGGTGGCCCAAGACCATGTTCAGGCCTTCACGTGGTACCGGCTGGCGGCCGAACGCGACAGCCTATCTGCCCAGAACAACCTTGGATATATGTACGAAAAAGGTCGTGGTGTCCGACAGAGTTATGCGAAAGCCTTAAAGTGGTACAGGACCGCATCGCAACGCGGCAGCGCACCGGCCCAGAACAATTTGGCCACCATGTACCGTGAGGGAAATGGCATCGCGCAGAGCAATACACTGGCGCATATGTGGTACAATATCGCCGCATCACATGGATTTGACGTGGCCCAAAAGCGCAGAGATGCCATCGCGCAAGAGATGACGCCCAAGGAAATCCAGAAAGCAGAGCGATTGGCCCGAACCTGCGTTCAGAAGAAATATCGAGGCTGCTAGGGGCCTGAGCTTACGTTGTGCCGCCAAGGGCAAACAGGCAATCACCGGGCTCTACATGGGCATGCAGGCGCCGGGCCAGCACCACACCGTCAGCCATAAAGCTATGTTCAACGGGGGGCTGTTGGGGGGCCAGCAAGTTGTAGATGCGCAGCGCAGGCTGGCCTGCGCGAACGCTGTCCCCAATCTCTGCCAGCGGTTCGCACCAGCCTGCCTGCGTGGCATAGATGAACAGCTCGGCCCGGTTAAACGACAGGAATTGCGTCTTTGGCTTCGGTTTCTGATCGCCAGAGATCACCCGCCGTTTCAAGATGCCCAGATGCATCAGAACATTTTCCAAGGCCTGCTGCGTATCCTTCACGGATTGCGGTGTCAGGCTGCCGCCGCCGCCGAATTCCCCGCCGATTGCCAGCTTTCCTGCGCGGCGGGCTTGGCCAATGGCCGTGGGGCTGTGATCGTCCGTATCAATCAAGAAGACAAAGGGCAGACCCATTGCGTTCAAAGCGGCCTTCGTTGCGGCATCAATATCCTGGCCTGGCGACTTTTGCGTCAGCCCGCATGCGACATGCGCCATCGACGTGCCGCCCGCATGAAAATCAAATACCGTATCATGGCGTGGAATGATTTCTTCGGCCATGAAAGCGGCAATCTGGTCCGTGGGCGTTCCGCTGGCAGAGCCGGGATAGGAACGGTTCAGGTTTCCCCCATCCAGCGCAGAGCACCGCCTATGCGCCGCGACCGCCGGTGCATTCAGGCTTGGGAAGATCGTGATGGAGCCTGCGACATCATCGTCTGTCACTGCTTGCAGGAACTGGGTCAGGACCAGCGGTCCTTCGTATTCATCACCGTGATTGGCACCCAGCAACAGGATGGAGGGGCCATCGCCGGCATGCATCCGCCAATAGGGTATCTGGATCTGGTAGTAGGGCGAACGATCAACGGAATGGGGCACACTGATCACCCCGGACGTGGCACCGCGCTGGTCAAAATCAATGGATCCGATCACGCCTTTGAACATGAATAGCCCTCGCTTGTTTTGGCCAACCTTGGGGCAAATCAGGACAGAAGGAAAAGGATTTTTCGGATCGTCCATTCCAGACGGATATCGTTTCGATCTGTGCAGTGGCGCTTTGACTGCGATATCATACAGGAACGGTATGGGTGCACTGCGCGCGCTGGGCGGCTTTGATATAGGTGATTGTCGCAATTTTGCTGATGGGCTATCAGGTTTCCGGCCCCTTGCCTGTGCTTGGGGATGCCGCGCTGCTGGGCCGCAGGTTTGTCCATGCAGTTTTCACCAAAGCGAGGGCGCAAGATTTCAATGCAGGCCGGTCCCATCATCACAATCGGCGGGGAGAACCTGATAGATACCGTGCAAACCACGGCTTCTGATGGCGGTGTCGCGTGCACCGATAGTCTGGGCGGGTCACCTTACAACGTGGCCATTGCACTTGCCCGGCAAGGGCTGCGGCCGCATTACCTGACGCCGGTGTCGACCGATGACTTTGGCCAAAGGTTGGCAGAGAACCTGACCGATGAAGGTGTCGCGCTGGCAGGTGCCCGCCGACCTGAACCTACGACACGCGCAGTGGTCACGCTGAAGGACGGCGTGCCCTCTTATGTCTTTCACCGTGACACCACCGCAGAGCGATGCGTCACGGCCCAAGGCATCATTGCCACCATGCCCCAAGGGGCCACGCATTTTCATGCAGGCTCTTTGGCGTTTGCGGGCGGGGACGATGCGGAGGCGTGGGAAACAGCATTTCATACGGCAGCGCGCCAAGGCATGACAACATCGCTTGACCCAAATGTCCGCGCCTCACTGATTGATGATCCGCTGGGCTACCGCGCGCGGCTGATGCGGCTTTTGGCATCGGCATCCATTGTCAAGCTGAGCGATGAAGACTTGGCATGGATCTATCCAGGCCTCAGCCTTCAGGACGCGTCAAAGGCATTGCGCGCCGCGACCGGTGCGCGGCTGGTGGCATTGACCAAGGGGCCAGAGGGCGCTGAATGCTGGTCGGGTGATCTGCATGTCGCGGTGAGGAACCCTGCGTTTGATACCCTGTCAGACACGATTGGTGCCGGTGATACCTTTATGGCGACCATTCTGGCGTATCTGGTGCAGCACGGCCTTTTGTCGATGCGGGGCCTTGAAACGTTGCAGAGCGCACATTTGCAGGCATTGGTGCTGCGCGGGGTTTTCGCCGCCTGCCTGAACTGCACCAAGGCAGGCTGCAACCCGCCAACTGCCGGCGCTATTGATGATGCATTGGCGCGCGGGGCGATATGACGCTTTATCTCGATACGGCCGACATTGCGGCATGGGATGATCTGATGCCAACGGGGCTGTTTCATGGCATTACGACCAACCCGTTGCTGGCCGTGCGGGCGGGGCTTGATTACCCGTCAATCAATTGGGCCAACATGGCATCGCGTGCCCGTGATCTGGGCGCACGGGAATTTTATGCTCAGGTCTATGGCCCCCCGTCCGGCTACCTGCAATGGGCCGAGGATTTTTATCAGGCGGGCAGGTCTGCGGGCATCGAAACAATCGTCAAAATCCCACTGGTTGAGGATGCGATCCGTGCCACCCCTGCCATAAAGGCACTGGGCGGGCGCATATTGATGACGGCCTGTTATGACGCCAAGCAGATGTTCGTTGCACAGGCGCTGGGGGCCGATTTTATCGCGCCCTATTTTGGCCGGATGAAGGAAGCGGGGATTGACGCTGAGGCGCATCTGAGCGCCATGGCCGCGATCAACCGAAACAGCGCCCGGGAATGCAAGGTATTGGTGGCGTCACTGCGTTCAGCCGCGCAAATGGTGACATTGGCACATCTGGGCCATGATCACTTTACCATTGCACCGGCCGTGGCGCGGGACCTGCTGACGTGCCAAAACAGCGTGGACGCATTCGACGCCTTCGAACAGGCGATTGCCACGTCCTGAGGTATCCGTCCCGGCGTATGGACCGACCTTGCAGCTTTGTGTTTCGACAGAGTGACGTTAGGAAAGTTATCCCTGCCTGCCCGGCATATTGCGATGTGAATACGAAGCGCCTAACCATACGTCATGTTGGGTTTTGCCGCCGCTGTCTTTTTTCTGATCATCACACCCGGTCCGGGGGTCCTGTCGACTGCCGGGGTGGGGGCGGGCTTTGGATTTCGTGCGGGCGCGCGTTATGTCACGGGATTGTTCCTAGGCAACAATCTGGTGGCGGTCATGGTGGTCAGTGGGCTGGCGGCGCTGGTCCTTGCTGACCCGCGCATCCGCATTGTGCTGTTTGCGCTGTCTTTTGGCTATCTGACCTACCTGGCGCTGCGCATCGCATTTGCCGGGGCGCGGTTGGCCTTTATCGAAAAGACGCAGGCACCGGGGGTCTGGGGCGGCATCCTTTTGCAGATCATCAACCCCAAGGCCTATGCGGTGAGCACGGCATTGTTCACGGGGTTTGCCTTTTTGCCCGGCAGCTACCTGACCGAGGTTGCGCTGAAATTCGTCATCATGAATGCGATATGGGTTCCGATCCATCTGGCGTGGCTTTGGGCGGGGGTGTCGGTGCACCGGCTGAACCTGTCACCGCGCAGTCACCGGGTCATCAACATTGCGATGGCCTCTTCGATGATGCTGGTGGTGATCCTGGCGATCATTGCCCAAGTCTAGTCTGCGGGCACAATATGGCGTGATGTGACGTTTGAGAAATAGGAGGACATAGCGATGCCACGATTTTCACCTTTCCCGACCGAGGCGCTCTGCGCGCCTTCTGCCCATGCTGCGGGCCTTGCCAAGCGTGTGCGAATGATGTCGTGGTGCCAAAGACGCGGCCTGCGTGATGCCCCGACCGCTTGCCCTTCAGCGAAAATTGGAACCTTTGAATGAGCCTCTTTCGACACCCCGCCCCTGAAACAGAGCCAACGACAACGTTGGTCGATGCCATTCGTGCCAATGCGCAGGCGCATCCTGAAAAGATGGCAATCGTCTGCGGCGATGTCCGGCTCAGCTGGAGTGCGTTTGACCGTCAGATCAATCAGGTCGCAAATCTGTTGTTGGATGGGGGGCTGAAAAAGGGCGACAACATCGCGGTTCTTTCCCCAAATTCAGACGTTTACGCGGCCCTCTTTATGGGAATTCTACGGGCAGGGGGCTGTGTGACGCCCCTGTCAACGATGGCATCGCCCGACGCATTGGAAAAGATGCTGACCGATTGCGGTGCAAGGGCGCTGTTTGTGGCTGATCAATATCTGTCACTTGTGGACGGTTTCGCAGCTGGGCTGGATCTGGCCCGCTATGCCATTGATTTTGACCATCCGGCGTTTGAACCGCTGGCACCTGCGCTGCAGGGTGCCACCGTGGACGACCCGCTTGTTCCCATCCAGATGACCGATGCCTTCAATCTGATCTATTCCTCGGGCACCACCGGTACGCCCAAGGGGATCTTGCACAGTCACTGGATGCGTGCGGCCCAGATGGACCGGGTCACGCCCAACGGTTATGATGATAATGCCCGCACGCTGCTGTCGACGCCGCTGTATTCCAACACGACAATCGTTTCTTTCCTGCCGACGCTGTTTGGCGGTTCAACTGTTCATCTGATGGCAAAATTCGACGCGTCCGCGTATCTTGAAATCGTACAGCGAGAGCGGATCACCCATACCATGCTTGTTCCTGTGCAATACAAGCGCATCATGGAAGTGCCGAATTTTGATCGGTTTGACCTGTCTTCGATGCGGGTCAAATTCTCAACCTCGGCACCGCTGCGGGCGGATGTAAAGGCGGATGTGCTGGCGCGTTTTCCGGGCAAGTTGATCGAATATTACGGACTGACCGAAGGTGGCGGTGTGACCGTTTTGGTCGCGGATGAGACCCCGGACAAGCTGCATACGGTGGGAAAACCCGCGCCCAACACGCAGATCCGGCTGATAGATGACGCCGGAGCCGAAGTGCCTGCCGGGGCCATAGGCGAGATCTGCGGCAGGGGGCCGGCCATGATGGTGGGCTATTTCGGCCGCGATGATCTGACCCGTGACTACCTGTGGCATGATGCGGACGGTCTGGCCTATTTCCGATCCGGCGATATGGGCCGCTTTGACGAGGATGGCTATCTGATCCTGTCTGATCGCAAGAAAGACATGATCATCTCAGGTGGGCTGAACATCTATGCCGATGATCTGGAGCGCGTGCTGCTGTCTGATCCGGATGTCACGGATGCCGCTGTGATCGGTGTGCCATCCGCAGACTGGGGCGAGACACCATACGGTTTGGTGGTTCTGCGCGCCGGGGCCGAACGCAGCCCCGCAGATATTCGTGACCGCGCCAACGCCCAGTTGGGCAAGAGCCAGCGTTTGTCACAGGTGGCGCTGCGTGACAGCCTGCCGCGCAGCTCCATCGGCAAGATCCTAAAGCGAGAGCTCAAGGCCCCCTTTTGGGAAGAGGCCACAAAATGACCTCTATTCAAAGGGTTGGCGTTCTGGGCGGCGGGCTGATTGGCATGAGTTGGGCCAGTTTGTTCCTGGCGCGCGGATTGGATGTGACGGTCGTCGATCCAGATCCGCGAACGCAGGACCGTCTGGAAAGGTTCGTTGCCGCCGCGTGGCCTAACCTCAAGACTCTGGGGCTGACCGAAGCGGATGATCCGCGCCTTGCCCACGTCACGAGTGATTTGGACGCCTTGGCGGATGCTGAGTTCATACAGGAAAACGGCCCGGACCGGATTGAGACCAAACGCGACCTGGTGCAGCAAATCGAAAGGGTGATTGGTGCTGATGTGGTGATCGCGTCCAGCACGTCGTCCCTGATGGCTAGCGATATTCAGATGGGGGCCAGGCATCCTGACCGCATTCTGGTCGCCCATCCGATGAACCCGCCCCATCTGGTCCCGATGGTGGAATTGGTGGGCGGGAATGCCACCTCAGAGGTGGCAATCGTTGCAGCAGAGGCATTTTACGCACAGATGCGCCGGGTGACGATCCGGGTCAAAAAGGAAGTACCGGGGCATCTGGCCAACCGGCTGACCTCTGCGCTCTACCGCGAGGCGGTCTATCTGGTTGCAGAGGGCATCGCGGATGTTGAAAGTGTGGACAAGGCGATTGCCTATGGTCCGGGCATGCGCTGGGCCTTTATGGGGCCGCATCTGACCTATCATCTGGGCGGCGGTGCGGGGGGCTATCAGCATTACCTCGACCACCTTGGCCCCACCCAAGAGGCGCGATGGAAGGCGTTGGGCACCGCGCCTTTGACCGAGGCGCTCAAGGCGACGCTGGTTGCAGGGGTCGCGCAGGAATTATTGAACCAAGATCAAGAAACGCTGATCCAAAGACGTGATGCAGCATTGGTGGAACTGATCCAGCTCAAGGCAGAGCATGGGCTCTGAGAACAAAGGTGAAATCGTGACAAAGACCAAAGATACCCCCGTGCCGATGAACGGCGCAGAAAGCCTTGTGCATTCGCTGATCGGCAGCGGCGTTGAGGCGTGTTTTTCAAATCCCGGCACCTCGGAGATGCATTTTGTCGCGGCACTTGATCATATCCCCGGCATGCGAAGCGTGCTGACCCTGCAAGAAGGCGTGGCGACGGGGGCTGCGGATGGCTATTACCGGATGGCGGGCAAACCGGCCTGTACGCTTTTGCATCTGGGGCCGGGATTGGCCAATGGTCTGTCCAACTTGCATAACGCCAAGAAGGCGGGATCAGGTGTTGTGAATATCGTGGGCGAACATGCCGCCAGCCACATCGAACTGGACGCGCCGCTGACATCGGACATTCAGGGGATTGCGCGCCCCGTCTCGCATTGGGTGCATAGTTCGACCTCAGCCACCGACGTGGGTGCGGATGCGGCAGATGCGGTACATGCGGCCAATATCGCGCCGGGCCAGGTGGCCACGCTAATCCTGCCCAGTGACACTGCATGGACCGAAGGGGGCATTGTCGCGGCCCCGCGCACGCCTGCCACCAAACTGGATTTCAATCTTGCTGCATTGCCGTCCGCTGTCGAAGCCTTGGCCGGCCCTGACAGCCTGCTGTTGCTGGGTGGCGCTGCCCTGAGCGAAGAGAACCTAAAGGTCGCAGGTCAGATTGCAGCCAAGACCGGCTGCGCGATCCTGTCAGAATGGTCCAATGCGCGGCTTGAGCGGGGGGCGGGACGGGTCAGCATCGGCCGGGTGCCCTATCCGATTGATCAGGCGCTAAAGGTGCTTGATCCGTTCAAACGCATTGTGCTGATAGGGGCCCGTGCACCGATTGGATTTTTCGCCTATCCCGGCAAACCTGCGGTACTGACCCGCGATGATGCGGCGATCCTGGAGCTTGCCCATCCCACAACCGATCTGACAGCCGCGCTTGCCCGCCTCGCCGAGGCTGTGGATGCCACCGGGGTGGACCCTGCGTTTGTCGCCGCCGCGGCCTTGCCGGATCGTCCCACGGGCAAATTGGCGGCAGATAACATCGCCGCAGTGCTGGGCCGGATGATCCCGCAGGATGCGATTGTGGTGGACGAATCCGTCACAACAGGTCGGAGCTTCTTTCCCGCAACCGCAGGTGCGCCGCGCCACACCTGGCTGAACAATTGCGGCGGGTCCATTGGCTATGGCATGCCTGTTGCAATCGGGGCTGCGGTTGCCTGTCCGGATCGCAAGGTGCTGGGCCTGATTGGCGATGGCAGTGCCATGTATACGGTTCAGGCACTCTGGACGATGGCGCGGGAAGATCTGGACATCACGATCGTGATCTTTGCCAACCGCAGCTACCAGATCCTGCGCGGTGAACTGACCAATGTCGGTGTCGGCAATCCGGGTCCGCGTGCAATTGATATGCTGTCGCTGGACCGTCCCGACCTGCAATGGGTGCAAATGGCGCAATCCATGGGCGTCGAGGCCTGTCAGGTCGCGGATTGCGAGGCCTTTGAACTTGCGCTTGAAACCGGTCTTGCCAGTTCTTCGCCCTATCTCATTCAGGTGGATATCTGAGCCTTTTGCATCACGCCGGCCCAGGTCGGCACAACAATTCGAAATCAGGAGAACACCAATGGTCATCCGCACAGCAATCGTCGGTTTAGGGATCATGGGGCGGCGCATGTTGGAACATATGACGCTGCACCCCGACTATGAGGTCACTGCCATCTGGGATCCGGATTCTGCGTCCTGCCAGATGGCACAGGCTCTTGCCCCGCAGGCAAGGGTCGCGGACAGCGCACAGGACGCCATTGCGGCGGCAGATCTTATCTACCTGGCCTGTCCACCGGTGCCGCGCAAAGCCTATGCTTTGCTGGCGGCACAAGCGGGCAAGGCGGTCTTTCTCGAAAAACCCCTTGGGGTCGACATCGAAGAAAGCCGCGAGTTGGTCAAAGCGATTGCTGCATCCGGGGTCCCGGCTGCCGTGAACTTTACCCAGGCCGCAGGGGCCGCCCTGACCGAAGTGACCGCCGCCGCACGTTCGGGGCAGTTGGGGAACCTGATGGGGGCCGATATCATGGTGACCTATGCAAACTGGCCACGAGAATGGCAAAAGGCCGCAGATTGGCTGCGCTTTCGTGCCGAAGGCGGCATGACGCGCGAGGTGATCTCGCATTTTCTGTTCTTTTCCGAACGGATCCTGGGGCCGCTTGAATTGGTCTGGGCTCAAGCAGATTATCCGGCCCAGGAAGATCTATGTGAAACCCATGTTGCTGCACGGCTTATCTCTGCCTCGGGCATGCCCGTGACAATCATGGGCAGTGTTGGCGGCGCACAGCCCGACCGGCAGGAACTTACCATCAAGGGCTCTGACATGAGTCGGCGAATTTCAGAGTTCTACCGCGATGCCGCCTCTTCGGGCGGTCCGTTTGAACCCGTGCATTCGGAATACAAAGACCCCCGGTCTGTCAGCCTCAAGGCGCAACTGGATGACCTTTCGCTGCTTGTCGCAGGCAAGCCGAACCGTCTGGCCACGCTGGAAGAGGCGTTGCGGGTGCAGGTTCTGGTGGAGGGTATCTTGGCAGGCAAACGCTAGCCGCGAGGCGAGGGCAGGGATATCGTCCTGTCCCTCTGATCGGATCAACCCCAGGAAGGGTATTACGTGATCGTTATCAAAGCACAGACAGCCGCGATTGTTGCACAAATCCACGTCGCGCCGGGGGCCGAAGTCCCGCAGGGGGCGGTGCTGCTGACCACCGAGCTGATGAAGATGCACCATGACATCTGTGCCCCTCAAAGCGGTGTGATCAACCAGATCCATGTAGCCGCGGGTGACGAGCTGCACGGCGGAGAACCCTTGATCACATTTGCCCCTGCAGAGGTAAAGACCGCGCCTGTGGAACAGCAAAGTCAGGCACGACCTGAATTGCAGGACTTTGCAGACCGTATGGCCCTGCTGGACGATACCGCGCGGCCCGAAGCGGTGCGCAAACGTCATGCCAAAGGGTTTCGCACCGCCCGCGAAAATATTGCGGATCTCTTCGATCCCGGCAGTTTCGTCGAATACGGGGCATTGGCAGTTGCCGCACAAAGGTCCCAGCGTGACCTGCAGGACCTGCAGGCGCAGACCCAGGGCGATGGTATCATTTGCGGCATCGGGACGGTCAGCGGCCGCCCAGTTGCGGTGATGGCGGTTGACTACATGGTGCTGGCGGGCACCCAAGGGTATCATCATCATCACAAGATGGACCGTCTGATCGACGTGGCCGGGCGTGACAATCTGCCTATCGTGCTTTTTGCCGAAGGTGGCGGTGGCAGGCCCAATGACTACGATGCCGTGCATTTGATGGCCGCCGGGCTGAACATTACGTCTTTCAGGCATTTCGCAACGCATAAGGGGCCAAAGATCGGCATTGCGGCGGGCTATTGCTTTGCCGGGAATGCCGCATTGTTCGGCGTTTGTGATCTGCGCATCGCTACCCAGGACAGTTGGATCGGGATGGGCGGCCCTGCCATGATTGAAGGGGGCGGTCTGGGGGTGGTGCGCGCCACCCAGATCGGCCCCTCGGCGGTGCAAACGAAAACCGGGGTTATTGATCTGTTGGCCGAGGATGAGGCAGCTGCGGTGGCTGCGGCGAAAACGCTTTTGTCCCTGACCGCTGCGGGCGCGCGCGTGGCGCAGGACGATGACGCGCTGCGCAGGATCATTCCCGCAGATCGCACCCGCGCCTATGACATGCGCGTCGTGATCGAGGCGCTGGTTGACCCCGGATCATTCACTGAGCTGCGACAGGGGTTCGGGACCGGTATGATCACCGGTTTCATGCGTCTGAACGGCCGCGCGATCGGGCTTGTGGCCAATAATCCGCTGCATCTGGGCGGTGCAATCGATGCCGAAGCGGCAGACAAAGGCGCGCGGTTCTTGCAGCTATGCGATGCCTGGGGGCTGCCGGTTCTGACGCTGTGCGACACGCCGGGCTTCATGGTGGGCCCGCAGGTCGAAGAAACCGGTCAGGTCGCGCATGTCTCGCGCCTGTTTCTTGCGGGCGCGCATTTCCAGCAGCCGATGGCGACGATCATTCTGCGCAAAGGCTACGGTTTGGGCGCGATGGCCATGGCGGGCGGCGGCTTTGATCGGCCGAATTTCTGCGCGGCCTGGCCCACCGGCGAAATCGGCGCGATGGGCATCGAAGGGGCGGTGCGATTGGGCCACCGGGATCACCTGGCCGGGATCAGCGACCCCGTCGCCTGGCAGGCCGAATTCGAGCGTCTGGTTGACGACTTGCTGGCGCGGGGCAAAGCGCTCAATGCGGCGAGTTTTCTGGAATTCGACGCGGTCATAGATCCCGCAGATACCCGCAAGGTGCTAGACCGCGTCTTTGACGCGGCAGGACCGGGCCGGCCCTCTGGCCGATATCCAGACGCATGCTAGAAAGGGGGCGCAGCAAGCCTTGTGCGCGTCCCCGGGGCACTCCGCCGCTATGAAGGGCCTGCAAATCGCGTGCTTTGCGTGCCAAATTCACTTGACGGGTCGGTCCTTTTTCTTGTCACGATGAAGAGAGCAGAAAGTATCATTTCATCTTTGGCTGGATGCATAGGGCCGGGCGTGATCGGATGATGCGAAGGTGACAAAGGTCATTGTTGAATGTCGGGTTCAGAGACGTCGGTCAGTAAAACAGCGCTCGTGTTGCAGGGCGGCGGGGCACGCGGGGCCTATCATGTTGGTGTGATCAAGGCCTTGGCCGAGATCACAGGGCAAAGGCAATCACCCTTCCAGATCGTCTGCGGTGCCTCTGTGGGGGCGATCAACGCGGCGGCACTGGCTGTTTCAACGCATGACTTCCAAGCCGGCGCAAAACATCTTGAGGCGCTTTGGCGCGGGCTGGATACCAGCGCGATCTTTGATACCCGCGCCTTGCCCTTGTTGGGCACCGCGATGCGCTGGGCGATGACACCTGTCGCGGCCCGATTTGGGTTTGCGACCACCGGTGGATTGCTGGACTACGCACCCTTGCGTGCCCTGCTGCAAAGGGAATTCAACCAAGATCACCTGCGTCATGCCATCAAGACCGGTGCATTGCACGCATTGAGCATCACCGCATCCAGCTACCGGCAGGGGGATGCGGTCACGTTTTATGAAGGCCATGACGCGATATCGGACTGGAACCGTGCCCGCCGCAGGGGCGAACGGGTGGTGCTGACACCGGATCATGTGCTGGCCTCGGCAGCGCTGCCTTTTGCCTTTGCGCCTGTGCGGCTGTCAGACAGCTATTTTGGCGATGGATCACTGCGGCTGACATCGCCGCTGTCGCCTGCAATCCATCTGGGGGCCGACCGCATCTTGGTCATTTCCACGCGCGACGACACGCCCGGACCTGCCAGAGGTGGCGATGGCCAGCAAAGCCCCAGCATCGGGGAAATCGCTGGTCATGCGCTGGATATTCTGTTCAACGACAGCCTTGAGGCAGATCACGAACGGCTGACGCGTATCAACCAGACGGTTTCCTTGCTGGATGCAAAGGCGCAGCAAAGCAACGGCTTGCGCCCAATTGACACTGTGCTGCTCAGACCTTCGTTGGATGTCAGGAATGTTGCGCAGGACAATGCAGGCTATCTTCCGTGGTCACTCAAGGTGCTGATGCGCAGCATCGGGATATTGAACGGCGACGGCCGCATCGCAAGCTACCTGATGTTTGAACCCGACTATATCAGCGCGCTGATCGACATGGGTCATGCCGACACCCTGGCGCGCGGCGATGAGATTGCGGCGTTTTTGCAAGCGGGCTAATCGCCGGGCCCGGGGTGCCCCCGACCCGGCAAAAGGCGCGCTATTTCCACTGCCCGCCGCCATCCATGTCGATGACTGTCCCTGACAGATAGGTCACCTGGGGGGCACAAAGCATAGCAGTCAATGCGCCGACCTCCTGAGGCGTCTTGAGACGGCCAAAGGGCATCTTGCTTTCGTCCAGCAATTCTTTCCACCGGCTTTCGTCGCCGAATTTCGAAACCGCGCGGGATTTGTAGAGCCCAACGACCCGGTCGGTCAGGGTGGGGGATGGATTTATCCCAAAGACCCTGACGCCATAGGCTGGTGTTTCGGCACCAAGCGCATTGGTAAAGCCGATCAATGCCGCATTGCCCGCCGCCCCGCAAATATAGTCAGGGCGCACAGCGCGTCCGCCCATGCCGATGATGTTCACGATGATGCCGGACCCGCGCTCTTTCATTTTTGCCACGTAAAGCTGGCTGAGATGGATATAGCCAAATACCTTGAGCGCCCATGCCTCCTGCCAACGCTGCATGGAGATGTCAGCGATGCCGCCCCCGGGGATTGCCCCCGCGTTGTTCACCAGAATGTCGATGTCTGGAAAGGCTGCGGCCAGATCCTGTCGTGCCTGATCCTGCCCCAGATCGCCCGCGAAAACCGCGCAGTCGGTACCGGTTATCTCTTGGACAGCCAGCGCCGCCTGCGCCAAAGATGCAGCATCCCGCGACGCCAGAATAGGCCGCGCCCCTTCGCGGGCGAACGCCAGCGCTGCTTCCAACCCGATGCCTCTGGAACCCCCTGTCACCAGAACCGTTTTCCCATTTAACCCAAGATCCATTTCGCCCCCAATTCTTGCCAGGATATCCTTGGCATTCCGCTGAAAAAGACTTGCATGAACCGGCCGCCGGAGCCAGTGATTTATGTGCCTGCATTTGCGCTGTGGCAGGCCGCGACAAAGGGCCGGATGCTGCGGGCATTTGGGGGAATTGATCCAGCGCAAGGAAACTTTGTGTCGGCTGCGATAGGCTGCAACCAGACCGGTGAAGTGGAGTATCGAATGAACGTCAAATTAGTCTGTCTGGCCTGTGGTCAGGGCAACCGCTTGCCCGGGGACCGGCTGGGAAAGGGTGCGAAATGCGGCACCTGCGGGGCTGCTTTGGTGCCGGATAAGCCGGTGGACATATCGCTTGATGTGCTTGAAAAGGCCGCGCGGGTTGATGAAATTCCACTGATTGTGGACTTTTGGGCGGCCTGGTGCGGGCCATGCCGCATGATGGCCCCTGAATTTTCAAAGGCGGCGCTGGCGTCAAAGGGCAAGGCGCGTTTTGCCAAGCTGGACACAGAGGCCCATCCCAAAGCCAGCGCACAATATGCAATCCGCGGTATCCCTTTGCTGATCGGCTTTCGGAACGGCAAAGAGGCACAGCGCCAAACCGGCGTCATGCAGGCGGCACAAATCACGGATTGGGCCACGGCGCTGAGCCGAGCCTGAGGTTGGCAGCCCCCGGCCCCGCATGATGGGGCGACAGAGGGCCATTGGAAGGACCTGTTTCATGAATGACGATCCCTACAAGGTTCTGGGCGTCAAGAAGACGGCAACGCAGGATGAGATCAAGAAGGCCTATCGCAGGCTGGTCAAGGAGTTGCACCCGGACCTGCATCCGGGTGATGCAGGCAAACAGGCCCAATTTCAGGCGGTCGCGGCAGCCCATGACCTGCTGAGCGATGTTGAGACGCGCAAGCGGTTTGACGCAGGCGAAATAGACGCAAGCGGACAGGAAAAACCTCAGCGGCAGTATTACCACCAATATGCGGGTCAGGATGCCGGGCGGCGATATGACCCCGGCGCGGGGTTTGGCGGGGCTCAGGACCCCTCTGATCTGTTCTCGGATCTTTTTGGTCGCCAGTGGGGCGGGCGTGATGGTGCAACGGGCCGGGGTTTTGATGCGCCGGGTTCTGATGTGCGTTATCACCTTGATGTCGATTTTCTGGAAGCGGCCAGAGGTGCCAAACGCAGCGTGACCATGCCAGATGGAAAGCGGCTGGAGATCACGATCCCCCCCGGGTTGCGCGACGGTCAGACCTTGCGGCTGCGGGGCAAGGGCGGGGCCGGCATCGGCAAGGGCCCGGCAGGTGCCGCGCTGGTCTCGGTCAGCATCCGCCCGCATCCATTGTTTGTGCGGGATGGCGACAATATTGAAATGGAGTTGCCGATCTCCTTTGATGAGGCCGTGCTGGGGGCCAGGATTGATGTCCCGACCATATCGGGCAAGGTCACGATGACGATCCCCAAGGGTGTCTCATCGGGCCACCGTCTGCGGCTCAAGGGCAAGGGGATCGTTGCGGCCAAGGGGCGCGCGGGTGATCAATTCGTGCGCCTCAAGATCGTTCTGCCTGCCAAGACGGATGAGAAAATGCAGGAATTGGCAAAGCAGTGGCAGGAACACGCCAGATTTGATCCCCGAAAAGACATTTGGAGGATGCTATGAGCTTTGATGAGCAGACGGTTGTCGCCCATGTCACGCGGCTCAGTCTGAAAGAGCTGCGGTTGTGGGTCCGCAGGGGGTGGGTGCGCCCCGCGCAGGGACCGGCAGGGCCGGTCTTTGACGAGTTGGACATCGCCCGCATCCGCCTTTTGTGTGATCTGAGGCAAGATATGTCGCTGCCGACCCAAGCCTTGCCAGTGGTCCTGACCTTGATCGACCGACTGCATCAGACCCGGCGGGACCTGCAGCGGCTGACGGCGCTTATCGACGGGCAGCCCCAAGAGGTAAAGCGCGCCATGGCGGCGGCATTGAATGACACATTTGACACAGAGACAGGGACGACAGCGGACCCATAGGCGGACCCAGACGGGTTTCGCCCCTCGCGGGTCTGACACAGTGATGGAGGTGGAAATGCATGCTGAACTTACCACAAGGCGGCGCGTGCTGCTTTTAACATACCGGCGCTACCTGGAAGCAGACCGGGCATGGGAGATGGCCCTGGAGGAGGTGAACCGCTGGTTGCCCGCGACACATTCCCACGCGATATTTTCCATCGGGAACCCCGGATCGCCTGTCCGCCAGCTATATCTGCGCCGCGAGCGCGCCTTGCACCATTTGGAGGTCGCACATCTGAAGCTGGAAACAGCGCGCCAGCGTCTGGCGGCACGGCAAAGGACCATACCTGCGTTGCAGGCTGTGATCGCAAGGTTGTCGGTGACGGCCGATCACAGCTGACCATCGCGGCAGATGCCCTGTATCACTAACTGACGGACATTGCGTTGATCGCGGTCAATGCGGCGTTCCGGGCAGCTGTTAAACCGCTCCTTGAAATACCTGACACAGGGTTTTCCGAAAACGCTCTTGAGGGCGTTCAAACATAACAAGACAGGATCATACAAATGACAGCGCAGGCCCCGACTATTTTGTTCAGCAAACCGCCCACCGGCGTGCCAAGCCCTGAAGGGGCCGACCCCAAGATAGTGCCAGCCAAAAGCCCCGAGCCGGATAGGCCCGCCCCCCCAGAGGAGCAGCAGGCCGATGACCGGCCCGAAGACGGTGAGTTTGATCCATTCGATGAGGGCAATTTTCCCGTCTAAGGCGGTTCTGGCAATGCCTGACAGATCGCCTGTCCCTTAACGCATTGAGATATATAACTTCACTGCGTTAAGGGGTGCAGGGCTTGCCAATGACATTCTGATGCCTGCTGATCTGCTTCTAGGGCCAGTCAGTTCTGCGCAAGCATAGCAGTTGCCTGTTGGCGACCGGTCAGGGCCTATTTGCTGTTCGGCCTCACGCGGGCAGCACTTTTGTCTGCGAAGGCAGCCAGCCGCGCACGGGCGTCTGGCTGGGTGTTGACCACACCTGCAACCACGGCTTCTGCATAGGCTGCATCCATCGCGGACATGTTTTGCATATGGCTCACGGCTGAACAGATCGCAAAGTTTGACAAAGGCAGATTTTGCGCCGCCTTGCGGGCAAGATCCAGCGCCGCATCATAGCTTGATCCCTCGACGATATATTGCGCCAGACCGATCTCAACGGCTTGCTGTCCCTGATAGACACGTCCCGTCAGCATCATGTCGATCATGCGCGATTTGCCGACCAGATCAGTGACGCGGATGGTGGCACCGCCGCCTGTGAACAGCCCGCGCTGCCCTTCGGGCAGGGCAAAGTATGCTGTCTGGTCCATCACCCTGAGATGGGCAGAGCTGGCCAGTTCCAGACCACCGCCAACGACAGCGCCCTGCAAGGCGGCGATGATCGGCACGCCGCCATATTCCATCTTGTTGAACGCCTCATGCCAGCGCAGGCAGACGTGCATGAAATCTGCGGGGCTTCGGTCTTGGTCATGATGTTCGATCAGGTCAAGCCCGGCGCAGAAATGATCCCCGGACCCTGCCAGAACAACCGCCCGCACACCGGCGCGTGGCGCTACAGAGAAAAAGTCCACCAGCTCTTCAATCGTGTCGATATCCAGCGCGTTGCGTTTGCTGGGGCGGTTCAGGGTCACAACCCACACCCCGTCGTCATGCGCCTCTACCTGCAGATTGACAAAGCGGGCGGGATCGATCTTGGGGGGCATCATCTGGTCCTTTTGGGCAGGCCGCGCCGGTCTGGGCGCAGCGTGTTTGAAGATGGGGTTTACTGCGGGCCTATGCCTGCCTGCACCCACCTATGCCACCAAAAAACGATAAGGACCACAAGTGTGCCATGAGCATGCATTCGTTTTCTGCGCCCAGAGGCGGGGCGAACCCCATGATCGAGCCGGGTGAGCAAGGCAAGGTTTACCAAAAGTGACAAGGGCCTTCAGCCCTGATAGGGATGAGTCTGCGGTGCGCGGGTCATGTCCCGATATCAACGCGTCTTTCATGCCCGTGCCCACCTGCGCTTTGGAAACGGGACACTTTCAGAATATAAGATATTTCCAGCAGTTTTATTTGATCTCGGTCAACGACCACGCCGCCTGGGATCGGATAATCCTCAAAAGTACAACAGCTTAGCCGGGCAAAGGTGGCTTATGAAGACTTGGTTTGCAGAACGGTGCCAAAGCCCTTCGGGGGGACCATGTCCAGGGTTGGTCATTGGGGCATCACCCCTGCCGCATATTGAATGGCCTTTCGTGTGACCGCTGCAACGGCCCCGGCCGCCGGACCCTTTGGTTTTGTCCAACAGGGCAACAGCCTTTTGCTGAGCGGTGCCTTGCGTATCGATACGGTCGAAGACCTGCTCAGAGATTGGGACGACCCCAGCAGCAGGGGGATCGCTACCCTTGATCTTGCGCAGGTGTCACAGCTGGACACTGCCGGTGCCTGGTTTGTCGTGGATCAGGAACAGCATGCATCGCGGCACGGCAGGGTGTTGACGATCACTGGCGCAACACCGGCGCAGGCCCAGTTGATTGAGACCGTGAGGCACAATATGCCGCCGCATGACATGGCGTTGACGCGGCACCTGTCGCTGCTTGACCGGCTGGAGGCCTTTGGCCGCAAAACCATGCGCGGCGCGCGCATGACCGTAGAGCTGTTGTCCTTTCTGGGGCAGGTGATGATCACCCTGGGGGGGATCGTGGTCCATCCACGGCGCCTGCGCCTGACCTCATTGGTGCATCACTGTCAGGAAATCGGCCTGAACGCAGTGCCGATCGTGGCGCTGATGGCGTTTCTGATCGGTGTGGTGCTGGCCTTTCAGGGGGCCGCACAGCTGCGCCAGTTCGGTGCGGAAGTCTTTGTTGTCGATCTGATCGCAATCTCAGTTCTGCGTGAGCTGGGGATATTGCTGACTGCGATCATCGTCGCGGGGCGGTCTGGGTCTGCTTTTACGGCCGCCATAGGCTCAATGAAGATGCGCGAAGAAATTGATGCCATGCGGACCCTTGGCCTTGATCCCGTGACGATCCTTGTGGTGCCACGCGTGCTGGCGCTTATGCTGATGTTGCCCGCATTGGGGTTTATCGCGGATATATCTGGCTTGCTCGGGGGCGCGTTGATGTCATGGATCGAATTGGGGGTTTCACCGGCTGTGTTCCAGTCCCGCTTGGTCGGGAATACGGATGTGTGGCATTTCGGCGTGGGCATGATCAAGGCCCCGTTCTTTGCCCTGATCATTGGTATCATTGGATGCTACCAAGGGATGATGGTGGGCGGGAATGCGGAATCTCTGGGCCGTCTGACGTCGGCCTCGGTGGTTTTGTCGATCTTTATGGTGATTGTCATGGATGCGATGTTCTCAATCTTTTTTTCGGTGGTCGGGGTATGATGGAGCAGTCTGATGACATCATCATCAAGGTACGTGATCTGGTCACGCGCTTTGGCACGCATACGGTCCACGACGGGCTTGACCTTGATGTTCGGCGCGGTGAGATCATTGGCGTTGTCGGCGGGTCGGGGACGGGCAAATCCGTTTTGCTGCGCGCGATCGTTGGTCTGCTCAAGCCCGATGCAGGCCGGATCGAAGTGTTTGGCAAAAGCGTGCGGGACACGTCCGAGCAGGAGTACCGCCAATTGCGCCGGCGCTGGGGCGTGATGTTTCAGGATGGCGCGCTTTTCTCATCCTTGAGCGTGCGGCAGAACGTCGAAGCGCCGATGCGCGAACAATTGCAGTTGGATGCGCCGCTGCGTGAAACCCTGGCCGGGATCAAGGTCCGCATGGTCGGCCTGCCAGAGGATGCGATGGCGAAATATCCCTCCGAACTGTCGGGGGGGATGCGCAAGCGGGCGGGATTTGCCCGCGCCATAGCGCTTGATCCAGAGATCGTGTTTCTGGATGAACCGACCGCAGGGCTTGATCCGATTGGCGCGGCAGATTTTGACATCCTCATCAAACAGCTTCAGGCCGCACTTGGTCTGACCGTCTTTTTTGTCACCCATGACTTGGACAGCCTGCATGCGATCTGTGACCGTGTTGCGGTGCTGGCGGACCGAAAGGTGCTTGCCGTGGGGACGATGCAGGACATGCTGCAGGTCGATCACCCTTGGGTCCATGAATATTTCCACGGCCCACGTGCACGCGCGGCAGGGGTCGCAGCCCGGCAAACAGGGGAAAGCTGATGGAAACCCGCGCAAATTTTATTCTGATCGGTGTTTTCACGCTTTTGGCCATTCTGGGCACGCTGGGGTTTTTTATCTGGCTGGCCAGTGTGCAGGTGAACCGTCAATACACCACCTATGGCGTCCTGTTCGAAGATGTCTCGGGGTTGGATCCCTCTGGGGATGTCTTGTTCAACGGCATTTCAGTGGGCAAGGTCATTGGGCTGCGCATCGCCGCTCAAGACCCGTCCAAGGTATTTGCCACGATCGAAGTGGAATCCGATACGCCGATCCGCGCCGATACAGTCGCCCAGCTGCAGTCCCAAGGGGTTACAGGGGTGGCCTATATTTCGCTGTCGGGGGGCACACCGGGGGCCGCCCCGCTGATTGCCAATGCCGACGGCTGGCAGATCATCCCGTCGCGCCGCTCTACTGTGCAGACATTGGTTGAGGATGCGCCTGATATTTTGGTGGAGGCAAAACAGCTTTTGGTCCAGTTCCAGGCGTTGACTGGTCCCGAGAACCAGGCCTATGTCACCAGCATTCTGCGCAATCTGGATGCCTCCTCTGGTCGGCTGGACGCGGCTTTGGGCGATTTCTCTGACATCACCACAACTGTGCGCGAGGCCACGGCGCAGATTACCGCCTTTACGGAAAAGCTGGACGGGATCGCGGGGTCCGCTGTGGCGACGCTGGAACAGGCCGACGGCACGTTGGTGGCCGTCAGGGATGCATTCGAGACCGCGGATCAGGTGTTGGCCCAATCTGCGGGTGCCATAGGCAGCGCCGAAGATACCTTTGAGCAGGCAAAGCGGCTGTTGAGCGACCAGCTTCCCGGTATCCTTGAACAGGTGTCGCAGGCGGCCTCACAGACCAATATCGCCATTGTTGATCTGCAGACCCGGTCCGGCGACACGCTGGACGGCTTTCGCGATACCTCAGCGTTGTTGAATGCGCGGCTGGTGGAGCTGGAGCAGACATTGCAGGCGGCCAACGAAGCCTTTCTGGCGGTCACCGACGCCTCTGACAGTTTTGATCATCTGGTAGATGGGGACGGGACATTGATGGTTGCAGAAGCCCGCGATGTTCTGGCCGATGCCAAGGCGGCGCTCGGCAGTATCCAGACGATTGCCCTCAATGACGTGCCCGCGATCATGACCGACATCCGTTCAGGCATCGCCACGGCACGTGCTGCGGTTGATGCTGTGGCCTCTGATCTGACGGGGCTGACCGGGCAACTTGATCCGATGGCTGATCAGGTGCAAACGGCTATGGCGTCCGCCCGCGCCCTGTTTGACAAGGCACAGGTCAGTCTGGGCAAGCTGGAGACGACCTTGGGGGTCGCCGAAGGTGCGCTGGGATCAGCCCAGACCGCCTTTGATGCGACATCGGCGGTGCTGGACACTGACTTTGCCCCGATGATCGCTGATATGCGCAGCGCTACGGATCAGATCACGACCACAATCGCGGATGTTACCCGCGACGTGCCGCAAATCACCAAAGAACTGCGCGCCTTGATCGCGCGCAGCGATGCGGTGGTGGCGGAGGTTCAGCAAGGGGTGCGCAACAGCACGCCGGGCATTGGCGATTTTGCCCAGAATGGATTGCCCGAGATTACCAGACTGGCCGGCGAAGCCCGCGGTCTGGTCACCAAACTGGGGGATCTGATCCGCCGGATAGAGCGTAATCCGGCGCGGTTCCTGTTGGATGACCGCGTTCCCGAATATAGGAAATGACGATATGCAAACACCCGCAATAACCCGCCGCGCTGCCCTGCTGGGGGCGGTCTGTACCTTGGGCGGCTGTGGCACGCTCACCTCTTTGAATGCGGCCGCCGCCCCCCTCGATACCTACGATCTGATTTCCGTCTCAGGGTCGTCCAAGGGCAGACGCACCAGCCGGACCGTTTTGATCGCGCGTCCGCAGGCATCGGCAGCATTGGCCACGGATAGGATCATGATCAGGCCTGATGCATCCTCTGTGGCCTATCTGCCTGATGCCCGCTGGAGCGATGAATTGCCGTTGGTCCTGCAGTCGCTGCTGGTGCGCAGCATCTCAGACACCAACCGCGTGGGATATGTCGGGCGCAATGACGCAGGTCCGGTGCCGGACAAGGCCCTGCTTGTGCGCATTGATGCCTTTGAGGTCACCGTGGGGCAGGGCGATACATTCGAAGCCTTGGTGGATATTGACCTGACCGTCCTGAATGACCGCGACCAAAGGGTCATCGCAACCCGCAGTTTCATGCAGTCAGCAGCAGCCGAGAACGAAGATCCCGTCACGATCGTGGCGGCGTTTCAGCGCGTCATGACCGTAGTGCTGCCGCAGATGGCAGACTGGACCATCCAGCACCTGTAACGCGTGGCAGGTCAGGGGGCCAGAATGCTGGCCAGACGGCGCAGGGCCAGCTCGTATCCTTCGGTGCCAAAGCCCGCGATCACGCCATCGGCACGCAAGCTGACGTAGGAATGATGGCGAAAGGCCTCGCGTTTGTGCACCTGAGAGATATGGACCTCGAACACGGTGCCATCAAAAGCATTCAGCGCATCCAGAATGGCAATCGACGTATGTGTGAAAGCGCCCGGATTGATGATGATCCCGGCCGCCTCAAGGCGTGCCTCATGGATCCAGTCAATGATCTGGCCCTCATGGTTGGATTGCATCGCCTTGATCTTGATGCCCAAGGTGGCCCCCAGTGTTTCGCAACTGGCTGCCACATCCTCAATGGTCTCATGGCCATAGATCTGCGGCTCTCGCTGGCCCAGCAAATTCAGGTTCGGTCCATTGATGATATAGGCAATCGCGGTCATGAGAGTCCTTTCGCGGTGGGTGGTCAGTGCGCTGGGTTGAGTTTGATCACGGTTTTTGCCGAAAAGAAACGATATTCAGGGATGGGGCCGCGTTGCAGGCCGCGTTGAATGTCCGCGCGGCCACAGGTGTGGCCCGCAGGATTGTTTCGGCACCTGCGCTGTCATCGCTTGTTCAGGGGCATATCTGTCCTTTAGGGTGCGACGGATGTCAGACCCGAACGCCTATGTGCTTATCTCTCCGTGCCGCAACGAAGCGGCCTTTATGCGCCGGACGCTTGATAGTGTCGTGGCGCAAACGGTGGCCCCTGCTCTTTGGGTGATTGTGGATGACGGCTCCACCGATGAAACGCCTGAAATACTGGCGCAATATGCCGCCGCCCACGACTGGATCCGCGTGGTGCACAAGCCAGACCGGGGCCACCGCGCAGTGGGGCCCGGTGTGGTTGAGGCCTTTTATGCCGGGCTGGATACGGTGGACCAAAGCCAGTTCGCCTATTCATGCAAGCTGGATCTGGATCTGGATCTGCCGCCCGGTTATTTTGCAGGACTGATGGCGCGCATGCAGGCCAATCCGCGCATTGGCACCTGTTCGGGCAAACCCTACATCCGGCAGAACGGCACTCTTGTGTCAGAGCGTCGGGGCGATGAGATGTCGGTTGGCATGACCAAATTCTACCGGCGTGAATGTTTTGAGGCCATCGGTGGCTACGTCCGCGAAGTGATGTGGGACGCGATAGATTGCCACAAGGCACGCCAGCTGGGATGGCAAGCGGTCAGCTGGGATGATCCGGAGTTGCGGTTTGAACATCTGCGCCCGATGGGATCGTCCCAATCTTCAATCTATACGGGCCGCAGGCGACATGGGAGGGGACAGTATTTCATGGGGTCAGACCCGCTGTTTTTTGCCGCCTCTTGCGTGTTTCGCATGGCAGAGCCGCCTTTGATATTGGGTGGTCTGGCCATGATGCAGGGCTATCTGGCGGCATGGATCAGGCGGATGCCGCAACTGGATGACCCTGATTTGCGCCGCTTTATCCGGGCCTATCAACGCCGTGCGCTGGTGGTGGGCAAGGCGCGGGCGGTGGCCGAGATTGAGGCGCGACAGGCCCATCTGGTCGCTGCTGCGCAGGCGTAGACAAAACCCTCAGGCGGTTCCGGACTGATGCGCCAGCCATGACTGAAACATCAAGACCGGCCACAGCTGCATCCCCCAATTATGGCTTCCGGCCAGATGTTGACGCCACATCGTCGTGATCACCTCGGGGTGCAGATAGCCTTCGCGCTTTAGCCTGTCGGGGGACAAAAGGTCAGCCGCCCAGTCGCGCAAGGCCCCACGCAGCCATAGCCCGATGGGGACTTCGAACCCCATCTTGGGCCGCTCGATCAGGGCGGCAGGCACATGACGGTAAAGCACCTGGCGCAGCAGCCATTTCGATTTCCCATCGCGCAGCTTCATGTCAAAGGGCAGGGCAAAGGCAAATTCAGCCACCCTGTGATCCAACAGTGGCGCGCGGCTTTCCAAGGAGACGGCCATGCAGGCGCGGTCCACCTTGGTCAGAATATCATCGGGCAGATAGGTGATGGTATCCAGCTGCATCATCCGTTCAGCGGCATTCAGATCCCCCCCGCCGGGCAGGTTTTCCGCAAGCAGGCTGGGTGGCTCAGCGCCGCCCAGAACGGCCGTCTGGGGAAAACGCCAGCGCGACACCATCTTGCGGTGCAGTTCTTCGACATCGGCGCTGGTTGCATAATCGGCCAGCCGGTGCAGCCGCTGGCCGTTGGTTTCCTTGCCCTGTGGCGTCGGTTTGAAGGGGTCGATCACATGGCCCCAAAGACGGGCAGGAATGCCGCGTACCGCCCCTGCGCCTGCTTGCCGCAACTGGCGGGGCAGGGCGTCCAGATAGCGCATCATCCGCGTGCCCTGGCGGTAGCGGTCATAGCCGCAAAACAGCTCGTCACCGCCATCGCCAGACAGGGCGACGGTCACATGCTCGCGGGCCAGTCTGGCCACCAGGTAGGTTGGGATTTGCGAACTGTCCGCGAAGGGTTCTGAGAACATGCTGGCCAGCTGCGGGACCACGTCCAACAGATCCGTATCGGACAGGTAATGCTCTGTGTGATGGGTGCCAAGATGGCAGGCCACCTCTTTGGCAAAGCCGGCCTCATCGTAGCGGGGTTCCTGAAACCCGATGGAGAAAGTGTGCACGGGACGGTCCGACATATGCTGCATCAGCCCCACCACGGCAGAACTGTCGATACCGCCTGACAAAAACGCCCCCAAAGGCACGTCTGAAGATGTCATCTGGCGGGCCGTGGCCTCCAGCAAAAGGGTCTCAAGAGCATCGGTTGCAGCCTGTGGATCGCGCGGGATTTGCACGCCGGGGCTGCGGGCCGCCGCGATCTGTGCCGCATCCCAATAGGCGCTGCTTTGGGGGGCCTGGGACGCGTGGGTTACTTCCATGATGTGACCGGCGGGCAGTTTGTGGATGCCCTCCAGTATGGACAGCCCTTCGCCCACATGCCCGTGGCGCAACAGCTGCGTGATGGCCCCCCGGTTGACGGTGCTGCCGCAGGCGGGATGGGCCTGCACGGCAGACAGTTCAGAGCCGAACAGAAAGACGGATTGGCCCGCATGGCGCTGCCAACCGTAGTAGAGGGGCTTTTCGCCCAGCCGGTCGCGGGCCAGCATCAGGCGGCGGTCCTTGCGGTCCCAGATGGCAAGGGCAAACATGCCCGTGCAGCGCCTCAGCGTGTCTGCAATGCCCCAGACATCGAAACCGGCGGCCAAGGTTTCGGTATCGGAATGACCACGCCATGACATGGGCCCCCGGTGCTGCTCCAGCTCTGTGCGCAGGGCGCTGTGGTTATAGATTTCACCGTTGTAGGCCAGAACATAGCGTTCGGAGGCCGATGCCATCGGCTGATGGCCTGCGGTGCTCAGCTCAACGATTGCCAGGCGGCGGTGGCCCAGGATGATGCCCGCCTCATGGTCCTGCCATTGCCCGCTGGAGTCTGGTCCGCGATGGGCAATCGCATCCGTCATCCGCGTCACGATTTCCTGTGCGCGGGCCGCCGGTGTCTGCCCCGGTCTTTCAAGGATGCCGGCAAGTCCACACATGTCTTACTGCTCTTTTCTGACTGACGGCAGGGTGCCGCGCGCCGCGTTGAAAGGCAATGCCAATGGCCCCGGTTTTCGATGGGTAAAGGAAAGCATCCTGCGCATAACAACCGGGGCTTTCACGCAGGCACCGCGCAAGGCCCGCGTCACAGGCAGGCCAGCAGCAACTCGGTGGTGTTGGCCTGCGTCATTTCTACCGGATTGCCGCCGGTGCTGGGGTCGTTCAATGCCCCCGCAACGATCCGTTCAACATCGGGGTTTTCAACGCCCAGATCGGTCAAGGTTCGGGGAATGCCCAGAGAGGCGTTCAACTCATCCACATAGGCGCAGAACCCGTCAAATCCGCCCTTGATGCCCAGATAGGCCGTGGCCTGTGCCATCCTGTCGTGGATTGCGGGTTTGTTGAATTGCAGCACCGCGGGCATGCAAACGGCATTCGTGGTGCCGTGGTGGGTGTGATGGATCGCGCCAATCGGATGCGACAAGGCGTGGATGGCCCCCAGCCCCTTTTGAAAGGCGGTGGCACCCATCGCTGCTGCCGACATCATCTGCGCGCGGGCTTCGATATCTTTGCCGTCTGCATAGGCGCGCGGCAGGAATTGCTTGACCAATGCCATGCCTTCCAGCGCGATGCCCTGGGACATCGGGTGGTAATGGGGCGAACAAAAGGCCTCAACACAATGGGCAAAAGCGTCCAATCCGGTGCCTGCGGTGATAAAGCGAGGCATGCCGACAGTCAGTTCGGGATCGCAGATCACCACCGTTGGCAGAAATTTGGGGTGAAAGATGATTTTTTTCTCAGCCGTCTGCGAATTGGTAATAACGGAGGCGCGCCCCACCTCTGATCCGGTGCCAGCTGTGGTTGGGACGGCCACAATGGGCGCGATGGCCTGTGCATCGGCACGCGTCCACCAATCGCCGATATCCTCAAAATCCCAGAGCGGTCGTGTCTGCCCCGCCAGAAACGCCACCAGCTTGCCCAGATCAAGGCCGGATCCACCGCCAAAGGCCACAACCCCATCATGCCCCCCGTCGCGAAAGGCTTTGACGCCCGCTGCGGCGTTCTTTTCATTCGGGTTCGTGTCCACATCCGCAAAGATCGCCCGGCCAAGGCCTGCCGCCTCCAGCAGGTCCAGCGTTCGGGTCGTGATCTGCATATCGGCAAGACCGCGGTCGGTGATCAGCAGCGGCCTTTTGATGCCGGCCGCAGCACAGGCATCGGCAATCTCTGCAATGCGGCCCGCGCCGAAACGGATGGCAGTGGGGTAGGACCAATTGGCGGTAAGTGTCATGCGCAGGGGCTTTCTTGAGGTGGAATGATCCGGGGGAAACGGGACAGTTGTGACGTCGCGGTCAAACGCGTCGGGTTAGACCCGGGGGCGGTATGGGCAGTGGGGGTGACCGAACTGAGCATGCGTCAGGCTCTTTCAAATCCGCGCGCGATTTCCCAGTCGGTGACGGCGCGGTCAAATTCTTCCTGCTCCCATTCCGCGCAGCGGGTGTAGTGGTCGATCACATCATCGCCCATCGCAGCGCGCAGGAAGGCAGAGTTGCGCAGGGTTTCCGTGGCATCCCGCAATGTCTGCGGAATGTCGGCAGCCTGCGTGTCGCCGTAAATGTCGCCCTTGGTTGGGGGCGGCAACACCATCTTGTCCTCGATCCCCTTGATGCCTGCGGCCAGCATGGCGGCCTGTGCAAGATAGGGGTTCAGGTCTGACCCGCCGATGCGGCATTCCACGCGCACGCCCTTGCTGCTTTCGCCGCACAGGCGGAACCCTGCGGTGCGGTTGTCCACGGACCAGACGGTCTTGGTGGGGGCGAATGTCCCTTTGGCAAAGCGTTTGTAGCTGTTGACATAGGGGGCCAGAAAAAAGGTGTAATCCGGTGCAAAGGCCACCAGGCCCGCCATGTAATGTTCCATCAGCTTCGACATGCCAAGGGTGGCGGATTTGTCATAGAATGCGGGCTGGCCGTCTTTCCACAGCGATTGATGCACATGGCTGGAACTGCCGACCCTGTCCTTGTCCCACTTGGGCAAGAAGGAGGCGGCATGGCCCTGTGCCCAGGCGATTTCCTTGATGGCATGTTTGGCGATGGTATGATGATCCGCGCAATCAAGCGCTGGCGCATAGCGGATGTTCAGCTCTTCCTGCCCTGCCTCAGCCTCGCCCTTGGTGTTCTCGATCGGCAGACCCGCGGCATAAAGATGATTGCGGATGGGCCGCATCACATGTTCTTCCTTGGTGGTCTGCAGGATGTGGTAATCCTCATTGTAGCCAGAGATCGGCGTCAGATCGCGAAAGCCGCCCTTGCGGATGTCCTCAAAGCTTTTTTCGAACAAGAAGAACTCAAGCTCGGTGGCCATCATGGCCTCAAGACCAAGGGTTTTCAGGCGCGCGATCTGTTTTTTCAACATGGCGCGGGGGGCATGCGGCACGGGGGCGTGGCTGTGGTGATCCAGAACATCGCACAGGACCATCACGGTCCCCTCAAGCCAGGGTGTCAGGCGGATCGTAGAGAGGTCGGGGGCCATGATGTAGTCGCCATAGCCGGTCTCCCATGAGGTCGCCGCATAGCCAACGGGCGTCGACATCTCCAGATCGGTGGCCAGCAGGTAGGTGCAGCAATGGGTTTCCTTGAAAGAGGTTTCAACAAAATTCACCGCATGGAACCGTTTGCCGGTCAGACGCCCCTGCATGTCCACGAAACAGGCCAACACCGTATCAACAGACCCCTCCGCGACGCGCGATTTCAGTTCATCAAAGGACAGTTTGCCGGGCATGGAACAACACTCGCTTGGGCTGGGTCAGGGGCCGGAACAGCCCACAGACCTGTTTTCGGGCAAAGCCGAAGGGGCGTCCAGCCCTTTTCGGGATGCCGTTGCGCCCTTTGGGTCCTTGCGGCGGGGGCAGGTGGGGTCAGGCGGCCTGTTCGTCCTCGACACGTCGGGCGGACATGCGCCGGGTGATGATCTGGCGGCGGGCAAAGGCTGCGACGAACAGTGCCGTCAGGATCAGAATGATCGTTGGGGCCGGCGCGCTGTCGAGGAAAAAGCTGGCGTAGGTGCCCAGCAACATGGCCGTCACGCACACCAGCACGGATACCCAAAGCATCCGTCCAAAGGTGCGCACCAGCAAGAATGCAGTCGCCCCCGGCGCGATCAACAGCCCAATCGCCAGGATCAGCCCGGCGGCCGATAATGTCGCCACGATGGTCAATGAAAGTGCCGCCAGCATCCCGTAGTGCAGCCAATTCACCCAAAGCCCCGAGGCCTGGGCCTGTGCAGGATCAAAGCTGTGCAGCAGCCAGTCGCGCCATTTCAGAACCAGAATGCCGCCCACCCCAAGGGCAATGATGGCAGCGGTCCAAAGTTCATGCGCCTCAACCCCCAGCATGTTGCCAAACAGGATGTGATCAAGGTGTGCGTTGGTCTCAACCGACACATAAAGCACGATGCCAAGGCCGAACATGCCTGAAAACACCACCCCCATCACCGTGTCCTGTTTGACCCGGCTGTTGGTCGCCAGATAACCCGTGGCAACGGCACAGGTCATGCCCGCCGCAAAGGCCCCGACAATCAGCGGCAGCCCCAGGATATAGGCCAGAACAATTCCCGGCAGCACCGCATGGCTGACCGCATCCCCCATCAGCGCCCAGCCCTTGACCACCAAAAAGCACGACAGCAAGGCCGTCGGAACCGAGACGATGACGCAAATCAGGAAAGCATTCTGCATGAAGCCAAAGCGGAACGGCAGCAAAAGGGTGTCGATATCCATCATGGCTCCCATCACATCGCCTGCCGCGATTGCGGCCCATCGCGCAGCGCCTGGCGTGCCTTGCGCCGGGCCGCGAGGACACCATGTTTGGGTGCCCAGACAAAGGCAGTCAGAAAGATCAGCGTTTGCAGCACAACAATGATCCCCCCGGTGGCGCCGTCCAGAAAGTAGCTGACGTAGGCCCCGAAAAAGCTGGTGAGGGTCCCGATCGCAACCGAGGTCATGATCAGCCGCGGAAACCGGTCGCACAAAAGATAGGCCGTGGCACCGGGTGTCACGACCATCGCAATCACCAAGAACGCCCCGACCGTCTGCATGGCAGCGACGACACAGGCCGACAAAAGGATAAAGAACACCGCTTTTAGCAGTCCGGGACGCAGCCCGATTGCACGGGCGTGGTTTTCATCAAAGAAGGTGACCATCAGGTCTTTCCATTTGGCCAGCAGGATCGCAAGCGAGACAAAACCGATGATCGCCAGTTGCAGCGTGTCTTCGGGGGTGATGGCCAGAATATTGCCCATGGTGATGGTCTGGATTGAAACAGACATCGGGTTGACCGATACGATGAACAGCCCCAGCCCGAAAAAAGAGGTAAAGATCAAACCGATGATCACATCGACCTTGAGGCCGGACCGTTCTGACAGGAACAGCATGGCCCCGGCGGCCAAAGCGCCAGCGATAAAGGCCCCCAGGGCAAAGGGCAGGCCAAGGATATAGGCCCCCGCCACCCCCGGCACCACCGAATGAGACAGCGCATCCCCGATCAGCGACCAGCCCTTGAGCATCAGATAGGCCGACAGAAAGGCACAGACCCCGCCGACCAGCCCAGAAACCCACATGGCATTTGTCATGTAGCCATAGGCGAAGGGTTCCAGCAGATAGCTCATCAATTGCCCTGATCCGTGCGCTGGGTCTTGTCCCCATATTGGACAAAAGGCCGCTCATCGTCGGTAAAGATCGTGACGGACCGTGCGTCTTCGTCGTCATGCAGCGTGTCGCCACCAAGGGTGAAATGGCGCAGGACACCGCCAAAAGCCGCTTCGAGGTTGGCGCGGGTAAAGGTCGTTTCCGTCGGGCCATGGCTCAGGACTGTGCCCTTGACCAGAATGGTGCGGTCGCAAAATTCGGGCACGGAACCCAGGTTGTGGGTCGAGACCAGCATCACCCGGCCTTCATCGCGCAGCTCGCGCAGCAATTGCACGATCTGATCTTCGGTTTTCACATCCACCCCGGTAAAGGGTTCATCCAGCAAGATCACCTGACCGTTCTGCGCCAAGGCACGCGCCAGAAACACCCGCTTGCGCTGGCCACCCGACAGCTCGCCAATCTGGCGATGCCGGAATTCCAGCATGTTGACGCGGTGCAGCGCCTCATCGACGGCATCGTGATCGACCTTTTTGGGACGGCGCAGGAACCCCATGTGGCCGTAGCGGCCCATCATTACCACATCCTCGACCAGAACCGGAAAGGCCCAGTCGACCTCTTCTGACTGCGGCACATAGGCAACGAGGTTCTTGGCAAGCGCTTGCTTCACGCTCATTCCCAGAATTTCGATGTCGCCCCTGGCCACGGGAACAAAGCCCATTATCGCTTTGAACAAGGTGGATTTTCCGGCACCATTGATGCCGACCAGGGCCGTGACCGTACCACGCGGTATGGCAAAGCTGGCGTTCCACAGGGCGGTATGCCCATTGCGGTAGGTTACGGTGACGTCGCGGGCCATCAGGCCTGCGCCCTTGGTGCCGGTATCGGCCTTGGGGTCTGCGGTCATGTGCTGCATTCAGCGTCCCATTCGTTTCATGTCCCGGTCCTAATTGCTGGCCTGCGTCAGGCCGTCAGCGACAGTTGTCGCCGTGACCCGCAACAGATCCAGATAGGTGGGCACGGGCCCGCCTGCTTCGCTCAGGCTGTCAACATAGAGCTCACCGCCGTATCTGGCACCTGTTTCACGCGCGACCTGTTGGGCGGGGGCGGTGTTGACCGTGCTTTCGCAGAAAACCACCGGAATATTGTGGGCCCGCACACCGTCTATCACCGCGCGGACCTGCTGCGGGGTGCCCACCTGATCGGCGTTCATGGGCCACAGATACAGCTCCTTTAGGCCAAAATCACGCGCCAGATAGCTGAAAGCCCCTTCGCATGTCACCAGCCAGCGTTTGTCGTCGGGAATGGTTGCGATTGCCGCGCGCAAAGGTGCGATCACATCGCGCAATTCATCCTTGTAGCGGGCGGCATTGGCAGCATAGGTGGCCGCATTGTCGGGGTCCGTGCGGGCCAGCGCCTTTTCGATATTGTCGATATAGATCAGCGCATTGTCCAGACCCATCCAGGCATGTGGATTGGGCTTGCCCGTATAGCTGCCTGCCGAAATGGAGATGGGTTCAATCCCATCAGACAGGGTGGCGGCGGGTATGTCGCGCAGATTGCCGAGAAACTGTTCGAACCACAGTTCAAGGTTCATGCCATTCCACAGGATCAGATCCGCATCATAGGCGCGCACGATGTCCTGGGGGGTGGGTTCATACCCGTGAATTTCAGCGCCCGGCTTGGTAACTGAAACCACATCGGCGGCGTCGCCCGCCACTTGCGCGGCCATATCCGCCAGCACGGTAAAGGTGGTCACGACCTTCATCTTGTCTGCGGCAATGGCTTGGGTTGCCATGCCTGTAGCAATGACAAGGGCAAGGACCGGTGCGAGGGTGGTTTTCATCGGGGTCAGAAACACAAATGTTCTCCTTTGCCTCTTATAGAGTACGTTCAGTTGTAAATGCAAATCATTCGCAAAAGAGGTAGGGCGGCTGTGCCGCTTTCGCAAGTGGCATTGTGAGTTGACCTGTTTGCGGCAGCGCGTGTCGCAAACGATCTTGACCGGGCGCGGGTGCTGCCTGTCTGTTGAAAACAGCAAAAGCCAAGGGAGCACCGCCATGAAGTCGCATTACAGAGTTGTTGTCATCGGTGGCGGTGTTGTGGGGGCGTCGGTGCTGTACCACCTTGCCAAACTGGGCTGGACCGATGTCGCATTGGTGGAACGGTCTGTGCTGACAGCCGGGTCCAGCTGGCATGCGGCGGGGGGCATTCACGCGCTGAACGCCGATCCCAATATCGCGGCGCTTCAGGCCTATACCATCGACCTGCTGAGCGAGATCGAAGCAGAAAGCGGCCAGAACATCGGCCTGCATATGACGGGGGGGCTGACCATGGCGGGCACGCCGGACCGTTGGGAATGGCTGCAATCGGCCTATCGCACGTTCCAGTCCATCGGGATTGAGGACTGCCGTCTGGTCAGCGTCGAAGAAGCCGTGGCGCTGAACCCGATCATGTCGGGTGATGGCCTTTTGGGGGGCATGTGGGCCGACCGTGAGGGCTATGTGGATACCACGGGCACGGTGCACGCCTATGCGACGGCCGCCAAGAAACGCGGTGCCACGGTGATTGAACACAATCGCGTGCTAGAGCTGCACCAGACCCTTCAGGGCTGGGATGTGGTGACCGAAAAGGGCACGATATCGTGCGAACATGTGGTCAACGCCGGTGGGCTTTGGGCCAAACAGTTGGGCCGCATGGCAGGGATTGAGCTGCCTGTCTCGCCGCTGAAACATCACTACCTCGTCTCTGACACCATCCCCAAACTGGAAGAGATCGACTTTGAGGTGCCGATGACCGTGGACCTTGAGGGGTTCACCTATCTGCGTCAGGATCAAAAAGGTGTTTTGCTGGGCATTTATGAGACCAACACCGAACATTGGGCCATGGATGGTGCGCCGTGGGATTACGGGATGGAGCTGTTTCAGGAAGACACTGACCGGATCGAACATGAGCTGACGCTGGGTTTTGAACGGTACCCGGATCTGCAGAACGTCGGGGTCAAGACCTGGGTCAACGGTGCCTTTACCTTTTCGCCCGATGGCAACCCGCTGGTGGGGCCTGTGCCGGGCAAGCGCGGCTATTGGTCGGCCTGTGCGGTCATGGCGGGTTTCCTGCAGGGGGGCGGCGTAGGTAAATCGCTGGCCGAATGGATGATCCAAGGCGAGCCCGAGGCCGATGTCTATGGCATGGATGTCGCGCGCTACGGCATCTGGGCGGAGAACAAGCAATACATCAAGCAAACCACCGGGCAGTTCTATTCCCGACGCTTTGTGATGACCTATCCGAATGAACAACTGCCTGCGGGCCGCCCGCTGAAAATGACAGGTGTCTACAGCGACATGGATGCCAAGGGCGCGGTCTGGGGGCAAAGCTGGGATCTGGAGGTGCCGCTTTATTTCGCGCCAAAGGGGTTTGTCGAAACACCGTCGCTTAAACGCTCAAATGCGCATGATATTGTCGGGGCCGAATGCCGCGCGGTACGCGCGCATGTGGGCTTGTTGGACATCACCGCCTTTTCGCGCTTTGAGGTGACGGGGCCGAATGCGGCGGCCTGGCTGGACAGGATGATGGCGTCAAAGCTGCCCGCAGCGGGGCGGGTGAAACTGGCCCCGATGTTGGGGCATGACGGGCGCATGAAGGGTGATCTGACGCTGTTCAACTGGGGCGATGGGCGCTGGTGGATCACGGGCAGCTATTATTTGCGCCAATGGCATATGCGCTGGTTCAACGATCATCTTGAGGATGGCGTTTCGGTACGTGATCTGGGCGATGAGATGGCGGGCATGTCACTGGCGGGGCCCAAGGCGCGCGAGGTGCTGAGGGCCGCGTTGTCGGATGGCGATGCCGACGCGCTGAGGTTCATGGGCTGTGCTCAGATGGATGTGGGGCTGGTGCGTTGCCATGTCGGGCGTCTGTCGGTTGCAGGTGAACTGGGCTATGAGTTGCACTGCCGTGCCGGAGACCTGAAGGCGTTGCGGGACAAGTTGCTGGCCGCAGGTGGGGGCCATGGCATGGTCGAATACGGGTTCAACGCGCTGCTGAGCTTGCGGCTTGAGAAATCCTTTGGCATCTGGTCGGCGGAATTTACCCAAGGATACACGCCGGGCATGACCGGTATGGACCGCTGGATAGATTGGTCCAAGGATTTTATCGGCAAGGCCGCCGCCCGCAAGGAGCGCGATGCAGGAACGCCAGATAAAGTATTGGTAACGCTTGAGATTGATGCCGTTGACGCAGATGCCTCGGGCTATGAGCCGGTCTGGAAAGGTGATGCAAAGATCGGCTTTGTCACCTCGGGCGGCTACGGGCATACGCTGGGCACATCACTGGCGATGGCGCTGGTGGACAAGGCCCACGCAGCCCCGGGATCGCAGTTGCGTGTGCATGTGGTGGGCGTTGAACGCGCGGCCACGGTCATTTCTGCTTCGCCCTATGACCCCTCAGGGGCGGCAATGCGAGGATAGGGTTTCCTATCCGCTCCGAAATTTTGTGCCGGGCTGTGCATGCCCCGGCTCAATGCCTTGACATCACATTTGTGCTGAGGCCAGTTGTCGACAAACCGAGATAAAGGATTACACCATGATGAGAACCCGTGCCGCTGTTGCTGTCGAAGCTGGAAAACCCCTTGAGATCATGGAGGTGAACCTTGAGGGGCCCAAACGCGGTGAGGTCTTGGTCGAGATCAAAGCCACCGGCCTGTGCCACACTGACGAATTCACCCGCTCCGGCGATGACCCCGAAGGCATCTTTCCTGCCATTCTGGGCCATGAGGGCGCAGGGATCGTGCTGGAAGTGGGCGAGGGTGTCACCACGCTGGAACCGGGCGACCACGTGATCCCGCTGTACACGCCGGAATGCCGTGAATGCGAATATTGCCTGTCGGGCAAAACCAACCTGTGCCAGAAAATCCGCATCACTCAGGGCCAGGGCCTGCTGCCCGATGGCACCACGCGCTTCTCCATGTTGGACGGCACGCCGATCCACCATTACATGGGCTGCTCTACCTTCGCCAATCACACTGTGGTGCCAGAGATCGCCTTGGCCAAGGTGCGCAAGGACGCGCCCTTTGACAAAATTTGCTACATCGGCTGCGGTGTCACCACCGGCATCGGTGCCGTGATCAACACAGCCAAGGTAGAGATCGGCGCGCGCTGCGTGGTCTTTGGTCTGGGCGGTATCGGCCTGAACGTGATCCAGGGCCTGCGCATGGCGGGGGCCGATCAGGTGGTCGGTGTTGATCTGAATGACGACAAGGAAGAAACCGGCAAATATTTTGGCATGACCGATTTCGTGAACCCCTCAAAGGTTGAGGGCGATCTGGTGGCCCATCTGGTTGAACTGACCGGTGGCGGCGCGGATTACACCTTTGATGCCACGGGCAATACAACCGTAATGCGCACCGCACTTGAGGCCGCGCACAAAGGCTGGGGCGAAAGCATCATCATCGGTGTGGCACCTGCGGGAGCCGAAATCTCAACACGGCCCTTCCAGCTGGTGACAGGCCGCGTCTGGCGCGGGACAGCCTTTGGCGGTGCCAAGGGGCGCACGGATGTGCCCAAGATCGTGGATTGGTACATGAACGGCAAGATCGAGATCGACCCGATGATCACCCACAAGCTGACGCTGGATGAGATCAACCATGGCTTTGAGCTGATGCATCAGGGCAAATCCATCCGCGCCGTGGTGGAGTTCTAAACCTCTGCGCTGACGCGATCTGCTGACGTGGGGTCGGGCTTGTCACCATCGGTGGCAGGCCTGATAATTCGCGCCAAGCGCGGCTTTGTTGGTGTGGCGTGAAATGAATTTTTCACGCCCAGTGACATATGATGCCCCGGCTGTTTCAAAAGGTGCTTTAGTCTCGCTTAGAGACGCGGCAGGAGGACATGCAGAATGAAGCTGATCGTGAATGGCAAGACGCATGAGGTTGATGTCGAAGATGACATGCCGCTTTTGTGGGTGCTTCGGGATGAACTGGGCATCACCGGGCCGAAATACGGCTGTGGCATCGCGCAATGCGGGGCCTGCACCGTCCATGTAGATGGCATATCCGTCCGTTCATGTCAGTTGGCGGCCGCCGATGTCGATGGTGAAATCACCACCATAGAGGGGCTGGGCAACCCGCTGGCCCTGCATGCGGTCCAAGAGGCCTGGATGGAACATCAAGTGGCGCAATGCGGCTATTGCCAGTCTGGCCAGATCATGCAAGCCGCCTCTTTTCTGGCGCTCAATCCGGCACCGACAGACGATCAGATCGACGCCGCAATGAGCGGCAATCTTTGTCGTTGCGGGACCTATCCCCGCATTCGTGCAGCGGTGAAAACCGCCGCCAGCCGACTGTAGGAAGGACGCGGTCATGGGACGTATCAAAACCATCGCAAGGCGCAGTTTTCTGGTGGGATCGGCGGCGATCCTCGGGGGGGTGGCCTTTGGCACCTATATGTACAAGCGCGAGGTGGAGAACCCGCTGGAGGCAGGGCTGGCACCGGGCGAAGTGACATTTAACCCTTTCGTCAAGATTGACGCGCAGGGGGTGACGTTGATCACCCCGCGTGCAGATGTGGGGCAGGGGGCCTATTCCATTCAGGCGCATCTGATTGCCGAAGAGCTGGATGTCGATCTGGACCAGGTCCGGATAGAACCAGGTCCCCCGTCGGCGGCCTATTACAACGGTGTGGTCGCGGCCGAAGGGATGCCGATTGCGGCCACCTCAGACAGCATGATGGCGCGCGCAGGGCGCGGCGCATCAGACGTTCTGGGCAAGTTGATGGGCCTGCAGCTGACCGGGGGCTCAACGACCGTCCCGGATATGTACGACCGTTTGCGGCTGGCAGGGGCCGTGGCCCGTGAGACGCTGATTGCAGCCGCCGCAGAGCAGACCGGCCTGCCGAAAGACCAGCTCAGGACGCAGGCGGGGGCCGTGGTGCTGCCCGATGGCACGGCCCTGGCCTATACCGATCTGTCCAGCGTTGCGGCGGAAATTCCCGTGGTTCAAGACGTCAGCCTGCGCGATCCCTCCAGCTGGCGACATCTGGGCAAACCCCATATGCGCACCGACATGCTGGCGAAATCCACGGGCACGCAGAGCTATGGCATCGACATGCAGATGGAGGGCATGCTGCATGCCACCACACGCACCAATCCCGCACTGGGCGGGGGGATCCTTGGCTTTGACCCCGGAGAGGCCGAGGGGATGCGCGGGGTCAAAGCGATCGTGCCCATCACGGGCGGCATTGCGGTCGTGGCCGATAACACCTGGCGGGCGTTTCAGGCCGCACAGGCGGTGAGCTGTGATTGGGGCCCATCGCCCTATATCGGAGATACCGAAGATCAATTCGCGGCCGCCGCTGCGTCCTTTACCGAAGATGCGCAGGACAGCCGTTTCAAGGATGAAGGCGATGTCGTCGCGGCGCTGGAGGGGGCGGCGGATGTGCTGGAGGCGGAATACCGCATTCCCTATCTGGCCCATGCGCCGTTGGAGCCGATGAGCGCGATGGTGCTGTTGTCGGCGGACCGGCTTGATATCTGGACCGGCACGCAAATCCCGCGCTTTATGCAGCAGGCCGCTGCGGCCATTGCCGGGCTTGAGCCGGATCAGGTGCATGTTCACGCGTTGATGTCAGGGGGCAGTTTCGGACGCCGGCTGGAGGACGACTATGTCCGGCAAGCGGTTGAGATCGCGCTGCAATTGCCAGATGTCCCGATCAAGATGGTCTGGAGCCGCGAAGAGGACATGACCCATGACTTTCCCCGGCCGCTGGCTGTGGCACGGGCGCGCGGGGCAGTATCGGACGGGGCGGTTGAGGCGTTTGATCTGTCCATTGCTGCCCCTTCGGTCACGGCCTCTTCTTTGGCGCGGCTGGGCCAGCCTGCGATGGGGCCGGATGTGGCGATCGTGGCAGGCGCATGGGATCAGCCCTTTGGCATCCCCAATTACCGGGTGACGGGCTACCGCGTGCCGCCGATGGTGCCGGTCAGCTCCTGGCGGTCCGTGGGGGCATCGGGCAACGGGTTTTTGCATGAAAGCTTTCTGGATGAACTGTGCCATGCGGCAGCTGTCGACCCTTTGGCAGAACGGTTGCGGCTGTGCAGCCATGATGTGTCCCGCAAGGTGCTGGAAACCGTCGGAGAGATGTCGGGCTGGGGCAGTGATCTGGGACCGGGTCGCGGGCGGGGCATTGCCTTTACGCTGGCCTTTGGCGTGCCGGTCGCCCAGGTGGTAGAGGTTACCGATGTGCAGGGTGCAATCCGCATCGACAAGGTCTTTGTGGCAGCCGACGTGGGCCGTGTGCTGGATCCGGTCAACTTTGAAGCGCAGCTTGCAGGGGGCGTGATCTGGGGTCTGGGCCATGCGATGAACTGCGAGATCACCTATCGGGACGGTGTCGCGGAACAGGATAATTTTCACGCATTCGAAGGCATGCGGCTGTACCAGACACCGCAGATTGAGGTGCGTGGTTTGGAGAATGGCGACAAGATCAAAGGCATCGGAGAACCCGGAGTGCCGCCTGCGGCCCCTGCATTGGGCAATGCGATCTTTGCCGCGACAGGCCAGCGGATCCGCACATTGCCCTTTGCCAACCACATCGATTTTCTGTGAAGGCAGTATTTTTCGCGCTGCTTGTCGCGGGGTCTGGGGCTGAGGCCCAATCCGTGAGCGTGACGCGGGAAGAAGGATTGGCCGCCTGGGAACGGATCTATGCAGTGGCCTCGCATCCAAGATGCACCAACTGTCACGTGGGCGCGTCCGGCGTGCCGATGTGGGAGGGGTTGAGCTATGGTCCGGGGGCCGCACATGGGATGGGGATCCGGGCAGATGCCAGCCGCATCGGTGCGCAAAGTATCCCTTGCCGTACCTGCCATCTGACAACGGACAGCCCCAACAGCCAGCCCCATGCGCCGCCCCGGATCGCGCAGGCCTGGCGCTTGCCACCGGTTGAGCTGGATTGGCTGGGAAAGGACAGTGCCGCACTTTGTGCGCAACTGCGTGATCCGGCAACCAATGACGGCAATGATATCGCGGGTCTGGTGGCGCATCTGCAAAGTTCGCCCTTTGTGGCCTGGGGATTTGCGCCCGGCGGCGGGCGGTCCTTTCCTGCGGGCAGTGTGGCCGAGCTGGCGGAGGATGTGGCGCTGTGGGGGCGCGCGGGAACCCCTTGTGAGTGAGGAGCCTGTGGCGCGGTATCGCATAGGTATTTAAGGCCAAAAAGAGGGAGGAGGACGGTGTTTCAATAGCTTTGGTTGAGCGCGTCGCTGGCGGGGATTTCGGCCTCGCGCCGGGCGATATAGGCCAACAGCTCTTCGTTCTTGGCCTGATCCAGTTTGGGTTCTTGATAGTCTGATAGCAGTTTGCGTGCATGGGTCAGGGCGCGGGCCGTGATCGATGTGCTGCCCTCTGCCTGCCATTGTTCAATCGAGTTGTTGTCGAAGATTTCGGGCATGAAAAAGGCGGTTTGAAAATTGTCCTGGGTATGGGAATGGCCAAGGTAATGCCCCCCCGGACCGATGTCTGTGATCGTGGCTAGGGCCTCTTGGAAATCATCAAAGTTCGGGCCCTGGGCCATGCGGTGGGCCATCGCGCATTGTTCGGCGTCGACGATGAATTTCGCAACCGAGCAATGCATGCCCGCCTCGTTCCAGCCGGCGGAATGCCAGATGTAATTGGCCCCCGCGTGCATGACGGCACTGAGGGTTGTGGCGCTTTCGTAGCCGGCCTGTGCGTCCAATGTCTTGGCCCCGCCCAAGGTGTTGGAGGTGCGCCAGGGCACATCGTAGAACCGGGCCATCTGGCCGATCATGAAGTTCATCAGCGAGATTTCCGGTGTGCCGGCCATGGGGGCCCCTGATTTCATCGACACCGTTGACAGGTAGTGGCCGTAGATCGCGGGCGCGCCTTTGCGAATAACTTGGGTATAGGCGAGCGCTGAGAGGGCTTCGGCGTTCAGCTGCGCCACGGAGGCGGCAACAGAAGCCGGCGTATTCGCGCCCCCCAGCACGAAAGGAGAGCAGAGCACCGGCTGGTTGGCACGGCAAAAGGCGCGCATGGCACCCAGCATCGTTTCGTCCCAGACCAGGGGCGAATTGCCGTTGCAATTGCCGGTCACAACCGGATGCGTGTCGATAAAGTCAGGACCAAACAGGATGCGGCACATGTCGATCACATCGCTGGCATTGCGCGGCGAGGTGGTCATGCCCATGAAGGTCTTGTCTGAATGTTTCATGGAGGAATAGGTGATGCGCAGATGCCGCTGGCTGATCGGGTGATCATAGGGTTCCACGATATGGTGGGCGGATGAATGGAGCGCGGGCAGCATATGCGACAGTTTGTGGAACATCGCCAGATCATCAAGCGTCGGGTTGCGGCGCACATCGTCCAGATCGCGCAGATAGGGTGCGCCTGTCATGGGCACAAAGATGGCGTCGCGCCCGCCCAAGGCCACGCTTTTGCGAGGATCGCGGGCGTGTAGGGTCAGGGTCGTGGGAATGCTTGTGATCAGCTCGCGGACCAATCCCCGGTCCAGATAGACCCGGTCACCTGCGACCTTTGCACCCGCACGCCTCCAATCTGCCAGCGCGATGTCGTCGCGAAAGATCACGCCGATGTTTTCCAGGATGTCCATTGATGCCGCATCGATCCGCGCCACCTGAGAGCCGGTCATGATCTCGCAGGTGGGGATGGTGTTGCGCAGGCCCGGCAGCATCTCAAAGTTCGGGGCGGTGCGCAGGGCGTGGCGGGCGGCCCGGCCGCCGGCACGGCTGCGTATCGGGGTGGTCTGTTCCATGATGCCATCCTCTGGCTGTGCCTGATCAGCCTGCCACATACCCGTTGCCGGCGCTTGTCCTGGGGCGAAGCATTGGGTGCAAAAGCTGGCGGTCACGGGCGATGGAGCGCTGCAGATTGTCAGCACTGATCCCGCGCGCTAGGGTGCGCGGGATCAGTGCAGGAAGGGTTCCCATGTCTCGATTGTCACAGCTTCGCGCCAGCATGAAGGCGCAGTCCATCGATCTGCTTGCACTTGGCCCCGGTGCCCATCTTGAGTGGCTCTTGGGGCTGCATCCGCATGGGGACGAACGGCCCTTGCTGTTTTGCCTCACCCAGGGCGGTGCCGCCTTCCTGATGCCCGCGCTTGAGGCGGAAAGCCTGCGCCAGCATACGGATTTGCCTTTCTTTACATGGGCCGACGAGGATGGGCCGGATCAGGCCTTTGCTGCTGTCTTGGCCCATGTGGGCGGAACGGGTGCGCAGAACATTGCATTGGATGAGACGATGCGCGCGGATTTTGCCGGGCTGGTGCAGGATGCGCTGGTCGGGGCCGGGCGGCAGTTTTGTGCCTCTACGATCGGGGCGCTGCGGATGCGCAAGGATGCGACCGAATTTGCCGCGCTCAAGAAAGTGGCGCTGGTGGGGGATGCGGCGATGCAGGCCGCATGGGCCCAGATGCGTATTGGCATGACTGAGATGGAGGTCGCATCCATCGTGCGGGAGGCCTTTAAGGTGCAGGGGGCGCAGCCGATGTTTTCGATCATCGGTGCCGGGGGCAATGGGGCGTTTCCACATCACCAGACGGGACCTGCGGTGCTAAAGCAAGGCGATGCCGTTGTGATGGATATCGGCGGCGGGCTGGGCGGCTATCCCAGCGACATGACGCGCATGGCTGTGATGGGCACGCCGCCCGAAGGGTATCTTGAGGTGCATCAGGTCGTTGAGAATGCGGTGCAGGCAGCCCTTGCCGCGGCCAGGCTGGGGGTGGCTGCGCATGTGGTGGATGATGCCGCGCGCGGCGTGATTGCCGATGCGGGCTATGGGGCGTTCTTTACCCACCGTACCGGACATGGGTTGGGCGTGGAAATTCACGAACCACCCTATATCACCGCAAGCGCCCAGACCGTGCTGGAGGAGGGTATGGTGTTTTCCATCGAGCCGGGGATTTATCTGCCGGGCCGTTTCGGTATTCGGCTTGAGGATATCGTGATCCTGCGGGCGGATGGTGCGGAAATTCTGTCAGAACTGCCGCGTGATTTGCATGTGGTGGGCAATGCCTGACCTGACCTTGCTTGTTTCCTGACCGGCACAGGCTACCCTTGGAGCAACAAGAGGGGTGCGCCTATGTCGGTCAATACAACTGCTGTTTCTGCCGGTCAGGCATTGGAGGCCTTGCGCACGGGTTTTGCCGCACAGGCTGGCGGGCAAATGACCGTATCGTGGATGCTGCACGGGCGGCCCGGGATCGGCAAGACCCAGATCGTGCAGCAATTGGCAACCGAGACGGGGGCCGCGCTTTTTGATCTGCGGCTCACGACGATTGAACCCCAGGATCTGCGCGGTTTGCCCTTTTACGATCATGAGGCAAAGCGGACGGTCTGGTACCCGCCCCAGGACCTGCCGTTTGATCCGATGCGACCGGCGATCCTGTTTCTGGATGAATTGACAGCCGCCGCCCCGATGTTGCAGCCGACGGTTTATGGCTTGTTGCAGGAACGGAAGGTGGGACAATATGTTTTGCCTGCCTCCACCTTTATTGTCGCGGCGGGCAATACCGTTGAGGACGGCGCGATCGCTTATGAAATGGGAACCGCGCTGTCGGACCGGTTGGTGCATTTGTCGCTGCGGGCCGAAGCGGGCGACTGGATCGAAAATTTTGCGGTGCCGCGGGGGCTGCATCCGGCGGTGACGGCCTTTATCCGCACCCGGCCTGACCTGTTGGACACGACACAGGATGCCTTGCGCAAGGGGCTGATGATCGCCTGTACGCCGCGTTCATGGGAGCGGGTCAGTACGTTGTTGGGGGCGGTGCCGGACAAGGCGCTGCGCGATGTGTTGATTGCAGGCACCCTGGGGGAGGCCGCCGCGGCAGAGTTCATCCTGATTGCCGAAGACATTGCCGCGACAGTGCAGGCAAACGCCATGCTTGAGGCAGCGCAAAAGGAACGCCTGGACATGTATCCGGCCAGCCTGCATGGGCTGACCGCATTGGTCTATGCCTTGGTCACCCTGACGGATGAGACCACGATCACCCCCGTGATTGAGGTGATGGCAGAGATCCGGCTGCTGGCCGAGCGGACCAACAGGCCGGGTTTTGCAGCGCTACCCTTGGGGGAATTGACGACCTATGGGTTTGAGCTGCTGATCGACAAGGCCCTGACGCTGGGGCTGCAAGAGGCGTTTCGGGATTCCAAACCCTATGCGGCCTATGTCGCTGATCGTGAAGCGGCCGGGTTGGCATGATGCAGGCGGCGGGGCTGCATAGCGTCCGTGCCGCCACGGCCCTTAAGGGCTTGGCAGAGGCAGACCCCGCAATCGCTGCCCTGTCGCTGTGGTGCTTGCACAGAGACGGCGACCAGACCCGTACGGTCGGGGACCAGATCAGTTACGGCGCGGATTTTGCAGCCCTTCCACTGCACGAGCAGATGGGCCTGGCCGCGCATCATATCTTGCATGTTGCCCTGCGCCATTCCCTGCGTCTGGCCGATTTGCAGCGCCGTTTGGGGGCGGGGTTTGATGCGGATCTGTACAACCTTGCGGCAGATGCTTTGGTCAATGAGGCGCTCTTGCAGGCGGATCACGCGTTGCCGCGTCCGGCTGTCGTTCTGACCGATCTGCTGGGCCGCGCCTTGGGACAGGATGTCACCGCGGCCGAGGCCCTCGCGGAATGGGATGTGGACCGGCTCTATTTCGCGCTGAGCAAGGCCGGAGAGGACAGCAATGGCGCGCAGTCGCAGGCGCAAGGCTATGCCAGGGCGCAGGACTTTGAGGGGGATGTTGATCCGCTGACCGCCCAGCCCGATGCGCAGGGTAGCGCAGAACAGGCCGCGCGCTGGCGGCAACATGTGACACGCGCGATGGATGCCGGGCGGCAGGCAGGCCGGGGCCTTGGCCGTATCGGACACAGGCTGGCGGATGTGCCCGCGCCGCGCACCCCCTGGGAGGTGCTGTTGCGGCGGTTGCTGACGCAGGCCGTCACGGTGATGCCGCAACCCACCGCGCGCCGCCCGTCGCGCCGCTGGATCGCGGGCAGTGCGGAGGCCCTGGGTGCGGGCAGGCCGGAACCGGGGTTTCAGCCCGGCCAGCGCCCGATGACGGAGGTGGCGCGCATTGCTGTGGGGCTGGATGCCTCGAGCAGCATAGATGATGCACGATTGAGGATGTTCTGGGCCGAGGTGACGGGGATTGCACGGCGCATGCGGGCAGAACTGCATCTGTTGGTTTTCGATGATGCGATCCGGTACCGCCAGCGGCTTGATCCGGCTGAGACGCGCTTTGATTTGCCCGATCTGCCCCGGGGGGGCGGGACCGCCTTTGGTCCGGTGATTGCTGCGGCCCTGCAGATGAACGCGGCGGCGCTGGTGATGTTCACCGATCTGGAAGGCGATGCAGGGCCTGCGCCGCGCGGCCTGTCCGTGATCTGGGCGGTGCCAGAGCCGGGCAATCTGCAGCCGCCATTCGGGCGGCTGATTGATATGACCGCCTAGCGCGTCAGGCCAAGGCAGCCGCAAGCCGCGCATGGGCGGATACCCCTTTGGTGTCAAAGGTGATGTCACGCAAAAAGGTGTTTTGGGATTGGTTGATGCGCTGCAGCAGCGCTTCGGTCATCGGGGGCTGGAACAGCCGGTCTGCTATGATCTGTCGCTCTTGTGCTGTCAGCCGCAGCACTTCGGGTCCGTCATCAGATTGCACCGTGACATAGGTCAGCGGTGACAGATGCCAGAGTTCGGATTGTTCAATGACCAGATGCAATTGCCCCGCCCGCATCTCGCGCAGCGCGGCGATGCGGGTCAGCACATCGCGGGACTGGACCTTGAGCAGGTCAAGGCCGCGTGCCGCCTGTGCTTGGGGGATCAGCAGGGGGCGGCGTTTGGGCGGCACGCGCAGCACGCGCATCTCGATCCACCAGATCAGGGCAATCATCAAAACCGGTGCCTGCGCCAAAGGCAGGGCAGCCACGTTCCAGATCAGACCGATCAGCAAAAGCGGTGACAGGGTCAGCAAATAGCGCAGCGCCTGAAATTCCGCCACCAGACGCAAGAAGCGCAGGGGGCCCAACGGTTCTTTGGGCCACACGGTGACGCGGCCAAAGAATTTGCGCGGCAGCTGGCGCACCTGCAAGATCGCAGGGTTGCGCAGGGTGTCATGGGTTACGATCAACATCCGCCGAAGATAGCGCAAATGCCCGCGTCCGACAGGCCGTTTTTCGCGTCAGGTCGGTATTGGCCTTGTGCTGGGTGCCGCCTTTGTCCCCTGATGCATGCCCTGAAATGATCAGGCCAGCCGCTGCGGTGCAGGGCTGGCCTATGTCGTGTCGCAAATGGGCTGAGTTATTGCAGCGCGTGCGGCAGGAACAGGGCAATTTGCGGAAAGGCGATCAGCAAGAAGGCCATGGCCAGCATCGTCAGGCAATAGGGCAAGGCCCCCAGCATCACCTCATTGAGCGAACCGGACGTCCTTGCGCCCTGTACCACGTAAAGGTTCAGACCGACGGGCGGGGTGATCAGGGCCATCTCGATCAGAACGATCATCAGAATGCCGAACCAGATCACGTCATAGCCTTGGGCGATGACCAGTGGCACGATGATCGGAATGGTCACCACCATCAGCGAAAGCGTCTCGATGAAGAAACCCAGCACGATATAGAGCACCACGACCACCAGGATCGTCTTGAGCGGCGTAAGGCCAAGACCCGTCATGAATTCGGTCAGCTCGCGCCCCAGCCCCGCCGAGGCCAGCGTGAAGTTCAAGAAGGAGGCACCGATGACGATCAGCATGATCATCGAGGTGATCTTGACCGTGCCGGTCAGGCTTTGGGTCAGCATTTGCCATGATACGCCGCCAAAGGCCAAGGCGATCAAGAAGGCACCGGCTACGCCCACGGCCGCGGCCTCTGTCGGGGTGGCCCAGCCCAGATAGATGGATCCCACGATCAGCCCAAACAGGATCAGGATCGGGATCAGGTCAATCAGGGCGCGCAGCATTTGCGGGAAAGGAAAGGTCCGGCGGATGCCGCCCAGTTCGGGGCGGATGGTGCAGATAATGGCCGTCACGGCGATAAAGGCCAGGGCCAGTGCGATGCCCGGTACCAGGCCAGCCAGGAACAATTGCGGGATCGAGGATTGGGTCAGGAACCCATAGACGATCAGGTTGATCGACGGCGGGATCATGATGCCCAATGTACCACCAGCGGCGATGGCACCTGAGAAAAGCTTGGGGTCATAGCCCAGTTTTTCGGCCTGCGGCATGGCGACGGTGGCCACGGTCGCGGCAGTGGCAACAGAAGAGCCTGAAGTCGCGGAAAACATGGTGGCCGTGGCGATATTGGCATGGACCAATCCCCCCGGCAGCCATGACACCCAGCGGTCAAGGGCTGCATAGGTGCGGGTGGCCACGCCACTGCGCACAAGGATTTCGCCCAGCAGGACAAAGAAAGGAATGGCGATCAGCGTGGCCGAATTGGACGACGACCAGACCATATTGCCCAGGCCCCGCGTCAGCGGAAAGCTGGAAAAGAAGGTATCGATCCCAAAGCCCAGCAGAAACAGTACGATGCCCACGGGGATCGACAGGGTGAGCAGACCCAAAAGGCCAACGGAAACATAACCGATCATTGCAGTGTGTCCTGTTCTGCGAAGGCACCGACGAAATTCTCTGTCTCTTCGTGGCGACGTTTCAAGATCAGCCCAAGGGCTGCCAATGTGGTCAGGCAAGAGACCACCGCAAACCATACCCAGCCCGCAAACCACGGCAGCTGCACCAGCGCCAAAGGTGTCTCTAGCGGGGTGTTGGCGCGCGAGCTGTTGGTGATGGAGCGTTCAACCACGGGCCAGGCCTTGATCGCGATGGTCACGATCACACCGGACATCACCACCATTGAAAACACATCAAACAGCGATCTTTTGAACGAATCCATCCGGGTCCGCAAAAGGTCAATTCGGACATGGCCCAGTTCCAGGAGGGTAAAGGCCATGCCCCATGAGGTCGCGAGCGCCATCGTATAGCCCGCGATCTCTTCGGTGCCGCCAAAGGACGTGCCGACCTGTCGCATGATGATATCAGCCAGGATGAATGCCGCGCATAGCAGCAGGCCAAAGCCCACGACCAACGCCACCCCCCTGTTTATCGCCCGAAGGCTTTCGATCATCTTGAGTTCCATGTCTTGCACGTCCCCTGTTTCTTGCGGTTTGAGAGCGGTCTCGGAAAACCCTGTACCAGGTGTTCCGAGGAACGCCTTAGTTGATGGTAACGCCGACGACTTTGCCGACGCTGTCGTTCCAGCGTGCAGCCCAATCGCCACCGGCGCGCTCTGCCCATTCTGGCAGCACTTCGGTGGTCAGGATTTCACGGGCGGTTGCAAAGTCTGCATCGCTGACTTCGACCAATGTCATTGAACGCGCCTCACCGGAGGGGCATTCGCCGTTGCCGGTCAGGCAGGCGATGTCATTGACCAGCGCGTCCTGTGCGCTGGCCCAGGCTGGATCTTCAAAGCCGGTCTTGACCTGCTCTGTGATCAGCGCCTGTTGATCTGCGTTCAGGCCGTTCCATTTGTCCATGTTCATGGCCGTGACAACGGAATCCCAACCGCCCAGCGGGATCGGCAGCAGATGTGTCGACACTTCCCACCATCCGGCGGAATAGCCAGATCCGGCACCGGTTACGGCACAATCCACAACACCGTTCTGCAAAGCACCGGGTACTTCGGAGAAAGATACGTTGACGCCTTCGGCACCCAATGCCTCAAGCAATTTCGCGGTCATACGGCCAGAAGCGCGTACCTTGAGCCCTTTGAGGTCATCCAGATTTGCGATTTCATGGTTACAGAACACGACCTGCGGTGGATAGGGCGCAATCGCCAGAACATGGCTGTTGAAACGGTCACGATAGATGTCCGAAACCATCGGGCGGGCTGCGTCGACCATGGCGCGTGCTTCATCAGCGGTCAGTGCCAGCAGTGGCACATCCAGCCCCTCCAGCTCTGGCGCGTCTGCCACGGCGTAGTCGGCCACGGTCATCGCGACGTCATAAACGCCCTGACCCAGCAGCGGATAGATGTCGCCCAGACCAAGGCTCATTTGGTTGTGGGTCGTCAGCTCAACAGTGATGTCGCCGTTGGAGGCTTCGGGCAATGTTGTGCCCCAGAACGGTGCTTCGTACTGCTGGTGCAGCGGCAGGCTGGACCAGCTGCCGACGACGGACAGGTTTTCGGCCATGGCGGGGCCCGCCAGGACCGTGGTCGCGGCGAGAATGGACAGTGTTTTTTTCATTGAAGATACTCCTTGTTGAATGGATTAACTGGTTTTCAGTATAGTTGTTTCGGCGTCTTCTGCGACGTCCGAAATCAGCATATGGCCCGGGGAATGGGTGATGCAGATAGGAAGTTTGGCATCCAAAAGCACATTTTGCGGCGTGACGCCGCAGGCCCAGTAGACAGGCACTTCGCCCGGATTGATCGTGACCGCATCACCCCAATCGGGCTGTTGCAGATCGGCGATGCCGATGTTTGCCGGATCACCGATGGCGATCGGTGCACCATGTGCCTGTGGGAAACGGCTGCTGATGCTTTTTGCCTGCTCGACCTGCGCCTCGGGGATCGGGCGCATGGTCACGACCATCTGTCCTGCAAAAGGTCCGGCAGGGACCAGATCAATGTTGCTACGGAACATCGGGACGTTCTTGCCGCTGTCGATATGGCGCACGGGAATGCCATTGCGCAAAAGCGCGTTTTCAAAAGTAAAGGAACAGCCCAAAGCGACCGTGACCAGATCATCTTGCCAGATGTCTGCAATATCGGTCACTTCGGCCTGCATGACGCCATTTTCAAACACCCGGTACTTTGACACGTCACTGCGAATGTCGATGTCGCGGCCCAGGGTTGGCAGCAACGGATTGCCCGTGTCGCCAACGCCCACCAAAGGGCAAGGTTTTGGATTGCGCAGGCAGAACCGCAGGAAATCCAGTGCAAACTGCTCCGGGATGATAGCGAGGTTGCATTGAAGCTTTCCTGCGGCCAGACCAGCGGTATGCCCGGTATAGCTCCCGGTTCTGATCGCTGCGCGCACGTCTTCTGCGGACAACTTCCTGAGATCGGAATGGGAAACGGTCGTGTCTTTCATCGGGGGCACCCTCTGTGTTGTTCTGAAATCATCACAAATACGGTCCATCCACGCAAATTATCATTTGTTATCGGAAGTGATCGAAAAAATCTATGCCCTCTATGGGTGGGCAGTATCCCATTGCTGTGCAACGGCTTTGGCAATCTCGGTGCTGGTTTCTGCAAGAAAACTGCGTGGCTCTGACAGGTAGGAGGCCGTGAATGCCAGCGGTCTGGGGCAAAAGCCGGGGTCAAACGCCACGATCTGACCCGATGACAGAAACTCTTGGGCCAGGGCACGGGGGTAGGGGCCCACGGCGATTCCTGCTGCGATCATCTTGAAACTGGCCGAAAGGGAGGCCGAGGCAAAGACACGCGCCTTTGGGCCGATGCGCCGGGACAGTTCAGACATCAGTTCGCGATATGGCCGCGTCTTGCTGGAATAGGAGATCACGGGAATTTGGCTGAGGTCTGTCTGCGGGTTTGTGGCAGATCGATACCAACTGAGGTGAAACGCAGGCAGGGCCACATTCTCAACCGAGAATTCAGACACCGGACCCATCAGAAACGCCAGATCAAGCCGACGTTCCAGCAATGCGGCGCGCAGATTGAGCGAGATGTCGACAGTCAGGTCCACGTTCACACGGGGATATTTCTGACTGAAGGCCTTGAGAAAGTCGGGCAGCCATGATTGCGCGATGGTCTCGGATGCCCCCACGCGGAACAGGCCTTCGGTCTCTGACGGGTTTGCGACGCGCTGTTTGATCTCTTCTTCGACAAAAAGCATCTGTTCGGCATAGGACAAAAGCAGCATGCCGTGTTTGGTCAGGACCAATTCACCGGGGCCGCGCTCAAACAAAGGCACCCGCAATTCATCTTCCAGATTGGCGATACGGGTCGAGATGGCGGGCTGTGACAGATGCAGCCGTTCTGCCGCTTTGCGGAAACCACCAAGGCGGGCAACCCATAGGAATGTTCTGATCTGATCAAAAGTCATGGGTATTGATAGAATATATCAATCACACAGGGAATTGCCAAATACCGGCATCCTTGGGGGCTTGTGTGATCCGCATGCGTGCCTGCGCTTGTCTGGCGATCTGCGCTGTCTGCCTAGATATTCACCGCCCGCCGCGCGGCACGGCTAATTTTCGGGCGATTTTTTCCGCACTGCAGCATAATCCGTCGAAGTGCTGGATTAACGCCACGACTCGTCCCCAACTGACGTTGTCCTGAAAAGGACTTATGCGCCGCGCAAAGGGCCATCCTGGCAGATTGCTCCCCTTGCGCGACTACAACATCACTGCTGCGGGTTCTGATTACATCATAAGGGTGCCCATTGGATAGCGCTGTTTGCGCTGACACCCTTCCCGCAGCAACAACCGGGATACATGATTTATGAAACTGAAAACCTCCGCTTTTGTGACAGCTGCCCTGCTGGGTTCTGCCTCTGCCTTGGCCGCTGAATGTGCCGACCCTGTAAAGGTCGGCGTCCTGCACTCGCTCTCGGGAACGATGGCGATTTCAGAGACGACGCTGAAAGACACGATGCTGCTCTTGATTGATGAGCAGAACGCAAAGGGTGGCGTTTTGGGATGCCAGATCGAAGCGGTGGTGGTTGACCCTGCGTCCGACTGGCCGCTGTTCGCTGAAAAGGCCCGCGAGTTGCTGACCGTGTCCGAGGTGGACGTGATCTTTGGCAACTGGACATCGGTAAGCCGCAAGTCGGTTTTGCCAGTGATCGAAGAGCTGAACGGCCTGCTGTTCTACCCAGTGCAATATGAGGGCGAAGAAAGCTCCAAGAATGTATTCTACACTGGTGCGGCACCAAACCAGCAAGCGATCCCCGCAACTGATTACTTCCTTGAGGAACTGGGGGTCGAGAAATTCGCGCTTCTGGGCACCGACTATGTCTATCCGCGCACCACGAACAACATTCTGGAAAGCTATCTGAAGTCCAAGGGCATCCCCGCCGAGGATATCTTTGTGAACTACACCCCCTTTGGCCATTCTGACTGGGCGACAATCGTGGCCGATGTTGTGGCGCTGGGTGCGGATGGCAAACAGGTCGGTGTGATCTCAACCATCAACGGCGATGCGAACATCGGTTTTTACAAGGAACTGGCGGCGGCCGGTATCTCTGCCGATGACATTCCCGTCGTTGCCTTTTCCGTGGGTGAAGAGGAGCTGTCTGGTCTGGATACATCCAACCTGGTGGGCCACCTGGCCGCCTGGAACTACTTCCAGTCCGCAGAATCCGATGCCAACACGGCCTGGATTGCTGCATGGAAAGCCAAGATGGGCGAAGACCGTGTGACCAACGACCCGATGGAAGCCCATTACATCGGCTTTAACATGTGGGTGAATGCGGTCGAAGCAGCGGGCACCACGGATGTGGATGCTGTCCGTACGGCGATGTATGGCCAAGAGTTCCCGAACCTGACAGGCGGTACCGCTGTCATGTTGCCGAACCACCATCTGGCCAAGCCGGTCTTGATCGGTGAAATCACGGCAGACGGACAGTTCGACATCATCAGCCAGACAACAGAAGTCCCAGGCGATGCATGGACAGACTACCTGCCTGAATCCGCAGTGCTGATCTCTGACTGGAAAGAGCTGGGTTGCGGTATGTACAACACCGAAACCAAGACCTGCGTTCAGCTGACATCCAACTACTAAGACCACTTGCGGGGCAGGGATCACTCTGCCCCGCAGTTTTTGATTACCGCAGAAGTGAATGATTGGCGGCTGTCCTATGATTGCGCGATTTCTCTTGGTGCTGGCGCTTGTGCTGGTCAATCCAGCCCTGCCTTTTGCCCAGACCCTTCAAACCGTTCTGCAAACCCACGCGGAGGAGGTGCTTAAGCCTGGGCGTCGGTCCGTAGGCGTTGTGATTGATGATCTGGTCGACAGTAAATTGCCCCAGGCGCTGCCGTTTCTGGAGGCCTGGCGCGACCGCGAGATTGTGCAACGTGAAAGCGACGGGCTGTTTTTTCGCAAACGTGAAAGCGGGGCCGAGACTACGCTTTTTGATCTTGATACCGGCGATGCGGTGGCATCGGAGCCGGGCCAGAACCTGACAGAAGCACGGCCCAACGGCGGCGTGCGCCGCGCCATTGGCGATGCGCTGGTCCAGTTCCAACTTTCCGATCCAGATATCACCAAACGTCAAGCGGCGCTGGATGCCATCGGGCGCAGCATGGACGCCAGTCAGCTGGTCCCCTTGGCCGCTTCTATCGACAATGAACCTGATCCGGACCTCAAGGCGGTCAAGACACGGCTTGCTGGGATGATGGGCGCATTGTTCGCAGATACATCGCAGGCGCGCATCGCGGCGATTGAGGGGCTGGCCGATGACCTGTCTGTCGATGTGCGCGCAGTGCTGAACACCATTCTGTCAGCCGCGCCCAAAGTTGCCGCAACCTTGCCGGAGGGGGCCAATATCGCCCGTGTGCTGGAGCCGGGCAAAGATATTACGTTGATTGACGCCTATGCCCAATTGGTCGCGGCAGGGTTTGCGCCGTTGCCCGTCACCGATGCCGCCATCCGCGAGGCGCTGATTGCCAATCTTGCAGATGGTGCCGTCGGCGGTGTTGCCGTTGCTCAGCTGAACACCGACGCGGCCCGCAGCATAGCCTATGATGCGCTGACCCAGGCCGGTTTGGTGCCGCCGCGCGTCTCTTTGCCCCAGCGCCAACAGGCCGTTGAGGCCCATGTATTTTTCGAAGAATACGCCGAGGCCGACAGCGCCATCACCGATGCGGCCCGCAGCACGTTGAATGCCATCGAAACACGGGTCGGATTTAGCCAAGGCATTGATCTGGGGCTGGACGCCCTGTCGCTTGCCTCGATCTATTTTCTGGCGGCCATTGGGCTGGCCATCACCTTTGGGGTGATGGGGGTGATCAACATGGCCCATGGCGAATTTATCATGATGGGGGCCTATACCGGCTATGTGGTGCAGCTGTTCGTGCCTGATTACACAATTGCCATCCTGATTGCCCTGCCGCTGGCCTTTGCCGTGACCTTTGGCGCGGGCGTCGCGATGGAGCGTCTGGTCATTCGCCACCTCTACCACCGTCCGCTTGAAACGCTCTTGGCGACCTTTGGCATCTCGATCGCCCTGCAGCAATTGGCCAAGAACATCTTTGGCACACAGGCGCGGCCGCTGACCTCACCGGGGTGGCTGGACGGGGCCTTGGTGTTCAATGACGTGATTGCCATCAGCTATATCCGCATTGCGATTTTCGTGATGGCGCTGGTGTTTCTTGCGCTGATCCTCTTCGTGCTCAAACGCACCCGTCTGGGGCTGGAGGTGCGGGCGGTGACGCAAAACCCCGGCATGGCGGCCTCAATGGGGATCAACCCGGACCGGATCAACATGCTGACCTTCGGGTTCGGCTCTGGCATCGCGGGGATCGCGGGGGTGGCCATCGGGCTTTATGCCAAGGTGACCTCTGAGATGGGGGCCGACTACATCGTCCAAAGCTTTATGACCGTGGTGGTTGGCGGCGTCGGCAATGTCTGGGGCACGCTGGCGGGGGCCTCGCTGATCGGCTTTCTGCAAAAGGGGATCGAATTCTTCAACCCCTCCAACACACTGGCAGCCCAGACCTATATGATCCTGTTCATCATCCTGTTCATTCAATTCCGGCCCAAGGGTATTGTCGCCCTCAAAGGCCGCGCGGCGGC
>JAFMGZ010000015.1 GCA_017854855.1 Sulfitobacter sp. | reverse complement strand
TAGCTGTCTTTGCTCAAAGGCCACGCGGTAGAGATCAACCGCCTGACCAGAGGTGTTGCCAACGGCCAGATCCTCGGGGTTCAAATAGGTTCCGCAATAGCCGATGACGTGCCCGATCTGGTTGCGCACGTAATGCGGGATGCGCACATGTCCCTCTTTGCCAAGAGCCAAAACCTTGACGCGATCCCTGTCAGAGAACCGTTTCATCTGGATGAATCAAATTCTGCCCAGCGGGTTCTGCTATCGGCGATTGCTTGATCCAGTTCTGCCCGCGACACGACGCCCTTCTCGATCAGGATATCTGTCATCGCTTCCAACCTGCGTCGGTAAAACGAGAGGCTATTGTATTTCTCGACGCCGAAACTCTCGAACCCGCGACGGACTTCGTCAAGCGAGACAATGCGGCGCGTGCCGTCACCAAGAAGACCGCGGATCGCCTCAACCTGTTTTTCCCAATGTAGCCAGGGCAGCTCCACAATAGGGATGCTGCCAGCAGCATCGCCGCCGACATCGTGATAGCCTTTGGGCCCTTTATCGTCTTGCATAACCACTCTCCCGATCTGCGCAGGATGGCGGCAGTTGCCCAATCTGACCATTGCTTTTTTTGCAGCATGGCGCGGTAAAAAGTAGTGCGTAAGACTGAACTGGTCCGCCCTGGTTGAACGGCATTCAAACCATTACGACGACCGCTGTCCGTTTCAGCCTGTCGAACCCACGCCCCAAGCGGATCAGGCCGATCACGCCGATCTGACTTGCATTTCGGTTGCGAAGGCTATCTGACCATCACATGACATGGACAAACGAAAGATTCGGGATCGGGTCGGTTGTGCGACCGATGGGGCTTTTGCTTCTGATTTTACTATTCGTGTTCCAGATCGTAGCGCCGGCTGCCGCAGCATCCACATCGGCGACTGATCGTCATGCGCACCATCAAGGAATGGCCGAAGCGGTAGTCAACTGTCCGATGCATATTGGCATAGCGGACGCAAATATGGATGGTGCAGTCGGTCATGACGGCGCGCATGAAGATGCGGCGCATTGCATGCCATTGATGTGCTGCTTTCATGATACGGTGTCGGCATATAAACTGGTTGCCGTCGGCATGCTTCTACCGGGCGCGCAAATCATTGATCGCGGTAAAGCGGCATCTTCGAACGTTGGTTCGACCCAGGAACGTCCCCCAAGACAGGTCTGATTGATTTCTGAACCGCGTGCGCGTTTTGCGCAGGCGAGAATGTAATTGATTGGAAGCGGTTCCTTTACGGAGCCGGGGTCGAGGTGACCATGCGTGGACGATATTCAGCCCTGAGCATTCTGGCACTTGCTGCCGGGGTTGCCGGTGGCATCTATCTAGAAAGACTATATCTGAACCCGTCCGAAATGGCCGGATCAGATGGGCTAGAAATCCTGTATTGGGTGGCTCCGATGGATGCCAATTTCCGGCAGCCAGGGCCCGGAAAGTCGCCAATGGGAATGGATCTGGTGCCGGTCTTTGCAGGCGAGGAACCCTCGGGCGATCCGGCTGAGGTCACGCTATCCGCCGCCGAAATAAACGCAATTGGTGTGCGAACTGCAATTGCGCAGATGTCCGAGATTTCCCATCGGATAGAGACAGTCGGGTTTGTCGGCTACGACGAACACCTGACAAGCCATGTGCATACCCGCGTCGAGGGCTGGATCGAAGTCTTGAACGTGCGCGCTGTCGGTGACCCGGTACGCGAAGGTGACGTGCTCTTTGAGATGTTCTCGCCGCAGATCGGTGCTGCCAGCAGTGATCTTGCCCGCGCGGTCAAGGAGGGCGACACCCGCATACTCGAAGCCGCCCGCAGCGGTTTGCGAAGCCTGGGCATGTCGGACCATCAGATTGCCCGAATTGAAGCCGAAGGTGTGCTTGCGCGCAACATTGAGGTTCTCGCTCCACAAGACGGCGTGGTCATCTCTCTCGACGCGGCAGACGGGATGTATTTGCAACCTGGCGTCCGCGCGGTATCGCTGACCGACCTCAGTGCCGTCTGGCTGATCGTAGATGTATTCGAGCGTGACATCGCCCGCATGACGGATGACATGCGGGCGGTCGCCCGGTTTGAACACCTGCATGGCCGGACCTTCGAGGGTGTGGTCGATTACATTTATCCCGAACTCGATGCCGAGACGCGCACGCTGCCGGTGCGTCTGCGTTTTGACAATGCCGAAGGGTTGCTCAGGCCCAATATGTTTGGAAATGTCAGCCTCGTCCCGAACGGAACCCGCATGGCGCTGACCGTCCCAACCGAGGCGATCATTCGCACAGGAGCTGCCGAACGGGTCATTTTGAAAACTGGGGAAGGCACGTTCAAGCCGCGCCTGATTACGACAGGTCTTCGGGATAATTTCGGCGCAGGAGGCCGGACCGAAGTGGTTCAGGGCCTTGCCCCCGGCGAGGAAGTCGTAGCCTCCGCTCAGTTTCTGATCGACAGCGAAAGCGCGTTGAGCGCCGGTCTGATGCGCATGACCCCGACAGATGAGGCACCCGCGCGCGGGACGGGTGAGTTGATCGCACTCGATATTGAAAACCGCATCGCCACGATCAGGCACGCGGCATTGGACGCGCTGGATTGGCCAGGGATGACTTCGGATTTTCCGCTGCGCGCCGATATTGCGCTGGCCCGTTTGGAACCGGGTCAGCAGGTGGTATTTCGTGCCGCACGCGGGGCTGACGGGCTGCTTGGCCTGATTGAGCTGGGCGGCGACGACGGCATTGCAGCCACTGGTACCGGCACGGTCATGGCTGTGACGGCGGATGGCAAACTTTCGCTGTCTCATGATCCGATCCCGGAACTTGGCTGGCCTGCGATGCAGATGGACATGCCTGTCGCGGGCTTTGACGCCGCAGAAGTGCCGTTGGACCAACCGGTCGAATTCGACCTGACCAAAGGCGAAGATGGGTTGTTCACGATTGTGGCCGTGCGCGCCGGTGGCATGGGGGCCGAAATCGGGATGCGCATGTCCGAGCCAATGGCCGCGCCTGCAGAAAATACTGCGGCCCCGCCGATTGTCGTGTCCGGCACCATCGAAACGGTCGATCAACAGACGCGCATGGCCACGATCGTGCACGGACCAATTGTGGAGATCGGGATGCCCGGCATGACCATGGGGTTCGCCTTGGATGAGGCACTGGATCCTGCGGCGTTGATCACCGGGCAGCAGATGACCCTGACCTTCGCCCGCCCAGATGGAATGACGATGATCCTTTCTGCTGCCGAACCGATTGTCCCACCAATGAAAGTGTCGGGCACCATCAATGCAGTGGATCAGGCGGCTGGAATGGCCAATATCACCCACGGCCCGATGATGGAGATCGGCATGCCGGGAATGACGATGGACTTTGCCATTGATCCGTCGGTTGATGTTTCGACCCTGCCGGAGGGAGAAGAGGTCACGCTTTTGCTCAAACGCAACGCGGACTTTTCGATGACCCTGCTCGGAGTGGCTTTGGTCCCTGAGGTAAGCCAATGATCCCCGCCATCATTCGCGCGTCCATCGCGAACCGCGTGATCGTTATGGCCCTTGCGATCATGATGGCGGTTGCGGGCATCTGGGCAATCCGGGAAACCCCAGTGGACGCCATTCCGGACCTTTCGGATGTACAGGTGATCGTCAAAACGCCCTATCCGGGGCAAGCGCCGCAGGTGGTCGAAGACCAGATCACCTATCCCATCGCGACTGCCATGCTGGCTGTGCCCGGTGCCAGCGATGTGCGCGGGTTCTCCTTCTTTGGCGACAGCTACGTTTATGTCGTGTTCGAGGACGGCACCGATTTGTATTGGGCGCGCACGCGGGTGCTGGAATACCTCGGCCAGATTGCGGCCGACCTGCCCGAAGGCGTTTCACCCCAGCTGGGCCCGGACGCAACGGGCGTGGGCTGGATCTACCAATACGCGCTGATCGACCGAACCGGTGGCCATGATCTGGCAGAGTTGCGCACCCTTCAGGACTGGTTCCTGAAATACGAATTGCAGACCGTCGATGGCGTTTCCGAAGTTGCCACTATTGGCGGCATGGTCAAACAGTATCAGGTCGTCGTCGATCCGAACAAGCTGCGCGCCTATGACGTGACGCTTGCCCAAATTCGCAACGCCATTCAAGGCGCAAACCGCGAGACGGGTGGCAGTGTCATCGAAATGGGCGAGGCCGAATTCATGGTCCGCTCCACAGGCTACGTCGATGAGCTTGCGGATTTGGCCAAGGCACCATTGATGGTAAATGCGCGCGGTGCCGCGATCACCCTGGCCGATGTTGCCGACATCCGGCTTGGCCCGGAAATGCGGCGCGGTGTCGGAGAGTTCAACGGCGAAGGGGACGCTGTGGGCGGCGTTGTGATCCTGCGTTGGGGGGGCAATGCACTGGCCACCATCAAGGCAGTGGAGACCCGCATCGAGGAACTGCGCGCCAGCCTGCCCGAAGGGGTCCAGATCGTCACCACCTACAACCGGGCGGGTGTGATTGAGCGCGCTATCGAGAACCTGCAAAAGAAACTCACTGAGGAATTCATCGTCGTTATTCTGGTCTGCGCGGCCTTTCTGCTGCACATCCGGTCGTCACTGGTGATCCTGCTGTCGCTGCCCCTTGGCATATTCGCGGCCTTTATCATCATGAAGCTGCAGGGCGTGAACGCCAATATCATGAGCCTGGGGGGCATCGCGATTGCCATCGGCGCGATGGTAGATGCCGCGATTGTCATGATTGAGGCCATGCACCGGCGGATTGAGCAGGAGAAACTTACCAACAAGAACCGCTGGCGCATCGTCACGGAATGCTGCGAGGAAGTGGGCCCGGCACTTTTCTTTTCCCTGGCGATCATTACGGTCAGTTTTCTGCCGGTGTTTGTTCTCGAAAGCCAGGAAGGGCGGCTGTTCAAACCGCTGGCCTTCACCAAGACCTACGCAATGGCGGCTGCGGCGATCTTGTCCATCACATTGGTGCCTGTGCTTATGGGGTATTTCATAAGGGGCCGCATCATTCCCGAAAGGAAGAACCCCCTCAACAGGCTGGTGATCTGGATTTACCGCCCGTTTCTGGATGCCGCCGTGGCATGGCCCTGGGCCACGACGCTTTTGGCAGGCCTGTTGGTGGCCTCCATGTGGTGGCCGCTGCAGCGGATCGGGACCGAGTTCATGCCGGAACTGAACGAGGGTGATTTCCTCTACATGCCGTCGCTTTACCCCGGCGTATCCATCGGCAAGGCGCGCGAGGTTTTGCAACAGACCGACCGTTTGATCGCAACTGTGCCCGAGGTTCTGACCGTACATGGCAAGCTGGGCCGCGCCGATACGGCCACAGATCCAGCACCGCTGACGATGATCGAGACCACCATCCAACTCAAACCCGAGGCAGAATGGCGCGACGGTATGACGATGGAGATGATCCGCAATGAGCTGGACCGCGTTGTGCAAATCCCCGGCGTCACCAACGTGTGGATTCAGCCGATCAAGAACCGCATCGACATGCTGGCGACAGGAATAAAAACACCCGTCGGTGTCAAGATCTCAGGCGCAGACCTGCGCGTCATCGAACAGATCGGGATTGAGGTGGAACGCGTCGTGGGTGACATCGACGGCACCGCATCGGCCTATGCCGAGCGCCCCATCGGCGGGCGGTTCATCGAGATCAACGTCGATCGCGATGCGGCTGCGCGCTACATGATGTCTGTGCGCGACATTCAGGATGTGGTGCAGACAGCAATTGGCGGTATGCAGGTGTCTGAATCCGTCGAAGGTCTTGAGCGTTTCCCGATCAATCTGCGCTATCCGCAAGAATGGCGCAACAGCCCGGAACGGCTGCGCGATCTGCCCGTGGTGACCCCGTCCGGAGCGCACATCCCGCTGGGCACTCTGGCTGAAATCAAGGTGGTTGATGGCCCCGGCATGATCCGGTCTGAGAATGCGCGCCGCACAGGCTTTGTCTTTATCGACATCACAGGGCGCGATCTTGGGGGATATGTGGCCGAAGCCCGCGCAGTTGTGGCCGACCAGGTCACCTTGCCGCCAGGCTATTCGATCACCTGGTCGGGGCAGTATGAATACATCGAACGGATGCAGGAGCGGCTTAAGATCGTGGCACCCGCAACGCTGCTGATCATCACGCTCATGCTGTTCATGGCCTTCAACCGGGTTATCGAAGTTGGGATTATCCTCGCGGCCCTGCCGGTCGCCTTGGCCGGGGGCGTTTGGTTCCTGTGGTACCTGAGCTTTGATATCTCGGTCGCGGTGCTGGTTGGCTTTATCGCGCTGGCCGGCGTGGCGGTTGAGACGGCGATCGTGATGCTGCTCTATCTCAATCTGGCGTGGGAAAAGCGCAAGAAGGCAGCTGCGGCAGAGCGGCGTGCAATGACGTCCATGGATGTGGAGGAGGTGGTTTTTGAGGGCGCACTCCTGCGCGTACGTCCCAAAGTCATGACCGTCGCAACCATCTTTGCAGCCCTTATTCCCATCATGTACGGCAGCGGCACCGGTTCCGAGATCATGCAGCGGATCGCCGCGCCGATGATCGGAGGCATGGCGACCGCAACCGTTCTCACGCTCTTTGTCATTCCTGCGATCTTCGTGATCTGGAAAAGGCTGGCCCTGAGACGGGTCAACCGCGAAATGCTGCACCCAGCCAATGAACCCGAAACACCCGTAGCGGCAGAATAAGGCCTGCCAATAAACCCAACCCGAAAGGACCAATTATGAAAACGCTCTCTCTTGCCCTGTCTGTTCTGGCTCTGACCGCGCCTCTGGCGTTGGCGCAAATGAACCACTCGAATATGGATCATTCAAATATGCCGATGAGTGACGAAATGATCGAAGGTGCTGTGCATACCAAGGCGGTGGTGAACTCCATCGGTGAAGGCACCGCCAATGTCAGCCACGAGCCGATCCCAGAAATCGGCTGGCCGGCCATGACAATGGATCTGGCGCTGATGCCCGATGCCGAAATGATGGGCGACATTGCGGCCGGGGACGCAGTCACGCTGATGCTGATCAAGGGTGACGACGGCATGTATGCCATTGGCGCAATGATGGCTGATTGATGCTACAGATGCTGGCGGGAGGCTCCGTTTCCTGCCAGCGTTATTTTGCGACTTCAAAGGAGCGAACGATGAAACCAACTCTCATGTCTGCGGCGATCCTTGCCATTTCACTGTTACTCGGCACGCCAAGCGCGGAGGCGCACGCCAAGAAAGAGGCAACTCAGCCAGCGGATGGTGCAGTTCTAGAAATATCGCCTTCTGCAATCGCGCTGCGGTTTGATATGCCGATGCGTGTCACGCTGATCTCTCTCACTGATCAGGATGGCACGGCACATGATTTGACGCGTACCGACAATATGCAGCCCGTCAGTGAATTCAGTGCCACACCGCCCGAGCTGCCGACAGGGCAGTACACCGTCCAATGGCGGGGGCTGGCGGCAGATGGTCACCCGATGCAAGGGGCATTCAGCTTTGAAATCTCGAAGTAAGAGACGATGCACAACACCCGCGCTGCTGCCAATGCGGTGATCTGGCTGTCGATTGCGGGGCCGTGTTTTGAACATTCTGGCCAAAGTTAAAGGGGGGGGCCGTGGCCTCAGTAGGGCCGGGCGCGTTGGGACCATTGGCGGCGGCCACCTTGCGCATTATGACGTGCTGGTCTTCGACTTGCTCAGAGTGAAATTCATGAGCCAGCTTGCCGCTGCGCCTTCACGCTTTTGACATTTCCTCTAGCGCCACTCCGATTGAGATAAGCTGTCGATCCTGATCTTTGGCCCCAATGATGCTTAGTCCAACAGGGCCTTTGTCAACAAAACCTGCTGGCATGGATAACTGTGGTAATCCGCTCAAGCCGGCGGGGCAAAGCACCTCGAAGGCGCGCATGCGAAAGTCATTCAGAGCGCTCTCAGGCGTCGTTGTAAAAGGTGCGGGTGCAGGGCTGGTTGGCAGCACGAGAATACTGTTGGGGGTGATGGTTTCGCGAATGTGCGATTGAATAACTGCCTTGTGCGCATCAGCGACTTGGAATGTTTCGCGATCAATCTGCGAGGCAATTTCAAAGCGTTCACGGATGCCTGGGCCAAAATCTGGCGTGTTTGACGTAACCCAGTCCTTGTGGACATCCCATATTTCGAACGCCTGACAAATCCGAAAGGTTTCGCGCCAGTTTTCCAAGCCATCCTGCGAGAGCAAGATCGGTGTGGCGGGGCCCATCAAGGCTTCGAGTTGGGCCAGCCTGGGTGCCACTGCTGCAATTGCATCCGCACCGGCCCGTGCCCAAATATCCACGGGCAGCAATAGCCGCGTGGGGGAGGGGCCTTGTGGACAGTCAAATGACCGGGCGACCCTGTCCATTATCGTGGCCGACCTTGCAAACCATCCAACCGTGTCAAATGAGTGGGTAAACGGCATCGCGCCATCGAGGGTGATTTGGCCAAAGGTTGTTCGGATACCCCATATTCCGCAGAATGAAGCGGGCAAGCGTACTGATCCACCGGTATCGCTGCCCAGTCCAAAATCGACGAGGCCCGCCGCGACCGCTGCGGCAGATCCTGACGAAGAGCCGCCCGGAATGCGGCGCGGATCGGCAGTATTCACAGGGATCCCGTAATGCGCATTCACCCCCATGAGGCTGTAGGCCAGTTCATCGGTATGGGTCTTTCCGACAAACCGGCCGCCCGCGTCAAGAAGCGTGGTTATTGCAGGGGCATGTTGTTTGGCGGCTGAATGGCTTCGTCCCCATTCGGGATTGCCGCAACCTGCCACATGTCCCGCCACGTCAAAGATATCCTTGACCGCAAAAGACAGCCCGTGAAGCGGGCCAGTTGCCTGTCCTTGCAGCGTGAAAATGTCCGTAAATGCATTGACCGTATCATCCATCGCAATTTCCATCCTACTGGGTTCCAGCCGTCGCTGACGATCTAGCAGCGGCGGTTTTGTCCCTATTCGTCCATCCATGAGACATGCGCAGCAACGATGCGCCATCCATCTTCAAGGCGCGCCCAACTATGGCTTTGGCGTCCAACCCGGTGTTGGGCAGGCTTTGTGAATTCTGTATTGGCGGTCGCAAAGTCATGGCCGAATGTGGTGATGACAGTCTTGCGCAAGCCACGCTTTAGTCCTTGAGAAGGCCGCGACCGGCGAAAAGCCAATATCTCTTCATGGCCGTGAAGGTTCTCGGTTTGACCGTAGCGAATGACATGTTCACTGGTCCAAAACAATCTGTCGAGGGTCGTGACGTCATTGCTGACAAGCGCTTGTTCATAACGATTGAACGCCTCCGTAACCTCGGCAACAATTGTTGGTATATTGATGTCCATTCGGGGAAAACTCTTGTTAAGTGCGATTTGAGCAACCTGTGCGAAACCGCCCGGAGTTTCGTATGCACTTTTCAATTTCTCCAGAGTTTGCATCCTGTGGTGCCCCTTGTTCGATGTATTTTCGGGCGATATGGTTCTGCGTGCGTAAATGATGGGCATTGCGAGGATATGTTGGTGGCATTTCCTACGCAGGCCATGGATATACGTATAGGCGGGCATTTGCATCTGTGCGACGACTGCAACCTGTCGTGACGAAATCGCTAACCAGAAAATCGGAATATGACGTGCTGAAATCTTCTCTTGGCCTGAACGGCGGTATGACCGCCCCGCACCGCGCAGCATCTCTTGCGGGGCGCGATATCCTTGCTGCGGGTGGCACCGCGATAGAGGCGATGGTTGCAGCCGCTGCGACCATTGCGGTGGTCTATCCGCATATGAACGGGATCGGTGGCGACGGGTTCTGGATCATCAAACGGCGCGGTGAAGCACCGATTGGCATCTCTGGATGCGGCACAGCGGCGGCGCTCGCGACGCCGGAGTTCTATACGGACAAAGGCTATAGCGACAGTATTCCGACAAGAGGTGGTCTGGCGGCCCTTACTGTTCCGGGAACAATCAGCGGTTGGCACAAAGCTTTATCATTGGTGCCGCAAGAACGGCGGATGCCTTTGGCCCGTTTGCTTGAGGATGCTATCGGACATGCAAAGGGTGGTATCGCGGTTACAGGGAACCAAGCGGATTGCACGGCCGAAAAACTTGATACTTTGCGTGACGTGCCCGGGTTCGCTGAGACATATCTGATTGACGGGGCAGTGCCTTGCGCGGGCCAAAGACTCGTCCAGAAAAATCTCGGTAAGACACTGGAGATGCTTGCAGAAAATGGGCTGCGTAGTTTTTATGAAGGCGCTTTGGCTGATACGCATGCCGCATATCTTGAAGCGCAGGCAAGCCCGCTGCGTGCGTCTGATTTTGCCAACTATGATGCGCAGATTGTTACACCGCTGACACTGACGACGTCATATGGTCAGCTGTTCAATATGATAGCACCAACTCAGGGTGTTGCATCCCTTGCGATACTGGGCCTGTTCGATCGACTTGGCGTGACCAGTGGCGAGGGTTTCGATCATGTGCACGGACTTGTTGAAGCAACCAAACAGGCATTCATCCGTCGCAATGCGGAATTGGGCGATCCTGATCATATGGCGGTGCCTGCACAAGATTGGCTTGAGGCCAGCCAATTGGACGCAATGGCGGCCCGTATCAACGGTAAAAGAGCCCTGCAATGGCCCTACGAGCCAGCATTGGGTGACACCATTTGGATGGGCGCATCAGATAGCGAAGGCACTGTCGTCAGCTTTATCCAAAGCGTTTTTTGGGAATTCGGGTCTGGATTGACTTGCCCTGAAACGGGTGTGTTTTTCCAGAACAGAGGGGCCGGGTTTTCGTTGACACCGGGACCCAATCAGGTCGGCCCCGGTCGCAGACCGTTCCATACACTGAACCCCGCGATGGCCATTCTGGAGGACGGGCGCGTTATGGCTTACGGAACGATGGGCGGGGAAGGTCAGCCGCAAACGCAGTCGGCTATTTTCACAAGATACGCACAATTCGGGACGGACCTACAAGCTGCAATCACAGCCCCACGCTGGCTGTTGGGAAAGACTTGGGGCGCTGACACCACGTCGTTGAAACTGGAAAATCGGTTTGACACTGGGCTTGTGCAGGAACTGATAGACGCAGGGCATGAAGTTGAATTTTTGCCGGAATTCAGTAGCCTTGTGGGCCATGCTGGTGCGGTGGTTTTGCATCCCAATGGCTTAGTCGAAACCGCAACCGATCCACGTGCTGACGGCGCTGCGCTAAGCTTTTGAGGCCAGTCAGAATTTTCATATGCCCCATGCGCGCGTCTCTGTTTCTGGGGGGCACCCAAAACATGGCCACTTCGGTATTTACCGGCTAGTGTCGTGAGCACTTGCGATAAAGACAGCAGACGGAGAATGTCATGGCGAAAATAGATGACGAAACGAAGTCATCGAATTTCAGAAGTCGTGATCCGGTGCGGACCCAGGCCGAGATCCTGCTTGTTGCCATCGGCGAATTTGCAGAACACGGCTTTCATGGAGCGCGCATCGGGCGGATCACGCAGGCAGCGAATTGCAATTCGCGCATGATTTATCACTATTTCGGCAGTAAAGAGGGGCTTTACGTTGCTGTTCTAGATCGGGTTTTCGAAGACATTCGCAAACAAGAAGCGGATTTGAAGTTTGATGAAGGTGATCCTGCGGAAAAGATGAATGAGTTGGTCACCTTCACCTATGACTATTTCATGACCAATGGTCAGTTTCGGAAACTGACCCGCAACGAGAACCTTTTGAACGGAAAATACATCAAGCAGTCGGAGGCGATCCGCGACATGTCCCAGCCATTGATCGTGGCGCTTGGCAAGCTGCTTGATCGTGGTTTTGAATGTGGTGCCTTTACGCGCAAACCCGACCCTGTGCAGCTTTACCTCAGCATCGTGGCCCTGTCGGCGCACCATTTGAACAATGCCGCGACGCTCGGGCTTGTTGTTGGTCAGGACCTGAATAATCCTGAGTGGCAAGCGGAGCGCCGCGTTCATGCCGTGGACACAATTTCAAGTCTTTTGGGTATGAAAGACCGCTAATCAAATTTTCAACAGCCGCTTTTTTTTGCGCATGGCGCTGCAACGCGCAACATTTTTGTGCGTGACAAATTAATTCTACAAATTTTTACTTAGATTGCTTTCTGCCGCAGATGCTTTGATCTCTAGTCACATCATGGACATGAAAAATAACATCATCGCGGAACCTGACGCTGTCAGAAAACCGACCACCTTGCCGCGGCGCTCAGCAGTTGACCTGCAAGCTGCATCTGTTGTGTTCGGCAGCGGCGAGAAGGCCGTTACCGCGCTTTCGCCGACGACGCTTAGGCTGGATGCTGGCGACTTTGTTGCGCTTGTAGGCCCGTCTGGCTGTGGCAAGTCTACGATTCTCAGGTTGGTCAGTAATTTGATCGCCCCGTCTTCAGGTGTCGTCCTTGTTGGCGGACGCGAAGCAAAGGTCAAGGCTTTGCGGATCGGGATGGCGTTTCAGAACCCCACGATGCTGCCGTGGTTGACGATTGAGCAGAACGTCATGATGCCGCTAAAGATTGTACCGCCGTTCAAGCATAGCTTTCGCCAAGATCGTAAGGGTGCGTTTCGTGACCGGGTGCATGCGCTATTGGCCCAAGTGGGGCTGGCTGGTTTTGCAAACCATTTTCCGTGGCAATTGTCAGGCGGGATGCTGCAACGCTCAAACCTGTGCCGCGCGCTGATCCACGAGCCCGACTTGTTGCTTTTGGATGAACCATTTGGTGCGCTGGATCAGTTTACCCGCGAAGAGCTGTGGCAAATCTTGCAGGATCTCTATCTTGATCGCAAGCCGACCGTTCTTTTGGTGACCCATGACCTGCGCGAAGCGGGCTTCCTTGCCAAGCGGATCTGCGTAATGAGCGCGCGCCCCGGACGTATCATATCTGATGAGGCGGTGAATATCCCCCAGCCGCGCGACATTGGTATGATTTACAGCCCCGAATTCGTTGAAATGACCCAAGGTCTTCGCGAGCTTATCGCGCAAGTCCGCAAATAGGACCGTTTTCATGACCGAAGCCAGACGCATCAAGTTCATGTCATTTTCGTTGATCTTCGGATTTTTTCTGATGTGGGAAGTCTTGTGCATTGTGTTGAATGTATCTGACCTCGTTTTGCCGCGCCCGACGGAAATCATTGCCACGCTTTGGGTCAAGTTTCCGATCTTGTGGCCACATATTTTACAGACGCTTTATTCCACCCTCATTGGATTTGTACTGGGGGTTGGAATTGGGGTGACCTTGGGCGTGTTGGTCGGTACGTCGCGTGTCGCCTATGCCGTGGCCTATCCGTTGCTGGTCGGGTTTTCATCTATTCCCAAGGTCGCGGTTGTGCCGATCTTCGTGCTTTGGTTCGGCTCTGGCACGACACCTGCCATCCTGACGGCGATGGTGATCTGTGTATTCCCCATCGTCGTGAACATTGCCACAGGGCTTGCGACCACGGAGCCAGACCTCGAAGACGTTCTTAAGACGCTGGGGGCGTCCAAGAGTGAAATCCTTTGGAATGTCGGTCTGCCGCGCACGATGCCGTACTTCTTTGCATCCCTGAAAGTCGCGATCACGCTGTCCTTCGTTGGCGCGGTCTTGTCCGAAACCGTGGCGTCCAATCGCGGTATTGGAAACGTGATGATGACAGCATCTTCCAATTTTCAAGTCTCACTTGTCTTTGCGGGGCTCATCATTCTCGCGGTGCTGGGCGTCGTCCTCTACTCTTTCTTCTCCTTTTTGGAACGGCGCGTGACCGGCTGGGCCACACGCGACACTGATATCGCAATTACCTGAACAATCTCTGCTCTCTCAACCCAAGGAACATGGATATGAAACATACTCTTTTCGGCGCCGCATTTGCGGTATTGGCGGGCATCAGCCCGGCCATGGCACAAACAACCGACATCAAGTTCACGCTTGGCTGGAAAACCCAAGGCAGCGATGCGCCCTTCTTGGTGGCGCTAAACGAGGGCTATTTTGAAGAAGAAGGTCTGAACGTGACCATCGACCAGGGCGAAGGATCGGCAGCAACCATCACCCGCATCATGAGCGGTGCATACGACGCTGGTTTTGGCGACATCAACGCGATTATTCAAAACGCATCCGCACGCCCCGGCGAAGCGCCAGTGATGGTATTTCAAATGTGGAACCGTCCGCCATTTGCGATTGCTGTCCCAAAGGAGCTGGGAATCAAGACGCCCAAAGACCTCGAAGGCAAGACCCTTGGTGGGGCGCAAGGCACACCAACCACCCGTCTTTTCCCGGTGTTTGCACGCCTGAACGGGATCGACCCGGATACGATCAAATACGAAAGCCTTGCGCCAAACCTGCAAGAGCCGATGCTGATCCGTGGCGACATTGACGGTGCGTTTACGTTTACGGTCAGCAGCTGGTTTAATCTGATCGCCAATCGCAAGGATCCCGAGGCCGATTTCGATTGGTTGCAATATGAAGACTATGGCATGGATTTGTACTCAAACGGGATGATGGTGTCGCGTGCACTGCTCTCAGAAAACCCCGAGGCTGTCGCCGGTCTGGTACGTGCTGTGACGCGGGCTACGATGGAAATTACCAAGGATCAGGATATCGCAGTCAAAGCAATCATGGCTTTTGACAACCTTGTCGATCCAGAGCTTGAGCGCGCCCGCCTCGAATTTGCTCTGACCAAGCTGATGAATGCGCCCGAGACCTCTGAAACCGGTATCGGTGATCTGGTCGACGACCGGCTGACGCGGTCTATCGCCATCATTGCGGAAGGCTACGGACTTGAAGTGTTGCCAGAAGCGTCGGATATCTTTGACCGGTCATTCTTGCCGCCCTTGGAAGAACGGACTTTCGAGGTAAAGATCAACTAAACAAAGCTATAAGTCGGCATGCGCCTTGGTTCACGCCAAGGCGCATGTTCGTCATTCAACAAGATTAGCACGAGGATTGCATGGACCGTATGACCGACCCAGTTGTTGCCGCAAAAGCCATCGTTGAAGCATACCTTGAACGTTCCATGGTGCCAGACCCGGAAGGTGCCGCTGCCTATGTTGGAGATGATTTCCAGCTTGTGTTTACAGGCGGTCGCCGCTTTTCACGACCGTCGGATGCGTCGGCGTTCAATGCGAAACGCTATGCATGGGTCAAGAAACGGTTTCTGCGCACGGACGCGGCTTTGGATGCGGAAACAGGTGACGTGCATGTTTACAACACGGGCTACCTCTATGGTGAGTGGAAAGACGGCACCACTTTCGAAACCAACCGTTACATGGACAAATTTGTGGTCCGGGACGGAAAAATTATCGGAACAGATGTTTGGAATGACAGCGCCGAGATCATCCTGCACAAAGCGGGACTTGCGGAAGCGGAGCTTTAGGCCGTGCTGAACGATCACGGGCGATATGCCTATAGGCCCATAACCCAGCGTGCAGATTACACATGGCCCGGTGGCAAACGCCTTGCGGTCTATATCGGGCTTAACCTTGAACATTTCGCATTTGGTGAGGGCCTGGGTGCGGAACTGGCCCCCGGCGGCCCGCAGCCCGACATTTTGAATTACGCCTGGCGTGACTACGGCAACCGTGTTGGTGCCTGGCGGATGCGTGACATGTTTGACGCCTTGGACATGCCGGTCAGTGTGATCGCCAACAGTGCGATGTATGGTTATGCGCCTGAACTCATGTCAGCATTTCGTGACCGTGGTGATGAAATTGTCGGGCATGGCCGGACAAATTCCGAACGCCAAAGCGTTCTTGACCGAAGGCAAGAGGCGGAACTGATTGCCGAGGCGACGCGCATCCTGACGCAGGCCGAGCGCGTCGCGCCAAAGGGGTGGTTGTCGCCCTGGATCGCCGAAAGCCTGCAAACCCCTGATCTTTTGGCCGAAGCGGGCTATGGATATACGCTGAACTGGTGCATGGATGATCAGCCGGTCTGGATGCAAACCTCTGCCGGGCGGCTCTTGGCGATCCCGTATCCGCAAGAGGTAAACGATATTCCCTCTATCGTCGCGCGCAAGGACGGCGCTGCGGATTTTGCCAACATGATCATTGATAATTTTGACGAAATGCTGGACCAATCCGCCGAACAACCACTGGTCATGGGGATTGCCTTGCATCCCTACCTTGTTGGCCAGCCCTACCGTTTGCGCCATCTGCGCCGCGCATTAGATCACATTGCAAGCCACCGTGATGACATTTGGCTGACCCGCAGCGGGGCGATCTTTGATTACTGCCGTGATGAGATACCAGACCTCATCACTTGACCAATCCGCATCTGCGAGGAACACAATGGCAAAGACCCGCAGCTTTCAGTCGATGTGTCCGATGAATTGCCATCCCACGCTTTGCGGGATGACCGTCACCGTCCAGGATGGACAATTGGCGTCGATAGCGGGTGATGTTACGAACCCCGACAGTCAGGGTTTCTTGTGTATGCGCGGTAGGGCAGCCCATGAAATTCTTGGTAATGATCGCCGTTTGCTAAAGCCGCTGGTGCGCTCGAGGCGCGGGTCCGATCAGTGGTCTGAAACCAGTTGGGACGCCGCGCTTGATCAAATAGCCAACAAGATGCAGTCCGTCGGTCGCGAAGCCGTTGGACTCTGGCAAGGCCACGGCAATTGGGCCAACGATTATGCCTTTGGTTTGAAACGCGCGCAAATGGACCGTTTCGCCAACCTTTATGGATGTCAGTACTGGAACCCCGCGATGATTTGCTGGGGGCTGGGGGGATTTGGTGCCGGCATCACCGGTGCGATTGAGACCTCAACCAAAGAGGACTTGGGTGAGAATTCCCAGATGGTAATCCTCTGGGGGGCAAACACTGTCAGTCAGGCCAATACCCTGCGTCACGTCGAAATGGCCAAGCGGCGCGGCGCGCGCATTGTGGTGATTGATGTGCGCCGGACTGAGGCTTCGGCGCTGGCTGATGATGTCATCATCGTCAAACCGGGCTCTGATGCCGCCTTGGCCCTCGCGATGATGCACGTGATCATCGCTGATCAAAGTTGGAGCGCATCTTTTGTTGACGCCCACACAACCGGTTTCGCAGCCTTGAAGGCCCATGTCGCGGCAATGACGCCAGATTGGGCAGAAACCCTGACCGGTGTTCCAGCAAGCCGGGTTGTGGCTTTGGCCCGCGCCTATGCCGCGACGCGGCCCGCAATGATCGTGATGGGCGGTTCGTCACTGCACAAAGGCGACAACACATGGCAAGCAGCACGCGCAATCACCTGTTTGCCCGCATTGACAGGCGACTACGGACGGCCTGGTGGCGGTATGGGCCCGCGTCATGGTGGCCGCAGCCATGGTGCCGGGTTTGTCGATCTATCTGCTGCGGATCGGCGCAAACCCGGACACTACATCCCAAACCAGATGGAAGCGATCCTGACGGCACTGGAAACCGGTACGGTCAAAGTATTCGTTTCACTTGGATCGAATGTGTCATCATCCTTCCCAGATACCAATCGGATGCGTGCCGCCCTTGAGAAGGCGGAATTGGTGGTCGCCTATGATATTTTTGCCAATCAATACATACGCGAGGCTGCGGACATCGTGCTGCCGGGAACAATCTGGCTGGAAGAAATCGGTGCGAAATCGACCAACACATATATCCACCTGACCGATCAGGCCTTGCCTGCGGCTGGTGACGCGCGGCCTGTATATGATCTTTACAAAGGCCTGGCCAAACGCCTGGCTGTTGACGACGTCTATCCGTGGGCGGATCAGGCCGAGGCAATGGACGCCGCGCTTGATCATCCTGCGACGGGTCACACATCGGTGGAGGCATTGCGTGCAAACGGGGGCAGGGTGGCGTTGAAGGTATCGCATGTCGCCTATCCGACATATGATTTTGCGACACCCACAGGAAAGATCGAATTTTCGTCTAGCCGGGCTGCCGATATGGGCATTCCCGCGCTGCCGATGCCGGTTGATTTTGGGGGCACAAAAGACGGTCTCATATTGGCGCATGGCCGAACATTCGGGCATTTCCACTCATTTTATGATCACGCGCAGGCGCTGCCAACATTGGCCGCCCGCGAGGATCAAGCGGATCTTTGGATTGCCCCACAAGACGCCGCGTACAGGGGCATCTTGGATGCGGACCCCATCGAACTTTCGAATGCACGCGGGTCATTCAACGCAAGGGCAAAAGTGACCCCGCGCATTCCAAAGGGAACCGTCTGGATCCGAGACGGCTGGCCAGGTCTGAATACGCTGACAGACGCCACATCAGTCTTGCCCTTGGCAGCCCTTGATGCCTTCGCGTTTTCGGTTGGTCAAAGCAGCTATCACGCACGCATTGAGGTGCGATCGTTGCGAAATGCTGGTGAAGCAAATCTATAAAGTATTTTCGCCCCTTTGGTCAGCAGCGGCTACGGTGAAGAGTTTCCCAAGCAACGCAAAAACGCAGCCCTGGTTGACGGGGCTTCCCACATGGGTCGTTTCAAATGTGTTGAACAATTACTGAAACGTCATCAATGGGTGAGAGCCTGTCATATACCCGAGGTGCACGCGGGCAAGAGCATGTACCGGCAACTTTCCAAATCCTATCCCCCACTAGGGCGCAAAATACACCTGTGGGTCCCGCGCACAGCTGCCCCCCACCACTGCCGTCCGCCTGTCTTTGATCTTTGGGGGGCTAGACCAGCCCAATCCGTGTGCAGTATGGGTGCACGACGGCCCCGAAACCAAGATCGCGGACCATAGGAGAATGAGCGATGCCCAACACCGCAGCCGCCGCCGCAGCGAGATTATCCGTCGCACCCATGATGGACTGGACCGACCGCCATTGTCGCTATCTGCACCGGCTGCTCAGTTGTGAGACCTTGCTTTATACGGAAATGGTGACAGCGCCTGCGCTGGTGCGCGGGGGGGCGGTGCATTTGCTGGACCATGATGTGGCCGAACACCCGGTCGCATTGCAGTTAGGCGGATCAGACCCAAAGGAGCTGGCCCTGGCTGCGAAACTGGGGGCGGATGCAGGATATGATGAGATTAACCTGAACGTAGGCTGCCCGTCTGACCGCGTGCAATCGGGATGTTTCGGTGCCGTCTTGATGGAACAGCCCGCGCTGGTGGCTGAATGCGTGGCTGAAATGATCGCGGCGGTTGATGTGGATGTGACCGTCAAATGCCGCATCGGGGTGGATGATCAGGAACCGCATGAGGTCTTGCCAGAGTTTCTGTCGCGCATCGTTGCCGCAGGCTGCATTCGTGTGTCCATCCATGCGCGCAAAGCATGGTTGCAAGGGCTGAGCCCCAAGGAGAACCGCGATATTCCGCCGCTTGACTACCCACTGGTGCATTTGATGAAGGAATATTTTCCCAACCTGCATATTTCCATCAATGGCGGGATCACCTCATTGGATCAGGCAGAGGCGTTTCTGGATGGTGGACTGGACGGGGTCATGATCGGGCGAAGCGCCTATCATCAGCCCGCAGACATCCTGTGCGCCGCAGATCGGCGCATCTTTGGCCGCGGCCACGACACCACGGCGCAAGAGGCCGTAATGGGCATGCTGCCCTATATTGAGGCGCATCTGATCGCGGGTGGAAAACTGAACCAGATCACCCGCCATATGCTGGGCCTGTTTGCCGGCCGGCCCGGCGCGCGGGTCTGGCGGCGCATGCTGTCAGAGGGCGCACATCGTGAAAATGCGGGCCCCGAGCTGGTTTTACAGGCACTTGACCAAGTCAATGCACTGGCCCAGGCGCAAGAAGCGGTGTAGCACAGGCCAAACATCCGGAGAACCAAATGCCCGATACGATGATCTTGATACAAATGGGCGCTATGCTGATGGCCATTGGTGCCGTCGCAGGCGTGCTTGCCGGCCTTTTAGGTGTCGGCGGTGGCATCGTGCTGGTGCCTGCGTTTTTCTATGCATTCCAGACCCTTGGATACGAGGGGCCACAATTGATGCAGATGTGTCTGGCCACCTCATTGGCGACGATTATCGTGACCTCTGTCCGATCTGTACTGAGCCACAACAAAAAGGGTGCGGTAGATTGGGACATCCTGCGCAGCTGGGCACCCGGTATCGTGATTGGTGCGGTTGTCGGGATGTTGGTCGTGGCACAGCTGCGGTCCAATACATTGCAGGCCATCTTTGGCATTTTGGCCCTGATCGTGGGGCTTTACATGGGGTTTGGCCGCGCGGAATGGCGGCTTGGGCAGGCCATGCCACGGGGCATCATGCGGGCGATCCTGTCGCCGCTGGTGGGGTTCATGTCGGTGCTGATGGGCATCGGCGGCGGCAGTTTCGGCGTGCCACTGATGAGCCTGTATAACACGCCCATTCACCGCGCTGTGGCCACGGCCGCAGGCTTTGGGGTGCTGATCGCCGTGCCTGCCGTCATCGGGTTCGTTTTTGTCGATATGCAGACGGGCAAGCCGCCCTTAACCATCGGCACGGTCAATCTGGTCGCTTTCGGCATCATCATCGCGATGACGCTGATCACCGCCCCCTGGGGGGTCAAGCTGGCCCATGCGATGGATCCCAAACCGCTGAAACGGGTGTTTGCCGTGTTCCTTGTCGTGGTGGCGGTGAATATGCTGCGCAAGGCGCTTGGGTGGTAAAAGACGGCTTTGTTGTTTTTGACAGCGACAGCGCGGTTCTGGGCTGGGCGCAGGCCGCATATGCGGCAGCCCTGGACATAACCGCCGATCCTGACGCCCGCGCGCACAACCTCAGACATGCGCAGACATGGTTCGTGGGCGTCGATGCCTTGCCAAATGCTGAGGATGGGTCAATCGGCGATGTGCCCCTCAAAGGGCCATGGGGGCCACATCTTGCCGCTCCGCCCCGGTGGCACCGCGCGCAATTGTCTGTCGTCTATCCCGGCTACCCCGGACAGGACGCAGGCGAAAGCGACGCCAACCACCGCTACAGAATAAAACGTTTTGCGGCCCATGTAGATGGATTGTTGCCGCTGGGGCCCCAAAGGCGCAGGTTCTTGCGCGAACCACACGCATTCGTTCTGGGCCTGCCATTGAACATGGCAGAGGCCGCGCCCCTGGTCGTCTGGCCCGGCAGTCATACCGTCATGGGCGATGCCTTTCGCGCAGAGATCGCAGGCCGCAACCCACAAGACATTGACCTGACAGAGGCCTATCAGGCCGCGCGCAGAGCCGTATATGACACAATCGCGCCTTTGCGGGTGCAGGCAGGGCCGGGACAATCTATTTTGCTGCACCGCCATCTTTTGCACGGTGTGGCCCCCTGGGATGCCGCCTTGGATGGCCCCGCAGAAGGCCGCATGATCGCGTATTTCCGGCCCCAGTTCACAGCGGCCGAATGGTTGGCTGCTGGCTAAAGCGGTGATCGGAATGTCCGACAGTCCATGAGAAAGTTAAAGTGTTGATAATATTTACTTAAGTTGAAATTTGTGACGCGGGGCATTCAAAAAAGCTCTCAAAAAAATCGCAAATTTTCATATAAAGACCCCCCAACCGCCACATTGTTGCCATTTCTGACACGATATTAAGAATTGTAAAAACCGGCAAAACGGGATTCAGGGCAATGGCAGCTATCATCACAGGTTCAAACGGCACGGTGGCATATTGGGCCCCGCGTGCGGCACCAAAACAGGGGCGTGCATTCGGCTTCAACGGCACTTTTCACAAAAAGCATCTTTGCGCTTTTGCAGGCCTCAGCGTGTTTGCGGCCAATGGCAATCACGGCCCCAGCCATATCGACGGCGCAGTGACCAGCAATGCAGGTATGGATCTGCTGTTCCGGATCGCAGGCCGCCGCTAAGCGGAACTTCCCCGTGACAGACGGGCCGCACGGCCCCCGCGACGCTTGGTGATCTGTCCCGTCCGCGACGGCAGGTCCTGCATGATCTCGCGCCGCTCATCCGGATGCATCCGGGACCACCGTCCAATCTCGTCAATCGTCCGCAGGCAGCCTGTGCATAACCGCGCCTCTGGATGGACGACGCAAATCTTGACGCAGGGGCTTTCGACCTCTTTGCGCACCCAGACCTCATCACTCATTCCATCGCTCCTTGCCTGCGCATGACCGCCAACCGGTCCAGCACGCCTTGCAGAATATAGCCTGCTGCCACATGATCAATCACCTCTGCGCGACGTTTGCGTGTCGTATCCGCCTCCAGCAATGCTCTTTCAGCGGCCACCGTCGACAGACGCTCATCCCAGAAGGTTATGGGGATGGGGTAAAGGCGGTCAAAATTGCGGGCAAAGGCGCGGGTGGACTGGCATCGCGCACCCTCTGATCCGTCCATATTGCGCGGCAATCCCAGCACCAGACCGCCAATGCTGCGCTCTTGCATGATTTCATTCAGCCGTGCCGCATCCAGACCAAATTTCTTGCGCCTGACCGTTTCCAACGGGGTGGCCACACTGAGATAGTTATCGGTGACCGCGACCCCAATCGTCTTTTCCCCCAGATCAAGCCCGATCAAGGCCCGCATCGGGGGGATCGCCCGGGCAAATTCGGCCATGTCCTCCAGGATCATTCGGCTACTCCGGCCTGGCTGCCGGCCGCGCGGATGATGTCTTCGGCCCCTGGATCGCCGGCAAAGACCTCCATCGCGTTGGTGTAGACTGCCAATGCCTGATCCGGATTGCCCATGATCGCCAAAGAAGTGATCAACCGGGCCCAATCCTGCGGCGGACCGCCTTCTGTGGCCAGCCGGTTTGACAGGCCCTCCACCATGCCGCCGATCATTTCCATACGTTCTGCAGGGGTCATCTGCCCCGCATTCTCAATGTCTTCGGCCGAAGGCCCGCGCGCATCACCTGTCCCGATCGCAGGCACGGTATAGTTCACACCAGCCAATTGCGCGACCGTCTCGATCTGCGCCAGGATCGGCTCTATCCAATCGGCATCCGCAGGGCCGCGCCGCAGCAAACCATCCCACAGCCGAAAGGTAATGTCAGGCCGACCGGTCTGGATCATCATCAGCCCGATGTAATAGCGCGACCGCCCATCGGTTTCGTCCCGCGCCAGCGCCGCCCGAAAAGCGGTCTCTGCCTCAGGAGAGACATAGCCGCCAGCAGCCATCACCAACAGCTCACCATAATCTGCGATATCCTCTGCGGTGACGCTTTCGGCCTTGATCCGCAACAGGTTCTCCTGCGCTGCGGCTGCGGCTGCAAAGTTGCCCATCCGCGCCTCGTTCTGCGCCAGCAGCATATACCCCTGCAAGTCATCTGGCCGCCCGGCAACGGTTTCCCTCAACCGCTCCATAAGGGTGACGAAATCATCACTCAGGTTTTCTTGGGGTACAAAAGGCGGCAGGCTGTCGACGGCTGCCTGCTGGCTGGGCCGGTTCTCCCGCATCTGTTCGGCAAAGGCGATCCGGTCCTTCAGTGCCAGATCCCCATAACCCGGCTGTCCGATCCACAGATATAGCGCCACGCTGCCTGCACCCAGCAATATGGCCAGCGCGCCAATCAAAACCCTATTCGGGGCGTTTTGCGGCGCGGCGCTGCTTCGGCTGGCATCGGCGGCAAGGATGCGGCGCGAAATCTCTGTCCTGGCCCGCTCCGCATCCTCATGGGGGATCACGCCACGGGCGACATCACGTTCCACCTCGGCCAGTTGATCGCGGTACACCTTTAGATCGTATTCCGACGCATCGGGAATATCACCGCCCTGCGCGCGCAGCAGGCTGCGCCCCAACATCAGGGCTACAAGCAAGGCCATCGCGGCGGAAATGATCCAGAAAGTCATGAGGTGCCCATTTTTCAGCTTCGCACGTTATCTAGGGGTAAAGCCTGCCGGACAAAAGGGTGCAATCCCGATCAAACCTGCGACACCACAGCGCTATTGCGTCTCATGTCGCAAAATTGATACCAAATGCCGTGGCCAGTATCCTCTTTTTCCGGCGTCCGGCCAGAACAGGGGCACAAGCCGGCGGTCCGCGATTCTGCGTGCCATCCTCCGATCTAGGGACTTGAGATATGAAGAAATATTCCGTCTTTGCCGTGGCCCGAGAGGCCATGCGTCAGCACAGCGGCTGGGACCGTGCCTGGCGCGACGCGCAGCCAAAGGCGAAATATGATGTGATTATCATCGGGGCAGGGGGGCACGGTCTGGCCACAGCCTATTACCTTGGCAAGAATTTCGGGATCACCAATGTCGCCATCCTGGAAAAAGGCTGGCTGGGCGGCGGCAATACAGGCCGCAACACGACGATCATCCGTTCCAACTATCTGCAGGATCCCTCCGCCGCGATCTATGAAAAGTCCCGCTCACTCTACGAAACGATGAGCCAGGATCTGAACTATAACGTCATGTTCTCCCCACGCGGGGTCATCATGCTTGCACAGACCGAACATGAGGTGCGTGGATACAAGCGCACGGCCCACGCCAATGCGCTGCAAGGGGTCAAGACCGAATTCATCGACGCACAGCGCGTCAAGGAACTGTGCCCGATCATGGATATTGACGGTCCGCGCTATCCGGTTCTGGGTGGGCTGTGGCAGGCCCGCGGCGGCACGGCACGCCATGATGCGGTGGCCTGGGGCTATGCGCGCGCCTGCTCAGACATGGGCATGGACGTGATCCAACGCTGCGAGGTCACCGGCATCCGTCAGGAAAACGGCAAGGTCACCGGCGTGACCACCAACCGCGGCGACATTGGCTGCGATAAACTGGGGATGGTGGTCGCGGGCCATTCCGGCCATCTGGCGGATATGGCCGGCTTCCGTCTGCCCATCGAATCCGTGGCGCTTCAGGCGCTGGTGTCCGAACCGATCAAACCTTGCATGGATGTGGTTGTCATGGCCAACACCGTCCACGGCTATCTGTCGCAATCCGACAAGGGCGAGATGGTCATCGGCGGTGGCACCGATGGCTATAACAACTACACCCAGCGCGGCTCTTTCCACCATATTGAGGAAACCGTTCGCGCCCTGATCGAAACCTTCCCAATGCTGTCACGTCTCAAGATGCTGCGCCAATGGGGCGGTATCGTGGATGTCACGGGGGACCGCTCCCCGATCCTCAGTAAAACACCCGTAGACGGCATCTTCATCAACTGCGGTTGGGGCACGGGCGGCTTCAAGGCCATCCCCGGCTCTGGCTGGGCCATGGCCGAACTGATGGCCAAGGGCCGCTCACCGCTCACCGATGCTTTCGGTCTTGAGCGTTTCACCGAAGGCCGCTTCATCGATGAAAGCGTCGCAGCAGGGGTGGCCCATTGATGCATGCGATTTTCAAAGACACCCGGGTTCAAGGAGTAGAGACATGCTGACCATCCACTGCCCCAACTGCGGCGTCACTGCAGAAGAAACCGAATTCCACGCCCATGGCGAAGCGCATCTGAAACGCTTCGGCCCCGGTTCCTCCGAGGATGACTTTGAGAGCTACCTGTTCATGCGCAAAAACCCCAAAGGCGTGCATTTTGAGCGCTGGCACCATCGCTACGGCTGCGGCAAGTGGTTCCATGTGGCGCGCTGCACAATGACATTGGAAGTCTTCGGCAGCTATACGGGCCAGACATCTGTCCCTCCGCAACAGATCATCGACACGATCCAGGACCGCCGCCCCGATTGGGTCCCAGCACAAGACCAGGCATGACCTGCCTCCTCTTTTTGGCCCTAAATACCTTCCGCACTCTCCGCCCGTACCAAAGGTTTCAGTCATGAGCACACGTCTTGCCACACCCGGCCGCCTGATCGACACGTCCCAACCGATGTCGTTTTCCTTCAACGGCAAGAAACTGCGTGGGTACCGTGGGGATACGCTGGCTTCCGCTCTGCTGGCCAATGACCAGATGCTGATGGGCCGATCCTTCAAATACCACCGCCCACGCGGCGTCGTGGCATCCGGGGCAGAGGAACCCAATGCGCTTGTCAATCTGGGCCGTGAGGGGCGGTTTGAACCGAACCAGCGGGTGACAACCACGGAACTCTTTGACGGTCTTGAGGCCACAAGCCAGAACCACTGGCCCAGCCTCGAGTTCGATGTGGGGGCCATCAATGCGCGTCTCAGCCGGTTTTTGCCTGCGGGTTTCTATTACAAGATGTTCATGTATCCGCGCAGCTTCTGGAAACATGTCTACGAGCCGATCATCCGCCACTCTGCGGGTCTGGGCAAAGCGCCCAAGGAACGCGATGTCGACACCTATGAGCATTTCCATGCCTTTTGCGACGTGCTTGTCGTGGGCGGTGGTGTCGCGGGGTTGCAGGCCGCACTGACTGCGGGCAAGGCGGGCGCGCGGGTGATCTTGTTGGAACAGACGGACCATTGGGGTGGCCGTGCGCCGGTGGACGGCGGTGTTGTCGACGGTGCATCTGTGGACAACTTTGTGGATGAAACTCTCAAGGCCCTACAATCAATGGATAATGTCCAGTTGCGTCTGCGCACAATGGGGGCAGGGGTTTATGACCATGGCTATGCGCTGGGCTATGAACGGTTGACCGATCATGCGCCGGGCTCTGCGGGCCCGCGCCATCGTTTGTGGCGGATCCGCGCAGCCCAGATCATCACTGCGACCGGCGCGATAGAACGCCCGCTTAGCTTTGCGGGAAATGATATTCCCGGTGTCATGCTGGCGTCGGCGGTGCGTGACTATGTGGTCAACTACGGGGTCTCCGTCGGCGATCGCACGGTGGTCGTCACCAACAATGACAATGCCTATCTTACCGCAATTGCGCTTAAAAATTCAGGCCTTAGCGTGCCTGTGATTCTTGATGCACGGGTGCTGCCCGATGATCGGGGCTTGGTGGCCCAGGCCAAGGCGCTGGGCATTCGCGTCATGATGGGACATGGGGTGTCATCGGTCAAAGGCGGCAAGCGCGTGACCGGTGTGGCCATCTGTTCGCAGGCGGGCGAAGGGGCTGTGCTGGAGGAAATCGCATGCGATGCGGTTGCGATGTCGGGGGGATGGTCCCCGGTGGTGCATCTTTGGTCCCATTGTGGCGGCAAATTGCGTTGGGACACCACCCATGCCTGTTTCAGCCCCGATGTGGATAATCCTCCCAAGGGGGCCGACGGCATGGGCTTTGTCACACCGGCGGGCGCGGCTTCTGGCATGTTTGCTCTGGATGACGTGTTGCATGACGCACATGCGGCGGCCGAAGGTGTGATCACCTGCCTGGACATGAAACTGCCCAAAGAGGTGACCTCGCCGGTTGCTGAACGTCGTGAGGAATCCCCCATGGCACCGGTCTGGATGATGCCCCATGGTGCCAGCGCGAAACTGCGGGCGAAATCATGGCTGGACTATCAAAACGACGTCAAGGTTTCCGACGTGCGGCTGGCAGCCCAGGAAGGGTTCGTATCGGTTGAACACGCCAAGCGCTATACCACGCTTGGCATGGCGACGGACCAGGGCAAGCTGAGCAATATCAACGGCCTGGCAACGCTTGCCGGTGCATTGGATCAAGACATTCCATCCGTCGGCACCACCACGTTCCGCCCGCCCTATCACCCGATTTCGCTGGGTGCGATCGGCGGCGAGGCGCGGGCAGAGATTTTCCAGCCCCTGCGCCGCACGCCGTTACACGACTGGCACGAGGCCAATGGTGCCGTCTTTGAACCGGTTGGCCAATGGCGCAGGCCCTATGCCTTTACGCGCGGCTCCGAAAGCACCCATGACGCGGTCATGCGCGAGGTCACGAACACCCGTGAAAAGCTCGGGCTGCTGGATGCCTCCACCCTGGGCAAGATCATCGTCAAAGGGCCGGATGCGGGCAAGTTCCTGGACATGATGTACACCAACATGATGTCCACGCTGAAGCCGGGCAAATGCCGCTACGGTTTGATGTGCTCTGAAAACGGATTCTTGATTGATGACGGGGTTGTCGCCCGGATCGACGAGGACACATGGCTGTGCCACACCACAACAGGCGGCGCGGAGCGGATCCATGCCCATATGGAAGAATGGCTGCAGACCGAATGGTGGGACTGGCAGGTCTATGTCGCCAATGTCACCGAACAATATGCCCAGATAGCCGTGGTAGGCCCCAACGCCCGACAGGCACTGGAGCGGCTGGGCGGAATGGATGTGTCCAAAGAGGCGCTGGGCTTTATGGATTGGGCGGATGGCACGCTGGGCGGGTTCAACTGCCGCGTCTACCGGATCTCCTTCTCGGGCGAGCTGAGCTATGAGATTGCTGTGGATGCCAGCCATGGACAGGCCTTCTGGGATGCGCTGATGGCTGTGGGGGCTGATCTGGGTGCCATGCCTTACGGGACTGAATGTCTGCACATTCTGCGCGCGGAAAAAGGCTTTATCATGATCGGCGATGAAACCGACGGGACCGTGATCCCGCAGGATCTGGGGCTGAACTGGGCGATTTCCAAAAAGAAAGACGATTTCATCGGCAAACGCGCGCAAGAGCGTAGTCACATGACCGACCCGAACCGCTGGAAACTGGTCGGGCTTGAAACCCTTGATGGATCGACCTTGCCGGACGGGGCCTATGCGGTTGGCGAAGGCACCAATGAGAACGGTCAGCGCAACATGATCGGCCGTGTGACCTCGACCTATCATTCGCCCACCTTGGGCAGAGGGATTGCAATGGGTCTGGTCCACAATGGCCCTGACCGGATGGGCGAAGTCCTGAGCTTTCCGGGAACGGACGGCAAGACCTATGAAGCCAAGATCGTAGACCCCGTGTTCTATGACAAGGAAGGGGAGAAGCAGAATGTCTGATCCGGTTACAGCGCTCAAAGGCGCAAAAGGCACCGCAGGCTTTGCAACGGTGACTGAGATCGGCCCGGTGGGCATGATCACCCTGCGCGGCGATTTCGCCAACAAGGCGGTCGTCAAGGCAGCCGTCGCGGCCAGTGGCATGACATTTCCCGAACAGCGCCGCTGCGCCACGCAGGGCGATCAGGGCATGGCATGGATGTCCCCCGACGAAGTCCTGATCATGTGCCCCTACGCCGAAGTGCATGACCGCCTGGAAAACCTGCAAACAGCACTGGCCAAGCATCACGCCCTGGCTGTCAACGTCTCTGACGCCAGAGCGGTTTTCCGCGTCCGCAGCCCCAAGGTTCGCGAAGTAGTCGCCAAACTGGCCCCTGTTGACATGGATGAGGCGGCGTTCACCATTGGTATGTTCCGCCGCACCCGTTTTGCGCAGGTTCCGGCGGCCTTCTGGATGCCCGAAGCAGATGTCATTCAGGTCGTGTGTTTCCGCTCTGTTGCGCAATATATGTTCGATATCCTCAACAATGCCGCCAAAACGGGGTCCGAAGTGGGCCACTTCTAAGGCCCCTGTCACGTTTGCAGGTTGTCGCGCGGCCCTGCTGCTGTAGGTACGGTGAAATTACAGCAGAAAGGACGCGCATGTCGCCTCGCCTCGTGTTAATTGCCGCCAGCTTTGGGGCCGCAATGTTGTGCACTTCAGCGCAAGCCAATGTTGCGGCAGGGTTTCTGTATGAGTGCGACATCGCTGAACCTGAGCGGGGGCAGGGATGGATCTCACCCAAGATTGCAATCGTTCTGCCAGCGCAGGGCGAGGTGCAGGTGGTGGATGCGCTGACTTTGGCGTTTTCACCCACGCCTGTGATTGCCACCATATTGCGCGACGATGCAAAACGCCTGACCCTAAAATGGAGCCTGCAAAATGTGCGCGCCGACAATGGCCGCAGCTTTGCCTATTTCGACTACCGTGCCTCTATCGCAAAGGCCACCGGCAGAATGGAGCTGACGGCAGGCCCGCGCAGCTTTGATACAGGCCTGCGCGGCACCGGACTTTGCCGGAAACGGTCCGAATAGCACAAAAGGCTCACCTTTCCCCCCGGCGGACCTTGACGAAGAGTGCATATGCACTCCATTTGATCTAAGAGTAATGAAACACCAAGGAGGCCCAGCACATGGCTTTTGAACTTCCCGATCTTCCCTATGCCCACGACGCCCTTGCATCCAAAGGCATGAGCGCAGAGACGCTGGAGTTTCACCATGACAAGCACCACAATGCCTATGTCGTGAATGGGAACAAAGCGATTGAAGGCACCGAATGGGCCGGCAAATCCCTCGAAGAGATCATCAAGGGCACCTATAATGCCTCTGCGGTTGCGCAGAACGGCATCTTTAACAACATCAGCCAGCTGTGGAACCACAACCAGTTCTGGGAAATGATGGGCCCCGGCGACAGCAAGATGCCAGGTGAGCTTGAAAAAGCGATCATCGACAGCTTTGGCTCCGTCGACAAGATGATGACCGAATTCAAAGCGGCAGGTGCCGGTCAGTTCGGTTCTGGTTGGGCCTGGCTGGTCAAGGACACCGACGGTGGTCTGAAAGTGACCAAGACCGAGAACGGCGTGAACCCGCTGTGCTTTGGTCAGACAGCCTTGCTGGGGTGTGACGTCTGGGAGCATTCCTATTACATCGACTTCCGCAATGCGCGCCCTGACTACCTGTCGAACTTCCTCGACAACCTGGTGAACTGGGAAAACGTCGCCTCTCGCATGTGATGACACCAGTCCTGACGTTCCGCCATTTGACTGGCCGGAACGCGCGGATTTATAATGTCAGATGATGGGCCCCCGCAGCATGGACTGCGGGGGTTTTTCTTTTATTGCAGTATGTTGGCCATCCTGGTGATGCGGGAAAGGCACTCTAAACTGCAAATTAACATGCTCCGAATAGTCTGATCCTAAATGAGGGTCGGGGTCAGGGTCATGAACGCATTTCTGCGCAGTTTTCAGATGGTTTTGCTGGTCTTCATCATTGCGCTGGCGGCGCTTCCTGCCGGGGCGCAGCAGGGGCGTGCTGACATACCCGCCCAGCCCCGTTCCGATATCGCGCAAGGGCAGGCATCATGCGTTTCTTGCCCTCCGCCGGATGCAGGGCTGCTTGACCATCCGCTGTTCGTCCCTGTGACCGTCGCCGCGTCAACCGCCGGCTTGCTTCTGGCCTCTCTTTCCATCTTGCTGCGCAGACGCCTTGCGGATCTTTCAGACGCAATCACGGCCAACCGAATGCTGGTTGAAACCTTGGAAGGGGCGCAGACGACAATCGCCATTTTCGACCAACAGCTTGAATTGGTGCAGGGCAATAATGGTGACAAGGGCGGCTTTCGAACCCTGGTGAACCATATCGCCAAAAGCGCAGAGGTGACGCAGTTCCACATGGGTGACAGCCCGGTGGAAAACCTGATGCAAGGGATCGCACAGGGCGACACCGAAGCCCTGGCCCAGCGGATCAAAGAGCGTCTGCGCTCTGGGCACAGCCTGCATCAGCTGGTGCACCATGGCGACGGCAAAGTGTTCGATCTGCGGCTATTTCCGATTGGGCAGGGCCACTTTGCATCGCTTCAGGCAGAGACGACCAAAGCCTTTGAGGACCAGACAAGGGTTGCTGCGCAACAGTCTGACCTAAAGCAGAAAAACAGCGATCTTCTGTCGTTTTCCAGCATCGCGGCCCATGATCTGCGCGGGCCCCTGTTAAAGCAAAAGGCGCTGCTGGATTTCATTGTCGAGGACATGAGAGAGGCAGGGATCACGCTGCCCCAAGAGACAATCAAACACCTTGCGCTGCTTGGCGATCTGACAAGGGACATGTCGACATTGATCACTGATCTGCTGAATTTTGCGCGGGCCGAAGGCGCATCTTGTGACCCGCAGATCGTATTGCCGGACCAGCGGATCAAGGACATCGCGCCCTTGGCGTCTTTCAGAAACGGGTTTTCGGTACAGGTTCTGGGGGTCATCCCCCATGTCTGGGCGAACCCCACGGTATTCGACATGGTGATGCGAAACCTTATTTCCAACGCGATCAAACATCACGACAAAAACAATGGCAACGTCTTGATCCGGGGCTATGCCAAAGGGGATGAAACCGTGATCGAAGTCGAAGACGATGGGCCGGGAATTCCCGAAAATTGCGTGGCCACCGTTTTTGAACCCTTCACGAAACTGTCGAAATCGGACAGCAGCGGGCTTGGCCTTTCCTTTGTGCGAAACAGTGTGGCTGCATGGGGTGGACAGATCACCGTGGATCGGGCGACCCCGCGCGGATCAATCTTTCGACTGACCTTTCCGCAACCACGTTCCAGCGTGATATCTGGCCCGTCCTGGGTGGCCTCTTGAAAACCTGCATCAGGTCAAAGGGGGATTTGTGGCAAACAGGCCACAGCCATCAGCGGCCTCTAACGCCGCCGCTGGAGATGCGAGGGGCGGCGGCAGGGGCGACTTGACCATGTGCCAAAGCCCTGATCCGCAACCAGTGCAGCGGACCGGGTGGGCAGGCCAGTAGCCCAGCGGGTCAATACGCGCCGCGCATCACCGCATGACCGCAAGGTCCGGTCATGCCTGCGTCAGGCTCCTCGTCAGAAACTGCACATGAACCGCTGGGCCGTCCGGATGCGATCATGGGTCATCAATGATCCAGCTTGGCCAGCCCGGCCAAGGCCGCTGCCGCGTCATCCACCGCCTCGACATATCGCAAGAGCGTTGCATCGGCAAAACCACTGCTGACGACATGGTCCAGAAGCGCCAGCAAAGGATCCCAGTAGCCTTTTGTATTCACTAGAAAAACCGGCTTTTCATGCAGTCCCAATTGCCGCCAGGTCAGCACTTCGAACAGCTCATCCAGCGATCCGGCACCGCCCGGCAGGACAACGACGGCATCGCAGTTCATGAACATCACCTTTTTGCGCTCATGCATGGTCTCTGTCACGACATAGGTGGTCAGGTCGGTCTTGCCCACCTCCCACTCCACAAGGTGTTTGGGGATCACCCCAAAGGTGTCGCCGCCCGCTGTCTGTGCTGCACGCGCGACAGCCCCCATCAGCCCCACATCGCCCGCCCCATAGACCAACCGCACACCGGCAAGGGCCAGCCCGGTCCCGAGCCTTTCGGCGTCAGCCATATAGGCCGGATCATTTCCCGGACGGGAACCGCAGTATACGCAGACAGATTTCGGAGCCATAACGTCGCCTTTTCCTTGCAAAATTTCAGCGCTGTGAGATGCCGTGTTTTGACCCCTGTTAGCCTGCTTGCTAATAAGGCTCAACCAAGTGGGATGATGCGACATGCGTGATTTGTTTGCCAGGTTAAATGGAAGCTCGGGTGCCGTTATGTTTGGCATCCTTTGCGCTGTGTTGATTGCAGCGGGTTTTTTCGTTCAGTCCAAACGCAATGCCGAACCGGTGTCAGAGACTGCGATTCAGCCCGCTGCTTTGTCGCAGCCTCCTGCGGCAGAGGTGGCGAGTGTCCCACCGTCAGAGCCCAAAGCGTTGCCCGTCCCGCGCCCAACATTTGATGAAGTGCGGCGCGAGCCCGACGGCATGACGGTCATCGCAGGGCGGGGTGCGCCGGAGACAGAGATCACCTTGTTGCAAGACGGGACCCCCATCGGCAGCGCGACGTCGGACCGCGCCGGCAAATTTGCCACGATCGCGATGATCCCGCCAGACGGCCAGGCGCATGTCCTGACCCTTTTACAGGTGGTCGAAGGTACCGAAATGACTTCGGAGGATGAGATTATTCTGGCCCCGCTCGCGGCACCGGTTGTAATTGCACAGGCCCCTGCAGAAGTCACAGAAGAGCCACAGCCACAACAAGAGGCCCCCGCACCCGCAGAGCCTGCGGTGACGGCTCAGGCTGCAGCACAGCCACCAGCCTCACCCTCGGACGAGGCAGCGTCTGAACCAACGCAACAAACCGCCCAAACTGTCCCTGCGACCGAAAGTCAGCCGGCCGCGCCAGTGACAGCGCCATTTACAGCGCCAGTTACAGCGCCTGTGACCCAGCCAGTGACCCAGCCTGTGGAAACCGCCGAAACAACCACTGCCGAGGCAGAACAGCCAGCACCAGAGGCCGTGGCCGTGCTACGCTCCACTGCGGACGGGGTGGAACTGCTCAATACCCAAAGCCCAGAGGTCATGGATAATGTAGCGATTGACACAATCAGCTATTCCAATCTTGGCGATGTGCAGCTGTCTGGCCGCGCGCAGGCCGATACATCGGCGGTACGTGTCTACCTGGACAACGCGGCAATCGCGAACCTGCCGGTGGATGAACGGGGCCGCTGGCGCGGCAACCTGCCAAACGTAGACGAAGGCATCTATACCCTGCGTGTCGACGAGGTGGCCGCCGATGGTCAGGTCACCAGCCGGGTCGAGACCCCGTTCAAACGAGAGCCTGCATCGCTGCTGGCAGCTGCGGCGGCACAGGGTGGCCCCGTCAAGGCGATCACGGTACAACAAGGCAGCACCCTTTGGGCCATTGCGCGGGACAGATACGGTGATGGCGCGCTCTATGTGCGTGTCTTTGAGGCCAACAAGGACGCGATCAGGAATCCGGACCTGATTTACCCCGGTCAGATTTTCGACTTGCCTGATTAATCCGGGCCAGGGATGCGATATCTAAATCATCTCGGTGGGTGGCAACCCCCGTGCGGCAGGGCTATGTAGCAGTCAAATAGACTGGAACGAACATGGCTGCTGATACCACTGGAACCACCACTGCACCTTCAAACGGACAGGCAAAACCCCTGAGCGAAGAAGACATCCTCGCCCAAGAGGAACGCCATTCGGGTTTTCTGGTGCTGCGCAAGGTCGCGCCCTATCTGTGGCCGCACAACATGCCTTGGGTCAAGAAACGCGTCGTATGGGCCATGGTGGTGCTGTTTGTGGCGAAACTGGTCTCTGTCGCCACGCCGTTGTTTTACCGCGATGCGGTTGATGCACTTGCGGGCGAAGGCGTGCCTTTGGTGGCTTTGGGGGCCATCGGTCTGACCATCGCTTACGGCATGGCGCGGCTGATGACGGTCGGCTTTCAGCAGTTGCGCGATGCGATTTTTGCACGGGTGGGCCAGCGGGCCCTTCGCATGCTGGCGCTTGAGACCTTTGAGCATATTCACCGTCTGTCCATGCGCTATCACATCACGCGCAAGACCGGCGGGCTAAGCCGGATCATCGAACGTGGCGTCAAGGGGGTGGAATTCCTTTTGCGCTTCTTGCTGTTCAACATCGGCCCCTTGATCCTTGAGCTGTTGATGATCGGTGTCATCCTGACGATTCTGTTCGATTGGACCTATCTGGTGGTCGTCGCGGTCACCATCGGGCTTTATGTGTGGTTCACCTTTGCGGTCACGGAATGGCGGGTGCGCCAGCGCCGCCAGATGAATGCGGCAGATACCGACGCCAACCAAAAGGCCATCGACAGCCTGCTGAACTATGAGACAGTGAAATACTTTGGCGCTGAGGGCCGCGAGGCAAGGCGCTATGACAACGCGATGGCAGGCTATGAAGAGGCAGCCATCAAGACCAGCTATTCGCTGGCCTTTCTGAACTTTGGCCAGTCGGTGCTGATCACGGCAGGGCTTGTCGCGGTCATGATCATGGCGGCGATTGGCGTGCAGAACGGCACGCTGACCGTTGGTGATTTTGTCATGGTGAACGCCTATATGGTTCAGATCACCGTGCCGCTGAACTTTTTGGGTACTGTTTACCGCGAGATCAGGCAGGCCCTGGTCGATATGGGCCAGATGTTCAATCTTCTGGACCAACCCGCCGAGATTTCAGACGCTCCGGGCGCGCCGGATCTGAAGGTGACGGGGGGCAAGGTGACGCTTGAGAATGTGCACTTTGGCTATGACCCTGACCGGACCATCCTCAGGGGTGTGACGATAGAGGCCCAGCCGGGTGAAACCGTGGCGATCGTCGGGTCGACGGGGTCGGGGAAATCCACCATCGGGCGGCTTTTGTTCCGCTTTTACGACGTCAGCCAAGGTGCGCTGAAAATTGATGGTCAGGACATCCGCACCGTGACCCAAGACAGCCTGCACCGGGCCATTGGCGTCGTGCCGCAGGACACGGTCCTGTTCAACGACACCATCGGCTACAACATCGCCTATGGCCGCGACGGGGCCACGCAGGCGGATGTGGAGGCGGCGGCAAAAGATGCGCAGATCCATGATTTCATCATGAGCCTGCCCGACCGGTATGACACCACCGTAGGAGAGCGCGGCCTGAAACTGTCTGGCGGTGAAAAGCAGCGCGTTGGCATTGCGCGCACCCTGCTCAAGAACCCTCCCATTCTGCTGCTGGACGAGGCGACATCGGCGCTGGACAGTGAGACAGAGCATGAGATTCAGGACGCGCTGATGCGCGCGGGCGAGGGCCGCACAGTGCTGACCATCGCTCACCGGCTCAGCACCATCGCAGATGCGGACCGGATTGTTGTTCTGGAAAAGGGCGAGATCATGGAGCAGGGCCGCCATGACGAGCTTTTGGCGCTTGAAGGCCGCTATGCACAGCTGTGGCATCGCCAGCAGTCCGAAGAAGCGAAATCCTGATAGAACACGCAAGGTGGGCCTGTGGCCCACCTTGGTATCTAGCAGCAGATTTATTCGGCGGCGGACAGCTGCGGTTTTTGCACCGGCGGTGTGACCCCAAAATCAGGATCCCACAGGATTTCCTGCGCCTGCATCCGGCCTGCATCACGCTGCAACGCCCAGTCGCGGGCAGCACGGCTGGCCCTGCCCAGTGACATCTTGGCCAGCAGCCGCGCGATCCAGCGGATATAGGTCGTGGCCCAGATGCGAATGGCCAACATGGACGGCGTCACGATCAGCGTCAGCACAGTCGCAATCCCCAAACCGAACACCACCGCTGTTGCCAGCTGTTTCCACCACAGCGCCGTCGGGCTGTCGATCGTATAGCCACCATCGGCAAAATTCAGGCTGAGGCCGAACATCATCGGCGCAAGTCCCGCCATTGTGGTGATCGTTGTCAACAACACCGGCCGAATGCGCGCCTGAGCGGTGCGGATAATCGCCTCGATCCGGGGCATGTAGCGTTCATATTCCTGATAGGTGTCGATCAGGATGATGTTGTTGTTCACCACGATCCCGGCCAAGGCGACGATCCCCGTCCCCGTCATGATGATTGAGAAGGTCTGATCCATCACCAACATGCCAATCAACACACCCGTTGTCGACAAGATCACCGCCAGCAGCACCAGTGTGGCATTGTAAAAGGAGTTGAATTGCGCAAGCAGAATGATGAACATCAACCCCAGCGCCGCCGTAAAGGCCGAGCTGAGGAAAGCCTGGCTTTCGGCCTGATCTTCCTGGTCGCCGGTCCATTCGGTGCTGACCCCCAGAGGCAGAGGTTTTTCGTCCAGCCACTTGGTGATCTCAGCAATGCGTTCGTTGGCATTGATTGGCACCAGCCGCAAGGCACCGCCCCGTGCAATACCCGCCTGCAGGTCTATGTCGCGCGCGGCTTCGGTCCGCTGCGTGATCTTGTAGCCGGTACCATCCAGACTGGTGAGGTCCGCATCATTGCCCGCCGGGCGAAGCGTGGCCAGGGTGGTGCTGACCTCCACACCGTTTTCGCGATGTGTTTCCACGACTTTCATCAATCCCGGTGCGACGTCTGCCTTTACATCCAGATAGCGTTTCTGATCGACCCTGTTGATCTCTGCCAGCTTTGGCACAGGGGTGCGGGTGATAAAGTTGCTCAGCGGAATGAGACCATCCGCCGTGCGCACCTTGAGCGTGTCCAGCGTGCTGAGCACACGGTCTTTTTCTGGCAGGCGCACGCGAATTTCGATCTCTTCGTCAGAACTGTCGACGCGCATCGTGTCCAGCAAAAGGCCGCGTGTGACCAATTGCACCATCGCCCCGACGGTCAGCACATCCGCGCCGTAGCGCCCGGCCTTTTCCACATCAACGTCGATCTGCCAGTCGATGCCGGGCAGGGGGCGTGTGTCTTCGATCAAGGTCAGGCCCGCCGTCGCTTCGTATTGCGCGCGCACGGCGGCAGTGGCGGCCAGCAGGTCCGGAAAACTTTCGGACTTGAGCCGCAGATGCACAGGTTTGCCAGAAGCGGGCCCACGGGCCTGCGCCAGAATTTCGATCCGTATTCCCGGTATTTCGGACAATTGCTCTGTCAGTTCGGCCAAGATGACGTCACCGTCAAAGGCGGGGTCCTGCGTCTGGCGCGTGACCTGGTAGCCGATAATCGGAATGGTGAACCAATTTGTGGTCTTGTTGGGTCGATCTTCCCATGGAATGGTTTCCAGCTGAATTTGCCCGATACTGTCCTTGGGGGCCTGCGCCCCGCCGGTGTTGCTGTCCAATCCCCCTTCGCCCGCAAAGGAAAAGGCGGTTTGCACACCGGGATGGCGCAGCACGATTTCCTCTGCCCTTTGCAGCAGATCGTCCTTTTCATTCAGCGACAGGTTGCCCCGCGCCAGCACATAGACGATGGCCTGTTCGGGTTCCGATTCAACAAAGAATTCAACCCCTTTGGAGTTGTTCCCGAAAAAGATCATGACGGTGCCGACAAAGACAAAGACGATGCCCGCCATGACCAATGGCATGACTGGGTTGCCCACGATAAAGGCGATAACCCTGCCAAATCCATTGCGCCGGTATCCGGCGTTGATCCTGTCGGGGGTCTTGCGGAACAGCTTGGAGGTGATCCAGCGCCCACCGCGGCCCGCACGCGTAAAGACCGCAAAGAACGCCAGCAGCGCCATCATCCCCCCCGAAAGCCCGACGGACAAAGCTGCACAAAGTGCCAGCACACAAAAGAAGACCGTCACAAAGGTCGGGATCACCGAGCCCAGCACATTCAGCCCGTCCATCCCTGCAAATTGGGCGGAAATCACGCCAAACAGCGGCTGCATCACCGACATGGGAACAAATATCATGGCCAGCGCCAAGGGAAACAGGATCAGGTGCAGATACCAGCGCAGCCCCGCGATGGCTTCCATATTGTCTGCCATCCAACGCTCAAGCCGTCCGGTCACGCCGCCCATAACCGGCAGATAGATCAGCGCCACAACCAAGGATGCCGACAAAACAAAGATCAGTGTGACGGGCAGCATGCCCATGAACTGGCCGGGCACACCGGGCCAGAACAGCATGGGCAAAAAGGCACATAGTGTCGTCGCCGTGGATGAAATGATGGGCCAGAACATCCGCTTGGCGGCCTCAACATAGGCCTGCATCGGCCCGTCGCCCTGTTGCTGGCGCGCATCGGCATATTCAACGACCACGATCGCCCCGTCCACCAGCATGCCCACGGCCAGGATCAACCCGAACATCACGATATTGGACACCGAAATGCCCATCAGCGCCAGAAAGGCAAAACACAGCAGGAATGATGTCGGAATGGCAAAACCCACCAGCAATGCGGCACGGATGCCCAATGCGGCCAGAACCACGATCATCACCAGCGCAATCGCGGTAAAGACGGACCCCAAGAGCTGCTGGACCATCGAATCCACAATCCGGCTCTGGTCATTTGACGTGCCCACGGTGACCGCAGCCTGCAAACCGTCCGGCCAGGCCGCCGCGCGGGCGGTCACGATCTCTTGTACCTGACGCGAAGTGTCGATCAGGTTGTATCCCTTGCGCTTGACGACCTGCAGCGCCAGCGTTTTCTCACTGTTGAAACGCGCCGTGCCCTGACGGTCTTCGAAGGTCAGATTGATCTGTGCTAAATCGCCCAAGGTGACCACGCGGTCGCCATTGGTCTTGACGGGCAGGGAATAGACATCGCGCGGATCGTTGAAGGAAGACGGGATCTTGACCGCGAAAGTGCCCTGAGAACTTTCAATTTCGCCTGCGGCAATCAGTTGGTTGTTGTTCTGAACCACATTGATCAGCTCGCCTGCGGTGACGTTATAGGCCTCCAGCCGCAAGGGATCGATCAGCACCTCAAGCATCTCGTCGCGGTCACCCGCAAGCCCCGCCTCAAGCACGGCATCCAGTCCTTCCAGTTCATCCTGCAGGTCGCGTGCCACCCGGGCCATGGTGCGTTCCGGCACCGGGCCTGTCAGGTTGACGATGATGATGGGAAATTCAGAGAAGTTGATCTCGTTGATGGAATATTTGTCATAGCCTTCGGGAAACTTTGCCTCGGCGCTGGACATCGCATCGCGGACATCGGCCATGATCTTGGTCTTGTCCCAGCCGAATTCGAATTCCAGCGCCACACCGGCATAGTTTTCAGCCGCCGTACCGTTCATCTTTTTCAGGCCGTCCAGATCGGCCAGCTCTGTCTCCATGGGTTTGACCAGCAGCGTCTCACTGTCGGCTGCGGAAATGCCCGGAAACTGGACCGACACGAAAAGCGCCGGAATTTCGATATCCGGCTCGCCCTCTTTGGGCAGGGTGGAATAGGAATACCCGCCGACCACAAGGCTCAGCAGGATAAAGGCCAGCACCATGCGCGCACGGCCGGCCGCCCAATCGACGACGCCGGTCATTGTGTGGCCTCCTGCCAGCTGGGCGCTACAGTGACGCCGGCAGTGACATATTCCTGACCCACCACAATCACATCGGCGACTTCGGGCAGGCCGGTGACCCAGACGCCTGAACTGGTGTCACGCATGATGTTTACGGGCGCAAAGGCCACGACCGCATTCTGGTCCACCAAACGCACACCCAGCGCGCCGTCGTCATTCAGTGTCAGGGACGACTGCGGCAGCAAATGCGCCTTTACCCCGGCAGAGGCGATGGCGATCTCGGCGGTTTGGCCGTCGCGGATGCGCAGGTCTGAGTTATTGACTTCAATCTCGACCCGAAAGGTCCGCGTCTCTGGATCGGCAGAGCGGGACAGGAACGTCACGGCCCCCGTCACCTGTTCGCCGCCAGCCGCCAGCCGGGCCCCGGCCATCGCGCCAAGGGTGACGCGGTTCACTTCGGTTTCAGGAACAAAGGCCACCAGTTTGATCGGGTCAAGCTGGATGATCGTGGCGCAAAGGGCACCGGGCTGCAGCAGGCTGCCCAGTTCGGCTGTATCGCTTTCCAGCATGCCGCTGAACGGGGCCAGGATGGTCAGGCGTTCAATCTCTTTTTCCGCACCCGCCACAGCCGCTGTCGCCGCCTCGATACCGGAGCGCGCGGCGCGCAGCCCCGAAGTGGCGGATGTCACACCGGCTTTTGCCGCAGCCACAGCCGCATCGGTGGCGGCCAGACGGCTCTGCGAGGCAAAGCCGTCTTCGCTCAGTCGGGCGGCTGCGTTTTGATTGATCTTGGCCTCTTCAAGACGGGCCTGCGCTTCGGAAACGCGCGCTTCTGCCTCTGGAACGCGGGATTCTGCCTCGGCCAGTCGTGCGCGGGCTTCTTGCAGGGCGGCCTGCCTTGTGCCGGGGTCCAGAACACATAGTGCGTCCCCCTTGGCGATCTGCGCGCCCTTGCGCAAAGGTTCTGATGTGACAACCGCTGAGGTCTCGGCCCGGACATCGACCTGACGCGCGGCCTGTGTCTCGCCGCGCAGGATCACGGCGCTGTCGACTTGCTGGCCGGTGATCTTGCGCACCTGCACCTTGACCAGTCGGTCAGTGGCAGGCGATGTTTCCGGGACAGACCCGGGTGCCACGGTGGATTGCGCGTCAGTCGTTTCAGCGCCCTGCGCACCAAAAAGGGCAGCCAGCTGCGGGCGTGCCAAGATCGACATGGCCAACAAGACGGTCACTGCAATTGCAGCCAGGATAGAGAAAATGCGCATTGCGATACCTCGCGCGGTGAGAAGCATTCAGTTTCGTCGTTAACTTATGCCGTATCTAGTACATCACAACTGAACTGACCAGTTTAGTTGTGATGTTTTTTGTCAAAATCCTGTGGGTTGCGTAATTGCTGTGCTTGATGCTGCGGTAACGGGTCTTGGCTTGCTTCCTTGTGCGCGGTAAGAGGGTCAAAACCGCAGGCCAAGGGCGCATCAGATGAGCAATACAGACAGTTTTGTCGAAGAAGTGAACGAAGAGGTCCGCCGGGACCGCCTTTATGCGCTGCTGCGCCGGTATGGATGGATCGCCGTTCTTGCGATCCTGGTGATCGTTGGGGGTGCCGCGTTTTCTGAATACCGCAAGGCGCAGGAACGTGCACAGGCCGAGGCGCTGGGAGATGCGATGCTGGCCGCGCTTGGCGTCAACGACACGGTTGAAAGGGCACAGGCGCTGGCGGCGGTCACCGCAGATACGCCCACCGCAGCAGCCGTCCTTGGGCTGATGACCGCCGCTGAATACACCGATGCTGGGGATACTGCGACAGCGATAGAGAAACTCGATGCGCTGGCCGTCAACAGTGACATCCCTTCCATCTACCAGCAGTTGGCGCGTTTCAAATCCATCACCCTGCAAGGGGCAGATACCCCCGTCGCAGACCGCCGTCAGGCGCTGGAGGCAATGGCACAGCCCGGCAACCCTCTGCGGCTGCTGGCGAGCGAGCAAATGGCATTGATCGACATTGAGACAGGTGATTCTGAGGCGGCGATCACGCGCTATCAGACCATCCTTGTGGATGCCGAGGTCAGCTCGGACTTGCAACAACGCGCACTACAGGTGATTGTGGCCTTGGGCGGCGAGCCTGAGCTGTCAGGCGTGAGCGGTCTGGATGGTGACGGCGGGGCTGTACAAAGCAATTGATCCACGTCCCATGCGGGCCAGGACAGCGATGAACAAGAAGTGAGCAGGGCCATGATCTATTCGGCGAATATTGGGCAAAAGGTTTGGTCAGCAGGGCTTTTGTCCGCGGTTCTCTTGCTTGGTGCCTGCCAGGAAAAAGAAGTCTATCTGCCGGGGCAGAGAGAAGACATTCGCTCGGTCTTGCAAAATCCGGGGACCGACGATCTGACGATAAACGCGGCGTCCACTGAAAACACAAGCGCGCCGATCTCGCTGGGGGCAGTCCAGAGCAATGCAAACTGGACCCATACGATCGGCACGCCCAGCTACCGGGTCCAGCATCCGGCGCTGCGCGACGGGGTGCTGCTTGCCTGGTCGGCCGATATCGGGGATGGCGACAGCCGACGCTACCGGATCACGGCGGACCCTGTGGTATCAGACGGGCGCATCTTTACCCTTGATGCCGGTGCAAGGGTCACGGCGACCTCAACCGAAGGGACCACGCTGTGGACCCGCGATCTGACCCCTGACAGCGACAGACAGGGGCAGGGATCGGGCGGTGGCCTGGCTGTTGAAGGCGACACGCTTTATGTTTCAATAGGGTACGGCGTTCTGGCCGCGCTGGATGTGACCACCGGCAGCCCGCGCTGGTCCCAAAAGCTGGAGGCCACCGGTTCTGGAACGCCAACGGTCTATGGCGATTTGGTCTACCTTACGGCGGGCGACGACACGGGTTGGGCCCTCGATAAATCAAGCGGGCGGGTGGCATGGCAAACCGGCGGCAGCACCAGTATCAACAACGTACTTGGCGCGCCAGCGCCGGCGTTGAACGCCCAGTTGGCAATCTATGCCTATGGCTCTGGCGAAGTGCAGGCGGTGTTCCGGCAGGGCGGCCTGCAGCGCTGGACCGCCACCGTTGTGGGCAAGCGGCCCGGACGGGCCTTGTCCTCCATCTCTGACGTGACCAGCCCACCGGTGATTTCGGGCGACAAGGTCTTTGTCGGCAATCAATCGGGCAGACTGGCCGCGCTGAGCCTTGGCAGTGGCGAGCGGATCTGGACAGCATCAGAAGGGGCAATCACGCCGGTTTGGCCTGCAGGGGGCTCAATCTTTGTCATCAGCGATCTGAACGAGCTTTTGCGTCTGGACGCATCGGACGGCAGCCGCATCTGGGGTGCGCCTTTGCCAAACTTTGTCAAGGACAAGCCGCGCAAGCAGTCAGAGGTCTTTGGCCACCATGGCCCCGTGATCGCCGGTGGGCGCGTTCTGGTGGCGTCCAGCGATGGCATGTTGCGCAGCTTTGACCCCACCAGCGGGGCATTGACCGCAACCACGGAAATACCCGGCGGGGCCACCACAGCACCGGTTGTTGCAGGGGGCACGCTTTACGTCGTTTCGCGCAAGGGCAAATTGCTCGCTTTCCGTTGAGCGCGAAATGGTCTAAGTGCCGGGTCTGATTTGGCCCTCATTGGGCTTTGGAGCCTGAAATGTCTTTTACCCTCGCCATCGTGGGCCGCCCCAATGTTGGGAAATCCACGCTGTTCAACCGTCTTGTCGGCAAACGTCTGGCGCTGGTCGACGACCAGCCCGGTGTCACACGCGATCTGCGCGAAGGGGCCGCCCGGCTGGCGGACCTTCGCTTTACCGTGATTGACACCGCCGGATTGGAGGAAGTCACCGACGACAGCCTGCAAGGCCGTATGCGCCGCCTGACGGAACGGGCGGTCGACATGGCCGACATCTGCCTGTTCATGGTGGATGCCCGTGTGGGGATCACCCCATCTGATCTGGTCTTTGCCGAGATCCTGCGCAAACGTGCCGCCAACGTCATCCTTGCCGCCAACAAGGCCGAGGGAAAAGCAGGCGAAGCAGGGGTTCTTGAGGCCTATTCGCTTGGTCTGGGCGAACCGATCAGCCTGTCAGCAGAGCATGGTGAGGGTCTGAATGATCTTTATACGATGTTGGTGCCGCTGGCCGATCAATTCGCCCTCCGCGCCGATGAAGACGCACCAGAGACCGATGTGGACCTGAGCGAAGAAGAGGCCGAAGAAACTGATGCCGTCCCGATCCCAACCAACGCCAAACCCCTTCAGGTTGCAGTGGTTGGGCGTCCGAATGCCGGTAAATCAACGCTGATCAACCAGATTGTCGGAGAGGACCGGCTGCTGACTGGTCCAGAGGCCGGGATCACCCGCGACGCCATTTCCCTGCGCACCGACTGGAACGGCGTGCCGATGCGGATATTTGACACGGCAGGCATGCGCAAAAAGGCCAAGATCCAGGAAAAGCTGGAGAAACTCAGCGTTTCTGACGGTCTGCGCGCGGTCAAGTTCGCGGAAGTCGTGGTTGTCTTGCTGGATGCTGAAATCCCCTTTGAACAACAGGATCTGCGCATTGCCGATCTGGCAGAACGCGAAGGGCGCGCCGTCATCATCGCGGTGAACAAATGGGACATCGAAGAGGACCGTCAGGCCAAACTGAAAGACCTCAAGGAAAGCTTTGAGCGGCTTTTGCCACAGCTGCGCGGTGCGCCGCTGATCACTGTCAGCGCCAAGACGGGCAGGGGCATGGACCGGCTGCATGAGGCGATCATGCGCGCCTATGATGTCTGGAACCGCCGCGTGACCACGGCACAGCTGAACCGCTGGCTGTCGGGCATGATGGAGGCACATCCACCGCCCGCACCACAGGGCAAGCGGATCAAGCTGCGCTATATGACACAGGCCAAGACCCGCCCGCCGGGTTTCGTGGTGATGTGCAGCCATCCCGACAAGGTGCCAGAGAGCTACAGCCGCTATCTGGTCAACAACCTTCGGGTGGATTTTGACATGCCGGGTACGCCGATCCGCCTGTGGATGCGGGGTCAGAACGACGCCAACCCCTACAAAGGCCGCAAGAAGGCACCGCCATCAAAGCTGCGCAAACATACTGCAGGACGTCGCAAGGATTGATCGCGTCCGGCCATGCCCGCATGGCCGGACAGCTTCAAGGCAGTCGGTTCAAAGCGGGTCTTTCATCAGGCTGGCGATGCGCCGATCACCTCAGGTCTTGCGAAAGGCCATGAGTGTTGGCAGCAACACCACCAGTGCCCCGCCGCCTGCCAGATAGGCAACCACGGGGGTGCTTGCCTGGTTTTGAACCACGACAGCGACCAGCGCCCAGATCACAGCGATACCATAGGTGGGCACCCGGCCCAGTGCCGTCTGCACAAGGCCGCCGATCACGATGGCCAGACCCACACAGACCAATGCCGCCGTGGTTTGATCCATCAGGCCATATCCTGCTGCCAGCAGCCCCAGCGACACGCAAGACGCAGCGGACAACCACCCGGCATAAAGCCCGACGGGCCAAGCGGCCCAAACAGGGTCGGATACAGGTGCCACAAACAGCGCGGCCAGCGCTGTCAGCAACATGACCCAGATCAACACGCTGGCCCAGATCGGGCTGGCCACGGCCACCGCCAGCCACAGGGTGCCAACAGCAAGCGAGACTGACAAGGGCTTGCGCATATCATGCCACTGGCCATCCTGCCGCGCCTTCAGCAAACCCCATCCCAGACCAAGGATTAGCCACAGATAGATCAGGCCCCAGATGGCAAATGCATATCCCGCGGGCTGCACCGGCGGGTTGTCTTGGGGTACTGGGAACTGGTCGGGATCAAAGCCCGCGAAATCGGTCACCAAAAAGGGGGATGCGGCAAAGCAGATGCTCAGCAAAAAGCAAAGAACAGCGATAAGAGGGCGAGTGGCAGGCATGAAAGCTCCTTGAACTGGACCCGCAGGCGGGGCCCTCATCATGCCGGCAGATGTTGTCCGCCCGGCATGATATCTGGTCACGATACCCTTTGGCTCAGGCCAATGCACCCTTTGATGTCAGCGTGGTCTTGCCTCCCAGATAGGGGGCCAATACGGCGGGCAGGGTAACAGAGCCATCGGCCTGCTGCCCATTCTCAAGCACCGCGATCAGGCAGCGCCCGACGGCCAGCCCTGATCCGTTCAAAGTATGCACAAACTGCGGTTTGCCGCCGTCCTTGGGCTTGAACCGCGCATTCATCCGCCGCGCCTGAAAATCGCCGGTGGTCGAAACCGATGAAATCTCGCGGTAGGTGTTCTGGCCCGGCACCCATGCCTCGATGTCAAAGGTCCGGCGCGCCCCAAAGCCCATGTCGCCGGTACATAGAATCACTGTGCGGTAAGGGATACCCAGCTTTTCTAGGATCCCTTCGGCACAGCGCAGCATGCGTTTTTGTTCTGTGTCGCTGTTATCTGGATGGGTCACGCTGACCATCTCTACCTTTTCAAACTGGTGCTGGCGCAACATGCCTGCGGTGTCGCGCCCCGCCGATCCCGCCTCTGAGCGAAAACAAAGCGTGTGGGCGGTGTAGCGCTTGGGCAGGTCGGCTTCCTCCATCACCTCATCGGCGGCCGTATAGGTCAGCGGCACCTCGGAGGTGGGCACCAACCACCAGCCATTGGTGGTCTGATAGCTGTCTTCGCCGAACTTGGGCAGTTTGTCGGTGCCATACATCGCCTCATCGCGCACCAAAACCGGAGAGTTGACCTCAAGCAGGCCGTTTTCATCCACATGGGTGTCGACCATGAACTGCGCCAGCGCACGGTGAATACGCGCCACTGCGCCCTTCAGCATGACAAACCGCGCGCCAGACGTCTTGGCTGCTGTCTCAAAGTCCATATTGGGGGCGACGCCGGTGATGTCGTAATGCTCTTTCGGGGTGAAATCGAAGGTGGGAATATCGCCCCAACGGTTCACTTCGACATTGTCCGCCTCATCCTTGCCCGCCGGCACGTCATCGGCGGGGCTGTTGGGGATGCGTGCCAGCATATCGGTCAGCTGCGCGTCCAGCTCATTGGCCTCGGCGCGCATCGCGGCCACTTCGGCCTTCTTGTCGCTGACCAGGGCGCGCAGCCGTTCAAATTCAGCCTCATCGCCCTTGGCCTTGGCGGCCCCGACTTCCTTGGATGCTTTGTTCTGCTCTGCCTGGGCGTTTTCGGCTGCCGCAATCTTGCCGCGCCGTGCCTCGTCCAGCTTGAGCACCTCAGACGACATCGGCGCATCGCCCCGCCGCGCGAGGGCGGCGTCGAAAGCATCGGGATTTTCGCGGATGGCGCGGATGTCATGCATGGGGGGGGTCCTTGGTTTGAGTCGTCCTGGCCCGTCTTATGCCGGATTGTGATGGCGAGGGGTAGAGTGCAGGTTAGGTCGGATTCTCCGGATCCTGCCCGATGGAGCGCTGGAAGGCGCGCCATGCGGTGAGGAAGGCTTCGTAGTCCTCATAGGTTTGTGAGAAACGGGCCGGCGCCGTGATGTTGGGGGGCAGCTTGACGGTGTCATCACCGAAGAGATGCTCCAAATGATCCGCAATTTTTGGTATGGTTGTAAAATCCACAGACCTACACGCTGCACCTCGGAGAGCAGCAGCGTGTAGGTCTGTGTCAGGGTCAAACTCCGCCCATGAGAGGTTCGCCCCCTGCAGCTCCGCACTGAAGAGGTCCGCCCACTGCAACTGCGCCCATGTGAGGTTCGCCCCCTGCAACTGCGCCCATGTGAGGTTCGCCCCCTGCAACTGCGCCCCGCTCAACCGCGCTTTTTCAAAATCCAAGCCCGACAGGTCCATCGCCTGCAGGTTTGCGTCGGTTAGGTCGGGGCGGGTGGTCCGGCCCTGATCGTCCTTGAACACTGGTAAACGGCCCAGCGTCTGTACGGCTTTTTCCATATCAGAGCGCTGTACTTCCAGACCCTAGGCCCAGTCACGCAGTGCGTGCCCGTCCATCTCTTCCGGTACTTCTTGCGCCTTGGCCCCTGTGCGCGACAGTTCGCGGACATAGACGCTCAGCATTCTTATGACGCGGGGGGACAGTGTATTGTCCTCGGCCACCAGCCCTTCCAACCGGTCGATGGCCCCGTTGCGGCGGATGATGTCGTCTTCCCAGATGTCGTGATATGCCTCACCCTCTTTCACCGTGATCTGCCGCTGGGCATAAAGATCACTGACGGCGATGTTGATCTTGTCATTCAGCAGCGCCTCTTTGGCGGTGTCCACCTGCTGCCGGGTCAGTCCGATTCGCACCAGGGTGAAGGGCAGGGCGACCACCGCGCCCAGCACACCGGTCAGGGCCACCAGCTTGGTCAGGGCAAAGCGCCATTCGGCCTCAGCGTCTTTTCCCGCAGGCAGGCCTTCGGTCAGGGTTGAATAGATCAGCCAGACCAGCCCAAGCGAGAGCAGCAGGAACAATGCGCCCCATAACAGTAAAATCAGGAAAAACAGGCCTGCGTTCAAACCGGACAGGCCCAGCTTGGCCTGAAAGGCCTCGAGCGGCGGGCGCTGACCTGTGAAGCGACTGAGCGGCAGTTGTGAGAACAGGACCGATGCCAGGAAAATCCCGATCACCAACACCCAGAAGAGGGGTAATTCAATGCTACTGGCACCCATGTAACGCTCCCCTCTTCTCAACCTAAGCGAGATTAACCTTCCGCGTCACGCTGTCCACCGAAATCCCCCCTTTGCACCTTGCACCCACCCCATACCGCGCATAGGTTCTGCCCAACTCAGCGACCGGGCAATTTTTTGCCCCCAAGCCCATCCAAAAGGACGATCCCGATGCAAGGTATTCAGCAGTTTATCCCCCTCATTCTGATTTTCGCGATCATGTATTTCCTGCTGATCCGTCCCCAGCAGAAAAAAGTGAAAGAGCATCAGGCCATGGTGGCGGCCCTGCGTCGCGGTGATCAGGTGGTCACCCAGGGCGGGATGATCGGCAAAGTGGTCAAGGTCAAAGACGATGGCGAGCTTGAGGTAGAGATTGCCGATGGCGTGAAGGTCCGTGTGATCCAGTCCACCATCGCGACCGTCGTGTCCAAGACCGAACCGGCCACCAAGTAACCGCCCACCCGCGGCCTAAGAGAGGGCTGAGACATGCTTCAGATTGATCTGTGGAAACGGATTGCGATCGCGCTGACCTGTGCCATGGGCCTGTGGTTGGCCATGCCAAACGCTTTTTACGGCCCGGTTGAGCAGCATAACGATGCGGCCAAGGCGATTGAGCAATCCGGGGCTACGCCCGAACTTGAGGCGCAACTGGCGCTTTGGCCAGAATGGATGCCCTCTGGTCTGGTCAATCTGGGTCTTGATCTGCGCGGTGGTGCGCATCTGCTGGCCGAAGTCCGTGTCGAGGATGTCTATGCCAGCCGCATGGAGGCGCAGTGGCCCGAAGTGCGCGATGCGCTGCGCAGCCTGACACCTGTGCGCCGTCAGCAAGCCCCCGAAGGCGAATTGCGCGTGCGCCTGAACGATCCCGACAAAATGGCCGAAGCGCTTGAGATTGTGCGTGGTCTGGCCCGTCCGGTGCAGACCCTGACCGGGGCGGGGGCCACCGATATTGACGTGCGCGGCGATGCGGGTCTGTTGATCATCAACCTGTCGGATGCAGAAAAACAGGCGACCAACGAACGCACGATGCAACAATCGCTTGAGATCATCCGCCGCCGGATTGACGAAGTGGGCACCAGAGAGCCCACAATCCAGCGCCAAGGGGCCGACCGTATCCTGATCCAGGTGCCCGGCATCGGTTCCGCCGCAGAGCTGAAGGCGATCATCGGCACCACCGCCCAGCTGACCTTTAACCCGGTCGTGAGCCGGGGCAGCAATGAAAACGCCAACCCCGGCATCGGCAATATGATTGTCCCCTCGCTGGATGAGCCAGGCGCATTCTACACCATCGAATCAGCCCCCGTTGTCACCGGCGAGGAACTGGTCGATGCGCAGCCCGCCTTTGACCAGAATGGCAGGCCTGCCGTGTCTTTCCGCTTCAACACCTCGGGTGCGCGGAAATTCGGGGATTATACAGCTGAAAACATCGGGTCCCCCTTTGCCATCGTGCTGGACAACGAGGTGATCAGCGCGCCCACCATCCAAAGCCATATTCCGGGCGGTTCCGGCATCATCACCGGCAATTTCGACGTTGAGGAATCCACCAATCTGGCGATCCTGCTGCGTGCCGGTGCCCTGCCGGCGGGCCTTGATTTCCTTGAGGAACGCACAATCGGTCCCGAACTGGGTCAAGACAGCATCGACGCAGGCAAGGTCGCGACCATCGTGGCCTTTGTCGCGGTGCTGGCCTTCATGTTCGTCAGTTATGGTCTGTTCGGGCTGTTTGCCAATATCGCCCTGATCATCAACGTTGCCATGATCTTTGGCCTGCTCAGCCTGGTCGGTGCCACGCTGACCCTTCCGGGGATTGCGGGTATCGTTCTGACAGTCGGCATGGCGGTGGACGCGAACGTGCTGATTTTCGAACGCATCAGAGAAGAGCTGAAAACGGCCAAAGGCCCCGCCCGCGCGATTGCGCTGGGGTACGAAAAGGCGCTTTCCGCCATTATCGACGCCAACCTGACCACATTGATCACGGCTGTGATCCTCTTTGTCATGGGTTCCGGTCCTGTGCGCGGCTTTGCGATCACACTGGGATTTGGCATCATCACATCTGTTTTCACCGCGATTTTCGTCACCCGATTGATGGTGGTGATGTGGTTTGAACGGGCACGCCCCAAAACGATCGAGGTCTGACATGCGTCTGCGTCTGTTCAAGCAAGCACCGAACTTTGATTTCTTTCAACGGTGGAAGCTGTGGCTGGGTATTTCCGGGCTGATGATGATCGTGGCTTTTGCCTCATTCATGATCCAGGGCCTGAACTACGGGATCGATTTCCGCGGCGGCACCACGATCCGCTCTGAAAGCCCGCGCGTGGTGGATGTGGCCGAATACCGCGCTGCGATGGATGCGCTGAACCTTGGCGATATTTCGATCACCGAAGTGTTTGATCCTTCGTTCCGCGATGATCAGAACGTCGCGATGATCCGTATTCAGGCACAAGACGGCCAGGAAGCGGTGACCACCGATACCATCGAGGCGGTCGAGGCCGCATTGAAAGAGGTGCGGCCCGACATCAAGTTCATCTCGGTCGAATCCGTGGGCCCGAAAGTTTCTGGCGAATTGATCCAGACGGCGGCAATCGCGGTTGTGCTGGCGATCGGGGCGGTGCTGATCTACATCTGGCTGCGCTTTGAATGGCAGTTTGCCGCCGGTGCCGTGCTGGCGCTTGTCCATGACGTGATCCTGACAATCGGGGTGTTTTCAGAACTGCAAATTCGCTTTGATCTGGCGATTATCGCGGCCCTTTTGACCATTGTCGGCTATTCGCTGAACGATACAGTCGTGGTTTTTGACCGCGTGCGGGAAAACCTGCGCAAATACAAGAAACGTGACCTGAAAGACGTGTTGAACCTGTCGATCAACGAAACGATGAGCCGTACCTTCATGACCTCCTTTACGACATTGATCGCGTTGATCGCGCTTTTTGTGCTGGGCGGGGATGTGATCCGGGGCTTCGTCTTTGCGATGATCTGGGGCGTGATTGTGGGGACCTATTCGTCAATCTTCGTGGCCTCGGCGATCCTGCTGTACCTCGGTGTGAAACGCGACTGGTCCAAGCCTGACGCCAATGCAGGCAACCAATACGCCAACATCGATCCTTGATCCTTGCGGAGTGGGGCGCAGGCCTGGCTTGCGGGACACGCCAGACAGATGCGCCTTTTCGCCCTGTGGTTTGTTTTGGAATTTGCGCCTAGGATCACGGCTGTCCGCTCTTATCGAAAGGTTGAACCATGCGCCTGAACGAGATTGTGTTTAACGATGCCCAGCCCGTCGAAGGCTATGGCCCGGGGTTTTTCCGCATCGGTGGGCAGGTCATTCAAGGGGCGGTCATTACCGGGCCCAAGGGGACGCAGACCTGGGCAGGGCTGGCGGACATTGCCCCACTGATGGCGCTGGCCGGTGAGATTGATGTGCTGTTTGTCGGCACAGGGGCTGATGTGGCACATCTGCCCGATACAGTGCTGGAGCCCCTGCAGAACGCCGGTGTCGGAGTGGAGGCGATGGCCTCTCCTGCGGCGTGCAGAACCTATAACGTGCTGCTGAGCGAAGGCCGCCGCATTGCGCTGGCGATGCTGCCGGTTTAGCGCATCCATGACCCTGAGCGCGCAAAACCTGACCCTTGCACGCGGGGGCATCCCCGTGGTGGCGGACCTCAGCTTTACCCTTGAGCCGGGGCATGCCTTGATCCTGCGCGGACCCAATGGTGCGGGCAAGACGACGCTGCTGCGAACCATCGCAGGGCTGCAGCCCGCGCTGCGCGGTCAGATCACCGGTGCCGCAGATCAGATCGCCTATGCGGGCCATGCCGATGGGCTCAAAGCGATGCTGAGCGTGCGCGAGAACCTCGCCTTTTGGGCCCAGGTCTTTGGCCACAGCGATATTTCGGCCGCATTGGATGCCTATGCGCTGCACCCATTGGCCGACCGGCTGGCGGGCACTTTGTCAGCGGGGCAGAAACGGCGGCTGGGATTGTCGCGTCTGCTGGTGACGGGCTGTCCGATCTGGGTGCTGGATGAACCCACCGTGTCGCTTGATACCGATGCGGTTGCCATGTTCGCCGCAGCCGTGAAACATCATTTGGCACAGGGTGGTTCGGCCCTGATGGCGACCCATATCGATCTGGGGGTGGAAGCCGAGGTTCTCGACATCACTCCGTACCGGGCCAAGACAACTTTGCGCGCCGGTGCCAGCGACGAGGCCTTCTTGTGATCGCGCTGTTGATACGCGATTTGCGGCTCGCACTTCGTGCGGGGGGTGGTTTTGGCCTGGGGCTTGCGTTTTTCCTGATCGTGACGACCCTGGTGCCGTTCAGTGTCGGTCCAGAGCCCGCCTTGCTGGCGTCCATTGCACCAGGGGTCTTGTGGCTGGGGGCCCTGCTGGCCTGTCTGTTGTCCTTGGACCGGCTTTTGGCACTGGATTTTGAGGACGGCACGCTGGATCTGCTGTTGACCGCCCCCTTGCCACTGGAAGCGGCCGTGAGCGTCAAGGCATTGGCCCATTGGCTGACCACCGGGTTGCCGCTGGTCCTGGCGGCCCCGGTGTTGGGGGTGTTGTTGAACCTGCCGGTTGCGGGGTATGGCTGGCTTGTTGTCTCGCTCGCGCTTGGGACGCCGGCACTGTCGGTGATCGGCACCTTTGGCGCGGCCCTGACCGTGGGGATAAAACGCGGGGGATTGCTGCTGTCCTTGCTGGTGCTGCCGCTTTATGTGCCGACCTTGATTTTCGGGGCCGAGGCCGCGCGGCGGGGTGCTGCAGGAACGGATGTATCAACGCCGCTGCTGATGTTGGCAGGGATTACGCTGGCCACGATTGCCTGCATGCCTTTTGCCAGCGCGGCAGTTCTAAGGATGGGGCTGCGCTAGGGGCCAGACAGCAGGTCGGACAATTTGTCCGACCCAAGGCAAGGGCGACCGCGCGCTTTGACCATTGAGGCGGCGGGCAGAGGGGATTACATACGCATCATGTCGATTTGGAAATACGCAAACCCGGTTAAATTTCTCGCGCTGTCGTCGCGGGTTCAGCCTGTGCTATGGGCGCTGGCCGCAGGCTGTGTGGCCGTGGGCCTGATCTGGGGATTTTTCGGGACGCCGGATGATTTCCGCCAGGGATCCACGGTCAAGATCATCTATCTGCATGTGCCCGCAGCGCTGATGGCGATCAATGCTTGGTTCATGATGCTGATCACCTCGCTGATCTGGCTGGTGCGCCGCCATCACGTCAGCGCCCTTGCCGCCAAGGCGGCCGCGCCCGTCGGGCTGGTCATGACCTTGATCGCACTTGTCACCGGGGCGATCTGGGGGCAACCGATGTGGGGCACCTGGTGGGCCTGGGATCCGCGGCTGACGTCGTTTCTGATCCTGTTCCTGTTCTATTTGGGCTACATTGCCCTGTGGGAAGCGATCGAAGATCCCGACACCGCGGCCGATCTGACCTCCATTCTGTGCCTTGTGGGCTCGGTCTTTGCGGTTCTGTCACGCTATGCGGTGCAGTTCTGGAACCAGGGGCTGCATCAGGGAACATCCATTCCCGTGGCAACCGGAGGCCGCACCGTGGCTGACGTGTTCTTTTATCCGCTTGTCATCAGCATGATCGGATTTGGCCTGCTGTTTCTGGCGCTGGTGCTGTACCGGACCGGCACGGAGATCAGGCTACGCCGTACCCAAGCCCTGCGGGCCCGTCTGGAGCGTGAATTATGATGCCTGACCTTGGAAAATATGCGATTGAAGTTCTGTCGGCCTATGCCGCCTCTTTGACTTTGTTGGCGGCGCTGATCTATCTGACGTTGCGGCGGGGCCGTGCCGCCCGCAGGGCCCTGGCCGAGATCGAGGCGGAGACCAAGGCAAATGGCTAAAGTCTCCCCTTTGATGCTCGCACCCCCTTTGGTCTTCGCGGCCTTTGTCCTGTTGGCAGCCTTTGGGATGTACCGTGACGACCCGACGGGCCTGCCATCAACCCTGGTGGGGCAACCGGCACCGGGGATCCCGCAGGCAAGCCTTGAGGCATTCCCTGCCGCAACAACCGAAATGCTGGCCTCTGGTGAGGTGACGCTGGTGAACTTCTGGGCCAGCTGGTGCCCGCCCTGCCGTGCGGAACACCCTAAGCTGCTGGAAATGGCCGCTGAGGGCATCCCGATCATCGGCGTGAATTTCAAAGATACCGAAGCCAATGCAACGACCTACCTGACAGAGGACGACAATCCCTTTATCGGGGTGGGGTTTGACCCCCAGGGCCGCGTTGCCATCGACTGGGGCGTGACCGCCCCGCCCGAGACATTCATTCTGGATGGGAAGGGCGTGGTGCTGTTTCGTTTTGCTGGGCCCCTGGTGGGCAGTGACTATGAGCAGCGGTTCTTGCCTGCGTTGAAGGCGGCACAGGGCGGGTAACACGGGCCTTGCTGCGTGGCGGCGAGGGTGTGCATGAGTTTAATTGGCAAGATGAAGCCGGGGCTGGGTTGGACCCGGGCCGGGTGGTTGTTTGAGCGTGCCGCTGTGGGACGTGGGTTTTTGAGGTTGGTTTGGGATCTTGTCCCTGTGGTGTAAAAAAGGCCCCCGCCGCGTTATGCGCCGGGGGCCCTTTTTGTGGCATTGGAGTGTCTGGTTACTCGGCTGCGATGGAGCTGCTTTTGGCCAGATCGCGCAGCACGTAGTGCAGCACGCCGCCGTGTTCGATATATTCGATCTCAATCGCGGTATCGATCCGGCATTTGATCAAGATGTTCTTGACCGATCCGTCTTCCATCGTGATGGCACAAGGCACTTCTTGCAGGGGTTTGATGGTATCGAGACCGGAGATGGACACGGTCTCTTTGCCGGTCAGGCCCAAGGACTTGCGGGTATCGCCCTTTGTGAATTCGAAGGGGATGACGCCCATGCCAACGAGGTTGGAGCGGTGAATGCGCTCAAAGCTTTCGGCGATGACGGCCTTTACGCCCAGCAGTGCTGTGCCCTTGGCCGCCCAGTCGCGCGAGGAGCCTGCACCATATTGTTCACCCCCGAAGATCACCAGCGGTGTGCCGGCTTCCTGGTAGGCCATGGCGGCGTCAAAGATCGAGGTCTGTTTGCCATCGGGGCCATTGGTGTAGCCACCTTCGACGCTGTCCAGCATTTCGTTCTTGATGCGGATGTTGGCGAAGGTGCCGCGCATCATGACCTCGTGGTTGCCGCGCCGCGATCCGTATGAGTTGAACTCGCGTGGGGCGACCTGACGCTCTGTCAGGTATTTACCGGCCGGTGTTGTTTCTTTGAAGGAACCGGCAGGAGAGATGTGGTCTGTTGTGATCATGTCCCCGAGGATGGCCAGAACCTTGGCCCCTTCGATATTGGTGATCACGCCTGGTTCTGGTGACATGCCCTGAAAGTAGGGCGGGTTCTGAACATAGGTCGATGTTGGTGGCCAGTCGTAGGTTTTCTCTTCGGTGGTCTGAACGCTTTGCCACTTTTCGTCGCCCTTGAAGACATCGGCGTATTTTGTCTGGAAAGCTTCGCGGGTGACCGTCTGCTCAACCAGTTCGGCGACTTCCTGGGTTGTGGGCCAGATGTCGCGCAGATAGACGTCCTTGCCTTCGGGTGTCTGGGCGATCGGATCCGTGGCCAGATTGATGTCCATCGTGCCGGCCAGCGCATAGGCCACCACCAGCGGTGGGGAGGCGAGGTAGTTGGCACGGACGTCGGGGGAAATGCGCCCCTCAAAATTGCGGTTGCCCGACAGAACGGAGGTGGCGACCAGATCGCCTTCGTTCACGGCCTTGCTGATCTCTGGCTGCAGTGGACCGGAGTTGCCGATACAGGTGGTGCAGCCATAGCCGACAAGGTTGAAACCGATCTTGTCCAGATCCTCTTGCAGGTTTGCCGCCTCAAGATAGGCGCTGACCACCTGGGACCCGGGGGCCAGTGATGTCTTGACCCATGGTTTGCGGTTCAGGCCCAATGCGGCCGCCTTGCGTGCCACCAGACCCGCGCCGATCATCACATAGGGGTTGGAGGTGTTCGTGCATGAGGTGATCGAGGCGATGACAACCTTGCCGCTTTCCAGCGTATAGTCTTCGCCCTCGACAGGAACCTGTTTGCCCATCGGGCGCTTGAAGGTCTCTGCCATCTCTTTGGCAAAGGCCGCCTTGCCGTCTGTCAGTGCGACGTAATCCTGCGGGCGCTTGGGGCCAGAGATTGCGGGCACGATGGTCCCCATGTCGAGCGAGAGGGTATCGGTGTAGACCGGCGCGTAATCATCGCCACGCCACATGCCGTTCTCCTTGGCATAAGCTTCGACCAGCGCGATGCGGTCTTCGTCGCGGCCCGTGGTGCGCAGGTAGCGCAGGGTTTCGCCGTCGATGGGGAAGAAGCCACAGGTCGCGCCATATTCCGGTGCCATATTGGCGATGGTGGCACGGTCTGCCAGGGGCAGGTGATCCAGGCCTTCGCCGTAGAATTCGACGAATTTGCTGACCACGCCCTTTTCGCGCAGCATCTCTACCACTTTGAGCACGAGGTCGGTGCCGGTCGTGCCTTCCATCATGCGGCCTGTCAGCTCAAACCCGACCACTTCGGGGATCAGCATCGAAATCGGCTGACCCAGCATCGCGGCCTCGGCCTCGATCCCGCCAACGCCCCAGCCCAGAACGGCCATGCCGTTGACCATGGTGGTGTGGCTGTCGGTGCCGACAAGCGTGTCGGGATATGCCACGTCTTCGCCATGCTGGTCCTTGTCTGTCCAGACGGTCTGGGCCAGATATTCAAGGTTCACCTGGTGGCAAATGCCGGTGCCGGGGGGCACCACGCGGAAGTTGTTGAATGCCTTCTGACCCCATTTGAGGAAGGTATAGCGTTCCATGTTCCGTTCATATTCGCGGTCGACGTTCATCTGGAAGGCACGGGGGTTGCCGAATTCATCGATCATGACAGAGTGGTCGATGACCAGATCAACGGGGTTCAGCGGGTTGATCTTTTCCGGATCTCCCCCCAGCGCCACCAAACCGTCGCGCATCGCGGCCAGATCGACCACGGCGGGCACGCCGGTGAAATCCTGCATCAGAACGCGGGCAGGGCGGTAGGCAATCTCGCGCGGGTTCTGGCCGCCTTTGGTTGCCCATTCGGCAAAGGCCTTGATGTCATCGACGGTGACCGTCTTGCCATCTTCAAAGCGCAGCATGTTTTCCAGCACCACCTTGAGCGCTGCAGGCAATTTCGAAAAATCACCCAATCCGGCAGCTTCGGCAGCGGGAATGGAATAATAGGCGATTTTCTGATTGCCTGATGTGAGTGTCTTGCGTGTCTTGGCTGTATCCTGACCGACTTGAATCGTCATGCGAGGCTCCCTCTGGGTCTGTTGGCATCTGTCATGTTGAGGCTTCAATGCCATTGACCGACCATCGGATCAACCACTATTCATGGGATATCAGCATTTTTGTATACCATGGTGTACAAAAATGTAGATAATTCGATCAGTCTGCAACAAGCTGTCAACAAACCTTGATTGGTTATTTCAACATGGTGCCGTTAAACCGGATGGATTACCGCGCCCTGCCAATGGAATCACATGAAACGTCTCTTCTTCGCCTTGCTTGCCGTCGGTCTCGGTTTTGCCTCTCAGACTGTAGCGCAGAACAATCCTGTGGTGGTTGAACTTTTCACCTCTCAGGGATGTTCAAGCTGCCCGCCGGCAGATGCGATGCTGCATGAGCTGGCGGCGCGCGATGACGTGATCGCGCTGGCGCTGCATGTGGACTACTGGGATTACATCGGCTGGAAAGACCCCTTTGGTAATCCCGCGCATGCCGAACGGCAACGCGCCTATGCGGCGGCGGGGAACCGTCGGTCGGTCTATACCCCTGAGATCCTGGTGAATGGGTCAACGGACATCGTTGGCGCAAAGCCGATGAAATTGGCCAAGGCGATTTCCGAACATGCCGCAAAGCCATCTGCCGTGGTCCTGGATCTTCGTAGGCAGGGCGGTGCATTGCAAATAACGGGCCGCTCCGCCGCGCCCCTGGACGGACCGCTGACGGTGCATATGCTGCGCTATATCCCTGAAAAGGAAACCCAGATCAAACGCGGCGAAAATGCCGGCAAGACATTCGTCTATGCCAATATCGTGGAAAACTGGGCAGTGCTGGGGGATTGGGATGGGCAGTCGCCGCTGTCGATGACCGCACCGATTGAGGGGGACCAACCCGTCGTTGTGATCTTGCAGCAGCAAAACGCAGGGCCAATCATGGCGGCGGCGCGGCTGCGCTAAACCTCGTCGGCGCGCCAGCGTCGGTGCACCCAGAACCATTGTTCGGGCTTTTCGCGGACCCGCGCGGCAAGGCTGTCATTCAGCGCCTGTGTCATTGTTACCGGATCAGAATGGGGGATCGGTGCCTCAAGTACCGTTTCAAAGCTGAGCCCGTCCTTTTGGCGAATACCGTAAAAAGGGATCAACAGCGCGTCATAGCGCAGCGCCAGTTCTGCCGCCGACAGGGCCGTGCGCGCCGGTTGGCCCAGAAAATCGAGGATGGGTGCCAGCAAGACATGCTGATCAAACAACAAGACCAACTGACCGCCGTCCTTCAAATGGCGCACGAAACCTGACGTGCCCTTGCGCCCCTGTGGAAAGACCGGACCGCCAAAGGCTTCCATGGTCTTGACGTAATGGGCGTTGAAATAGGGGTTTTTCATATCGCGGTACAAACCGCCGATGTCATAGCCTTGTGCGACCAGTGCCGCGCGTGTGGCCTCGTAATTGCCGAAATGGCCGGTCACCAGGATGACGGGGCGGCCCTTGGCCTTGGCATCTTGCAATGCGGCCATGCCAGGGCCCTGCAGGTTGTTCCCGGCCATGCGGGCGGGAAAATCATCGGCAGAGTAGTTTTCGATAAAGCTGCGACCGACATTGTTCAGGCATTGCCCTGCAATCACGTCACGGCGATATTTTGGCAAATCGGGCCAGATCAGATCAAGGTTGCGCATCACGGGCCTGCGGTATCCCGCAAGCGGTCCAATCACATGTTGCACCAGCCATCCCACGAACCGCACGCGCGCCGCATAGGGCAGGGCCAGCGCCAGCCGAATGATGCCGACGATCAGGGCATTGGTCAGATAATCCCCCAGTTTCCCCCGGGGTTGTTTATCCGTGCTGCTTGCTTTGGGTTGGTCTGCCATTGGGTCCGGTCAGTTTGGATCACTGCGCCTGACATAACCTGCAGGGGACTGCGCAACAAGTCGGCTTGCGTGACCGGTCAATCACCCTTCGTCTTCGTCCTCCACAATCAAAAGCAGGTCACCGGATTGTTCCATCTGGCGGATCGTATCAACGACTTCAGACATGGCTTCCTCGGCATCTGCGGGCCTGATCTTGCCGGCGGCTTCCATGTCCTCGCGCAGCTGATCGGCCAGGCGGCCGGACATATTTTCCAGAATGAAATCGCGCGAGGCGGCAAAGCCTGCGGCCTCGGCACCGGCGAGGGCGATCACCAGTTTCTCTTGGGCGACTTCACGCAGGATGCGGGGGATGTCGCGCGGGGCGATACGCGACGGGATATTGCCAAAGGTAAAGATGGCCTTGCGCACCGCATTGGCAAACCCCTGATCGGTTTCATCCAGTCCGGTCAGCACATCGTCGCGCGTAAGCGAGGTGGAGGAATTGAGAATCGCCCCCACGCGTTCCACAGGGTCTGTGTCAAAGGCACGCTTGGGCTGGGCATCCAGCTGCGTGGCCAGTGATAGGCCGATGCGGTCCACCGCCTCTGGCGTGACACCGGAGGTCAGCGAAACGGCATAAGTGATCCGGCGCGCCTGTGGCCCCGGCAACCGGCCCAGCAGATTGGCCGACAGCGCCACAGGCAGCTTTGACAGCATGACGGCGGCCACCTCGACACTTTCGTTTTGCAGGACCGGCAACAGCGCCTCTGGCCCCAGTTCGCGCAGCCGTGCCCAAGGGTCACCAAATTGGCGCACGCCCGCTTGCTTGCGCAGGCGGGCGGCGGTCTGATGGCCGATCTTGCCGTCCAAAGCATCCAGCGCACCGGCCAAACCGGCCGGAAAGGACAGGCCAACCTGTTCCAGTTCAGTGGCAAATTCCGCCACGACCGCACTTAATGTATCACGGTCCACCAGACGCATCGCGCCCATCTGCTGGGTCAGGGCGATCTGCAAATCATCTGGCAGATCCTCAAGCGGCAGGTCCGCCCCCTCATTCAGCAGCAGGCGCACCACGATAGCCGCCTTTGCCCGCCTGCTGAGAGAGGCAGAAACGCCGCCCCCCGAAACATCAGGAAGCGGCGCAAAACCGTGCATCGGCACCATTTCGTTCATCTTTGGCAAACCCCCGCTTTGATTGGGGTTATGCAGCGGAAAGATGAATAAATATTGAAGTCAGTAGTTGAAGGTCTGCCCGGTCGCGATGGCCGTGCGCAAAGACGCCTCTGCCCATGTGCCCTGACCGCCATGGTCACGGATCGCACGCAGCTGCACCATGGCCTGGGCGATATCGCCCTGTTCGACAAAGGCCTGACCCATGTAGGACCGGGCCAGAACATTTGCCGGGTTTGCCCGCAATGCCTGGGCGTAATAGCCCATTGCCGCGTCCATATTTCCCAACTTGCGGTTGGTGAAACCCAGGTAGGTCAACGTGCGGTCGTCATCGGCAGGCATCTGCGCCAACACCAATTGCGCATCGGCAAAGCGGCCAGCATAGGCCAGTTCACGGACGTTTTCATACAACCCGTCCACGTCCAGGTTACCTTCTTTGGCGATAACGCATGACTTGGTCTTTTTGTCGTAAACCTGACCGGATTCACATTTGGGCTTTTTCGGCGCGGTTTCGTCGCCACCGCCAGCCGCAAGAGCAGAAGTTGCAAAGAAAGGCAGGCAAACTGCCGTAACAAGGGCGATATGTTTCATTTCGACTCCAGATGAAAAACTCTTGGAGAAAGATAGCTCTTAAACTGATCGCGCCAACAAGATTATCGCATTAACACGGCAAGGTGAGCGGGATGGGCCGAAAAGGCAGTCCGCTCAAAAGAAAACACAGACCTTTTCAGGTCTGTGCAGGGACGCAAAATTCACCTTAGGTGCTTACGGGTAAGCAACTGTGTGAGGCGCTGTCATAGGTTGTCCCGGTTGCGCAGGACATTGCCTGCTTTTCTTTCGAACTGCATCCCATGGCCAGGCTCAGGGTGGGCAGGGTGGTCAGTGCAACAGCAATCGCAAGGGTCTTGATCTTCATGGTCGGTCTCCTTTTGGTTGACACTCCAAAATTACACCGATTGCGAAATATTTCAAATACCTTGGTGGAGCTGCGACGTTTTGCACGTGGATTTGCCTTTTTCTAAGGCAAATCCACGCATGAAAAATCGCAATCAGTCCCCAAAGACCCGGGCAAAGATCGTGTCGACATGTTTGGTGTGGTATCCCAGATCGAATTTCTCTTCGATCTGTTCGGCGCTCAGCGATTTGAGTACGTCAGCATCGGCCAGAAGTTCGGTTTTGAAATCCTTGCCCTCTTCCCAGACTTTCATCGCATTGCGCTGGACCAGCTTATAGGAATCCTCGCGGCTGACACCGGCCTGTGTCAGGGCCAAAAGCACGCGCTGAGACATCACCAGACCACGGAATTTGTTCATATTGGCCAGCATATTGTCTGGATAGATCACCAGTTTGTCGATCACGCCGGTCAGGCGCGACAGCGCGAAATCAAGGGTGATGGTGGTATCAGGCCCGATGTTGCGCTCAACCGAACTGTGCGAGATGTCGCGCTCATGCCAAAGTGCTACGTTTTCCATCGCGGGCACCACGGCCATGCGCACCAGCCGGGCCAGACCTGTCAGGTTCTCGGTCAGGACCGGGTTGCGCTTGTGCGGCATCGCAGAAGACCCCTTTTGACCGGCTGAGAAGAACTCTTCGGCCTCAAGCACTTCGGTGCGCTGCATGTGACGGATTTCGGTGGCGACATTTTCGATGCTGCTGCCGACGACGCCCAGGGTGGCAAAGAAGGCTGCGTGGCGGTCGCGGGGGATGACCTGGGTCGAAATCGGTTCGGGCTTGAGCCCCAGTTTCTCGCAGACATGCTCTTCGATACGCGGATCGATATTGGCAAATGTCCCCACGGCCCCGGAAATGGCCCCGGTTGCGATTTCGTCGCGGGCCACGCGCAAGCGTGCCAGGTTACGGTCCATTTCGGCGTAAAAGCGCGCGAAGGTCAGACCCATCGTGGTGGGTTCGGCGTGAATGCCATGGGACCGACCGATGCGGATCGTATCCTTGTGCTCATAGGCGCGGCGCTTGAGCGCGGCCAGCAGGCCCTCCACATCGGCGATCAGGATATCGGCGGCACGGGTCAGCTGCACGTTGAAACAGGTGTCCAGCACATCCGAAGAGGTCATGCCCTGGTGCACAAAGCGGGCCTCATCGCTGCCAACATGTTCGGCCAGATGGGTCAGAAAGGCGATGACGTCATGTTTGGTCACGGCCTCGATCTCGTCGATGCGGGCCACGTCAAACTGGACGTCCTTGGCCTTCCAGACCGCCTGTGCATTTTCGCGCGGGATCACGCCGAGGTCCGCCATGGCGTCACAGGCATATGCCTCGATCTCGTACCAGATGCGGAACTTGGTCTCGGGCGACCAGATGGAGACCATTTCGGGACGGGAATAACGGGGGATCATGGGCAGCAGACCTTTGTTGTGACTGGTTTCAGGCTTAGGCGCGGCATAGCCCGATGGGCGGTCAAGGACAAGTCTGGACAGGGGAATTGCCAAAAGCCTTGTGGTTCTGCGGCGCGGGGGGCTTTGGGGGCTGGCCCCCATCGGCCCAGAGGGGCCGATTCCCCCAAGGTATTTTGGGCCAAAAAGAGCTGGCAGGAGATTAGGGCAGCAGTTCCGTCACGACCTGCGAGGCGCGCTCAAGGGTTCGGTGGACGGGGCATTTGTCGGCGATTTCCAGAAGGCGCTGGCGTTGGGCCGCTGTCAGATCACCGGTCAGCCTGATCCGCCTGTACCAGGTATCGATCTTGTCGCCACTGCCGGTTTCGGCGTCTTGTGCATGGACCTTGTCGTGGCTGACATCGACGCTGATATGGGTCAGTGGCCATCCCTTTCGGCGCGCATACATGCGGATTGTCATCGAGGTGCAGGCCCCCAGTCCGGCAGATAAAAAGCCATAGGGCGACATGCCTTTGTTGGTGCCGCCATAGGCCCGTGGTTCATCGGCGAGGGCGTGGTGGTCGGGGCCGGATTGGACGTCCTGAAGAAATCCTTCGGCATCGGCTTCGGTCACGCGCACGATGCCTTCGGGTGCCCCCGGGGGCGGTGCGGGCCGTGTCAGGGGAAGGTAGCGTTTGGCCCAGGTTGCGATGACATCAGCCGCATATTCGGCATCTGCGGCGCGGGTGATCAAATGGTCCGCCCCGTCTAGCGTCACAAAGCTTTTGGGGTGTTTTGCGGCCATGAAAATCTGGCTGGCGTTTTCGATGCCCACGACATCGTCCTGTGGGGCATGCAATACGAGAAGTGCTGCTTTGAGTGCGCCGATGGCCGGTTCCAATGCATTTTGTGCCACATCGTCGATAAAGGATTTCCCGATCTTGAAAGGCCGCCCCCCAAGCGAGACCTCTGCCACGCCATGGGCATTGATCTGGGGCAGGGCTGCAGCAAAATGATGGGTGACATGGCCCGGGTCAAAGGGGGCACCGATGGTGGCTGCGGCCTTGATCTGCTCCAGCTGTGCTGCGGCCTTGAGCACTGCGGCACCGCCAAGCGAATGGCCGATCATCAAGGAGGGGGGCAGCCCCTGGCTGTCCAGGTATGCGCAGGCCGCCAGCAGGTCCTCGACGTTTGAGGTGAAAGAGGTATTGGCAAATTCGCCCTCGGAATGGCCAAGCCCGGTGAAGTCAAAGCGCAGCACCGCAAAGCCCATGCCCGCCAGGCGGGCGGCGATCCTGCGGGCTGCTGGAATATCCTTGCCGCAGGTGAAGCAATGCGCAAACAGGGCTGTGGCCAGATGCGGGCCTTCGGGCAGGTCCAGCCGGGCCGCCAGCATCCCGCCGCCATGGCCGGGAAAGGTGATGCGTTTCGTGGTCATGGCTGTCTCCGATTGATGTGGGGTGAGGGTGGGGGATGTGGGGCATGCGCGCAAGGTCTGTTCACGCGGCTGTGACGCTGGGTGCTTTGAGGGGGACGGGAATTGTCTGCACCGGGTCTGGGGTGTAGCAAGGCGCAAACCCTTTAGCGAAAAGAGCGCATTTCATGGCCCATGAGCATCCAAAAGACCTGCATCCCGCCACGATCGCAGCCCATGCTGCCGGGGCAACAGACACCCAGACAGCCGGGGTTGTGCCTGCGGTGCATATGTCCACGACCTTTGCGCGGGACGCTGATTATGCATTGCTGAACCCTGAAAACGTCTATCTCAGGTCACATAATGAGAATGTGCGCGTGGCCGAACGGCTGTTGTCCCGTCTGGAAGGGGCGCAGGAGACACTGCTGTTTCCGTCAGGCATGGCTGCGGTCGCGGCAGTTTTCCGAACGGTGCCAAATGGGGCCCATGTGGTGGTGCAGAGCCAGATTTACTGGGGCACGACCGCCTGGATCCGCGATTTTTGCGCCCGGCGCGGCATTGCCTTGCATGAAGTGGAGGCCTCTGACCCTGATGCATTGGCTGCGGTTTGCGCCGACCATCGCCCTGCTTTGGTCTGGATCGAGACGCCGTCAAATCCCTGGCTGCGGATCACCGATATCGCGGCTGCCGCCGCGATGGCCCATGGCGTCGGGGCAAAGCTGGTGGTTGACAGCACAGCGGCCACTCCGGTGCTCAGCCAGCCTTTGGCACTGGGGGCAGATATCGTGATGCATTCGGCGACCAAGGGGATCAACGGGCATTCCGATGTGCTGGCCGGATCGCTGGCCACCCGCGCGCCGGATGCGCCGATTTGGCAGATGATCCGCGATGACCGGAACATGGCGGGGGCGGTTTTGGGACCGATGGAGGCCTGGTTGCTGACCCGGGGCATGCGGACCCTGCCGCTGCGCATGCGAGAGATGTCGCGCAATGCCATGACGCTGGCAGAGCAGCTGAGCGATCATCCAAAGGTGGAAACCGTGCTGTACCCCGGTCTGGCGTCACATCCCGGCCACGCCATCGCGGCGCGGCAGATGGCGGGTGGATTTGGCGGGCTGATGTCCTTTGTGGTCAAGGGGGGCGGGCCGGCGGCCTTGCGTGCGGTCGGAAGATTGCAGCTGTTCGGGCGCGCGACATCGCTGGGCGGCGTTGAAAGCTTGGTGGAGCATCGCCACACGATCGAGCCGCATACCGGCATCCCGGAGGGGCTGCTGCGGCTGTCGGTCGGGATTGAGGACGCAGGCGATCTGATTGATGATCTGGAACAGGCCCTGGGGCAGTGAAGGCGGGGCGGAAGAGTGGATTTGAATGCTCATATACCCCGTGGCGCTGCCTTAAGTAACAAATTCAATAAGTTAGGCTGTGCGAAATGGATCAGGTAGTCCAATAAACGCATTATTGCCCCATCAGGGCGGCATCGAAGGGATATTGGGTCAGGTTCTCAAAGCCGGTTTCGGTCACCAGAACCTGATCCTCCAGCTTGATTGAGAAATCGCCGCCCTCAGGCTGCACCAATGCCTCGACACAGAGCACCATGCCGGCCTCCAATGGATAATCATAGGCCCCCGGCACCGCATGATCGGGATATGCTACCAAGGGCCATTCATCGCACAGGCCCACCCCATGCATGAGGCAGCCGTATTTGCCCGCCTGATACTGCGCGTCCAGCACATGGGTCCCGGCCGAGAGTTCAGGGATCATCACGCCGGGTTTCAGCATCTGCATATTGGTCTGAATATGTTCCACCCCATGCTGCATGGCATAGATCATGTCCGCGCGCGGCTTTTGATCGCCGATCCACCAGGTGCGGGAAATATCGACGCAGATGCCGTAGCTGCCGATCAGATCGGTATCAAAGGCGATGATCTCATTTGGGCGGGTGATGCGGGCCCCGCATTCCTGGAACCACGGGTTGGTGCGCGGGCCCGATGTCAAAAGCCGTGTTTCGATCCATTCGCCGCCGCGCTTGATGTTCTCTGCGTGCAGGATGGCCCAGATGTCATCTTCTGATGTTTGCCCGGCGGGCACTTGGCTGCGGGCAAAATCCTCCATCTTGCGCACCGATGTTTCGCAGGCATGTGATGCGCAGCGCATGGCAAGGATTTCATCCGGGCCCTTGATCGACCGGCTCTTTTCGGTGACTTCCTCGCCGTCCATCACGCAAAACCCTTGGGCTTCCAGGGCACGCAGGCCGTGCAACATGATCTTGTCTACGGCCAGCTGCCGCAGCCCGCCACCATGCGCGTCAATCAACAGCCGCACCTCGTTGGCAAAGACATCCGCCGCCACATCGACCTTGTCGCCACGGTCAAAATAGAACAGATCCGCGCCAGAGCGTTGTTCGCGCACCAGCGGGTTGAATTCGCTCAGGAAGGGCGAGTTCTTGTAATCCCAGATCACCATATATCCATCCGCACACAGCAGCACGGCGCGGAACGGGTTGTGGGTGTTCCACAGCTGCATATTGGTGCTGTCGGTGGCATAGCGGATATTGAGCGGGTCAAACATCAGCAGCCCGCCATAGCCGCGCGCCACGATATGACGGGTCAACCTGTCCCAGCGGTAGCGGCGCATCTCCTGAAGGTTGGGCAGGGTCAGTCCCGCCGCCTCCCATTCGCGAAAGGCCAGCAGCGTTGGCCCTATTTCAACCCGGTCCGCGTCATTGGGCGACCCATCGGGCAGGGTGTCGCCGTGATTGGGGTCAATCTTGCGGGTGTCGCGGTAATGCTGGTTCATCGCGGGCCTCGTTCCGGTTGCCAAGGCGTTTCGCGAAGTACCTGATACAGGGTCCTTTGCAAAAACGCTTTCCCCAGCTTGACGGAAAATCAGGCGTTTGGATGGCTGTCACCGACCTGTTTGCATGTCGTTTTTGCAAGACTTTCCGGGGCGGGCCTCCTAGAAACTGGGCTATGACCGTTATCCTTCAATCCGCCTTGCCCGCTGAAATGCGCGGCGCACATGCGCTGCCGGGCGTGGCCCCCTGCGGGCCGGATGACTGGCTGCGGGTGGATGACGCCTATGCCGCGCAGATGGCCTACCGGATAGAGATGTTGGACCGGATCCGGCCAAAGGTGCTTTGGTCCCAGCCGGATGCCTTGCCCGCCGCACGCGAAGCGCTGCGCGAGGTATTGGCGATTTTGCCGGGCTTGGGTTTCACGATGTCCCCTCAACAGGTGCTGTGCCCGGATGGGCGACGGGTGGATCTGGATTGGGGCAATCCGATGCTGACCCTGGGTCACCTGGTACAGCAAGATATCTGTATCCTGCAAAAAAGTGGCGATGAAGAAGAACATGTATTGACCGCCGCTGTCCTGTGCTTTCCCGCGAATTGGCGATTACGAGAAAAAGTGGGCCGCCCGCTGACCGCCATCCATGTGCCGGTGGCGGAATATGACGCCGATCTTGCCCGGCGGGTGCAGCGATTGTTTGATGGGGTCAGGCCGGGCAAACCCCTGTGGCGGTTCAACCGCCTGTCCTATGTCGACCCAGATCTGCATCAGCCCACCCGCAAGCAACAAGGGCAGCAGGAGCGGTTGATCAGATCAGAGCGGCAATGCATTATCCGCCTGCCGCAGACACAGGCCGTGGTTTTCGCGATCCATACCTTTGTCGTTGCCAAGGAGTAGGCACGACAAAGAATGAGGGGGCCAAGAATGTGGTGAGGCCGCCGCCAACCGGCGGCCCCAAACCGTTCAAGACACCTTGAGCACCATATGCGGCTGCCCATCAGATGTCTTTTCCACAGAGACCCCCTTGGGCGTGACGGTGGTGTTCACTTGCCGCCGAAAGGAACTGAAATGGACCGATGTCACCACGTCGATTGCCTGATCAAAGCGCAGCGTCAAAGACCAAAAGCCATTGGCGGCCTGATGCGCGCCCTTGACCTCTGCCTCAAAGGGGTGGCCCAGATAGCGGCCTGAAACCCTTTGGCCGGGTGCCCAGCCGGGATGCACATTGGCGGCCTTGGCCGACAATGTGTTCCAGTCACGCGCACCCCATTGATGCGCGATGGTTTCCAGTGCCTCGGCATGGGTCATGGTCTGACCTTTGCCCGCCAGATCGTGGCGCAGTCGTTTTGCCTGCGCCTTGAGTGCGTCACGGGACGGAATTTGGATAGATGTCATATCAAACACTCCTGCTCGCGTCATAAGAAGGGGGTCCGCGTTGCCCATCAATCAGCGAGATTGAAGGTCTGATGGTTTGAACAGGACTTCACCGGAATGCGGACGGCAGGGGCCTGACCCTGATGCGGCATATAGGGGGGCAAGGGCGCGCGTGCAAGTCGCGGCGCGGTGCCGGCCCCCGACGGGATCAGCCCTGCCGCTGTGGCGTCGCCCAAATGCAACACGCGCGCCCAAGTGGGACGCGCGTGCGAATTGTCGAAACGCCGATGTTATTTCTGCGCAAGCTCTGCCGCATAGGCGATGGCGCGTTGATAGTTTCCGCTGTCATTCCACACGGACAGAACTTTGAAATTGCGGGTCCCATTGCCAAAGGGCTGTCCGGCCTTCCAGCCATTCTGACGCAACATATTCGCAGCACTGGCCAGCGCATCGGCCGCTGTATAGGGATCGGCACGCCCATCGCCGTTGCCGTCCACCCCGTAGCGCAGCCAGTTCCCGGCCAGGAACTGCATATGCCCCAGCTCTCCGGAAGGTCCCCCAAGCGTGTTGGACGAGATGATCCCACGGTCTGCCATCTGCAGCGCCGCGATGGCATGGCTTTCAAACTTGGGCGCGCGCCGACAATAAGAGGACAGCGTCACGGCACCGCTGACGATCGGGGTTTTGCCCAGATAACCGCCCCAACTGGTCTCAAGCCCCCAGATCGTGGCCAGCAAACTGGCCGGCACGCCGTAGGCCCGTTCAATCGAGGCAAATGTATTTGGATTGCGCGCGATCTTTGCCCGGGTCTGTTTGACAAAATTCTGCGCGGAACTGCCAGAGCGTTTGGCCAGAAACTGTGCAGGATCCCCCTGAGAGACGCCAGACTGGCTTGCGGGGTTGGATTCAAACCGCCAGGTGATGCCCGACAGCTCGGCTGCGTTCAGCGCTTGCATGCCGCGCTGGCCAATACCCGCTGCTGCCGCTTGCTTGGCAAGGGTTTGCTTATAGGCACCGAAATCGGCCTTCTTGGTGATGCAGGGGGCGGCCCAGGCGGGCGCTGCCATGCTCATGGACAGGGCGATTGCAAAAAGGGTCTTTGTGACCATGTGCTTTGGCTCCTTGGCGATTGTAATCGGCCACAGCTTACAAGCCTTTGGAGAAGGGTCAAAGGGGAACCTGCCGCTTTTTGACAGCTCACCCCTTTGTCAGCACGCCCCCGATATCAGCAGGCCGCAGCCCTCAACCGGCAAAAGCCAGAACCCACGTCAGGTCAGACGACGCCGCCGCCCAGGCATAGGCCGTGCCGCCCAGCAAGATCCCAACCCCCAGAACGAAGGGAAAGGTCAACACCAGCGTGGCCAGTGATCGCTGGCGCTTCTTTGGCCTTGCGGGTGTCCCCGGCAGGGCCGCGTCGGTCTTGGCGATTTCGGATAGACGCTGTTCAAAAGTCTTTTTGGTGATTGGCACAGGCTGCTCCTTTATTGATCGGCTTAACCTATGGTCAACTATTTGGGCGGTTTTCAGGCAGGGGCGTGGCATCTTTCGGAACGGCGGGAACCCCCAAATATGATGGCCCGAAACAAAAAAGGGCGTCCCCAAAGGGACGCCCAAATCTTGTCACAACCGGCTGCTGATCAGCAGCTGTAGTACATGCCAAACTCAACAGGGTGAGGTGTGTGCTCGTACTTGTGAACTTCTTCCATCTTCAGCTCGATATAGCCTTCGATCTGGTCGCGGGTGAACACGTCACCTTCAAGCAGGAAGTCCATATCTGTCTGCAGCTCTTCGAGCGCTTCGCGCAGGCTGCCGCATACTGTTGGGATGCCGGCCAGCTCTTCTGCGGGCAGGTCATAGAGGTTCTTGTCCATGGCTTCGCCTGGATCGATCTTGTTTTTGATGCCGTCAAGGCCGGCCATCAGAAGTGCCGCGAAGGCCAGATATGGGTTCGCTGCTGGATCGGGGAAACGTGCCTCGACGCGCTTGGCTTTTGGCGATTCTGTCCATGGAATACGCACGCAGCCCGAACGGTTACGTGCGGAATAGGCACGCAGAACCGGGGCTTCGAAGCCTGGGATCAGACGCTTGTAGCTGTTGGTCGATGGGTTGGTGAAGGCGTTCAGCGCTTTGGCGTGGCCCAGGACACCACCGATGAACCACAGGGCTTCCTGTGACAGATCAGCGTATTTGTCGCCTGCAAACAACGGCTTGCCGTCTTTCCAGATCGACATGTTCACGTGCAT
>JAFMGZ010000102.1 GCA_017854855.1 Sulfitobacter sp. | reverse complement strand
TCAACCTGCTGATTAGAAGTCAGCTGCTCTATCCAGTTGAGCTAAGGGACCGCTGGGCGGGGTTGTCTAACATCAGGTCGGTCTTGGCAAGCCTCTTTGGGGGGCTTTGGTCACAGGGTTTGGGCCAAGATCCGGTGCGTTCAGTGGGTCCAGGCCCCGCGACGGCCGGTGGCGAAGTTTTCGCCGTAGCCGCCGGGGCGGATGTTGGGTTTACGCTTGTGAGGTTCCTGAACCTGCGCGTCGATGCCATGTTCGCGGGCATATTCGACTGCTGCGACCTTGCTGTCAAAGCTGAGCCGGACCTGCGCCTGGGTGTCGGCAGAAGATGTCCAGCCCATCAACGGGTCCACTTCGCGCGCCTCGGACGGGGCGAATTCCAACAGCCAGTGGTTGGTCTTGGCCGTGCCGGATGACATGGCGGTCCGTGCGGGTTGGTAGATGCGTGCGCGCATGAGGGCCTCGTTGCTAAGATGCACAGGGGTTATCGGACATTTGGGCGCTTTGGGCAAGGGCGCGCTGTGGCGAACTTATGAAATGTTAGGAATAATACTTGCGATATGCTGCGCTGCAGCATAATTTGGTCGGTGAATGGAGCATCTATGCAAGTCTTTGATATTTTTTCACTACAACTGCGTTTGAGTACCCTTATGATCGAGACACAATCGGTCATGACCCTGAGAATTCTTGGCATGAGCGGCGTCGTCCCGACACCCGTCGGAGAGAACTTTCGCATGGTTGAGGAAAAGGGGCCTGCCATGACAGCAGCCTTTGTCGCCGCAACCAATGCGATGTGGGCCGGTGCCCGCCCCGACCAGATCATGAGCGCGGCCATGGTGCCGGTCAGCGATCAGGTGCGGTCAAATCGTCAAAGGCTGACGGAATAGGCCATCACCCGGCCCGGTGGCGCATGGTTTCTGGCTGCAATCGTCAGGCCGGGCTTGAACCCGCGCCAAAAAGCGACAACTTGAGGTCAGGACTGTTTTTCGGAAAAACCCTGCATCCCGTGGCGCTGCCTGAACCCCAAGGGTTCATCGCGTTGCGTTTGACATGATGTATCGGGTATCCCGGCAAACGCCTTAGCCCGAGGAAATGCTGCCATGCCCTATGCCCAGACCGATCGTTCTGAAGAGACCGCGATTTTGTCAAATGCCGCACCCGATGTGCGCAGCCGCGAAAAGCTGGAAGGCGGCAAGACATTTGTCCTGAAGACGGAGTTCGAACCCGCCGGCGATCAGCCCACCGCGATCAAGGAATTGAGCGCAGGCGTGCGCGCGGGTGAGCGCGACCAGGTGCTGTTGGGTGCGACCGGCACCGGCAAGACCTTTACCATGGCCAAGATAATCGAAGAGACCCAGCGCCCTGCGATCATCCTGGCCCCGAACAAGACATTGGCAGCCCAGCTTTATGGTGAGTTCAAAGGGTTCTTTCCCGAAAATGCGGTCGAGTATTTCGTCAGCTATTATGACTATTACCAGCCAGAGGCCTATGTGGCCCGGTCCGACACTTACATCGAGAAAGAAAGCCAGATCAACGAACAGATCGACCGCATGCGCCACTCTGCCACGCGGGCGCTGCTGGAGCGAGACGATGTGATCATCGTGGCGTCGGTATCGTGCATCTATGGTATCGGATCGGTTGAGACCTATGGCGCGATGACGCAAGACCTGAAGGTCGGCCAAAGCTATGACCAGCGCAAGGTGATCGCGGATCTGGTGGCCCAGCAATACCGCCGCAATGATCAGGCATTCCAGCGCGGCGCGTTCCGGGTGCGGGGCGATTCACTCGAGGTGTTTCCCGCGCATATGGATGACCGCGCCTGGCGTCTGTCGTTCTTTGGCGAGGAATTGGAAAGCATCACGGAATTCGATCCGCTGACCGGTGAAAAGACCGATACCTTTGAGCAGATCCGGGTCTATGCCAACAGCCACTACGTGACGCCCAAACCGACGATGTCGCAGGCCATCATCGGCATCAAGAAAGAGCTGCGCACAAGGCTGGACCAACTGGTCGCCGACGGCAAGCTGCTGGAAGCACAGCGGCTGGAGCAGCGCACCAATTTCGATCTGGAGATGCTGGAGGCCACCGGCGTCTGCAACGGGATCGAAAACTATTCGCGCTATCTGACCGGCCGCGCCCCCGGAGAGCCGCCGCCGACCCTGTTCGAATTCATCCCCGACAATGCGATCGTCTTTGCCGATGAATCCCACGTGTCCGTGCCCCAGATCGGCGGCATGTACAAAGGCGACTTCCGGCGCAAGATGACCTTGGCGGAACATGGATTCCGCCTGCCGTCCTGCATGGACAACCGGCCGCTGAAATTTGAGGAATGGGATGCGATGCGCCCGCAGTCGGTCTTTGTTTCGGCCACGCCTGCGGCCTGGGAAATCGAACAGGCGGGCGGTGTGTTCACCGAACAGGTGATCCGGCCCACAGGGCTGATTGATCCCCAGATCGAGATCCGGCCGGTAGAGATGCAGGTCGATGATCTGCTGGACGAGGTGCGCAAGGTTGCCGCCGACGGCTACCGGACATTGTGCACCACATTGACCAAGCGCATGGCCGAGGACCTGACCGAATATATGCATGAGCAGGGCATTCGCGTCCGTTATATGCACAGCGACATCGACACCATCGAGCGGATCGAGATCCTGCGCGACCTGCGCCTTGGTGCCTTTGACGTGCTGATCGGCATCAACCTGTTGCGCGAGGGTCTGGATATTCCCGAATGTGGTCTGGTCGCCATTCTGGACGCCGACAAGGAAGGGTTCCTGCGGTCCGAGACATCGTTGATCCAGACCATTGGCCGGGCGGCCCGAAACGCCGAAGGGCGGGTCATCATGTATGCCGACCGCATCACCGGTTCCATGGAGCGGGCGATGGGCGAAACCGAGCGGCGGCGGACCAAGCAGCTGGCCTATAACGCAGAGCACGGGATCACGCCGACAACGGTGAAAAAGAACGTCGAGGACATTCTGGCCGGATTGTACAAGGGCGATGTGGACATGAACCGCGTCACCGCCAAGATCGACAGCAAGCTGGCGGGCAGCAATATGAAGGCGGTACTGGACGGATTGCGCACCGACATGCGCAAGGCCGCCGAGAACCTTGAGTTTGAAGAAGCCGCAAGGCTGCGCGATGAGCTAAAGCGGCTGGAAGCGGTTGATCTGGCCGTGGCCGATGATCCGATGGCGCGTCAGTATGTCGTCGACAAGGCCGTCGATGACGCGCAAAAAGCGTCAGGGCGCAGTACGATGGGCCGGGGTGGCATGCGCGGCGGGGTCAAGCGCAAGAAGGGGCGCTGAGGTCAGCCCCTGAACCCGGTGTCCAGTACAACGGGCACCACGATGTCTTCTTCATCCTCCAGATGCCTGTTGAGCAGGGTGGTAAAGCTGTTCAGCTGATCCAGAAACACGCCCGCCTCGCCACCCTGCAAGACTGCGTTGGCCCCATTGGCCATGGTGTTGAGCAGGCCGTCCATTTCCTGATGGTCGCTTTCCAGCAGATCAAAGGCGCGTTCCAGCCGGGCATCAAGGGTGATCAGCTGCGGGAAATAATGGCTGTCTTCGATGTGGTGGTGACCGTGCAATTCGTTCAGCAGCGTCCCGCCGTAATGTGACAGGCGCGGGGCATATTCCCGGAACGTCATTTTGCCATCCAGATGGGACTGCACATCGCTGCGCATGATGTCGGTCAATTGTCGGAACATCAGGTGCCGCTGCATCCAGAACTGGATCATGTCGCCGAAATTCTTATGCCTTTCCCAATTGGCACGGGGGTAGGCATCGGCCAGCACCCGCAGGGCGTCTGGCAGGCCGGAACGGATCTGAAGGCTGTTGGTTGCAGGTTTTTTCATGCCCCTTCGATAGCGACAACGGTGCCTTGTGGCAATTCGTGTTCGATACGCCGCATTGCGCCTGCAACTTTGCTGTTGCGCCTGCTTTGTCAGCTTGCGTTAACCTTTGGTTATCCAGTTATCGGACCCCATACACCTTTAATTGTTGCAAATATGGGGATTACTGACATACACCGTGGGAAATTATGTGGGAAATGTCATGCCGAAATACATCTACAAACGATCAGAC
>JAFMGZ010000066.1 GCA_017854855.1 Sulfitobacter sp. | reverse complement strand
TGGCCTTTGTTAGGGTCTGATTTCATCTGGTTGATCAACCTGTCCCAATCGGCGCGTACCGGGGTGACGTCAATCGCGTCCATCTCGGCAAAATCGGTGGTGTAAAAGCGCGGCGTCAGCAGGGTGTTCTGCATCGCGACTTCGGTCGCCTGCTCTGAGGTGATCATACCGGTATCGAGCGCATCTTGCGCTGCAATGGCTTCTTCAGCGGTATTGGCAAAGGCGGAGTGTACTGGCGCGTTCATGACAGCACCTCTTCTGAGAAGGAAAATTCGCACAGTTCCATGAATTCAAAGTCACCGGTCCAGCGGGTCCAGATCTGTTCCAGCTTGGAGGCGCGGATGATCGTGGCGGTGCGGTCTTCTTCGACCAGCTCACCGTAGGGGGCCATGATCTCGGCTCCGTGGACAAGGACGCTGTCGCCGGGGTTTACCACGGCGCCATTGTTGAATTTGACATGCGCCGACAGTTCCTCAAAGCGGTGAGAAATGGTGACGGTACAAGGTGCGGTTTCGCGTGTTCTGGTCAGAAGTCCCATAATGTTTGTCCCTATTGGTAAAAGTTCAGTCCAGCAGCCTGGCGAAAGCTGCTGTGTTGTCTGCCCCGTAACCGATCAGTGGAATGGACCAATCGGTGGCGGGGTCGATGATGGCCGTATGTCCGTTGGCATAGCGGACAAGGCGCAGTGGTGGATTTCCTTCCACATGTTCCAACATGCGGTTGCGTTTCACGCCGACCCAGATCACGTCGATGAAACCGGCGCGTTTTTCCTGGGAAAAGGCAATTTCGGCCCCCGTGGCATCCAGAATGCGCACGCCGTCGTTGCGTGTGCCGGTCAGGGTGATGGTGGTTTCGCTGGTGATGTCGCTGGTCTGATAAACACCGCGCTGGGGTTGATCGGTAAGCTGGGCAAAGGTCACCAGCGCCAGCGAGGCGGCCATCATGCCGAACATCGCGATGACCAGAACACGCGGGACCATATCGCGGTCGCGCATTTTCATCTGGTTGGCGAGGGATGCTGTGGGATGTGACATGGCGATTACTCCGCTGCGATGGCGTCAGAGGGGGCGGTGATGCGTGACACCTGTGGCTCTGCGACACGGGTTTCGGCGGCATCCGCAAAGATGGCCGCAACGCGGGCGGCATCGGGGATACAGCGGAACGCCGGTTGCGTACGGGCGAAATGCCACGACCGCACATGCGGCCATGTCATCAAAAAGCTCAGGCGGGTGTCGCCGATCAGCTCGAATGTGATGGTGCCATTGCCGGATTTTCCGATTTTGGCCTGGGCATTGCCGATCTGCACATAAGGCAGGTTCAGCGTCATCGTCAGGGCGGCGCCGATCCGCAGGGCGGCGCGTTTGTTGGTCAGCGTATAGATGGTGCTGCGGGCCTGAACCACGGCAATGCCGTAAAGGATCAGCCCCGCGAGGGCACCGGCGATGAGGAACGGAATGCCGTGCCCCATCGCTTCGGTCAGCGAATAGGTCGCGGAGGACAGACCCACGCGCCAGATCGCCAGAACGATGAAATAGCCAAGCACCCAGTTGAGGTTCCAAGCATCCTTTGCCAGACGGAGGCTGTCTGGCCGACCTTGCCACAGGATATGCTCGCCCTCGGGCAAAGCTTCCGGCAGGCCGGGGACGGGTTCGAATTTAAAGTCATCGTGGTGCATGGTTATCATCCCTGTTGTGGCGACCGGGCCCTTGGCAATGGGGCCCGGCAGGCTGTTTTCTTAGAATTTTGGCTCAAGTCGTGCAGGATCGGCATAAAGCGTGCCACCACCGTAGTAGGCGGTGATCTTTTCCTCTTCGAGCAGCGTGATCTCGGCATCGCTTTTCGTGGTTGGAATGCCCGCCATATTGCCAGCGTAGAGCGACCGCACCGCAACGCGGTCCGATTTGATCCGGGCAAAGTTCATCGGGATCAGACGCGTCTGGCCTGACCCTTCGGGGTTCAGATCAACGGTCATGTAGCGCACCAGCTGCTCTGGCACGTCGATCCACATGTCGATGACGCGGCCAACGACTTCGCCGTCGCCTGTCACGACGGCCTTGCCGCGCGGATCGGTGCCTGCGGAGACGTGGAAGTCTTCCAGCTTGGACATCGGTTTGATCTTGGCGTGGCCATGGGCGTCCAGTTCTGGCACGTCGCGGCGCGGGGCCCATGCGGCAGGGCCTACACCGTCCATCATCGGATCACCGGTGGGCACATAGGGGGACCCTGCGGCCTTGGACGTGCGCTGCAGCGCCAGAACCGGGCGGTCAGGGTTCTGACCCGAAGGTACGGTCACTTCACCACGGCCATGGGGCAGGATGAAGGTCTTGTCCTTTGGCACCGGAAAGGGGCCTTGGTTTGGTGCGGGCGCGCCATCGTCTGTTTCCAGAGGATAGCCTTCGCGCATGTTTTCGGTCTGAAGATAGTAAATCAGCCCTGCGAAGAAGATGTAGAATAACCAGATCGCCGCACTGGCGAGATCGAAGTTACCGAAGAATTCTGTGCCAACCATTGTATTAAGCCTCCGTGGTGTGCGTTTTCGGTTCAGGTAGGAAATTCAGCGAGGCCGATGGGCCTTGCCGTGGTTTCGGTGATCGGGCGCGCCCGGACCAAGGGTCCCAGCGCGATGAGAGTGACAAAGAGCAAGCCAACCTCAATGTGGTAGACGACCGAATAGCCGGTCGCGGCAGAGTTCAGGCCTTCGCCCAGTGATCCGTTCAGGGCAGCCGAATTGACGATGTCGCGCAGCGCACCGCCGACAAAGATCGACACGCCCGCCGCCGTGGCCTGTGCCGCCCCCCAGGCGCCAAGGGCCAGCCCCTTGCCCGCCGTGCCCTGCGTATCAAGCGACATGGCCGAGGTCAGTGTAGAGACAGAGAACAGCCCGCCGCCCAGCCCGATGCCAAAGGCCCCGGCAAAGAACAGCATGCCGCTGTCCAGGGGTGCTGCGAAAATCACGGCAGAGAATGCGACAATACCTGCCAGAATGCCGCGCGCGGCCATTCTGTGCGGGTTTATCGCGTCTTTCAGCCAGCGTGCGGCCAGACCAAAGCCAAGCAACGCGCCGGCGGCCCACATTGCCGTCAAAAGCGTGGTTGACGAAACCGACAGGCCCAGGATTTCACCGCCGTAGGGTTCCAGCAGAACATCCTGCATGTTGAAGGCCAGCGTGCCAAAGAACACGACGGCCAGCAGGCGGGTCACTTCGCGGTCCTGGGTGAAATCCTTCCATGCATCGCGAAACTGCGGGCGGGGTGCGGCGCGCTCTGCCTTGGTCATCGGTGTGACCTTTTCCTGTTTCCACAGGGCTATGACATTAAGCACGATGGTCACAACGGCGGTGCCTTGAACGACTTGAACCAGACGCAAGGCGCTGAAATCACGCAGTAATGTTCCGATGATGATTGCGGAAAACGCCATGCCGATCAGGAACATGACATACAAAAGCGCCACGACCTGCGGCCGCGTTTCGTCGCTGGCGCGGTCTGCGGCCAGGGCCAGACCGGCGGTCTGGGTCATATGCATGCCAAGACCGGTCAGCAAGAATGCAAGGGCCGCGCCCACTTCGCCGGCCCATGCAGGACCGGCAACCTGATCGCCCGAAAGCACCAGCAGACCCATCGGCATGATGGCAAGGCCGCCAAACTGCCAAAGCGACCCGAACCACAGATAGGGAATACGTTTCCAGCCGATGGCGGAACGGTATGTGTCAGAGCGGAAGCCCAGCAAAGCGCGGAAGGGCGCGACAAGCACCGGAATGGCGATCATGATCGCCACGATCCATGCCATCACGCCCAGTTCCACGATCATCACACGGTTGAGCGTGCCCAGCAGCAGCACCGCAGCCATGCCAACGCTGATCTGGAACAGCGACAGCCGCAACAGCTGGCCCAGCGGCAGCTGTTCGCTGACCGCGTCAGAAAAGGGCAGCATCCGCAGGCCTGCGTTTTTGACAAGGCTTCGGGGGATCACGGGCGATACTCCAATGCGTTGGAAATGTAGAAACCGGATGTGACGCGTTCCACATCGCGCAGCCGGCCCTTGCCCAGCTCATGCGCGATACGTGCAGGCGAATGCGGGATCATCGTCGGAGACCGGTCAGAACGGGGAAACAATTTGCCCACGCGCCACATGGTCATCAGCAAGGGTGTGCGGGGTGCAACCGTAAAGATCATGTTGCTGCGCAGGCGCGGGGCCAGCCCCTCAAGGATGGTGGCAATGTCGGGGGCGGTGTAATAGATCATGCTGTCCATCGCCACGATGTGGTCAAAGGTGCCCAGATTGGGATCCAGCATGTCGCCCGCGCGAAATGTCAGTTTGTGATGCAGATCATTGGGGGTGCGCTTGCGGGCAATCTCGACCAGTTGCGGCGAGATGTCGACGCCGATCACCTCGGCGCCGCGACGGGCCAGTTCAAAGGCCAGCGCCCCGGTGCCACAGCCCGCATCCAGAATGCGTGCGCCGCGCAGATCGGCGGGCAGTTGGCCCAGTATCACATCGCGCATCCGGTCACGCCCCGCACGCACGGTGGCGCGAATGCCAGACACGGGCGCGTCTGAGGTCAGACGCTCCCATGTTTTGGTCGCGGTGCGGTCGAAATAGGTTTCGACGCGGTTTCGGGTGGCCTCGTAGGTCATTAATCGAAACCCAACAAATCAAAGATTTCACGGTCGGGCAGGGATTTGGGGGCAAGCGGTTCGGTTCCGTTCCACAGGGTTTCGGCCAGCCGGATATATTCCTTTTGAACAGCGGCGATTTCGTCATCCAGATCCATTTCGAACAGGGTCTTTTTCTTGAGACGCGAGCGGCGGATGGCATCCAGATCGGGCAGATGTGCCAGACGGTTGAAACCCACCGTTTCGCAATAGCGGTCAACCTCATTGGTGTCTTTGGAGCGGTTGGCCACACAGCCCGCAAGGCGGACCTTGTAGTTGGATGATTTCGCCTCAACGGCGGCGATGATCCGGTTCATCGCATAGATGCTGTCAAAATCGTTGGCGGTGACGATCAATGCGCGGTCCGCATGTTGCAAGGGGGCCGCGAAACCGCCGCAGACCACATCGCCCAGAACGTCAAAGATGACGACATCGGTGTCTTCGAGCAGGTGATGCTGCTTGAGCAGTTTGACGGTCTGGCCGACCACATAGCCACCACAACCGGTGCCCGCAGGCGGGCCGCCGGCCTCAACGCATTTCACGCCATTGTATCCTTCAAAGACAAAGTCTTCGGCGCGCAGTTCCTCGGGGTGGAAATCCACCTCCTTGAGGATGTCGATCACCGTGGGCACCAAACGACCCGTGAGGGTGAATGTGCTGTCATGCTTGGGGTCACAGCCGATTTGCAGGACCCGTTTACCCAGTTTGGAAAACGCGGCAGACAGGTTTGACGATGTGGTCGATTTGCCGATCCCGCCCTTGCCATAAACGGCAAAGACCTTGGCACCTTCGATCTTGGCGCTTTCGTCTTGATGCACCTGAACGGAGCCTTCGCCGTCCTGACCGCGTCCGAGAATCGGAATGCCTTTGTCGAGTGGGCTCATGATGTCTTCCCTTTATGTAAAGTAGCTGAGGTCATTCGGCTGCAATGCCCTCTAGTTGATCTTCGATTGCGTCCGCTGCAGATTGCAGCGCGGCCAGTGTTTCGGCGTCGGGTTGCCAGTAGTCGCGGTCGCTGGCTTCGAGCAGGCGGTTGGCCATGCGCATGGAGGCCTGCGGGTTCAGATCGGCCAGCCGCTTGCGCATCTCGTCGTCCAGCACGAAGGTTTCCGACAATTGTTGATAGATCCAGGGATCGACCTTTCCGGTGGTGGCGGACCAGCCGACGGTATTGGTGATGTTGGCTTCAATCTGGCGCACGCCTTCGTGCCCATGTTTGAGCAGACCTTCAAAGTATTTCGGGTTCAGGTTGCGGGCGCGGGTTTCCAGGGCCACCTGATCTTGCAAGGTGCGCACCGTGGCCGCACCGCGCGTCTGATCCCCGATATAGATCGGCGTATCACCGTTGCCCTTGGCGCGTTTCACCGCACTTGCGATGCCCCCCAGCGTGTCGAAATAGTGATCGACCGTGGTAACACCCAGTTCGACGGATTCAAGGTTTTGATAAGCCAGATCGACATTGGCCAAGGTGTTCTGCAACAGATTGCTTTGCTGGCTGGCCTCACCATCGGTGCCATAAGCAAAGCTTTTGCGGGCCTGATAGGCATCCGCCAGATCGTTTTCGTCATCAAAGGCCGAGGCATCGACCAGCTGGTTCACATTGGACCCATAAGCCCCTTCGGCATTGGAAAAGACCCGCAGTGCGGCGGTTTTGATGTCGCCGCCATGTTCGGCCATATAGGCCAGCGCGTGCTGGCGAATGGGGTTCAGCGCCTCTGGCTCATCGGCCATGGCGCATTGCAGCGCGGCATCGGCCAGCAGTTTGGTCTGCAAGGGCAAAAGATCGCGAAAGATGCCCGAGAGGGTGACAATCACGTCGACGCGGGCGCGGCCCAGTTCGGCAAGGCTGATCAAATCGGCACCGCACAGGCGGCCATTGCGGTCAAACCGCGGCTTGGCCCCCATCAGCGCCAGGGCCTGTGCCATCGGCGTGCCGTTGGATTTGATATTGTCACTGCCCCACAGCACCAGCGCCACCGTGCGTGGCAATGTCTGATGGGTATCAATCAATTCCTGCGCCTGAAGTGCGCCGTCCTTCATCGCAAAGGCCGTGGGCATGCGGAAGGGATCAAAGGCGTGGATGTTACGGCCCGTTGGCAGGATCTCAGGGGCGCGGATCACATCGCCACCAGGCACCGGACTGATGAATTGCGCATTCAGCGCGCGCATCAGCGCGGGCAGTTCGTGATCTTCGGCCAGGATGGCATCGGTCGCCGCGCGGTGTGCGGCATCGGTAAATTCCATCAAATCCAACATGCCGGCCCGGGTTGGGGCATCCATCTTTTGGCCGACGATATGCAGACCATCGGGGATCAGCGCCTCTTCCGTCTCAAGCAGCTTGAGCCAAAGCGTGTCGGGGTCTGTACCATCCAGGTTCACAACGGCCGCCTGCGTGGCGATCAAACTGCGCATATCGGGGCGGGCCGGATCATCGCCCGGCATCGCACGCCAGCGCTGCATGCTGTCCTTGAGATCGGCCAGACCGGCATAAAGGCCTGCGGTCTGCAACGGCGGCGTCAGATAGGTGACGGTCACAGCATTGGAACGGCGCTTGGCCAATGTGGCCTCAGAGGGGTTATTGGCGGCATAAAGATAGATATTGGGCAGATTGCCCATCATCCGGTCCGGCCAATCGGCCCCACAAAGCCCGTTCTGTTTGCCCGGCATGAATTCCAACGCGCCATGCATGCCAAAATGCAGCACCGCATCAGCGGCGAAATCCTGTTTGATATATTGGTAAAATGCGTTGAAGGCATGGGTCGGGGCAAAGCCGCCCTCGAACAGCAGGCGCATCGGGTCGCCTTCATAGCCAAAGCCGGGCTGGACACCGACAAAGACCTTGCCAAAATGGGCCCCAAGGATGAACACCTCGCGCCCGTTGGATTGTTTCTTGCCCGGTGCGGGGCCCCAGACGGCTTCGATCTCATCCAGCCAGGGGGTGCGCGCGACCAAAGTATCAGCACTGAGCGTGGCCGCGATATTTGCCTCCTGGCCATAGGTCTGGCCATTGCCCTTGAGCACCTGTTCGCGCAGGGCATCCACGGTCGCAGGTGGCGTGACGTCATAGCCATCAGACTGCAAGCGGTGCAAGGTGTTGAACAGGCTTTCAAAAACCGACAGATAGGCAGCAGTGCCCACAGCCCCGGCATTGGGCGGAAACCCGAACAGAACAATGGCAAGGTTCTTGTCCGCATTGCGCTTGCGGCGCAACCGGCCCAAGAGATCCGCCTTTTCGGCCAGCGCATCAATGCGTTCCTTGCAGGGGGCCATGGCCTTGTCATTGCCGATGGCCTGACATTTATGGGCGCACCCCGTGCAGCCCTGGCTGTCGTGACGGCCAGCAAAAACCGTAGGATTGGTGGCCCCATCAATTTCTGGCAGGGCGATCAGGATGGTGGATTCAATCGGGCTGAGGCCCTGATTGCCGGTGGCCCATTGGTTCAGCGTCTGAAACTCCAGCGGCTGGGCCGACAGATAGGGCACATCAAGCGCCTCAAGTGCTGCAACCGCGGCGGGGCTGTCATTATAGGCCGGACCGCCCACAAGGCTGAACCCGGTCAAGGAAACCATCGCATCCACAGCACCAAAATACGCCTCGATCGCGGGCCGTCCGTCCAGACCGCCGGCAAAGGCGGGGATCACACGGATGCCACGGGCTGCAAAACGGCGGATCACATGGTCATAATGGGCCGTATCACCGGCAAGGATATAACTGCGCAGCATCAAGACACCGACCGTCGGACCATCGCCCTGCAGGGGCAGATCAGCGATGTCGGTGATGATGCCTTTTGCGGGCAGATCAGGATGGTAAAGCCCGACATCGGGATATTCGACCGGCAGCGCCACCTGCGTACCGATCCAGTCGGGGCGTGATCTGGCGTAGCGCGACAAAAGGAACCGCACCATGCCTTCGATGTTTTCATCCGACCCGCCCAACCAGTATTGCATGGACAGGAACCAGGCCCGCAGATCCTGGGATTTGCCCGGAATAAGACGCAGGATTTTCGGCAGGCGGCGCAACATCTTGGTCATGTCGCGACCAGAAGAGCCTGACTTGCTGGACGGCTTGAGCTTTTTCAGCAGGCCCATCACACCAGAGGCCGGACGTGACATGTCCAGATCGCCCATGCGGGTCAGCTGCACAATCTCCTGATCGGCAATGATGTTGATCATCGCATCACAGTGATCGCGCCTTGCCATCAAATCGGGCAGGATCGACTTGACCTGACCCTCAAGGAAAATGACAGAAGTGACGATGATATCCGCGCGGGCCACGTCATCCTTGGCGGCCTGCAGGGCCTGCGGGTCTTTCTCCCATTCCGCTGCCGCATGAATGATCAGCCGCAATCCGTCAAAATCCTGCGCCAACCGCGGTGCAACACGCGCGGCCGGTCCCGCCGCACGGCGGTCCAACGTCAGCAGAACGACGTTGTAGGGCTTATGGGTTACATCATCGCGCAAAATGGGCCTTCGCTTCATAAAGAGTGTCGAGGCTGATCTCCTGCAGCCCCTTTTGGCTGGCATAACTCTCGGTGTTGCGCCGGGCCTTGCCGCGCACAAAGAAAGGGATTTTCTTCAACTCGCGCTCAGCAGTATCAAGCCACACCACCTCGCCGGTGGGCGCAGGTTCGGGCTTCATCTTGCTTTCTAAACTCATCTTTTCCGGGGCCTGTGCCGCAGGCGCATGTCCGCCGTGATGCGATGGACCAGCGGCATCATTGAACTCGAAATCCTCGCGGAACATGTGCAGCAGATGCTCCTCAAGCCCCATCACCAGCGGATGGATCCAGGTGTCAAATATGACATTGGCACCCTCAAATCCCATCTGCGGGGAATAGCGGGCGGGAAAATCTTGTACATGCACAGGAGCCGAGATCACGGCGCAGGGAATGCCCAGGCGCTTGCCGATATGGCGCTCCATCTGGGTGCCAAGGATCATCTCGGGCTGCAGCGCCTCTATCGTGCGCTCCACCTCAAGGTAATCGTCGGTGATGAGCGCCTCCAGCCCGTATTCCTTGGCCAGGGCGCGCACGGCGCGGGCCTGTTCGCGGTTGTAGCAGCCGATGCCAGCCACGTCGAAGCCCATCTCGTCGCGTGCGATGCGGGCGGCGGCCAGCACATGGGTGCCGTCGCCAAAGATGAAGACGCGTTTGCCGGTCAGATAGGTGGAATCCACCGACCGGGACCACCAGGACTGGCGCAGCCGGTCTGTGTCGATGGGGGTGGTAGAGCCGGAAAGCCTGCGGACCTCGGCGATAAAGTCATGGGTGGCACCCGCCCCGATGGGCACGACCTTGGTATAGGGCTGGTCAAATGCTTTTTCGCAATGGCGTGCGGCCTGTTCGCCGGTTTCAGGGTAAAGCAATACGTTGAAATGCGCCTGGCCCATCTTGGCGATATCGGCGGGTGTGGCCCCCATGGGCGCGGTGACGTTTACCTCGATCCCCAGTTCATACAGCAGATTGGTGATCTCTTGCACGTCGTCGCGGTGGCGGAAACCCAGGGCTGTCGGGCCGATGATATTGCACGATACGCGGGTCGTCTTTTCCATCGGCTTGGCCAGGTGGCGGACGATCTGAAAGAAGGTTTCATCCGCACCAAAGTTTTCCTTGCGCTGATAGCTGGGCAATTCCAGCGCGATCACCGGAATGGGCAGGCCCATCGTTTCGGCCAGACCGCCCGGATCATCCTGGATCAGTTCGGCGGTGCAGGAGGCCCCGACAATGATCGCCTCGGGTTGAAACCGGTCATAGGCGTCCTGGCAGGCTGTCTTGAACAGGCTGGCGGTGTCAGAGCCCAGATCGCGCGCCTGGAAGGTCGTATAGGTGACCGGCGGGCGGTGGTCGCGCCGTTCGATCATGGTGAACAGCAGGTCTGCGTAGGTGTCACCCTGGGGAGCGTGCAAAACGTAGTGCAGACCTTTCATGCCGGTTGCCACACGCATGGCACCAACGTGGGGCGGGCCTTCATATGTCCAGACGGTGAGTTTCATGGCATCTGTCCCGCAGAGGTATTTTTGGCCAAAAAGAGGAAGGTGCTGTTCATTGTGCCGCGACCTGTGTGTGAGATGTGCCGTTCAGGATGGTCTTGCGGCGCAAAGGGCGGGCAAACAGCGAGGCGAGATCGCCGGCCTGTTCGTAGAAATGCACCGGAGTGAACACCAATTCGATGGCCCATTTGGTGGACAGGCCTTCGGCTTCAAGCGGGTTGGCCAGACCCAGGCCGCAGACGGTCAGATCAGGGCGTGCGGCGCGGCAGCGGTCGAGTTGCATGTCTACGTCCTGACCTTCGGAGAGCTGCGGGCCTTGCGGCAGCAGGTCCAGGTCGGGGCCATGAATGCTATCGTGGATATAGGGCATGCCGACTTCGATTGCGGTCATGGCGCATTCGCGGGTCAGGAAACGGGCCAAGGGCACTTCCATCTGGCTGTCTGGAAAGAAGAACACCGATTTGCCGTTCAGTGGTGCCGAGGCCTGTGCGATCGCGGCACGGGCGCGGCGGCGGGGGGCCTCTGTCACTGCGCGGAATCTGTCGTCTGATACGTTGAATTCTGCGGCGATGGCGGCCAGCCAGGCTGTGGTGCCTTCTTCGCCAAAGGGGAAGGGGGCGGCCAGATGGCGTGCGCCGCGCCGTTCCAATGCGGCGTGGGTGTCAGATAGGAAGGGCTGCGTTAGGGCAAAGACGGTATTTTCGCCAATCCCCATTTCCGCGTCGATCGACCGGGCAGGCAGCACGCGGACCGGACCAATGCCCAGACCGTCCAGCAGGGACAGCATCTGGTCCTCGACCACATCGGGCAATGCACCGACCACCAGCAGTTCGCGCGCCGTTGTATGGGGCAGTACGGGGACCATGGCGGCCAGGCAGGCATCTTCGCCTTGGGTGAATGTCGTTTCGATGCCGGAGCCGGAATATTCCAGCACGCGGACCGATGGTGCAAATTGCTGGGTCAGGCGTTCGGCCGCGCGGCTGAGGTCCAGCTTGATCACTTCTGACGGGCAGGAGCCGACCAGGAACAGCTGGCGGATATCGGGACGGCGGGCCAAGAGCTGCTGAACCGTGCGGTCGAGTTCGGCATGGGCGTCGTTCAGCCCTGCCAGATCCGATTCTTCGAGAATCGCCGTGCCGAATCGTGGTTCTGCGAAAATCATGACGCCTGCCGCGCTTTGCAGCAGATGCGCGCAGGTGCGTGACCCCACCACCAGGAAGAAGGCATCCTGAATTTTGCGGTGCAGCCAGATGATGCCGGTCAAACCGCAAAAAACCTCGCGCTGGCCACGCTGTTTAAGGACCGGTGAGGTGCGACAGCCAAGTGCGGGAGGGGGTGCAAATTGGTCTGTCATGCGACCACCTCGCCCTGCAGCCGTGCCATCCGAAGCTTCCATAGAAACTGGCCGGCGTTGACGACATAGGCGGCATAGGCGGCCAGCGCGAGCGCCATCAGGGTCATCGGGGACATGCCTGCCCAGAAAAGCCCATAGATATATAGGGTATGAAGCGCGATCACCGCAAAGCTGAAGACGTCTTCCCAAAAGAAGGCGGGTGCGAAAAGCCACTGGCCAAAGACGACCTTTTCCCAGATCGCGCCGGTGACCATGATGAGGTAAAGAAAGCCTGTTTTTACCACGATGGACCAGCTGGCAGCGGCGTAGCCATCACCGGTGAAAAGGAAGCGGCAGACCAAGGCCAGAGAGACGAGAAACACCAAGAACTGAAGCGGCGCGAGAATGCCCTGGATCAACGTCCAAGGACTTGCGTCCCGGATTTTTCTCTGGGCGGGCGTGTAAAGTGGTTGGTGCCTTTGGGCGCGCTGACCATCGTTTTGCATGAATCCCCCCTGTCGTGGATGTTTCTAAAATTTTGGCAGTTACTGACAAATGTGTCAACTTTAATTTACATTTGGGTCGGGTGTCAGATTTTTCATTAAAACCTTGTTTTATGCACGAAAATCGGTTTTTGGGGCCAGTTTTGAGGTTTGTGTCAATATAATTTGACATTCTGGTCTGGCTCAGAGAGCATGTAGATAGTTTTTATTGAATTACTGCCCTCAAGCGCCGACTCTCAGGGAGACAGGCATGGCATCGATCCAGGAGCCTTGTGAAAATGATGCCCCCCAGGGGGTGGATCGGGTTGTGCTCGATGCATTGTCAGCTCTTGTCCCCAAACAACAATTGGTTGCGACGATCCGCAAACCGCTTGAGATATTTGTTGCCCAGATGACAGAGGCCTGTGTGGCACAGACACCTGTGGCACTGCAGCGGGTTGTGGGGGCGATGCGGATGGCGCGGATATCCGGGCCCATCATATCCGAAGTCTATATTCCGATGGTGGCGCGGCGGTTAGGCGATGCCTGGTTGCGCGACGAAATGCATTTCGCGGGCGTGACCATCGGCTGCGCCAGGCTGCAGTCGTTGTTGCGACGGATGGATGGCGATTGGGGCATGGCCCCCGATTCCGGCATTGATGGCACCCGGTCCTATCTGGTGGGTGTCGCTGAGGGTGCGCAGCATACTTTGGGGGCCACAGTATTGGCCGGGCATCTGCGCCAATGCGGATATTCTGTGCATGTGGATCTTGAATTGACGCCGGACAGCTTGGCCGCGCATTTGGGCATTCACCAGTTCTCAGCCGTTCTATTATCGCTTTCCGACCATGAGCACCTTGATTCAGTCGCAAAGTTGGTAGAGAAGTCAAAGTATGAAAGCCGGAACACGCCGGTAATTGTTGGCGGGGCTCTTCTGAAACAGAACATAGATATTAAGGCATTTACCAAGGCAGATATCGTTACCTGCGATGTGCCAGAGGCATTGGCCTTTATCGACGCTTCATTTGAACTCTCTAAGAGTGGTGGAGCTGCAAACGCGGATTCGGACGAAATGTCGGATTTTTCGCAAGGATTTAGGATTGTAGCAGAATGATGTCTCAGGGCGAAATGACCTGGACCAGCGGCTTGATTCCGATGATCGAGCCCGAAATTGTCACCGAAATTATTTCGCGCATCGCTGATCTGGCGCTTGTTGTGTCACAGACCGGTGTCGTCCTGGGGGTTTTGAGCAATCCCAATTCCAAGCTGAAATATTCGTTTTCACGCTGGGAAGGGCACCCTTTGTCCGAGCATTTGACGGAAGAGTCGGTTCCCAAATTCCAAGAGCGTCTTGCATCCTTTCTGGACAGTGCCGGCAAGGTGGTGCGGCCGATTGAGCTGAACCATATTGCCAACAAGACCGAAAACGGCTTTCCGATCAGGTACAGCTTTCATCAGATCGGTACAGATGGCGCGATCTTGATGCTGGGTCAGGATTTGCGGCCCGTGGCCGAGATGCAGCAGCAGCTGGTGGCGGCGCAGATTGCGCTGGAAAAGGATTACGAGGCGCAGCGCGATTATGACACCCGTCTGCGGGTTCTGATGTCTGCGACGCAGGAAGGGACATTGTTCGTTTCTGCCGCAACCGGAGAGATTACCGATTGCAACGCATCTGCCATGTTGCTGCTGGGTCTGACCCGGGGTGACGTCATGGGACAATCGCTGCCTGCGGTTCTGAGCCTGGCAGAAGGCGGCAACCTGCTGGATACGCTAAGCAAGGCGGCCAGCGCGCAGACCAGCACGGCGGTCAAGATCAAGACCCTGGGCGGGCGCGAACTGTCGCTGCGGCCCACGCTTTTCCGGGCGACGGGTGAACAGATGCTGCTGTGTCAGATTGTTGACGGGCTAAGCGTCTCTGTGCGTTCGGAGGCCCATGAAGAGCAGTTGAACGGATTGTTCGACCGCGGTGCCGATGGGATCGTCTTTTTCAACAGATCCGGCAGTTTGCTAAGTGCGAATGAAGCGTTTTTGCGTTTGACGGATGTGGTTCACACTCAATCCGTCAAAGGGCGCAGCATCGCTGATTTCCTGGCGCGCGGGTCCGTGGACCTGAATGTCATTTGTGAAAATGCGACCCGGACGGGCGCGATGCGCCTTTATGCGACGCGCCTGGTCGGGGAACATGGGGTGGAAATCCCTGTTGAGATTGCAACAACCTTGTTGAACACGGCGCAGGACCCAGTCTTTGGCATGGTCATTCGCGACGCGAGCCGGGCAGAACTGGTGCGCAAGTCCAACCAGCAGATCACGGATGTGGACATGCGGTCGGTGATTGAACTGATTGGCAGTCAGACCCTGAAGGCGATCGTTGCCAAGACCACGGATGTTATTGAAAAGATGTGCATCGAGACGGCTGTTGAATTGACGTCCAACAACCGTGTTGCCGCGGCAGAGATGCTGGGCCTGTCGCGTCAGTCGCTCTATGTAAAGCTGCGCAAATATGATCTTTTGAAGAAAGATCAGGAAGAATAAGCCGCGTTAAGTCCGACTTGACGTCAGGCAATGCCGGTCAGATCTGTCTACCCACCTGAAATGAGATGCGGGTTTGAACGCGGGACGTCGCTTGCGGCCGCGCAGGCACGCGGTCTTGCCCGATGTGATGATCCCGCACTCAGCTCATATGGGTGATGGGTGCAGAGGTGGTGGCATTCTGTTTGATCTGCGAGGCGACAAGTTCAGCAAACTGCATGCGTAGATCGTCGAGGGAGAGGGGCGGGGCGGCCATCTGTGCGCCGCTTTCGCGCAACGCGTTGATATCCTGGGCCATGGTTTTGATTTGCCCCGCGATCTGGGCGATGTCGGTGGCATGGGCCTTGGACAGACGGCCCATCTGCTGTTCGATCCGGTCAAAGGCCTGCGCGTTTTGGTCTTGCGCGGCTGCGCTGGCCTCTGCCGTATGCAGGCCCTCGGACAGGCGGTCCAGTTTGTCGATGACAGAGCTGAGGGCGGTCCCAAATCTGGCAATGCTTTGCCTTTGGGCGCTCAGCTCAAGCCCCATGCTTGGGCGTCTGGACAAGGTGGCCACCGCTTCGCCGAGATCGGACAGGCCAATTTGATCGGGCAGTTTTTGCAATCCGGCCTCTAGGCCCGCGATGGTGTTTTCCAGACTGCTCAGGTCACTTGCCTCGCGGACCACGGTGCGTAGAATTTCCGGCAATGTCCTGACGACTGCGGCCAACTCCTTGCTTTGTATGGCTTTATCGGCACTTTCGGCAGTTATCAGCTTTGCTGTTGCCTCAAGCCGGTCGACAGTGTCCTGGGTTAGGGTGGCAAAACGTTCCAGGCTATGGCGCTGTTCGGCCATATCGGTGGTTGGATCGGGGCGGTTCACCAGTTTTGCTACGCCTTGGTCCAATGTGTTCAGCAGGGCGGTCTGCGGGTCAAGCCGCGACAGGGTGTCGTCCAGCCGTTGAACCACTTTTGCGATGTCGGTTTCCCATGTCGCGCGCAGATCGTCGGCACCGGGCAGGGCGTTCACACGGGCCAGAACCTCGTGCAGCCTATCCTTGAGCGGGGTCAGGTTATGACCGTCCATGGCATTTTGCACCGTTTGACATAGTTGAGTCAGCTCGGTGCCGAACTGGGCAAATTCACTGCGCTGCTCGGTCAGGTCCAGCACCGGTTCCGGGCGGTCCGCAATGCGGTCCAGCTTGGCCTCAAATGCGGCAAAGACAGAGGGGATACTGGCGTCGAAATCCGCGGCGTTCTCAAGGTAGCGCTCTATCTGAGCAAGCTTTGCGACGGGCGCTGTGGTGATCTGGATGTTTTCAGCCATGCCCTGCAGGAAGGTGGTCAGTTCTTCGTGGCGGTCTGATGCCTTGGCGTCTTTGGCGCGGTCCATGTCTTCGACGATGTTTTCCAGACGCTGGACAACGCCGGTCAGCATGGTGGCGAAATCAACGAAGCTGCGGCGTTGTTCGGTCAGGTCCAGCACGGGTTTTGGATGCTGGGCCAGGGCGGTCATATCCTTGCGCAACGCCGATAGCGCCTCTGGCACGTCGCGCAGCCCGGCCTGTACCGCAGACAGACCATTGGTCAGTTCGGTCAGATCGGCAGGCCCTGTTTTGGCGTCGTGAAACAGCTGCGTCAGATCAGCCAATTGTTGGGTCATCTGTTCCAGCTGTGGCGCAGGGCTTAGTGAGGGCAGCGCCGCCTGTATGTCGCTTGCGGCACCTTCCATGCGCTGGATGCTCATCGCCAGAACAGAGGCAAATTGGTCAAAGCCTTGTTTTTGTGCGGTCAGATCAAGGTCTGGCACGGGCCGCGCGGCCAGTTTTTCAACCTCTTGGGTCAATCTGGCGACAGCGTCGGCGGTCGGGTCAGGCGCATTGTCCGTCTTGGGGGCAAGCAGGGCGTTCATCTGATTCTTGAGGGCGTTAAGCCGGGCAGTGTCGTCCTTCGCCGCAACCTGCGTCAGAATCTGTTCGACAGAGGTCATCCGCTCTATCATGGCCTGCGCGATGGTCCCTTGGCCCTGCGCCTCATCGGGGCGGATCGCATCGAACATATATTCCAGTTTGTGGGCGGTTTTTTCCATACGTGCCAATGTTTTATCAATGGCATCTTCGGTGCCTTGCCGCGCTGCCGGAGCGGTTGCAATCGCGGGTGTGGCGATGTCCTGCAAATCCTTTGGCAGCCCATTCTCACAGCCCAAGGCGATCAGCCCTTCCGCGAATGCGGCGACAAATTTCACCTCTGGCAGTTCGCGCATCTGGGCCACCGCAAAGAGCGGATCCAGCGCTTCTTGAACCACGACCAGATGGGTCACGATGCCAGCGTGGACAAGCATATCAAGATGGGCCTGCTGCGGATGCCCGGCTGCGCGCGGGGGCAGAACAGCTGGCGTTTCTGGAACCAGAGAGGAGGTGGGCGGTGATATCATCTGCGGCGTTCTCTTTCCCTCTCAGGGCCGTTCCCACCAAAGCGAAAGGTGTTGAACGCGCCCTGTCTGTTGCGGCCTTTTATCAGCATCGGCGCTTTGGCTTTATTTTTGGTTAATTGGTTTAAAATTCCTATCTGTTCCGCCTCGGGGTGGCGTTAACCGTTCAATAACGATGCAGCGTCTAGGATGGGCCGTCACAAGTTAAGTTGGATGAGCCATGACAGAACAGCAGTTGACAGAGCCGCCGGGTGAAACCACGCCCCTGGGGGAATGGTACGGGCCGCCCGTGCCCCGGGTAAGTGACGTCAAAACCCAACATGTGCCCGGTGATCTGGACCGTCTGCCGGGTGCTGGCCCCGGGCTGATCTGGATGCTGAACGAATGCGGGATTGAAACATTATCCGACCTGACCCAGGCTGACGCGACGGCGCTGACCGCGCAATTGGGGGTGGTTGGCCAAATTCTGGACCTGGACCGCCTGATCACCTTCGCCAAGCGGCAGATGAGTTTATCCGTATAAGTTTTACATAATGTGACTTACAGGATTTATGGGTCAATTCAGGTGGATTCACAAACGAAGTGCAAATTTTGTACCAAGGTACTGAATTGCATGGAG
>JAFMGZ010000065.1 GCA_017854855.1 Sulfitobacter sp. | reverse complement strand
GAAATCCTCCGTTACGAAAACCTCAAATCTGTCCCACAGGCGCTGACGTCAGACAAAACGCGCTGAAATATTTGACGCCGGTCAGTTTTAAGGGGGCGGTTTTGCGAAAATGCTCTTGGGGTTTTTGTGAAGATCGCTCCCGTTGGCTCACTGCGCCATGTAGGTTCTGCACATGATGCGACAGCCAACAATGACCCATTTCCGACGATGCTGAAGGGGGATCAGATGTGTGGCACCCAAATGATCAGGCAGAGCAGGTGTTATTCATGCCCTGGTGTGCGGCTGGCTTGGAAGTCTTGCTCTTGCTCAGACCAGGTCGATCTGATGTAGGCAAGAATATCCCATATCTCGTGATCGCTAAGCGTCTGATCAAAGGCGGGCATTCCGCTTTTGAAACCCGATACACCTCTGGCCTCCAAAGCAGCGGCTCCTCCGAACTTGGTGTATTCAAAAAGCAGATCATCGTCGTGATGCCAGGTGTGACCCGTTCCGTCATGAGGAGGTGCAGGAAGGACGCCATCAGCGTTGGGGGAACGCCAATCTGGTTGCCCTTCCAGGTTCAAACCGTGGCATGATGCGCAATTTTCTGCGTACAGGCTGCGACCTGCATCGGTATCGCGGCCATTCCAATTATGGTCCGCAGCAGCGGTGGTGGCCATCGAAAGCAAGGCTGGTATCAGCAGCTTCATCCTACATTGACCCAGGTGCGCATCCCGCCAACAGCATGGCTGAGCATGTGGCAGTGCAGCAGCCAGCGACCGGGATTGTCGAAGACGCAGATAATGTCGCGGCTTTCTGTTGGGTTCACCAGTGTCGTGTCACGCAGGTCGCCCAAGTTGCCATCCTGATCCACCTCGTAGAAGTGGTGACCGTGCAGGTGGATGCCGTGTGGGAACGATGTGTCGTTCACAAAGGTGATCCGCGCGGTCTCGCCAATCTGAAATGACCCGAACGGGTCGGTCGGCAGGTCAGAGATGTTGTTGAAAGCCCAGATATTGTCACCACCGTGTTGGCCGCCCATGGCACCCCCCATCATCGTCAGCGTCAGGTGCTGGCTGGGCTCAGCGGGCACCGGCAAATTTGGCGGCGACAATGCCATGATCGGGCTGGTGGGTCTGGTCGCATTCGTGCCGCTCACACCCAGATCAGCCAAACGGTAGGGCCCTTGGCGGGTCAGCATGTCAAACCCAACGGGGCCAGTGATATCCAAGATCAGATCGGCGCGTTGCGCAGGGGCCAAGACAAGGTCTGCCATGGGGCGCGGGGCGGGCAGGGCCATGCCATCCAAGGCCACCAGCGATCCGCTGCCGCCGGTGATCGTTATGGGGAAAATGCGGTTCGTTGCGGCGTTGATCAGTCTGAACCTTACCCGGTCTCCCGCTCTGACCCGATCTTTGGACAAGAAAGCACGGGCGAAGTTCCCCAAGTAACCGCCATGCGCGACACTGTGCATATCGGCAAAGTTGTCAGACAGGGTCCCATCTTCGTGCATTTGCCAGTCAGACAGCAACACGGTGATATCATGGTCCACATCTGGGGGCGTGTCATCCTCGACGATCAACGGCCCCATCAGGCCCCGCGCCACCTGTTCGTAGGAAATGTAATGCGAGTGATACCAATAGGTGCCTTCATCAGGGGGGATAAAACTGTAAGTCTTGGTCTCAGCCGGATTGATGAGGTCTTGGGTCAACATCGGGACCCCGTCCATCGGGTTTTCCAAGCGGATGCCGTGCCAATGCACTGCCGTGCCTTCATCCAACCCGTTTTCGACGTCGATGTTCACCCGTTCACCACGACGCACCCGCAGTTCGGGCCCCGGCATCGATCCGTTGAATCCCAACATGGCTGTGGCACCATCCCCCAAAGGCAGGACCTGCTGCAACACCGCTTCGGCCCTCAGTCGCAGGGTGTTTTCCGCGGCGAATATCGGTCTTGGCATGATCGACGTGGCGAAAACGGAGGCCAAGAAATGTCGTCTGTTCATCTGGTGCCTCATATGGACAGGGTCAGAATTATTTACGAATAATGGTGGTCTTTGCCGGCAAGGCAAGGGGGGCTGCCATTTGATGAAAGTAACCTTTTCAGGCTGGGTTCGTCGAGGCCCGAACCGAGTTACAGGGGGACAGGATCAAGGGATTTGTCAGGTGGTCAGATGCATGCCTGCGTCGACCAGCAGCAATTCGCCAGTCACATGCCGGGACGCGTCAGACAGGAAAAAGAGCGCGGCATCCGCAATGTCATCGGGGCCCGATGCAACGCCAAGCGGTGTTTTGTTTTCGATCATGCGCACCTTGTTTTCGAAGGCGTCTTCGTCCATCGCGTCCTTGAACCACCGTGTCCCGATGAAGCCGGGGCAGATTGCATTTACGCGAATGGCAGGTGCCAACGCGCGCGCCAAGGACACCGTCATCGTATTGAGTGCACCCTTGGATGTGGCATAGGCGACCGATGACCCGATGCCTTTGACCCCCGCAATGGATGACGTGTTAAGCACCGTGCTGGATCTTTGGGTGGTCTGATATGCGGTTTCCAAAAGCGCCTTGGTGGCTTGTAACATCAGGTAAGGTCCAACCACGTTGACTTCATAAGTATCCATGAAGTCGGCTTTTGAAAGCGCGTTAAGATCGGAATGGTCCTGCGCATGCCGAGTAATCCCGGCATTGTTCACCAATATATCCAGACGTCCGCGCCGCTCTGCGGCCTGGGCCAGGGCCTTGCACCCTGCGGTATCTGCGACATTTGCCTGCACCACCTGGACCTGTGATCCTGCGGTTCGGCACAGGTCTGCCGCTTCTTCGGCTTCAGCCGCTGAGCGCGAGTAATTTATGATAACATCAGCCCCACGTTCCGCCAGTTTCACGGCAATCGAACGGCCCAGGCCGGTTGCCGATCCGGTCACCAGCGCAATGCGCCCATCAAAATCATTCACTTTATCATATCCTTATATCTGGTTTCAGATCTGTTCAGTGTTTGAAATACGTTCCGGTAATCCAAACTCGCGATGGCAGATCTGGGCAAGGCGCGCGACGCCGTCGCGGATTTCCTCTTTGGTCGGGTGTCCGAAGCACAGACGCATCCGGTTGCGGTTTTCCTGACCGTCGACGGTCCATTCTGCACCGGGATTGATTGCCACCCCTTGTTTGATCGCAGCTGCAGCAAGCTGGGTGGTATCCACATCATGCGGCAAGGTCACCCAGATGAAAATACCCCCCAGCGGCGCGGTGAATTCTGCGGCCGTGCCAAAGTTTTCTTCAAGGGCTTCAATCATCACATCGCATTTGTCTTTGAGCGTTGCGCGTAGTCGGCTGACGTGACCGGGAAAGTGGGCTTTACAGAACTCGGCCAGGACCATCTGGTCCAATGCGCCTGTTCCTGCATCGGTCTTGAGCGGCAACAGCTGTGCCAAAACGGGCCAATCGGCCATGATAAATCCAATACGCAGCGCCGGGGCCACGGATTTTGAGAAAGAGCCACAATAGATCACCCGATTGGCACGCCCTTCGCTATGTGCGGCCTCAGCATCCAACGCGCGGATTGACGGGGGGCGGGTGCCGGACCACAGCAGGTCAGCATAGCAGTCATCTTCAAAAATTACGCAGTCATAGCGATTTGCCAGATCCAGCAGGGCCTGGCGGCGGTCCAGCGGCATAACGCCGCCCGTTGGATTTTGAACCGTTGGGATCGTATAGATAAATTTGACCCGCTTTCCGTCCTGGTGCTGGCGTTTTAGCATTTCCTCCAGATGGGTCATGTCGATCCCGTCATCGTCCAGCCGAACCCCCAGATATGGAATACCAAGCCGCGAAAGCCGGGTCAGAGCGCCGCCATAGGTGGCCTGTTCCGCAATGACAATATCGTCAGGCCCCAGCAAAAGCTGGTTCACCAGATCCAGAGCCTGCAGCGAACCTGAGGTGATCAGGATCTCTTCTGCGCTGTCCGCCATTGCGGCGCTGTCTTTCATCCAGCTGGCGATAAAGTCCCGCAAAGGGCGGTATCCCTGCGGCCCACTGTTCAGCCCATAGGTCGCCAAAGTGGCACCTTCCCGGGTGATCACATGGGTCGCCGCAGCAGTCAGAGCCTGAACAGGCAAGCTGGCGGCATCGTTATGTCCTCCGACAAAGTTATAGGTTGGAAAGGCCTTGAACGGTGCTGCGGCAGGTGTCGGCAATCCGCTGCGAAACAATTCTGAGATATCAAATGCCATCAGGTCAGTTCCTTTGAAAATTGGTCTTATTGGTTGGCATAGATGTCGAACACTCGCCCGGGGTTGAGAAGGTTCTTGGGGTCCATTGCCTGTTTGAGCGTGCGCATCAACGCCAGTTCCGCCACGCTACGGCTTTGTCCAAGATAGTCGCGCTTTAATGTGCCGATCCCATGTTCAGCTGAAATTGAGCCGCCCACATCGCCTACGAAACCGTAAACGATTTGCTGTATCTCATCGCGTGGCTGCGGGCCGTCGGTGGTGGTTTTCGCAACCAGATGCAAATTGCCATCGGCCAGATGGCCGCCGATAAACAGACGCACTTCTCCCAGCGCGGATTGCAGACGGTTCAGCAGCTCCGTTTCGATGGTTTTCATGTCATCCACCGACAGGCTGATATCAAAGCTCACGGCAGGCTGCTGTTTGCCCATGGCATGGGCCATACCGTCGCGTACGTTCCAGAAGGCGTCGATCTCTGAATTGGAACGAGACAAAACCGCATCCGCAATCATTTCGTGGTCAAGTGCAACAGCAAGGCAGGTTTCAAATTTCTCGGTGTCACGGTCCGGGTCAGACCCCATCATCTCAACCAGGACGTAAAACGCATGCCCCGGTGGCACAGGTGCCTTGACCCCGGGAACGTCAGACAGGATCGCGTCATAGGTCTTGGACCAGATCACTTCGAATGCACTGAGATCCGCGCCGAGGCCCGAGCGCATATGCGTCATCAGTTCGGTGACCGCATCAAAGCTGTCTGCGGCGCAAAAGGCGACCACCTGTGTCTTGGGCTTGGGATAAAGCCGCAGTGTCGCGCGGGTGATCAGGCCAAGCGTGCCCTCGCTGCCAATGAAAAGCTGCTTTAGGTCATAGCCGGTATTGTTCTTGATATAACCATTCAGGCTGTTGACGATGGTGCCGTCAGCCAGAACCGCCTCAACCCCCAAAGTCAGATCGCGGGTCATGCCATAGCGCACGACCCTGTTGCCGCCCGCATTCGTGGCAAGGTTCCCGCCGATGCTGCAAGACCCCCGAGAGCCCAGATCAAGGGGATAGACCATATCAACCGCGTCTGCTGCTTCGTGTACGCGCTGCAGCGGCGTTCCTGCCAGCACGGTGATCGTGCCGGCATTCGCATCAATCGCTTCAATGCCGTTCATCCGTTCAAGGGAGATGACAAGCTCACCATGTTGCGGACGTGCGCCGACAACCAGACCGGTCAAACCACCCTGCACAACGACAGGTTGGGCGACGGCATGGCAGGCTTGCATGATCTGCGACATCTGCTTGGTGGAGGCAGGCCGCAGAACCGCCTCTGGATGCACATCACCGGTTCCGCGCGGATCCGTGTGGTAACCGGGATGAACATCGCCACCGGTCAAGAGGCCCTTGTCGCCAAGGATACCATGCAGGGTGCTTAGGATGTCAGTCTGCATATTTATTTGCCCGTCTACATGCATGCGTCCCCCACCATCACCTCGTGTGTTTCACTTGGCAAGAAAACCTTGCTGTGGATAGCCGGCGGGTGACGATGCATCTGTCGGTCGCCAGCCACCCGGCTGAGGTTGCCATCGCCCCGCAATCCCGTGCCTTTTGCGGGGCACAACGACTTTTGACGCATTCTAGACCCGCAGTGCCAGCGCATGAAACGCGGGCTTGAAGCTAAAAGCTGACAGGGCTGCTTGAAAATGGTACTTTGGAGAGTAACAGCAAAAAAGCGAGATCGATATGTTCAACCCTACCGCTGTCGTTGCCGCAGAGTTCGGGGATCACCTCGCTGATACCTACCTTCAATATTTTGCAGGACGGAAGCCCGAATATGCCGCGTTCATAAGCGGTAGCGCGCGCATGTTGCTCGAGCGTCTGGGCAATTCTGACGCCCTTTATCATAATGCCGAACATACGATGATGGTCACTTTGGTTGGTCAGCAAATAATTCGCGGTCAGTTGGTCACGCGTGCCGTCAAACCCGAAGACTGGCTCCACTTCATCATAGCGCTACTGGTCCATGACATTGGATACTCTCGCGACATCTGTGAGGGCGACACGGACACAGAGGTTGTCATTAATGCGGCTGGAGACAAGATCAGTCCGCCGCGCGGTGCTTCTGATGCTTTTCTCGCTCCCTATCATATTGATCGCGGGAAGATTTATTGCCGTCAGCGCTTTGCAGCGTCCAGCCTGATTGATGAGGAAAGGATAGCTGCGGCCATCGACTACACTCGGTTTCCCGTTCCGGATGATCCAGCCTATGATGATGTGACAAGCGAACCGGCTCTGGTGCGTGCTGCTGATCTCATCGGACAGATGGCGGACCCTTTTTATCACCGAAAGATCGGCGGGCTCTATTATGAGTTTGTCGAAACCGGTTTCGCGGAAAAGCTTGGCTATGAAACGCCGATGGATCTGATGGAGCAGTTCCCGCAGTTCTTTTGGCATCAAGTGCAGCCATTGATAGGTCCGGCGCTTGGGCATCTGGAACAGACAATGGAAGGCAAGCAATGGGTGGCACAGCTTTATAACCATGTCTTTCAGGCCTCTCACCGCGCCAGTTGCCTTGGACCATTTCCAGGCCCATCGGATGTGGAAAAACCTTGATCGGGGCGTGTCTGGAAATTTTTGGCATTCAGCCCATCGATTGAAGCGGTCCCCTTTGTCCGGACAGGTTTGCGGCCAGGCCGATATGTTATCTTTTTGATGCCCTGCGGTTGCCGTCTGTATTGCGTTGATCTTGCCATACAGTCCGATTTTGCCGGATCACGTCTGCGGGCAAGAGACATCGTGGCAATCATGATGCGGCACAGACAAGAGCCTGGGACACTGTGAATTTCGGCTTTTTCGCGCCCCGCTTTAGGTGGTTACGCGATCGCATTTGTCGTGGTAGGCTTGGCTTGATTTGAACCCTGTTCTCCGGGTGCCGGCATGTCTTATTTTGAACCGGCTGGCGCGGCAGAATTGTACCTAAATGTTGAGAACCCAAAAGCTGACGTCTTCAGGGTAACAAACACAAAACCGGAATTTGGGCCGGGATAGAGCGGTTGAGATGGACGCGAAAATCAAGGCCACGTCCGATATTTTGCAGGTCATTAGCGCGTCGCGCCATGACGAGGCTCCGGTATTTCAGGTCATTTTAGAAAACGCCAAGTCCCTTTGTGATGCACAGATGGCAGGGCTGATCTTGGCCACTGCGGAGGATGAGACACAGACGCTGGCGGCACATATCAACATCTTGCCAGCCGTGGTTGAGATGTTCGACACCGGGCAGATGAAGGTGGATACGACCCTGTCCTATGCCGCGCGATGCATCGTGGAAGGCAGGCTGATCGCCTTCGCGGACATGGGCGACAGTGACCTTTATCGTGCGGGCAGCCCGGTCGTGCGATCCATGGTTGATGACAACGCTATTCGCAGCGTGTTGTTTGTACCCCTCATGCAAGACGACGCTGCCATCGGTCTGATCACACTCTTCCGAGAGAACGTTAACCCCTTCGAGCAAAGCGAGATCACCCTCGTGGAAGGGTTTGCCGCACAAGCGGTCATCGCCATTGAGAACGTGCGCCAGTTCCGCGAATTGCAAAGCCAATTGGCCCGCGAAGCAGCAACCGGTGAAATTCTGGCTGTCATCAGCAAGAGCCGCAATGACGATGCGCAGGTTTTCAATACTGTTCTGGAGCAGGCGGCAAAGGTGTGCGGTGCGGATCAAGCAGCGCTGTCGCTGGTTACGTCGGCGGGTACCCACCACCGACTGATGGCGAATTGGGGTCATAAACAAACGGGTCCCGAACTTGGCTCGGAATGGCCGCTGGACAATAACCTGACGGCCGCGCGCGCGATCAGGACAGGCCAGGCCATCAACGTCAAAGATTTCGCCCAGACGCAGGAGTACCTGAGCGGGCAGCCCACTGCCGTCGCCATGTTCGAAACCGAGGGTATCAGGTCGCGGCTGGCCGTTCCAATGTTCAGCGAGGGGCGGGTCATCGGGTCGATTGCCCTAAGCCGTCGGGACGTGCGGCCGTTCAAGCCTGCTGATATCCAACTGCTGGAACGCTTCGCCCAGCATGCCGTGATCGCCATCGAAAACACCCGGCAGTTCGTTGAAACCCAAGAGGCGCTTGAACAGCAAACGGCAACGGCGGATGTGCTGAAGGCGATCAGTCAGGATGCCTTTGACCTGCCCACCGTCTTGCAGGCATTGATCGACACTGCCGCCAGACTCTGTGATGCATCCATCTGCATCTTGTTTGAAAAGCATGACGATGTGATGCATATGGGCGCGAATTACGGCTGCAGCCCGGATATGCTGGCATGGCACGAAGCCAACCCAAATCCGGTTGACCGAGGGAACCTGGCCGGACGTGCGGTCTTGGACCGGGCGACAATCCATATCCCTGACATTCGGAATGACCCGGATTATGCATTACCTGACTCTGTCAAATTGGGAGGCTGGCGGTCAATCATTGCCGTTCCTTTGTTCCTCGACGGTGAGGTGATTGGCGTGCTTGATCTGGCGCGCCCGACTGTTGGTCCTTTCTCGCAGCGGCAAATTGAACTGGTGGAGACCTTTGCGGATCAGGCGGTGATTGCGATCAAGAATGCCAAACTGTTTGAACAGGTCCAGCAGCGCACCGCAGAGGTGGAGGAAGCGCTGGAGTACCAGACCGCTACCTCCGAAGTGCTTGGTGTTATTTCGCGCTCTCCCAATGAACTGCAACCGGTGCTGGATGCCATCCTGTCGGTCTCATCGCGCCTGTGCCACCCGCAGTACAGCTATGTCGCCATGCTGAACCCTGATGACGGGCTCTATCACATGTTGGCCACGCGGAACGTCGAAGATGATTTCTTTGCCTATCTCAAGGCCAATCCGATTGCACCGACGACCGGCAGCTGCACGGGTCGCGCGGCGCTCTTGGGGAAAACCGTCTATATCGAGGACACCGAAAAAGACGACAGCTACGAATGGAAAGAGGCGGCCACGCGGGGCAATTTCCTGTCCACTGTCGGCATCCCGCTGATCAAGGACGGCACCGTGGTTGGGGTGATCTCTCTTGCGCATAGCGAACGCGGGGCATTCTCATCCAGACAGATCGCCTTGCTTGAAACCTTTGCGTCGCAGGCGGTCATTGCGATCAGCAACACCAGACTTTTTGAAGAAGTGCAGCGGCGCAGCGCAGAGGTAGAAGAGGCGCTGGAGCGCGAAACCGTATCGGCACAGGTCCTTGAGGTGATCGGCAATTCGATCGAAGACACCGGGCCAGTGTTCAAAAAGATCCTCGATGGCTGCGAAAAGCTGATCCCCTGCGAAGACCTGTCGATCCTCACAATCGAGACGGACGGTCTGGCGCACCTGGCCGAATATCGTGGGCCCTTCGCCCTCAAGCAAGGACAGAACTTCAAACCGGTGCTTCCCGAACTCACCATTATCCAGCCGACAATGGCAACACAGTCCACCTATGTCTGCCAGGACGCGTTGAACGGAAAAGACACCGCCGGCATCGTCCGGCGCATGGCCGAGAAAAACGGCAACCATGCGACTGTCATCTCACCGATGATCTGGAAAGGCGAGATCGTGGGTGCGATCGCGCTGGCCCGACGCTTCACCGAGCAGAACGCGCCGGGCTTTTCCCTCAATGAAGTCAACCTGCTGGACAGTTTCGCCGATCAGGCGGTGATCGCGATCCAGAACGTACGCCTGCTGCGCGAAACCAACGAGGCGCTGGAGCAGCAAAGGGCGTCGGCTGAAATACTCAGCGTGATCAGCCAGTCGGTCTCTGACACCAAGCCCGTGTTTGAAAAGATACTCGAAAGCTGCAAACTGCTCTTTGGTGGCGAGGAACTGGACGTCCTGCTGATTGATGATCAGGGCCTTCTGCAAGTCGCCGCCTATATTGGAAAATACGAAAAAGACCTGCTCGAAACCTTCCCGGCCCCCTGGGAGATCACCCCGGCAGGTGAGGCAATTCGAACCATGAAAGTGGTCAACTACGCGGATTGCGCTGATAATCCTGACACGCCGAAAGTGCTGCAAAAGATGGCGCGTATCGCGTCTTATCATTCCGTCGCTTTCGCCCCGATGATCTGGGAAGGCAAAGGTATCGGCGTGGTCGGCGTCGCGCGGTCCGAACGTCCCTTTATCGACAAAGAACTGCGCATCATGCAGGGTTTTGCCGATCAGGCGGTGATCGCGATCCAGAACGCGCGTATGTTCAAGGAAACGCAGGATGCATTGGTGCGCCAGACCGCAAGCGCGGAGGTCCTGCGCGTTGTCAGCGAAACGCAGGATGATCTGACCCCAGTCTTCAATGCGATCCTGAGCCGCGCAGCAAAGCTTTGCGATGCGCCGCTGGCCAGCATGAACCTTGTCAACGCCGACCGCACCTTTGCTGATCTTGTCGCGCACCAGGGTGAACAGCTCGATGTGCTGAAAGTCGGGGAAACCAGATGGGAGATGAAGGAAGGTGTGGCAACATCCGATGCCATCCTGACCCGTGCGCCCGTGCACATCCACGATCTGAAAGACACGGACAGATACCGCGAAGGCGAAAAAGTGCGCCGGATGGCTGTCGATCAGGAAGGCATCCGCACCTTCCTCGCCATCCCTTTGGTTCACAAGGGCGAAGGGATCGGCAACATCGTGCTTTACAAGCGCGAAGTGAAACCCTTTTCAAGCGAGGACATCGCCTTGCTGGAAAGTTTTGCCGATCAAGCGGTGATTGCGATCCAGAATGCGCGGCTGTTCAATGAAACGCAGGCGGCGCTGTCGCGGCAGACTGCCAGCGCGGACATCTTGCGCGTGATCAGCGAGTCGCCCACAGATGTGACGCCCGTCTTTGAGGCGATCGTCACCACGGCCATCCGGTTGCTGGAATGTGAAGGGTCCGGCGTCATGCTACGGCAGGGGGATACCTTTACCCTGTCCGCAGGTGTGACCCGCGACGGACAATTGCGGCAGTTAAGCGGTCGGCAGATGCCGATCGAGCCCGACAAGAACTACCCCTCTCAGGTCTTTTCCACCGGAGAAATGGTTTATGTTGCGGATGCGTCCCAGGTGAAGCTGCCAGAGCACGAGGCCGAGGCGTTTCAGAATTTCGACATGCAGACGGCCCTGTTCATGCCGCTTATGCGCAACACCGAATGCGTAGGGGTTCTGTGCTTTGATCGACAAAAGGCGCGCCCCTTTACCGAGGCCCAGATCGAGCTTGCGAAATCCTTTGCCGATCAGGCCGTTATCGCCATCGAGAACGTGCGCCTGTTCCGCGAGGCGCAGGAGGCGCGCGAGGAAGCGGAAAAGGCCAATGCGGCCAAAAGCTCCTTTCTTGCCACAATGAGCCATGAAATCCGCACGCCAATGAACGCGGTCATCGGGATGAGCGGGCTATTGATGGACACATCACTTGACGAGGAACAGAACGACTACGCCCGCACCATCCGGGACAGTGGCGATGCATTGTTAGGGATTATCAATGAGATCCTCGACTTTTCCAAGATCGAAGCCGGACAGATGGATATCGAAGAGCACCCTTTTGATCTGCGCGAGTGCATTGAATCCGCTCTGGATCTGATAGGTGGGCGCGCGGGGGAAAAACAGCTGGACCTGGCCTATCTCTATGACGACGCGGTGCCCGCAGGCATCAGCGCTGACCTGACACGGTTGCGGCAGATCTTGCTGAACCTGCTGTCCAATGCCGTGAAATTCACCGATAGCGGCGAGGTCGTACTGTCCGTTACCTGTGCTCCGGCAGATAATGGAAAGGTCGAGCTGCATTTTGCCGTGCGCGATACCGGCATCGGCTTGACCGAGCAGGGCATGAGCCGTCTGTTCCAATCATTCAGTCAGGCCGACAGTTCCACCACACGTAAATATGGGGGCACGGGGCTGGGATTGGCAATTTCCAAACGGCTGGCGGAACTGATGGGCGGGACGATGTGGGCGCAAAGCGACGGCGCGGGCAAAGGCTCTGCCTTTCATTTCACGATCCTTGCCAAATCTGCCAAGCTGCCACAAACAAAGACCCGCAATCTGGTGGGCCAGCAATCAGAGCTGAGCGGCAAACGCCTGCTGGTGGTGGATGACAATGCTACCAACCTCAAGATCCTCACGCTGCAAACCCAAAAATGGGGCACGATCACGCGGGCCTGTGCCTCTCCTATGGATGCCATCAAGACGTTGCAGGAAGATAATGCATACGACCTTGTCATCGTTGATATGCACATGCCCCAGATGGACGGTATCGCGCTGGCCAAGGCGATCCGCAAAGACCATCCAGCCCTGCCGCTCATATTGTTCAGCTCATTAGGCTTGCGCGACATAGAAGCGGAGGCGGGGCTGTTTGCCGCGTACCTTGCCAAGCCGCTGCGCCAGTCGCAGCTGTTTGATACGCTGGTCACCCTGTTTGCGCCCGACATCCCGACAAAAATAGCATCGGACCGACCCAGGAAAGCCCGGATAGACCCCGATATGGCCGAACGCCATCCGCTGCGCATCTTGCTGGCCGAGGATAACCTGGTGAACCAAAAGCTTGCCACACGCCTGTTGGAGCAGATGGGCTATCGTGTTGATCTGGCGAGCAATGGGAAAGAGGCGCTGGAAAGCGTGGCGCGCCAGACCTACGACGTGGTTCTGATGGACGTCCAGATGCCAGAAATGGACGGGTTGGAGGCCTCTCGCCGGCTCAACGCTGACTATCCCGCCGGTACCCGCCCCAAGATCATCGCCATGACCGCGAATGCCATGCAGGGGGACCGGGAAATGTGCATAGATGCAGGAATGGACGACTATATTGCCAAGCCGATCCGCGTTGATCTGCTGACCGAAGCGCTTTTGAACGTGCCTGCGCACCGAAAGGATACACTGTGATAGCCCCTGTTCTGGATCCATCAGTCTTTGCCGAATTGTCCGATACAATGGGAGAGGATTTCGCGCGCGAATTGGTCACAACCTTTCTTGATGAAACCCCTCAGATGCTGGCCACACTCACCGATGCCGCCGCGCGCGGTGACGGGGATGGTTTCCGGCGCGCTGCACATTCACTGAAATCAAATGCCGAAGTTTTTGGCGCGGGACGGCTGGCCGATCTTGCGCGCGGTCTGGAACTGGGCGGTTTGCCCGACGGCAGCGCCCCCTTGCAAGAGCTGCAGCAAACGGTCGCCGTGACCTGCGACGCGCTGGGGCAGCTTATCCATGAATGACATTACCGGCCATCTGCTGATCGTGGATGACAACAAGGTCAACCGGCTGCTGATGTCGCGCAGCGTGGAGCTTTTGGGTCACAAAGCGTCAGTGGCGGAAAACGGCAAGATCGCTATGGAAATGCTGAGCTCGAACAGTTTCGACATCCTGCTGCTGGACATTGAAATGCCTGAAATGGACGGGTTCGAGGTGCTTGAAGCGCTCAAGGCCAATCCGCATTTGCGCGACCTTCCCGTGATCGTGACCTCCTCGGTCGAGGGGCTCGACAATATTGTGCGCTGTATTGAGTTGGGCGCGGAAGATTACATCCCCAAACCAGTGAACAAGATCCTTCTGAATGCCCGCGTCAGTTCCTGCCTTGAAAAGAAGCGCCTGCATGACGAACAAAAGCGCCTGCTGAACCGTTTTGCCACGGCCGAGGTCGCACAAGACCTTCAGGAATCCGGGTTCTCCATCGGTGGCAAACGCCTCACGGCGACGGTGCTTTTTTGTGACATCCGCGACTTCACCAGCATTTCCGAAAGTATGTCACCGGAAGCCACGATTGAGCTGCTGAACATGTACTACACGTTGATGTTCGATGCCGTCTCAAGTCAGGGGGGAATTATCAGCCTGATGGTTGGCGATGGGTTGATGGCGATATTTGGTGCGCCCAAAGCAATTGAAAACCCAGCCCAAAGCGCAGTTTCCGCCGCCCAAGATATGCGAAACATGACGGCCCTCCTGAATGAAGAAAGCGCATTGAGCGGCCAGCCACAGTTGAAAATCGGATTTGGGATCGCAACAGGAGAGGTGGTTGCGGGCTATGCGGGCACGCAGGACCGCGCAATATACACATGCATAGGAAAAACAGTAAACCTGGCGGCGCGCCTCGAAGCCTATACGAAGGTTGCTGGTGTTGATGTTCTGCTAGATGAAGAAACACGGAAACATCTGGCTGACCCAGATGCCTGCACCGTCATTCCATCTGTGGATCTGAAAGGGTTCTCAAAAGCGCTCAATGTCTACGCTCTTTGAGCAAGCTGCCTGCAAAACCCGATGACCCGCTGCTCTGCGTACCCGCTGTTTCGGGGACGCTTTGTCCAGCTGCGATCTTCGTTTGACTGCCTCACCTTTTCCGCCGCTAGGTCAGGGCGTTTTTGGAAACAACCGAATCCATTGACCCGGCCCCAAATCAACAAATTTCAATGCGTTCAGCCACGCGTGATGCATCTGGTGTCCCATGACCGCCATGCTGCCGCGCCATCCTGCGTTTACCGCTGGCACCCATCAAAAAGGGATTGCCAAAGACCTCAGACCCCCGGTCAATTTCAAGAAATAGAATGCCCCTCTTTTCCCGCAGCGACATATTTGGGGGATGTTTTCGAACAGCAATAAACTGGTCGCTATTTCGATTTTTTCGGTTATCAAAGACGTCTAAGTCAAACATGAAACGCGAAATGTTTCATGAACATGGTCGCGGACAATACCCCGTTGACCAAATCCATTAGGGAGAAACGAATGATCAATTCACTAAAGTCAGCAGCATTTGGTGCTGCGCTGGCAATTGGCCTTGTCGGCTCTGCGTCCGCACAAGAGCTGAAATTTTTCACAATCGGCACAGGTGGCACGGCCTATACATACTACCCAGTTGGTGGTGTTATCGCGAATGCAATTTCCAAACCACCAGGCTCGCGTGAATGCGGTGACGGCGGCTCTTGCGGCGTTGAAGGTCTTATCGCGTCTGCGGTTTCCTCGCGCGGCTCCGTGGACAACGTGAACGCCATTATCTCTGGTCTGCGCAATTCTGGCTTTGCTCAATCTGATGTGGCCTACTGGGCCTACACAGGCACAGGCACGATGGAAGGCAGCGAGCCTGCGACTGATCTGCGTACGATCGCGGCATTGTTCGAAGAGCACATTCACCTTGTCGCATTGGCTGACAGTGGGATCAATTCAGTGGCCGACCTGAAGGGCAAACGCGTCTCTTTGGACGAGCCGGGTTCCGGCACCTATGTTGACGCGAACCTGATCATGGAAGCAAATGGTCTGACCGCAGATGACGTGACTGCCGAGGCGCTCAAGGGTGGTGCCGCTGCCGAAGCATTGCGCAACGGCAAGATTGACGCGTTCTTTGTGGTTGCAGGTTACCCTACCGGATCATTGGTCGAACTGGCCTCTGCTGCTGATATCAAGCTGGTGCCAATTGATGGCGAAGGTGCTGCAGCATTGACGGAAAAATACGGTTTCTTTGCGTCGTCCGATATTCCAGAAGGCACCTATGAAGGCGTGGCCGCAACTACAACAGTTGCTGTGGGCGCGCAGTGGTTCACTTCGGCGAAAGAAGACGAAGAGTTGATCTATAACATTACCAAAGCTTTGTGGAATGACGAAACCCGCAAGCTGTTGGATGTGGGTCACGCCAAGGGGAAAACCATCACACCAGAGACTGCGCTGAACGGCGTGGGCGTTCCTTTGCACGCTGGTGCAGAGCGTTTCTACAAGGAAGCCGGTCTTTTGAAGTAAGCCGCTTTTGCGAAAATACCGGCCCTGGGCGTTTGTCGTCCGGGGCCATTTTCATTTGTATTGACATGGAATTGTGACATGCCCGCAGACACCACACCCGAACTGACGCCAGAACAACTTGCTGAAATTGAGCGCAAGTTTGACCCTGAGACGGCGTTCCGGCCAACGGGCAAGTTACTCGCGATTGTGATTTCCGCGGTTCTGGTGTCGATGTCTGTCTATCACTTTTATGCGTCTGGCTTTGGCCTTGTGCGCGAACTTGTTCATCGCGGTATTCACCTGTCGTTTGTACTGGGCCTTGTGTTCTTGCTGTTTGGGGTGCGAAAGAACGACATGCTGCCGCCCAAAGCGTGGTACAGGTTTGATGGTGTCCCGCTCATTGATATCGTCTTTGCCGTACTTGCAGTTGGTGCCGCGATGTATCTGCCGCTGCTGCCCGCATCAGCGTTGGCCCAGCGGGTTGGCAACCCATCCCCAACCGATATTTTCATGGGCTCAGCTTTGCTGCTGCTGACTTTAGAGGCCACGCGGCGCAGCGTTGGCCCGACCTTGCCCATTATCGGGCTTATCTTTATCGGCTTTGCCTATTTTGGCCCTTGGATGCCCGGTGCGCTCAAACACGGTGGGTCGTCCTGGCTGGGCATTATCAACCATCTATACATGACGAACCAGGGCATCTACGGGATCGCGATTGGCGTCATGGCCCAATATGTGTTCCTGTTCATCTTGTTTGGGGTTCTTGCGACCCGTATCGGATTGGGCCAGTTGTTCATCGACATGGCCATGGTCATTGCCGGTCGCTATTCGGGCGGCCCTGCCAAAGTTGCGATTTTTTCAAGCGCCTTTATGGGCACGATTTCGGGCTCATCCATCGCCAACACCGTGACGACGGGTGCGCTGACAATCCCCGCGATGAAGCGCGTGGGATATCCCGCGCATTTTGCAGGTGCGGTTGAGGCTACGGCCTCCACCGGTGGGCAAATTACGCCTCCGATCTTGGGGGCAGCTGCCTTTATCATGGTCGAATATTTGGAAATCCCACTGCGAGACGTGCTGGCCGCGGCCCTGTTCCCCGCATTGCTGCATTATTTTGGGATCTTCATCATGGTCCACCTTGAGGCCAAGAAACTGGGCCTGCGCGGTTTGCGCGCGGAAGAGCTGCCAAAGCTCGGCGTGGTCCTAAAGGATCATTGGTTGAGCCTGATCCCACTGGTTATTCTGGTCTATCTGATCTTAACTGGCAAAACGCCAGACTATGCCGCTGTCTATGGCATCATTGCCTGCGTGGTTGTCGGCTTCTTGAACCCGACGCATCGCCTCAGCATCAAAGACCTTTGGGACAGCTTGGCCTCAGGCGCAAAGAATACGCTTGCGGTTGGTGCCGCCGCCGCGACCGTTGGCGTTGTTGTGGGCGTGGTCACCTTGACCGGCGTTGGTTTCCGGTTGGGCTATGTCGTTGTGCAGACCGCAACTGACATTGGGACCTTCCTTAGCGCCTTGCCGATCTTGGGCTATTTTACTGTCGCGCAATGGGCGCTGTTTACATCGCTGATCCTGATTGCTGTTGCCTGCATCATCATGGGGGCAGGGATCCCGACCACAGCGACCTATATCATCCTTGTGGCCGTCGCCGCTCCGGCGCTTGCGGTGCTGGACGTTCAACCGATCGTGGCCCATTTCTTTGTGTTCTACTACGGTGTGTTGGCAGACATCACGCCCCCCGTGGCCTTGGCGGCTTATGCGGCGGCAGGGATAGCGGGATCCAATCCATTCAAGACGGGAAATACTGCGTTCCGATTGGGGATCGCAAAGGCGCTTGTTCCATTTGTGTTTGTGTACTCGCCCGCACTGCTGTTGGTCGCTGACGGTTTCACCTGGTGGCTTTTCACCACGACGTTGATCGGCGCGATGTTGGGAATTGCATCTCTTGGCGTGGCGTTTTCGGGATATCTGCTGGCACCGCTGAAGGCTTGGGAACGCTGGTGGGTGGCGCTCGTGTCATTCCTGTTCATTGCACCTGGGTTGACCACGATGGCTATCGGGCTGATGGCAATGGCCCCGATCGCCATTCTGCAATTCAATCGGCAGCGCGCGTAATCAGGTGCCAAGATCGCGATGGGACCGAGGTAAGGGTATTGCTACATGGCCGTGTCCAGGCACATGCCACCGTCGCGCAGCCGTGATGCGCCGCGCTTAGATCATATGACGCCGGCCTCCGGCGTGACCGGGACGGGGTGCTGTGAAAGGTCGCAACTGGATGGTGCTAATTCCCGGCCTATCTATGCGGCGGTTCAGCTAAACACCAAGGAGAATTGAATGGCTATTCTGCCCGTCATCGCTGACAGCACAGATCAGCTGACGACGATGTTCAAGGATCTGCCCGCCCATCCCGAAACCGGTTTTGAGCAAACGGGCACCTGCGGCATCG
>JAFMGZ010000064.1:10761-18796 GCA_017854855.1 Sulfitobacter sp. | reverse complement strand
AGTTTTAACGAATTTCCTCGCTTTTTGCTGGATTAGAGCATGGCGGCACTTTTGCGACGATACATATTCCGTATTTTCTGAGGACCCCTTGATGAAATTGACCTCACTGATTTTTGCTGGTGCTTTCGCCTTTATTCTCCCTGCTGCACAAGCCTCCGCCCATAGTGTGCAAACAGCTGTGCAAACCGCCCTTACATCGAACCCGCAGATCAAGGCGTCGGACGCGAATTTTCGTGCCCTGACCTATGATCTTTTGCAGACCCAGGCAGGCTTCATGCCGACGGTGCGTTTGTTTGGTGATGTTGGGAATGAATATGTCGACAACCCCCAAGGATTGTCGCCTGCCGACAACGCGACAGCCAAGATCAAATCAGAGCTTGGCGTCGTGGCAGAACTGACGCTGTTTGACGGCTTTGCCCGCGCCAACCAGGTCTATGCAGCAGCAGCACGCGTTGATCAAAGTGCGTTTCAGTTGCTTGATGCCTCAGAAACCATGGCCCTGATGGTCACAGAGCAATACATCAACATCGCGCGGCAACAGCAACTTCTCGGCGTGGCAGAACGGAACCTCAGACGCCTGCGCCAGATATCGCGCCAGGCCAGAACGATGGTCGACGGCGGGCGGCTGCCTGCCAGTGACTATTTCCAGGTTGAATCCGCAATCTTCTCTGCTCAGGCCACGATCGCCGAAATCCAGCGCCGTCTGGCTGAGGCATCGGCACGCTACAAACGTCTGGTCGGCATCGCCCCCCATGCAAATTTCGCCCTGCCCAAGCCCGTACGCCCACCGGCGTCGATTGAAGAATATGTCAAAAGCAGCGTCGCCAACAGCTACCGGGTGCGCGTCGCTGGCAAGGCTGTCGATATCCGCGGGTTCGAAGAAAAAGTCGCCGAAGCTGACTATGCGCCACAGGTCAAGCTGAACGCGGGGGCATCCGTGGGCAATAATCTGGATGGCTCCAGGGGCAGCGAAAAGCGTGCCTTTGTCGGTGTCGGCGTATCCTGGCAACTCTATGGCGGGATGCGCAATGAACGCCGCATGGGCCTGAGCGAACGCAAGAATGAAGCGCTCTATCAACGAATGGCCGTGATCCGCGAAGTAGAGGAACTGGCGACTGTCGCATGGACTGCCTTTCAGACAAATATGGTCCGCAGCGAATTTCTGGGGTCCGAAACCCGCTCTCTGCAGCGCATGAGCGCCAGCTATAATCAGGAATTCGAAATGGCGACCCGCAGTGTTCTGGACCTGCTGATAGTGGAAAACCGCCTGTATAATGCGCGTTTTCAGCAGATCAACGCCGCCGCCATCCTGTCTTATAACGGGTACCGCGCCCTTGCCGCGCAAAGCAAGCTGGCCAAACATTTCGGCATCAAGGACAGTGACCGCGTGATGGCCGAACAGCTTGCGCCACGTCAGGGCCAAAAGCCGCGTCAAGTCATCGACAGCGGCCGGCTTCTTTTGGATCAATGACCCGGCAAGAGGTCCCAGTTATCCCGCCGGACCAGCCGGTGGTGTCACCGGGGGCTCGTGATCTTGGGCATGACATTGTCCGTTGGTTCGCGTCGTTCTTTGCCCGCCCCTATTCCAAGGTTGCGATTACAACGCGGCTGAGCGGTCAATCCGACATCGCCCAGCCTGAAACGCTGGGCGCGGCACTGGAAACCGTGGGCCTCAAGAACATCCGCTATCGCAAGAAACTGCGCCAGCTTGACCCGATCGTGCTGCCCTGTGTCCTGTTTCAAAAAAACGGCTGCCCGCTGATCCTGACCTCTTTGGACAAAAAAGCAGGCCAGGCGCAGTGGCATGACCCACACGACGAAATGGCGCTGCACACCGGTCTGACCCGGGATCTGCAAAAGCAGATAGAGCCGCTGGTGATGCTGGTCACCTTTGAGGACGCAGACAGCCCCTCAGGCATCACGGCGCAGCAGGGCGGGCATTGGTTCTGGGCCCCTGTCCGGGCGCATTGGGCGTCCTGGCTACAGATCCTTCTGGCCTCTTTGCTGCTGAACCTGATGGCCTTGGCGCTGCCTTTGTTCATCATGAATGTCTATGACAAGGTCGTGCCGAACCTGGCTTTTGTTACCCTGTGGACCCTCGCGATCGGCGTGGGCATCGCGGTTTGTGCAGACCTTGTGCTGCGCACCGTGCGCCTGTCCATCATAGAGACGATCAGCCAGCGCATCGACCTCAAGGTTGGCACGTCGATCTACCGCCACGCCCTTGATCTTGGCATTCTCACGCGCCCCGGCGGTTCTGCCGGTCTGGCCGGACAGATCAGGGAATATGAAACCGTAAAGGATTTTCTGGCCTCCAGCACGTTCGTGTCATTTTTCGACCTGCTGTTTATCGCTGTCTTTCTGCTGGTGCTTTTCAGCATCGTGGGTCCGCTGGCCCTGCTGCCAGCACTGGCCATCCCGATTGTGCTGATCATCGCGATGATCTCGCGCGCGGCGATCAGCACTACAGCGCAAAGTGCTGTGCAACTGGCCAGCCGCCGTCAAACCATCCTCATGGAAAGCCTGCGCGGGGCAGAAACGGTCAAGACACTGAATGCCGAAGGCAGCATGCAGCGCGAATGGGAAACCGCAATCGCGGCCACTGCCCGCGTGACCGGCAAAGCCCGGTTCTGGTCCAACTTCTCGATGAATGCGACCATGTTCATCCAGCAATGTGTCAGCGTCGGCATCATCGTCTGGGGCGTTTACCTGATCTTTGAAGGGCGGATCACCATCGGTGCCCTGATCGCGGCATCAATCCTGTCGGGCCGCGCCCTTGCCCCGCTGTCGGCCATCGCGCAGGCCACGTTCCGTCTGCAATACGCGATAAAGTCCCTTCGTTCGCTTAATGAGATGATGGCATTGCGCGGCGACAAGCCGCAAACCGTCCGCTCCCATCTGCGTGTCAAGGCGGCCGCGCTGGACCTGACGGATGTGACCTTCAGCTACCCCGACACGCAGGTTCCGGCGGTTCAGAACCTCACGCTCGACATCCAGCCGGGTGAATGCGTGGCGCTCTTGGGCAAGGTTGGGTCGGGCAAGACGACGCTTGGCAAACTGCTGTGCGGTCTGATTGAACCGCAACAGGGGACCATCCGGGTAGATGGCTTTGGTCTGAACCAATATGACCGCGCAGAATTGCGCGACGGTATCGGCTATCTGCCCCAGAACAGCGATTTGTTCACTGGCACGCTCAAGGAAAACCTGTTGCTGGCACGGCCCAACGCCACGCAGGAAGAGATCGAACAAGCGCTCTATTATTCCGGCCTTGGTGCCTTTGTGGCCAGCCATTCCAGCGGCCTGGAAATGCAGCTATCGGAAAACGGCAGCCGTTTGTCAGGGGGGCAGTCGCAGGCATTGGCCTTGGCGCGGGTGCTGCTGAAATCCCCCAAGCTGCTGTTTCTGGATGAGCCTACGAATGCGATGGACCAAGAGATGGAGCGCATTGTCTGCGAGCGTCTCAAAGAATTGAACGCGGGCGGCACCACGCTGATCCTGTGCACGCACCGGCAATCACTGGCCGCTGTTGCAGACCGTTTTGTCATCCTTGATGCGGGCCGAAAGGTGCTTGATGGCAGCAAGGACAGCGTGATCAAGACGCTGAAGGAAAATCAACTCGCACAGGGGAGCAAGGGCTGAACCGATGTTTGTGCGTCAAGTTGAAGAGCAATATGTGAACAACGTCGGTGCCGCCGGACAAAGCGCGCTGTATCAAAGCCGCTGGGTCCCGCTTTTTATGATCGCGGCCATCGTTCTTGGCTTTCTGGTCTGGGCCTATCTGTTCGAGATCGAAGAAGTCACAAGGGGCACGGGGCGCGTCATCCCCTCGTCGCAATTGCAGATTGTCCAAAGCCTTGAAGGCGGCATCGTGCGAAAGATCCTCGTGGCCGAAGGGGACAATGTGCAATCTGGTCAGGTCCTGATGCAGATCGACGATACCGGGTTCCAGTCCAAACAGGGCGAATTGAAACGTCAGGAAACCGCGCTTTTGGCCGAACAGGTCCGACTGGAAGCCGAGGCGATGACCCGTCCCGCGCTTCAATTCGATCCTGAATTTGTCCAGCGCCATCCACTGGCCACAGGTGTCGAAACCGAAGTATTCTATTCACGGCGCAAACAATTCGAGGCGGAAATGGCCGTGCTCAAGGACACCGTGGCGCAAAAACGCAGTGAGCTGGCAGAGCTTGACGCGATGCAGATCAAGCGACAGGAAATGATCGCGCCGCTCAGCGAAGAGCAGCTGCTGATCTCTGAACTGGTGGCACAGAATGCCGTGCCAAAGATTGAATTGCTTCGTGTGAATTCCAGACTGGCTGAACTGCGCGGCGATCTGTCCGTGGGACAGGCATCGCGGCAAAGGCTGCAGGCGGCACTGGCCCAGGCAGAAAGCCAGATCGCGGCGGCCAGATCCTCTTATGTTTTGTCCGCGCGCGAACGGCTGGCGCGGGTGCAGGTCGAATTGGCCGTGGTCCAGGAGGCACTCAAAGCGGCGGACGACCGTGTGCTGCGCACGCAGCTACGGTCGCCTGTTCGGGGCACGGTGAACCGTTTGACGGTCAATACGCTTGGTGCTGTCGTACAACCCGGCATACCTGTGGCCGAAATCGTGCCCAGCGATGACGGCCTGCTGATAGAGGCGAATATTCTGCCCAGCGATGTCGCCTTTATCAAACCCGGCGACAAGGTTGCGGTCAAAATCACCGCCTATGATTACCTCGTCTACGGCTCTTTGGACGGTGAAGTCACCCGCATCGGGGCAGATACGATTACCGATCCCGAAGGCCGCGAGTTTTTCAAGGTCGTGGTGCGCACCAAGAAGAACGAGGTGGGCCCGATTGATGATCCTCTGGCAATCACACCGGGCATGACGGCAAGTGTCGACATCCAGACCGGACAAAAGAGTGTCTTGACCTACCTTCTCAAACCGCTGCGTCGGGCGCAGGCAGAGGCGCTTCGCGAAAGGTGATCCGCGACTACTTGCTTGTGGCCACGAACACGCCATCCCACTCTTCGGGGGGCGGGGCAAACTGAAAGGACGCGATGCGTTCTTCGTAAAGTGCCGCAAAGAAATCCAGATCAACCGACAAGGCGCGCCCGGCGGCACGCATCTGCTCTGCCGCTGTCAATGCCGCAGCCCAATCCTGACCCCGATAGGTTTCGATCATGGCCTCATTCGCGGCCTTGAGGGTCGCGAAACCTTGGGTTTTCCTGACGCTTTCATCCCCGATCAACGCATAGATATGTTCCGGCAAAAGTTTGCCCTTCACCCTGATCAGATCCAGCTCGATGACCGCAAATTCATCTTCGACCAATGCGGCGGTACTGGCCCCGATGATAATGTCCACACCATAAGATTTCGTCTGACCTTCCAACCGCGAGGCAAGGTTCACCGGATCCCCCAGCGCGCTGTAGTCAAACCGCTTGTCGCTGCCCATGTTTCCAACCACACAATCGCCTGTGTTGATGCCGATGCCGATATCAATTGGAACAGCCTTGCCTTCGGTTTCCTTCAGCCGCACAGCGTTCAGGGTATCGATATCCACCATCATCTGCAGGGCCGCTGCACAGCTCAGGCGCGCATGATCCACCTCATTCAAAGGGGCGTTCCAAAAGGCCATGATCGCATCGCCCATGTATTTGTCGATCGTTCCGTTCTTGTCCATGATCGCGTCTGACATGATCGTCAGGAAGCGGTTCATCAGCGCGGTCAGCCCTGTGGGGTCTTCCTTGAAACTTTCTGAAATCGTTGTGAAACCTCGGACATCGGTAAACAGGATGGACAGTTCCCGCCGCTCTCCGCCCAGCTTCAGCTGATGTGGGTCCTTGGCCAATGCCGCGACCAGATCGGGCGATACATATTGGCCAAACGCGCCCCGGATCTCGCGCTTTTGGATCTCTTCGCGAATGTAGTTGATGCTGAACATCAGCAAAGCGGCCAGGAATACCGACAGGACCGGGAAAGTGGCGTCGATCAACTGCAACGAGTCGATGAACAGGTAATAGGCCCCACCCGCGCTGATCGCGATCAACGTGCCCGTCACCAGCAACAGCCAGGTCGCCGTCAGCATCGGGGCCATGATGATCACCAGCAAGGACATGCCCGCCACAAAGGCAAGTTCCAGCCCGATGGCGTAGTTCGGGCGATACAGCAGCGACTTGCCAAGGATGTTTTCCAAAACCTGGGCGTGGATCTCAACTCCGGCCATCGGCAGGCCCAGCGGCGTGGCGCGAAAATCCTCCAGCCCGATGGCAGAGGTGCCGACCAGGACCAGATGCCCGGCCAGCCGTCCGGGCGGCAAGGTGCCATTCAGCAGGTCAACCGCTGACACAAACCGGTCACGGCTGCTTGGGGAAAAGTTATTCCATACGGTGCCGTCCTGTTCGGTCCGGATCAGCTGCCGGGCGACAACGACACCGTCGATACCAGCGTCGTTTGAACGTATGGCAAAAGCCTCGCCGCCGGTCGCGATGCGCAGCAGTTCGATCGACAGTCCCAGCCGGTAGGCCCCTTGGGCCTGCATCACCACGGGCACCCGGCGGTAAACGCCATCAGGATCAGGCAGAACCGTAAACATCCCATGCCCGGCGGCTGCATTCTCCAACACCTCAAGGTTCTGGATCAGATCGGGAAACCGCAACAAGAACCTGTCAGGGTTTGGCCCCAGAATAGCATGCGGCACATCCAGCGGCGCAGGGCCGCCCGCCTCACCTGAACCGGCATTGCGCATGCTGGTCTGTCCCACCACAACCCGCGACCGCGCAAATGCCTGGGCCAGCACCTCATCATTGGGCGGCAGCTTGCGCAGCTCTGCGCGCACGGACTGCGGCAAATCAGGGTTATCCAGCGCGATATTCTCAGGCGACAGCCGATCAGGCTCAGAGAAAATAACGTCAAAGGCGACGGCCACGGCCCCTGCCTGCATCGCCTTCAGCGTCATCTCAGCGATCTGCGTGCGCGGCCAGGGCCATTGGCCCACCTCGGCCAGGCTGCGGTCATCCACATCCAAAATCGCGACAGGTGCGCCAAGGCGCTCGCGCGGATTGATCTGCTGGTAGGTGTCAAAGGCCTGCAACCTGAGCCGTTCAATAAAGACAGGATCGGCGATACGCACGGCCAGCAATGCGATCAAAAGCGCAAGACCTGCAAAACGGGCCCAGCCCACCTTTCGCACAAACCATCTCATGTCAAAGCCAGCCTATAAATTCAATTGATTGCACCCCGAATCAAATTCGCCGGGGGCCGAAACGCGATCTTCAATCCCGCCATGCGACCCTTTTCAGCCCCGTTTGGCAATGGAAACTTCTGCCACTTGACAGGTCGCAGGGCCAGCAGGCGGGAAAAGCATCACCAGATCATCAATTGCCCCGGCCAGGGCCTTTTTTGCCGCAGCTGTGATCAACTTCGCTTTGGTCTTGGGCATAAAAAGATATAGTAGCACCAGAACGACAAAAATTAAGACGACCACTATTTGGAAAACGATTTCATTTTAGGAATTCATGTATGGCCCGTGACTATGATTTTGCTGACGGCACATACGTCGCGCTTGGTACACTGAACACTTCGGCAGGTCCCGATGCGGTCAACATTCCCGAAGGGGTCGCACTTTTTGAGGCGCAGTTTGCGCGCAATGGCCAGGATCTGGTTCTGTCCAACGATGGCGTTCCCGTCCTTGTCGTGCCGGAATATTTCACTGCCGCCACGCCGGTTGATCTGGTGGCGGCAAATGGTGCGGTGCTGGCCGGGCATCTTGCGGCCCGTCTGGCCGGGTCCAGCATGGATGCGCAATACGCGCAATTGGGTCAGGTTCAGGCACCAGTGCCGATTGGTCAGGTCGAAACCATCGGGGGGCTTTCGACTGTGCAACGCAGCGATGGCTCAGTCGATGATCTGGAAGTTGGTGTAAAGATCTACCAAAATGACATCATTTCAACCGCGGCGGATGGCACGGTTTCGGTAACTTTCAGTGACGGGACCATATTCTCGCTGGCGCAGTCTTCGCGCATGGTGATCGACACGCTGGTTTATGATCCCGAC